>NZ_CP138989.1:2722500-3322500 GCF_044594645.1 Algibacter sp. R77976
CATTATCATCCTTAGAATATTGTTTTGCTAAAAAATCAAACGGGGCACCATTATTATACTTTGCTATTATTTTATCTCTAAATTCATTTATTTCGTTTAAACTATTTTTAGACCCATCTATATAAATATAAGCAATTCTATGGTATGTTTTTTTTGTTTTACTAATGACTTTATAATATGTTTTTTCAAACTCTCTTTCATTAATTTTTGTTCCGCCAATTCTAAGTTTAAAAAGTTCTTTGGCTAAAATGGTTTTGTGTTTTTCTTCATTAAACGTAATGAGTTTATTTTTTTTAGACTTTTTTGTTTCTAAATAGCTTTCAGCTTGTTCTGGGGTTTCAAGAATTTCTAGCTCTTTTTCGGTTGAAGTTTGAGCTATTAAAAAAGAGGATGTACTAAATGCTAATAGAATAAGTAATTTTTTAAACATAAATGTAGGTTTTAATTCAATTTCAAATTTAAAAGGAATAGTGAGCCATATGATTAAAGCCCAAATAAGTTTTTAAGAAGGGATTGTTTATAACTTCTTGTTTTGTCTATATCGCTTGATTATACTAATAATTGAATTAGATAATAATAAGGTTTGAGTAAATATAAAAACGCTCCCAATAATGATCAAGAACGAATCAATATAAATTTCATCATCAAAAAGCGGGAATTCCTTGTCGTTTTTCAAAGGTAAAAATGGACTTAAAAAATAAAGGATAATACATCCAATGGTTGCTAGAGTATGAATGGTTGTTAAAAATTTAATGAGAGGAACTCTAAATACAGCATGTAAGTAATATATCAACCCAATAAAGGCTAATGCGTATGCAATTAAAATAGTGATGTCTAAATTTGAAATAACATAATATGTGTCATTTACATTTATTTCTAAAGCTTCATAACTAATATTAGTATAATAGTCATATCCAGTTAATACCGTTATTGCCGCAGTTGCCCAAAAATAAAGATGAGTTTTTGTATGTAATTGTTTTATCATTAAATCTTCAACCTAGCCGAAGCCACAACATCCTGCTCAGCAAAATCGCCTTCTAAATATTTTAAATAGCCAACAATTGCAATCATTGCAGCATTATCTGTAGTGAATTCAAATTTAGGTACATAGGTTGTCCATCCAAATTTCTGTTCGCCATCTTTTAAGGCTTGTCGTATGCCAGAATTAGCAGAAACACCACCGCCAATAGCAATGTGGTTTATATCTGTTTCTTTTGTTGCTAATTTTAATTTGTCAATTAGAATGCCAATAATTGTGTATTGAATAGATGCACAAATATCATTTAAGTTTTCTTCTATAAAATTTGGGTTAGCTTTAACCTCTCGCTGTATAAAATAAAGCACGGCAGTTTTAAAACCAGAAAAACTAAAGTTTAAACCACCAACTTTGGGTTTTGTAAATTTAAAAGCTTTAGGATTTCCTAATGCCGCACGTCTATCAATTTCTGGACCTGCAGGATAACCTAAACCTAGAATTTTACCACTTTTATCGAAAGCTTCTCCAACGGCATCATCTATAGTTTCACCAATAACGGTCATGTCAAAATAGTTATCAACTCTAACAATTTGTGTATGTCCGCCAGAAATGGTCATTGCTAAAAACGGAAATGGTGGTTTATCAAAACCATCTTCATCAATAAAATGCGCTAAAATATGCCCTTGCATGTGGTTTACATCAATTAACGGAATGTTTAAACCATAGGCTAAAGATTTTGCAAAAGACGTTCCTACTAATAAACTCCCCATTAATCCAGGTCCTCTCGTAAATGCAATAGCGTGTAAGTCATCTTTTGTAATGCCCGCTTTTTCAATGGCTTGATGTACAACCGGAACAATGTTTTGTTGGTGCGCTCGAGAGGCCAATTCTGGTACAACACCACCATATTCTTCATGTATTTTTTGGCTAGCAACAACATTGCTTAAAATGCGCCCGTTATGGATAATAGAAGCCGCAGTATCGTCGCAAGACGACTCAATTCCAAGAATGTAAATATTTTGTGAAGACATTAATAAGTTTTAGGCACAATAATTGTTAATTTTGAAAACGAATAAACATCTCAGCTGTTACTTTATTCGTAAATACAAAAGTAGTTTATTCTTAATAAAGTTATAACTTTAAGGGCATTAAAAAATTTCTAAAAATAGCGTTAAAAGTAGCAGGCATTATGCTACTATGCTTCATCATTACGGTGTTGATACTCTCTATTCCCGCTGTTCAAACTGTCCTAGGTAAATATGCTACAAAACGATTAAACGACGAGTTTAAAACCAACATTAATATAGATAAGGTTAGTTTACAGTTTAATGGCGATGTAGAAATAAAAAGTATTTACATTGAAGATTATAAAAAAGACACCCTAATAAGTATTCAAGAATTAAACACGTCAATACTAAATTTTGGAAACCTAGCAAATGGTAAGCTAAATTTTGGCGACATTGATATTGAAAATCTTTTATTTCATATTAAAACATATAAAGGAGATTCAGATACAAATCTGGATATTTTTGTAGATCGATTTGAAAGTGATAACCCAAGAACAGGTAAGAGTAACTTTTTACTATCATCGAGCGATGTTTCCATTTACAATAGTGTTTTTATGCTTTCAGATGAAAACAAAGAAACAACCAAAGTGCTTCATTTCGAAAATTTAAATATCAATGCCACTAATTTTTTAATTAATGGAAGCGATGTAAGCATGCGAATAAATACCTTATCTTTTAAAGATAGTAGAGGTGTAGAGGTAAAGAATTTAATGACCGATTTCGCATATACGTTAACAGACATGACGTTTGCAAATCTTCAAATAAAAACGCCTCATTCTGTTTTAAATGGCGATTTAAAGTTCTTATATAAACGAGAAGACTTGCAGTTTTTTGTAGATAAAGTTGTTGTTGATGCAAGTTTTAAAGATTCTAATGTTCAATTAGATGAACTTAATACGTTTTACAATGAATTTGGTGCAAATCAATACGCGAAATTTAGTGCAGATTTCTCTGGAACTTTAAACAATTTACAAACCAATAATTTAAAGCTGAATACAAATTATAACACTAGAGTTTATGGTGATATTAATTTCAAAAATTTATTTAGTAAGCAGGACGACGATTTTTACATGAATGGAAATTTCAACAATTTATCCTCAACATATAAAGACTTAACGGCTTTGTTACCAAATGTTTTGGGCGAAGCAATTCCGTCTTCATTTAATAGATTAGGCTATTTTACGATTGTTGGAAATTCTCAAATTACCTCTTCAAAAGTTATTGCAGATATCGAAATAGATACCGAGTTAGGGCTGGTGGATTCTAATTTAGAAATCACTAAAATTAATGATATTGATAATGCAGATTATAAAGGGAATATTGTTTTTAATCAATTCGATTTCGGGGTGTTTTTAAACGATCCTAATGTTGGATTTGGATCTTTAGATTTTGATGTTAATGGTAAAGGTTTTACTGCCGAAAAAATTGATACACAAGTAAAAGGAGACGTTTTCGAGTTGGTTTATAATGATTATAACTACACTAAAATAAAAGTAGCTGGTAATGTTCAGAATAAAATATTTGATGGAAACTTAAATGTAAATGATAAAAGTTTAAAACTAAATTTCGCAGGTTTAATAGATTTCTCTGAAGCTGTTAGAAAGTATGATTTTGAAGCTATAGTTGATTACGCAGATTTAAATACACTAAATTTTATAAAGAAAGATAGTATTTCTATTTTTAAGAGTAAGGTTAACATGAACATGAATAGTAGTAGTCTTGATGATGCTTTTGGAAAGATTTCATTTACTAAAACCATGTATAAAAATGAAAACGACACGTATTTCTTTGATAAATTTAATGTGTCTTCGCGGTTTGAAGACGATATCCGTTTTGTAGAGTTTAATTCTCCTGATATTATTGAAGGTGAATTAAAAGGACGTTTCTTTTTAAAGGATTTAAAAAAGTTATTTGAAAACTCAATTGGGCACATTTATACCAACTATTTGCCGCATGAAGTAGATACAAACCAGAGCATAGACTTTAATTTTAAAATTTATAATAAAATTGTTGAAGTTATTTATCCTGAGTTAGAATTAGCGAAAAACACCTTTATTAGAGGTCGGGTTGAAAGTGAAGAAGAAAACTTTAAACTCACATTCAAATCGCCAAAAATTAAATATTTAAAAAACTTTGCAAACAATATAGAGTTGCAAGTAGATAATAGTAACCCGCTTTTTAATACCTATGTAGAAATAGATAGTTTAAACACAAAATTCTACAACGTTTCTAAATTCAATTTAATAAACGTAACTGTAAACGATACGCTTTTTATGCGTTCAGAATTCTCTGGAGGAAAGCGTAATAAAGATATGTATAACTTAAGTTTCTTTCATACTATAAATAACGAAAATGAATCGGTTATAGGGTTTAAACAATCCGATGTTACTATAAAAGATAATAAATGGTTAATTAATGAAAACCAAGATAAGTTTCATAAAATATCATTCAATAAAACACTTACTAAGTTTGATATAGATAAGTTTAGAATTAATCATAATAACGAAGAAATTAAACTTTCCGGATTTGTTAGAGATTCCACACAAAAGGATATTAAGCTAAATTTTACAAACGTCGATTTAGCTAAAATAACTCCCGATATTGATAGTTTATCTTTAGCAGGAAATGTAAATGGTAAATTAGATATATTACAACAAAACGGAAGTTATCTTCCAAACTCAACTATTGTTATTGACGATTTTAAGGTTAATAATTTTCTTTTAGGCTCTTTTGATGCTACAATAAAAGGAAACGAATCCTTAACCAATTACAAAGTAGATGCGACTATAAAAAACGATATTACAAAGTCTTTTGCTGCAAAAGGCGATATTTTTGTTTCTGGAAGAAATTCTACAATCGATGTTGATTTAGACTTTAACGCCTTTAATTTATACCCTTTAAACCCGTTATTAGATGGCGTATTATCAAACATTCGAGGCGAAGCAAATGGTAATGTTAACGTAATTGGAAATCTAAGTAAACCAGATATAAATGGCGAGTTAATTGTGAAAAATGGAGGTCTAGGTATTCCATACCTTAATGTAGATTACAATTTTAACACGAATGCATCGGTAACTCTAAAAAATCAAAGTTTTATTTTTAATAGAATAAGGTTAACAGATACAAAACATAATTCTATTGGATTTTTAAACGGCTCGTTAAGTCATGTAAATTTTGGTAAGTGGAGCCTAGGTTTAGACATTACAACACCACGTTTATTAATTCTAGATACCGAAGAAACCGAAGAGTCATTATATTATGGTACTGGTTTTATTGGTGGTAGAGCAAGTATTTACGGCCCAACAGAGCAATTAGTTATTAGTGTTGTTGGAGAAACAAAACGAGGTACCGTATTTAAAATTCCGTTAAGTGATGCAGAATCGTTTGGTGATAACTCTTATATCCATTTTATAACTAAAGAAGAAAAAGAAGCTAGAAAAAAAGGGGTTGATGTTGTAGTTGAAGAAATAAAAGGACTAGAGCTTGATTTCGAATTAGATGTCACAGAAGATGCCGAAGTAGAATTGATAATCGACAAAGAAACGGGACATGCGCTAAAAGGACGTGGTGTTGGTGGTTTGTTAGTAGAAATAAATACCAATGGCAAATTCGATATGTGGGGTGATTTCTCTGTGTTCGAAGGAGTTTATAATTTTGCATATGCTGGCTTAATTCAAAAGGAATTCACCGTACAACCCGGTGGTACTATTGCTTGGGAAGGGGAGCCGGCAGAACCAGAAATCGATATGCTTGCCACTTATAAAACGCAAACCAATCCGTCTCCTTTATTAGATAATCCAATAAATAGAAGTATTCCTGTTGAAGTAAATATTAGTTTAAATGGTGATTTAGAACAGTTAGATCCTAGTTTTGGTTTTGAATTCCCTAATGTAAATTCAATAATTAAATCGGAGCTTAATTATCGTTTAGAATCTAAAGACGAAAGAGATAGACAAGCCTTGTTCCTTATTACAACAGGTTCTTTTTCAAGCGGTATAAACGATATAAATGCTTCTGGTACCATTGCAGAGCGACTTAATGGTATATTAAACGGTATTTTTACTTCTGGCGATAGTAAGGTTAATGTAGGTATAAATTATGAAGCTGGACAAAACCGTGCAGACTATCAGACCGACGACCGTTTTGGGGTAACCTTACAAACCCAAATTAGCGACCGTGTTTTAATAAATGGTAAAGTAGGTGTGCCTGTTGGTGGTGCTACCGAAACTGTTGTAGCAGGCGATGTAGAAATCGATTTTTTATTAAATGAAGATGGAACACTTACCGCACAAGTATTCAATAGAGAAAATAGCATTCAAAATTTTGGTGAAGATATTGGTTATACACAAGGTGTAGGATTGTCTTATAATGTAGATTTTGATACCTTTAAAGAATTGCTTCAAAAACTCTTCAAAAAAGCTAAAAAAGATAAAGAACCAATTCCTGAAGTAGACGATAATAAAGTAGAAAGTGCATTGCCAGATTTCATTTCAGTTAAGTCATCTTCTAAAAATTAAATAGCTTTTTCGTCCTGTATCTCATACGATTACCCTTTTTTAGTCTAAATAAATCGTTTTAGTCTTAAATACTAAAACGTTATAGTCACAAATTCATATTAATTTATAATAAATGCTATAGATATATGCATTATGTTTAGTAATTTTACGCTATTAAATTTAGAAAATTAATGCCGAAAACGATTAAAAAAATAGCTGTTTTAACTTCAGGAGGAGATTCTCCAGGAATGAATGCAGCAATACGTTCAGTTGTTAGAACTGCAGCTTATCATGGTGTAGAGTGTGTTGGAGTTTACAGAGGATATGAAGGTTTGATTGAAGGCGACTTCAAAGAAATGAACGCCAGAAGTGTTAGAGGTATAATCAACAAAGGTGGTACCATACTTAAATCTGCTAGATCTAAAGAGTTTAGAACAGAAGAAGGTAGAAAAAAAGCACATAAAAACTTACTTGATAATAATGTTGATGGTTTGGTTGTAGTAGGAGGAGACGGATCTTTTACCGGAGCTCTTATATTTAATCAAGAATTTGGTTTCCCAGTAATGGGTATTCCAGGAACTATTGATAATGATATTGTAGGAACATCACATACATTAGGTTTTGATACCGCACTTAATACGGTTGTAGAAGCTATCGATAAAATTAGAGATACAGCAAGTTCACATAACCGTTTATTCTTTATTGAGGTTATGGGGCGCGATGTTGGGCATATTGCTTTAAACGCAGGAATTGCTGGTGGTGCTGAAGAAATTTTAATTCCTGAAGAAGATTTAGGATTAGATAGATTAGTAGATTCTCTTAATAAAAGTAGAAAAACGGGAAAATCTTCAAGTATAGTTATTGTTGCTGAAGGCGATAAAATTGGAAAGAATATTTTCGAATTAAAAGACTACGTTGATGAAAACATGGAAAACTATGATGTACGTGTATCTGTTCTAGGACACATGCAACGTGGTGGATCACCTTCATGTTTCGATAGAGTATTAGCAAGTAGAATGGGCGTAAAAGCTGTTGAATCTATGTTAAACGGACAAACCAATTATATGGTAGGTCTTTTAAATGGAAAAATGGAACTTACACCTTTAGATAATGCCATTAAAGGAAAAACAAAAATAAACTTAGAATTATTGCGTGTCTCAGATATAATGAGCACTTAAACATTTATAAACACGATTATGTCAAAATTAAAAATTGGAATTAACGGATTTGGTAGAATAGGTAGAATTGCCTTTAGAGTAGCAGCTTCTAGATCAAATGATATTGAAGTAGTAGGGATTAATGATTTATTAGATGTAGATCATTTAGCTTACTTATTAAAGTATGATTCTGTTCACGGACAGTTTGATGGAACTATCGACACTAAAGATGGTAACTTAATTGTAAACGGAAACACAATTAGAGTAACTGCAGAACGTAACCCAGAAGATTTAAAATGGGATGCTGTAGGAGCAGACGTTGTTTTAGATTGTACAGGTATCTTCACAACTTTAGAAGGTGCAGGTAAACACATTAAAGCTGGAGCTAAGAAGGTTGCAATTTCTGCACCATCTGCTGATGCACCAATGTTCGTTATGGGTGTAAACCATAAAGATATTACTGCTGCAAATACAATTGTATCTAACGCATCTTGTACTACTAACTGTTTAGCGCCATTAGCTAAAGTAATTCACGATAAATTCGGAATCGCTGAAGGTTTAATGACAACAGTTCACGCTGCAACGGCAACACAATCTACTGTAGATGGTGTTTCTAAAAAAGATTACAGATTAGGACGTGCTTCTTTAAACAACATTGTACCTGCTTCAACTGGAGCGGCTAAAGCTGTTGGAAAAGTAATTCCTTCTTTAAACGGTATCTTAACTGGTATGGCTTTTAGAATTCCTACTGTAGATGTATCTGTTGTAGATTTAACTTGTCGTTTAGAAAAACCAGCGCCATGGGCTGAAGTTAAAGCTGCTTTAAAAGAAGCTTCTGAAGGTGAATTAGCTGGTGTATTAGGTTATACTGAAGAAGGTGTTGTATCTCAAGATTTCGTATCTGAGCCTAAAACAAGTACTTTCGATGCTAATGCTAGTATGGCATTAAATGATGGTTTTGTAAAATTAGTTTCTTGGTATGATAACGAGTTTGGTTATTCAACTAAATTAGTTGACTTAGCGCAACATATCGGAGCTCTTTAATAAATTATTTATAAATTTCCACAGCGTTATTCTTTTGAATAATGCTGTGGTTTTTTTAGTTTAAATCTATTTTGTTTTTTTAAATGAAAACAGAATAGCTAGTTAAACAAATCTCGTTGCATATCGGGATCTCATTTTAGCGTTTCGTTTTCAAATAAAACGTATTTAGCGTAACGTTAATAACACTTTAATTCAAAACTTATGATTTTAATTGTTGATAGCGGTTCTACCAAATCAGATTGGTTAGCAGTAGATAAAAACGGAAATAAATTAATGGACAAAATCCGTACTAAAGGATTAAATCCAGCCATTTTATCTGAGAAAAAGCTTAAAAAATTAATTAAGAAAAGTAAAGAATTAAAATCTAATGCCGAAGTCGTAACACACGTGTTTTTCTACGGAGCAGGTTGCGGTACAGATAATGCTAGAGACTTATTAAGTGGTGTATTAAAAGAAATATTTACTAATGCCCATGTAGAAGTAAACGAAGATACGTTGGCTGCCGTTTATGCAACCATTAACGACCCAAAAGAAGCCGCTGTGGTTTGTATTATGGGTACAGGATCTAACTGTAGCTATTATGATGGCGAAAAATTACACCAACGTGTAATATCACTTGGTTACACATTAATGGATGATGCTTCTGGTAATTATTACGGTAAGCAACTTATTAAAGATTATTATTTTAATCACATGCCAGAAAATGTTCGCATAGCCTTTGGAGCTAAGTATAACATGGATGCCGATTTTATAAAATACAATCTCTACAAACAACCTAGTCCTAATGCATACTTAGCAAATTTTGCAGAATTTATGTTTTTGCATAAAGATTCAGAATATACCATTAATCTTATTAAAAAGGGGATTAGAGAATTTGCAACAAATATGATTATGCAGTACAAAGAAGAACTTAAAACCGTTCCCGTACATTTTGCAGGGTCTATTGCCTTTTTTGCACAAAAAGAAATTAAAGAAGTAGCAGAAGAGATGGGCTTTAAAGTTGGAAATTTCGAGCGCAGACCTATTGATGGTTTAGTGCCTTTCCATACTAAAAACCTGTAAAACATGCTTGTGCCTAAGCATAAAGCATTTTACATTTCTAATACAGAGAATAAAAAACAACTTCTCAAAAATATTACCTCAGGGTTATGGTTTAAAGACCTTAACACACTTAAAGGTGCTGTGTTTTCAGATGTTACGGTGAATGCCTTTATAGAAGAAGAAACACGTCACGGGCATTTTGATGTGCAAACCACTACCAAAAACAGTCTTAAAAACTCGTCTGAAGGCGAACGCAAACGGGCTTTACTAAATCATATTTTAAAATCTAATCCAGAATACCTGGTTTTAGACAATGTTTTCGATTGTTTAGATGTGGAAGCACAATCTAAAATTGAAACTACACTTGCCCAATTAAGCGAACACACACAAATTATCCAGATTGCAACACGTAAACGTGATATTTTTGCGTTTATTGATGCTGTTTATGTTTTAGAAGCTGGCGAACCAAAATTGTACGTCGAAACTAATAAAACAGACACTAAAACCTTCACAGAAGAATTACCACAACCTTATGAAACCGAAAGGGAAACCTTTAACCCGTTAATTAAACTCAACAAAGTATCGGTGAGTTATGGTGAACGCCCAATTATCAATAACATTACTTGGCAAATTAAGCCGGGAGAATTCTGGCAGCTTATTGGCCCAAATGGTTCCGGAAAAAGTACCATTCTATCTTTAATTTCTGGCGATAACCCAAAAGGCTATATGGCAGATATGATCCTGTTTGGCATTAAAAAAGGGAGTGGCGAAACCGTTTGGGATATTAAAAAACATATTGGGTTTTACACCTCAGAAATGTTACGCGGTTTTAAACGCCGAGATACCATAGAAAGTATGATTATTTCTGGTTTTGTAGATTCTGTAGGGCTTTACAGTTACCCAACCGATATGCAAATTACTATGGCACACCAATGGTTAACGCTTTTAAACATGCTGCATATAAAGGATAAAAGCTTCCAGTTTTTATCTAACGGACATAAACGTTTGGTGCTTATTGCTAGAGCGATGGTAAAACACCCACCATTACTTATTTTAGACGAACCTACAAACGGATTAGACGATGCCGATGCCAAACTCTTCTCAGAATTGGTAAATAAAATAGCCCAAGAAAGCGAAACTGCTATTATTTATGTATCGCACAGAAAAGAGGACTTTATTAAACCCGATTTTATTTTTGAGCTTACCCCAAACCAAAATGGGTCTGTAGGTAATAAGGTAGGTTAGCAGTAGTATTTGTAGTTCTTCGATTATAGTTTTTCCTACAGCATTTGTTTTTTATATTTAGTGACTTTAAATGCGCTTATTCTGATTTTATTGATTTGAACTGTGTGCCACCGTCGTTTTGTAAAAAGTTAGAAACAAAGCAAAAAAACAAACTGAATGAACAAACAAAAAGCTTTAACATATAGCCTTTTAGCCCATATTAGAACATCTTCATCTTTAGTAAAAGGACCTTTAGATATTTTTGTTCCATTAATTAAAAGAGTCATTTCTAAAATGAATGACGAAAACATTTTTAGTGGTAAATCTATTTCCGAAATTAAAGTTTATTCTGATAAATTATACAACCTTGATTTTCCAATTCCAGTAATCGAAAAAATATTAAGGAAAATTGCTATCGAAATTAACACCAATGGGAACACTTTTTTCGAATTGTATCAAGATAAATCTTTTGCAATAAAAGGATACTTTTTTACTGAATTTGAAGAAGATGTTAGGAAGCATAAAGTTGAAATAGATAATCTTGAAAAACTTTTTAATGATTTTATTAATACTACAGATAACGACGAAATTAATGATAAATCCATTTTTAGTTTTATAGAAAAGAATAAGCATTCTCTTTCCAAATATTTATCTAATAAGCCATATTTAAACGGAGAGGATTATTCTGTTGAGGCGCAATTCGTTGATTTTTTTAAAAACATAACACCTGTATACGAATTAATAAAAGAAATATATTTAGGTTCAATATTAGCAGGCTATATAGAATTTGAACCAACAAGTGCAAAAATGAATGTTGAATTGTTATTAGATACCAATTTTATTATTGGTCTTTTAGACTTGAATACTTCAGAATCAACACACACTTGTAAAACCCTTTTGAAAATTGCTACGGCTCAAGGTTATACTTGCAAAATTTTATTGGATACTATTGAGGAAACGAAAGCCTTATTACAAGCAAAGTCTATACATTTCAATAATTCCTTTCTTCAAAAAAAAATTAATCCAGAAGATATATATAACGCTTGTGAAAGAAGGAATTTAACAAATGTAGATTTAGAAAGAATATCTGATAACTTAGAATCAGAATTATCAAAGTACAAAATATTTACGCTTTTTGATACACGCAAATTATTAAATAAAGCCAAATATAGTGATGAATACAAAGTACTAAAAGTTAGAAGAAATACTGATAAAGCTGCTCTACACGATGCTGCAGCGATAATTTATGTAAAAGAAAAACGAAAAAAAGATATTTACCAATTCGAAAAAGTAAATTGCTGGTTTGTAAACAATGCTTTTTTTAGAGAAAATCAATACGCATATAATCCTAATGGAAAGCAACCTGAAATAATTAGAGCAGATGATTTATTAAATATTCTTTGGTTAAGTAACCCACAATCACAAGTAGATATTTCAGCAGAACAAATTGTTGATATAGGAATGTCATCATTAATATCTTTAACATTGAACCAATCGTTACCTAAATCTTCTATAATTCGAGAATTAGATGATAATATTCACAAATACGGTGATAAAGAAATAAGTGATTCAGATATCATTAGAATTGCCACACGGATTACAAGTAAGCAACTCAAAAATGTAGATGAATTAAATCAACTTGCTGAAAACGATAAAAAAGAATTCGTTAATAGATTACAACAAGAAGCTAATAAGCAAAAAGAAACAGAGAGCAAAAGGCTTAAAATGCTTGAAGCTGCTGTTAAAGAATTAAATAGCCGAACATCCAATATAAAAGTTGTAGAACAGGAATTTATAGTTAAAGAAAATGAGAAAAATTCTAAAATATCATCACTCCTTACCACAACGACTAACCAAACTAACGAGATTGAGAATTTAAAAAATAAACTTTTAAATGAGCAGAATTCTAAACGTGCTGATTTAAGAGAAAAATTTTATGCTAAAAAAATTGGTAGATGGCGTTTAAGAAGTTGGATAGAAGTTGTCTTATCTATTTTATTAGTATTGATACCTTTTCTTTATTTATGCCTTCAGTCAAATTGGATTGGTAGCGAAATAATTGATACAATTGTAAAATTTAAGAGAGATTTTTGGATAAGTATAATAATAACAATATTCGGGTTTATTTTTTCTAAAATATCGTTACCAACTCTTGTGGGTAAATATCGAAGTTATTCTAATATTGAAAATTTTAAGAAAGGATTAAAAGTACCGGATGAATACAAACATCTGGATAAGCCTAGTACCTGACAATGTTGGTTAGCACGAGTGTCTCACTAGTACCTTTTAAGTTAAAAGTATAAACTTTTAAAACTAATTTAGCAACCTAAAAAAGCCTCCGCTAACGATAGTGTCTTGATCGTGATGGCAAGATTAAGATAAGTATTAAAAATAATTGAACAAGGACTATCGGTATAAGTAAAATTGCTTGTTATCGAATACTTCTGAAAGTTTTATTAAGTTTTCAATGCGGTTTGTATTTGCTTAGCTATGCTACCAACCACGTATAAAATTGATATAAATAATTGTGAAAAAAGGGTTAAACAAAAAAACATATTACGTTTATGGATTAATCGATCCCAGAAATAATCAATATTTTTATATTGGAAAGGGAAAGGGAAAAAGATATTTATCTCATCTAAAACCAAACAAATTAGACTTTAATTCTAGTAAATTGAATAGAATTAAAGAAATTCAAAACTCAGGTTTTCAAGTAAAATTTGATATTTTATTTCCATATCTGGAAGAAGAAACCGCCTTTGAACTTGAACGTCTAATTATATATAAATTAGGAAGAGAAGTATTGAATGAAGGAATATTAACGAACCTTACTCCGGGAGGTAATTGGAAGCCAAAAGATCCCATGTTTTATTCAAAAGATTTTAATACTGATTTTGATTTGATAAAACTTGATTTCGTTGCTCAACAAAAATTTCAAGAAATTCCAAATCTTTCACAATTCAATTATCTGAACACTCCAAATAAAGAGCAAAAGATTTATAAATATGATTACAAAGGAAATTTCGAACTTGAAAACTCACTTGATGATTTTTGTTCTAATGGACTAAGAGGTTTTGAAATAAATATGCTTAAGGCTTTACGTGAAAATGATTTTCCGATATATTCTGGTGGTATTTATTCAAAATATTTTTTTGAAAACATATATATATCAGATAAAATACCATATTCAAAATTTGATATAATTGATGAAAGTTTTAATCTTGAATTTGATAAAAAATATAATATTTCGCAAAAGTTCAATTTGGATTGTACAATTGAAGGAGTTTTAAGGAATAGAGTTGAGAGAAACAAGAATATAATAACAATGACCTCTTATTATCCCTCAGGAATTAAAAAATCTTTTAATAAAACAAAAGATGGAAAACTTTTTGAATTGGCCTGTGAATGGTATGAAAATGGGAATTTAAGTGTTCGTCAAATTATAAAAGATAATAGTTCTGAGTATGCTAGTTTTTATAAAAATGGTCAAAAACAGACTGAAATTATTACTCAAAATGAAAAAGAGACTTACACCAGTTGGTTTGAAAATGGAAATAAAGAATCTGAATTAATACATGGTACGGGATATATATATTATGATGAGTTAGGAAATAAAATAAGAGTTGAAGCAATTAATGAAGGGCGTGAATTTTTATCTTATCTTAAAGAAAGTGAAGACGATTTTGAGGTTAAGTTAAAAGAAAAAGAAGATGCAGAATTAGATTGGCTTAAATATGTTAATGAAATGAATAAGCTAAATGAATAATGATAGTCGCCCCGCTACCGCTAGTATTTACTAGTGGCGGTAAGAGTAAGAAATAAATATAAGGAAAGCTTCTATGGCAATGTAGGGCTTTTTTGTTATAAATAGTTTAGTCAGTTTGTGGCCACTAAGCGCAGCTTAGCGGTAGCAATTTAATTAGCGATGATTAAAATAACTGAATGGTTTGGAGTTGAAAAAAAGTCAAACCGTGGCGGTAAGAGTAAGAAATAAATATAAGGAAAGCTTTTATGTCAATGTAGGGCTTTATTGTTATAAAGAGTTTATTCAGTTTGCGGCCACTAAGCACAGCTTAGCGGTAGCAATTATAATATTTATTATATTAGTTGTATGAGCAGAAACTATAAATTTCATAACAAGTCAGGTTTATATTTTGTATCATTTGCTACTGTAAATTGGATTGATGTTTTTACAAGACAAATTTACTTAAAAGTTTTAGCAGAAAGTATAGACTTTTGTAGAGCAAAAAAAGGGTTGGAACTGTATGCTTATTGTTTTATGCCAAGTCATGTTCATTTAATCTTTAGGTCTGCAAGCTTGCAACCATCAGAATTACTTCGAGATTTTAAAAGGCACACGGCTAAAAAACTAATTGAAACTATAGAAAATAACCCACAAGAAAGCAGAAAAGAATGGCTATTATGGATGTTTGAACGTGCAGGAAAAAGGAACGCAACAACAAGTAAATACCAATTTTGGCAGCATCACAATAAACCTATAGAATTATGGAGTGAAAAAGTCATCAAACAGAAAATAGATTATATACATAACAACCCTGTTGAAAGTGGTTTTGTAACAAACTCTGTTGATTGGAAATATTCAAGTGCCAGAAATTTTCAAGACGACAACACAGTCTTAACCATAGATGATATAGGGTTTTTTGGTTGATTTGTTTGTAAACAATGATGGTGCTCGTTACAAACAAGCGCTAAAGAAAGCAAGACTGTTGCTCGTACCATTGAGTTAAAAAGCATTAACTTTTTAGACCAAATAGTAATCTTAAAAAGCCTATAACGAATCATAAATTATCAAATAAATACAAATGAAGACATTATTTAAACTAAAACACATTATCATATTAGCAAGTATTACCTTAAGCTTAATTTCTTGTACCGACGAGGATGGCGGTTGTGAAACAGAAACAGTTTGTTTTGGTGATGGCAATTGTATTGAAAAACCAATAGAAGGCACTTGTTTTTAAGAAACCCTCGCTAACTAAAGTTTAGTTAAATTTAAAATAAATGGAAAAATCAGAATCAGGTTCACCAATTTATCGCTATAAAGATTCAGACTTAAATAAATTTGAAGGCGCATCTGGAGAACCTTCAATAGAAGAAATATCAGACCATATTGAAAAACATATTGGTGACATTCACATGGTTTTTCATGAATTAATATCCGACCAGGTTCATATTGATGTACATTGGGTAAAACCAACAGAAGAAAAGCCTTTCCATACCTTAGTTACCTCTGGAATGAGTGACAAGCCAATGCATACTCCTGAAGATGTAGAGCATCGTAAATTTGCAGAATTGTCTATATGTTTGCCTGCAGATTGGAAAGTTTCTGAGACTGCCTTTAAAGATGAAAAATACTATTGGCCTATTAGATGGTTAAAATACCTTGCTAGATTCCCGCATGAGCTTAATACTTGGTTAAGTTTTGGACACACCATTCCTAATGGAGATCCTGCTCAACCTTTTTTTAAAAATACTGAATTAAGCTCAATAATTTTATTGCCTTCAGTTGTTTTGGGAGATGGTTTTCATACGCTAGAACTTGAAAACAAATCGATTGATTTTTATTCCCTTATACCATTATATAATGAAGAATTGAATCTGAAAATGAGAAAAGGGGTTGATGCTCTTTTTGATGGATTTGATAAATATGAAGTATCTGATATTCTTATTTTAGATAGACCAAACACGGCCAAACGGAAAAAATTATTTGGGCTATTTTAGTTTCGAGATTTCTTTTAAACTGCAGGTCTAATATCTACTTCAACTTTCATTTTGTTTTTTCCAGAGCTATAAATCACACCTTTTAGAGGAGGCACATCATAATAATCGCGCCCATAAGCCACAATAATATGCTGGTTTTTGGGTATTTGGTTATTTGTTGGGTCGAAATCTACCCATCCAAAGGTTGGGATATAAATAGAAAACCAAGCATGTGAGGCATCGGTTCCTATTAATTTTTCTTTTCCTGGAGGCGGAAGTGTTTCAATATAACCACTTACGTAACGGGCTGGTAAACCAACCGCACGTGCACAAGCAATAGCTATTTGTGCAAAATCTTGACAAACCCCTTTTTTCTCAATAATAACTTCATGAATAGGGGTAGCCACATTGGTAACGTTTGGATTGAATTCAAAATCGTTAAAAATACGCTCCATCAATTCGTAAGCAGCTTCAAAAATTGACCGATTCGGTTTAAAAGATTCTTCGGCGTAAGCCCTAATTTCAGACGAAATATTTGCAATTAAAACCGACTCTAAAGTAAATTGAGTAACATCTAATAGTGCTGTGCTTTCAGACTTTAATAATGCTAAAGCTTCAATTAAATTAATACGTTTTCCGCTTTGTGATTTATAAATATCGGGTTCTATAGTATAGTCCCTAAGAATTTTGCTAGATGCCGTTACTTTTAATGTTTTATGATGTTCTTGTATCGAAAAACGTGTAATGGTATTTCCAAAAAAGTCTAATTTCTCGGAGAATTCCGTAGGCGTAGGGCTAATGTCTAATTTATAATCGACTACGGTTTGACCCAACATATTTTTGGGTTTTATAGTGGCTATGTTATGACAAAAGGTAACACCAAATTGATATTTATAGCTGGTGGTATGTGATATTTGATATAACATATTAAGTTAATGGGAAGTTTTGATTAATCAATTGGTTTTGCGTGTACGAATGATTAAAATACGTATTGGAAACCTCCATTGATGTTTCGTGTAATAAATTACTAATATCTGCTAAAGCATCATCTAAATCTTGTCTTAAAGACGCATCTTTATTTAACACGATAAGTTTTTCAATGCATAAACTTTCCATTTTAGCATGCGCTTTCATAATGCGTTCTTTACATGCGGCAACTGTATTAGACCCTTCAGAATAAGGTAGTTTATTAATGTCTTTTTCTATTCGATTAATTTTGTATGCTAATGATTTTGCATATTCGGTATCAACAAGCATTAATTTAATTACGTTTTCTACACTTAAATAAGAACGGTAACTATACCTGTAAATGTTTAGACTTTCGCTACTGTTTAATAGTGCTTCTAAGATTTCATACTGTACTTGTTCTTCGTAGTTAATAACAAGTAAGGATCGGCATTTTTCAACATGCATCATAGACTGCTCGGTTTGTAAACCAATAAAATAAAGTAGTAAACCTTGGTTTACTAAAATACTTTCTTCTATTAGCGCCATAAAAGCAATTAAACGCGTAATGATGCGATCTAAGAATTTAATAAGTTTATTTATTGAGAAATCTTCTGATTCTTTAAAAGTTCGCCATTGTTTTTTAATACCATCAAACACACGCCACATATCTTTAGACCATAAACTTCTTAAAGAATAATAGGCGTTGTTAAAGCTGTTCATGGTTTGTGCTAAACTCCCTATACGGCTATCGTCTCGTATTAGTGACAAAATTTCTTTTAAAGGATCTTTTAAAAGTTCTTCTGAACCTTTACCGATAAAACCAGGAAAAGTAGATGTTATATTTGTGATGGATTGGTATAAAATAATTAAAGTTTCAGAATCTGATTTACGTGTATTAGACTGTTCCTCATTCATTCTATTAAGCACGACTCTTAAATAACGTGCCGTTATTAAGGAGCGCCCAAGGTAACGTCCAGACCAAAATAAGTTTTCGGCAGTATTACTTGATAAATCATTAATATCTGAAAAGGTGTTGTTAGAAGATGATTCCCATGAATAATTACGCAACGGGCTTTCTGTTTGATCTGAAACCACCCAAAAATCTTTACTAATACCACCGCGTTGGTTGGATACAAATATTTCTTCACGTTCTGCAGCCACACGTACTAAACCACCTGGCATTACACTATAACTATCATTTTTTGCAATAGCAAAGGTTCTACAAGATACTTTTCGTGGTTCTAATTTGTCTTCAGAAAAACTTGGCGCTGTTGAGAACGATATTTTTTCTTGCGCCACAAACTGGTAGGGTGCAAGTAGTATTTCTTTTTCTAATGCTTTTAGAGCATCTTCGTCTAGAAACTCACAGAAGAAAATATGTTCTCTGCTAGAACGATCTATTCGTTTAACTACTAAATCTTTTAAGTGACTTAATACATATTCGCGTTCTTTTTTTTGTCCGCACCACCACGAGGCTATTTGCGGAAGTATTAAATCTTCATTGAAATAATACTTACAAATGGCATTCATAAACGGAATTAATCCAGCATTATCTAAAATACCAGAGCCAATAGGGTTTACAATAGCAACTTGCTGCTCGCGAACTACTTCTAGTAATCCTGCGACACCTAGATATGAATCTTCTCTTAATTCTAAAGGATCCATAAAAGCATCGTCTACGCGGCGTAATACAACATCGACTTGTTTTAGCTTTTTAAGTGTTTTTAACCAGAGCTTTCCGTTTCTAACAACCAAATCGCTACCCATTACTAATGGATATCCTAAAAAGGATGCTAAATAAGTATGTTCAAAATAAGTTTCGTTATGCGGGCCAGGTGTTAAAATTACAATGTTAGGATTGCTTTTATTTTGTGGTGCCGCATCTAATAACATTTGTTTTAAATCGTTAAAAAAACCTAATGGTTGTTTAACATTAATGTTTTCGAAAATATTTGGTACCACTCGGTTAAGTGCATATCTGTTTTCTAGTGCGTAACCCATTCCAGATGGCGCTTGCGTACGATCGCTAACCACCCACATACGTCCGTCTGGACCTCGTGCTAAATCTAAAGAGTAGACTTGTAAATTTTTAGAGGTGTTATATTGAATCTGATCGCATTGTCTTAAAAAACCACGATGCGCAAATACAATTTCTTCTGGTAGAATACCTTTTTTTATAAGTTCGCGCTTACCGTAAATATCTTTTAAGATAAGATTTAATAGTTCTGCGCGCTGCTTAATGCCCTTTTCTATAGTAGACTCCCATTCTTTTTGATGAATTATAAAAGGTACTACATTTAAACTCCAAGCGCGATGTAATCCTTTTGGATCGTTGTAAACGTTATAGGTTACACCGTTTTCTTCCATTAACCAATTAACTTCTTCTTGTTTTGATTTTAGGTTTTTATACCCAATATCTGAGAAATTATTCAGTAGTTTTTCCCAATTAGCATTTATAGACATGTCTGGTTTTAAAACCTCGTCATATTCTTTAAATTCAGAGAAATAATTCTGAAATGCTGTATTTGGTTTGTTGGACATTTATATTTTTTAATTTGCAAAATTAATATAAAAAAATGATAATTTCTCTACTAAATTTTGCTTTAAATGTTCTATTGTTTTGTTTGGTTTATGGTGTTTTTTTAAACAGTATTTAATATAATTTTAATAGATATGTTTATAGTTCATCTGAACGATTGCGTTAGGGATAGAACGGCATGTTTAAGCTCCCCGACGATAGGAGGGAGTGAGTAGTGATAGCCCGACCCTTTTTGGGTAACGCCCTGATTTACAAACGATTTATTAAATTTTATATGTTACTTTTTTCTTAAATCTAAAGTATATGGGAATTCGAAATTAATAGGAAGTTCTTTATACTTGAATTTTTTAGAACTTGTTTGCTTTTCGACTTTTGCTGTACTTGGTCCGCCTTGTACGATGTTATCTGGCTCTACAATATCGCCTTGTGTATGACCAAACTCCCAGAAACGGTTGATACGTCTTGATTCTGCTTCGAAACTGTTTACTGGATAACTTTCGTATGAACGGCCTCCTGGATGCGCAACATAATAGGTGCAGCCGCCAATGGAACGTTTATTCCAAGTGTCTACAATATCGAAAACCAAAGGTGTATCTACATCTATAGTTGGGTGTAATGATGAATGCGGATTCCATGCTTTATAGCGTATACCTGCCACAAATTCGCCTTTAACACCTGTGCTGTTTAATTGCACTTTTACGCCGTTACAGGTAAGTACGAAACGCTCTTCTATAAAATGGTTGACTTTAACTTGAATACGCTCTACGGAAGAATCTACATATCTAGCAGTACCGCCACCAGTCATCTCTTCTCCTAAAACATTCCATGGTTCTATTGCAGCACGTAATTCTAAATGGATGTTGTTAATTTCGACCATACCATGAAGTGGGAATCTAAATTCGAAAAACGGATCGAACCAATCGACTTGAAATTTATATCCGGCTCTGTTAAGTTGCTCTACGATATCTTTAATATCTTCTTTTACGTAATGCTCTATCAAAAATTTATCGTGTAATTCTGTACCCCAACGTACTAAATCGTGTTCGTAAGGTTTGTTCCAGAACCAAGCTACAAGTGTACGCACTAATAGGTTTTGCATTAAACTCATTTGCGGATGCGGTGGCATATCGAAAGCACGAAGCTCTAATATACCTAGTCGACCAGATGATGAATCTGGAGAATATAATTTATCGATACAGAATTCTGCACGGTGCGTATTTCCTGTTAAATCGGTTAGTAAATGACGAAATAATCTATCGGTTAGCCAAAACGGTACGTCGCCATCTTTAGGTATTTGGCTAAATGCGATTTCTAGCTCGTATAGGTTTTCCAAGCGGGCTTCGTCTATTCTTGGAGCTTGACTTGTAGCTCCAATAAAGGCCCCAGAAAACAAGTAAGACAGCCCAGGGTGATGTTGCCAAAAGGTTAGTAAACTACGTAATAAACTTGGTTTACGTAACAACGGACTATCGGCAGGTGTTACGCCACCTAACGTTACATGGTTTCCACCACCAGTTCCTGTATGCTTACCATCAAGCATGAATTTTTCGGTTCCTAAACGGGATTGTTTAGCGAGTTCGTATAATGTTAACGTATTATGTGTAAGCTCTTCCCAGTTTTTTGCAGGATGTACGTTTATTTCTATAACTCCAGGGTCTGGAGTAACTTTCATAGACTCGAATCGGTGATCTTTTGGTGGATCGTAACCTTCTAAAACAACAGGTATATTTAGTTTTTTTGCTGTAGCTTCAATAGATGCTATTAAATCTAAATATATTTCAGCAGAATCTAAAGGTGGTAAAAATAAGTGCAACTTATCCTCTCTAATTTCCGCACAAATAGCGGTTCTTATAAAATAAGTGTTTGGTGCAGTTACACCATTGTTTTCGACATCTTCAAAACGTGTTGCTGCTGTTTTTTTAAAGCTTGGTAATCGGCCTTTTAGAGAAAAATTATCTGGATCGAATTTAGGAAATTCGCCATGTTCTGGTTTTCTTATTAATGAATCTAAAGGTAAACGTAATCCAATTGGCGAATTACCAGGAATTAAGAATAAATGGTTTCTCCTAAACGTCCAATCGCTAGTATACCATGTGCCCATCGAGTTATTTAACGGTAATACATAACCAATAGCTTTTGATTTTCCGTCTTTTAGAATGTCCTTTAATTTATTTTTTACGAGTAAGGCACCATCATCTTTTGTAGGGTCAACATCAATAGGTAGTTTGCCCTCTTCCCACATAAAATAAAAAGCATCTTCGTAGGTTGGAATTATAGTTTTATTGGTAATGCCTAAATGTTTTGAAAGAGTTTCTAAGAATAGAATGTCGTCACCTTCTTTTACATTAGGGTTCTCTGAAAATAAAGCTAATAAGTTTTTATTATGCCAAATATTTCTACCATCTTTTCTCCAACATAATTCTATTGACCATCGTGGTAGAGGTTCACCAGGATACCATTTGCCTTGGGCTTGATGTAAAACACCTCCTTTTGCAAACTCATCGTATAATCGTGCAGAATAGTTTTTAGCAAGTTCTCTTTTATGAGGGCCATCGGCATCGGTATTCCATTCCGGCGATTCCATATCGTCAATAGATACAAAAGTAGGCTCGCCTCCCATAGTTAATCTAACATCGCCTTTTTCTAATTGTTTTTCTACTTTAAAACCGAGTTTGTAAATGGCTTTCCATTGTTCTTCAGTATAAGGTTTTGTAACCCTAGGCGATTCGAAAATTCGCTTTACAGAGTTTTCAAATTCAAATTCTGTTTCGCAAACATCAGACATACCAGAAACAGGCGCTGCACTTTCAAATGTAGGTGTACAGGCTAAAGGAATATGACCTTCGCCAGCTAATAAGCCAGATGTGGCATCAAAACCAATCCAACCAGCCCCAGGTAAATACACTTCTGCCCAAGCGTGTAAATCGGTAAAATCTTCTTCAGGGCCAGAAGGGCCATCTAATGATTTTTCATCAGATTTTAGTTGCACTAAATACCCAGATACAAAACGAGCACCAAAACCTAAATGGCGCAAGGTTTGTACAAATAACCATGCATAATCTCTACAAGAACCACTTCTTTTATCGAGTGTTTCTTCACAGGTTTGCACCCCCGGATCCATTCTAATATTATAATTTAAAAACTCATATATTTTTTGATTGATATGAATTAAAAAATAAATGGTTTTTCTAGGTGTATAATCTAAAGTTTTAAGAAAGTCTTTAAGGAGTTTGCCTTCATCTGTAATTTCTAAATAAGGTAGTAACTCTTTTTTTGTTTCTTCTTTATAAGTAAACGGATACTCTTCGGCATACTCTTCAACAAAAAAGTCAAACGGATTTATAGTTTTTAAATCGGCTATAATCTCAACATCAATGGTAAGCTCTTTTGTTTTCTCAGGAAAAATTAAACGCGCCATATAATTTCCAAAAGGATCTTGTTGCCAGTTGAAAAATTGATTTTCGGGTGTAATCTTTATAGAGTAAGCTTCGATAGGCGTTCTGCTATGTGGTGCAGGTCTTAACCTAAAAATATGTGGGGATAATGATACAGACCTATCGTATTTATATTTTGTTTTATGAGAAATTACAATTTTTAATGCCATTGATTGTATTGGATTGGTTTGATATTACAATTTAAGGGTTTTATATTGAGAAATTGCAGAAATACTCTCAGAATTAATATAGATAAATTGCGATTTTAATATTTATAATACAACGAAACTGTTAAATTATTAAATAGACTGGTATTTTTGAGTTAAACAACATGCCTAATAATTAAAAACAATTAAACGCTGCTTACTTATTTGGTATAGATTCTGTTTTCTTGTTCTGCAACGCGTATAAAAGTAGTACGTTTAGTTAATTCTTTTAAACGAGCTGCGCCAACATATGTACAGGTGCTTCTAATACCACCTAAAATATCTTGAAGTGTGTTTTCAACTTTACCACGATAGGGGACTTCTACTGTTTTGCCTTCGCTAGCCCTATAGTCGGCTACGCCACCAACATGTTTATCCATGGCAGTTTCAGAACTCATACCATAAAATTTTCGATACGATTTTCCATTTTTTTCTATGATTTCACCACCACTTTCGTCGTGTCCAGCAAGCATTCCACCAAGCATAACAAAATCTGCTCCAGCACCAAATGCTTTTGCAATATCACCTGGCGTAGTACAACCACCATCACTAATAATTTGTCCGCCTAAACCATGTGCAGCATCGGCACATTCAATAATAGCCGATAGCTGTGGGTAACCAACACCGGTTTTAACACGTGTGGTACAAACAGAACCAGGACCAATACCAACCTTAACAATATCTGCTCCAGAAAGAAGCAGTTCTTCTACCATTTCGCCAGTAACTACATTGCCAGCAATTATAATTTTATCTGGATATTGTGTTCTAGTTTGTTTAACAAAATCTGCAAAATATTCAGAATAGCCATTTGCCACGTCAATACAAATAAATTTTAGTTGAGGATGTTGTGTTAAAATATCTTTAAGTTTTACAGCATCCTGTTTTCCTATACCAGTACTAACGGCTATAAAGTCTTCAATACCTTTAGGTGCATTATTAATAAATGTTTGCCATTCTTTTAAGGTATAATGTTTATGTATGGCCGAGAAAAGCTGGTGTTTTGATAATTCATTTGCCATTTGGAAAGTACCAACAGTATCCATGTTTGCCGCCATAATGGGGATGCCTGACCATACAGTTGAACTATGCAAAAACTTGAATTCGCGTTCTAAGCTTACTTGTTTTCTACTTTTTAATGTAGACCGTTTTGGGCGTATCATTACATCTTTAAACCCTAATTTAATATCATATTCTATGCGCATAATGGAGCTTTCTTTTATTTAAAAATTTAAAACTTTAAATTTAACTAAATTCAAAATAAAGTTAAGGTTTAATATTAAATAATACTTTTGTTAAATCGTTTAATTATAAATAAGTTTGTTAAAAGCAATATTGAATGAAGATTTTCCCTAAATCTATTACGCAATTAAAAATGAAGAAGACATTATCTTTTTTCATTTTCGTATGTATTGCTGTTATTTTAATAATTGGTTATGTATTCTTAGAAAAGAAGATTTTTATAGAAAGCGCTGCATTATTTTTGTTTGTGTTAGCTATTATTCAAGTTATTGCCTTACAGTTCTTCTTAAAGAATCAACTTAAAAATGATGTTGTAAAAAGTAATTTAAGACTCCGGCTAGATGAATTAAAAGAGCGCTTAGAGTCTGCTGAAGAATTAGCTAACCATAATTCTGTTTATTTAGCAAATATGAGTTATGAAGTACGTACGCCCTTAAATACTGTTTTAGGGATGCTGAATATGCTAAAACAAACAGATTTAAATAGTGACCAAACTGCACAGGTTGAAATTGCCGAATACTCTTCAAAACATTTATTACAATTGGTTAATATGGTAACCGATAATACTAAAGTAAATGATGGCGACTTAAAGTTAGATTTTAAGTCTGTTGATTTAAAAACAGATTTATCTAAATTATTTAAAGTATTTGAGTACCAAGCATGGGAAAAAGGGTTGGCATTTGAATATAAATTTTTATCTGAAGAAAAAGGTAAGTTTTTAGTGTTAGCTGATTCTGCTAGAATTCAGCAAGTATTAATAAACTTGATTAATAATGCTATAAAATTCACTAATGCAGGTACAATATCTTTAATTGTAGATCAATCTGTTGGTATTGATAACGACCAGATTATTACCTTTTATATTAAGGATACAGGAATAGGGATGAAACCTCAAGATGCAAAACGTGTTTTTAATAATTTTGATGGGGTTTACAATAATGCTTTTAAAAAGGATTATAGAGGCGGTGGAATGGGATTATCTATTTCTCATAAATTAGTAGAGCTTTTAGGAGGTGAACTTAAATTAGAAAGTAAAGAAAACGAGGGTTCTACATTTTATTTCAGTCTTCAATTAAAAAAGACTTTAAATATTAAACCTGTTGAGGCAATTGAAAAACCTGTTTTATCTGATAAGTTTAGTGTGCTAGTTGCCGAAGATAATAGAATGAATCAAAAGGTTATTAAGTTTCTTCTAGAAAAGCAAGGTGCTGATTGTACGTTTGCAAAAAACGGAAGAGAAGCAGTAGACTTATATAAGATTTTAGATTTCGATATGATTTTTATGGACATATACATGCCAGATATGGATGGGTATGAGGCTACAAAGTTTATAAAAGAAACAGATAAATATTTAAAAAATAAAACTCCAATTATTGGCGTTTCTGCAAGTGCTTTCGAGAAAGATATTGAAAAAGCGAAACTAGCAGGAATTGATGATTTTTTATCAAAACCTATTGATAAAGAAAAACTGAAAAGTTTACTTGTAAAGTTTTCCTAAGACAAATAGTATTTCAGCTTAGAATATTATTTTGTATTAAAACCTATACTATTTAACAGCAATTACACTAATTTCTACATTAACATTTTTTGGTAATCTAGCAACTTCAACAGTTTCTCTAGCTGGCGCATTAGCTTCATCAAAATAACTTCCGTAAACTTTGTTAATAAGAGCAAAATCATCCATATTACTAATAAAGATAGACGATTTGATAACATGTTCAAACGTCATATTAGCAGCTTCTAAAACAGCTTTTAAGTTCTGCATAACTTGTTTAGTTTCTTCTGTAATATTTTCTAAAACTAAAATGTTTGACTCAGGATTTATAGCAATTTGACCAGAAGTATATAAAGTATTACCTGTTAATATAGCTTGGTTGTATGGACCAATAGGAGCAGGGGCATTTTTAGTTGTTATAATCGTTTTCATAATAATATATTATTTTCATTTCCTTGAAGAAGGAAATCTTATTACCATTCTTAATGTTAAACCTTCTAAGGTAAATGTTAATTGGTATTTATCGATTTACAATTGAATATCTGGTTGTCTTCGTTTTTCATATTTAAGATCACTTAAGATACTAGATTTTATACCAATAAAGAAATTCCAAGAACTTCGAGTACTAAAAGGTACCCAACTAAAATTCATTCTCCAACTTAACAAATCACGTTCAAAACGGAGTTGTGTATAGGTGAAACCTGCATTTTTTAAATCGTAACCCGATGAACCTCCCACAGACCATTTAGAAGAGAGTTCAATATCGCCAGAAAACATAAGTGAATGCGATGAAATTTCACTTTGCCTTTGGCTATTCGAGTAGTTAACTGCGTATGCGACCCTGAAATTCCAGGGTATTTTATAATTATATAATTCGCTAGGTTTTTCTTCTTTGTCGTCATCTTCGTCCTGCATTTGTTTGTTTGCAAAATCTTCAGAAACACCAAACAAGTCATCTGCTCGACCACCACTCCGTTTATTTTCTTCAATACCGGAATTGTTCTTTTTATTCTTGCCTCCATCTGAACTAGAAAATGACCAACTGGCATTCATGTTAGCACTTGTTAGCCTAAAAAGGCTACCACCATTATCAATATTGTATGTATCAATTCTGTTGTTATTATTATCTAAAGCGTAAGGATCTAATGTAGCACCAAAATTAACGCTCATTTTATTATTAAAGAGTTGCGTACCACCACTCATTCTCACAGGACTCCATTGTAATGAATCTCCAGCAAAATTATAAGATGTAGAAAAGTTTAAATTGTTTAACAGAACTACCTTTTTTGCTTCTGTAGCAGTACTGTCTTTATCTCTAACTTTTGCTTCAAGATTGTTAGAAAGAGAAATTCCCATTGAGCTTGAAAAGTTTTTATTCGGAGAACCAAATAAACCATCCTCAAACCTACTATAGTCAACATCGCTAGTTGTTAAACCATCAGCACTAACAACTTCATAAGAATCATAATATTTATCAAAAGAGGGGTTAATGTTATAACTAATAGAAGGCCTCATAACGTGCCTAATAGCTTTGATTTTTCTATCTTTTCCTTCTTTTTCGAAGTTAAACATTCCATAAATAGTGGTACCAATACTAGTACTAAAGTTATATGTTCTAAACGAATCAAAACCATTAATTGTTTCTTCAACAACTTCTTGATTCGTAGTGTCGTAAGTTTTATCCACAGTTTTAAAGGTCCATACTTCATTAAAATTAGTACTAGCACTCGCACTAAAATACTTAAACAATTTAAAGTTTGTAGTTAATGGTATACTGTGTTGAAATCCAGCTTTCGCATCGTCAAACATTTCTTTTTTGAAGAATAATGAATCAGTAGTTTCAATTCTGTTTTCTGCACGTAAATTATATTGGAAATTTACATTTTGAATAATACCCTTTTTAGTACCTGCTTTTGATGCAAAGGGATAGATTCTACCAACACTTCCTTGAAATGTAGGAAGCGTCATATTGATGCTTTCTGTATTGGTATTTTGAGAATGCGTGGCAGTTAGACTAATATTTACTTGAGGCTCGCCTTGAAACGTTTTTGAATATGAAACGGATGATGCTAAGGTATTATTTAAAAAAGATGCAACATTTACTTGATTTATAGATTGTTGATAGTAAGAACTACTACCTAAGTTAACTGAAGCAGAGAAACGAGAACTAGGGTTAGCTTTAGAATCTTGACTGTGAGACCAACGTAAATTATAAATAGTATTTACCGCATAATCAGAGAATCCGCGCTCGCTTGTAATTAAGTTTTCATATCTAAAACCAACATTACCTCTAAATCTATATCGTTTCGCATAGGTGTTTTCTAATCGAATACCATAACTACCGTTAGTATAATAATCACCTAAAACGGCTAAATCAACATAATCATTAATGGCAAAATAATACCCGCCATTTTGTAAAAAGTAACCACGATCATTTTGTTCTCCAAAAGTTGGTATAATAACCCCAGAGGTTTGCGTTTCACTTTGCGGGAAAAACCCAAAAGGTAGTCCAAGCGGCGTAGGAACATCATAAATAAATAGATTCGCTAACCCGGTTACAATTTTTTTTCCTGGAACAATTTTAGCTTTACGCAGTTTTAAATAATATTCTGGATCTTCAAGGTTTTCGGCAGTTGTGTATTTCGCATCTTTTACAAAATAAACAGAATCGTTCTCTTTTTTAGTAATCTCTGAAATAACAGTACCTTCGCCTTGTTCTGTTTTAGAATTATAGATTAGTGCTTTTTGAGTTTCGGTATTAAAAACGATTGAATCTGGTTCTACAACATTACCACTTTGTGTAAAAACAGGTTTTTGAGTGTATCCATCAATAGAATCTGTTATGCCTTTTGCGTAAACCGTATTTGTATTATAATCTATGGTTATATCACCGGCCGTAATATTCATATCGCCATAATCAATCCTAGCTTCATTAAATAAATAAAGTTTTTGCTTTTTATTACTAAACCTAGTGTAATCACTAGCGTGATATTTAACAATATGTTCTAAAAGATCTTTTTTAGGTTTAATAGAATCTTTAGCAATAGTGTCCTGAGTTTTTTCTGAAGTTTCTGTAACAACAAGACTATCAATACTAGTAACTAAACTATCTTTTATAGTTCTGTTAATAGTCCGTCCTTTAGTTTGGATATCTTGAGAAAAGCTTAACGTGCTGATAAACACAGTAAAACTTAGTGCAAAAAGTATTTTAAAGTTGTTTGTATGCAACGCTTTTAAATGTATTTTTGTAAAAGTATGGCTCGGTTTTTGAAAAGTCAAAATTACATATATTTTTTTGTGATTGATTTAATAATCAATTAAATATTTAAAATTAAAATAAACTAAGTTTTTAACTCGTTAAAAAGCCTAAAACAAATAACAATTGTTGCATCAATAATGATGCCTTGGTTTGTGTTTTTTGAAAACAATTCTTAAAATAATAGTATTTACCAAATGAAAACGAACAACATCTTAATTTTCGTATCTTTTATAATAGTATTAACATTTCACTCATTTGTTAATGCTCAAAGTGCATCCAATAAATTTGTAGTTGTTTTAGATGCAGGTCATGGAGGAAAAGACCCTGGTAATTTAGGAAATGGTTATAGAGAAAAAGATATTGCTTTAAAAACGGTTTTGGCTGTTGGAAAGGCATTAGAGAAAAATCCGAATATAAAAGTGGTTTATACACGTAAAACAGATGTTTTTATAGACTTATTTGTTAGAGGTAAGATTGCTAATAAAGAAAAAGCCGATTTATTTGTTTCCATTCATTGTGATTCGCATACGTCCCAAGCTTATGGAGCAGGTACGTTTGTATTAGGAACACATAGAAACCAAACCAATTTTGAAGTTGCAAAAAAAGAAAACTCTGTAATTTTTATGGAGGAAGATTACGAGAAAAACTATGCTGGATTCGATCCTAACTCGCCAGAATCTGTAATGAGTATTTTATTAAGTCAAGAAGAATACCTAGACCAAAGCATACAATTAGCAAGTTTAATTCAAAAACACTTTACCAGTAAGTTAAAAAGAAAGGATAGAAAGGTTAAACAAGCAGGTTTTATAGTGTTGCATCAAACAGTTATGCCTAGTGTGTTAGTTGAATTGGGCTTTTTAACAAATAATAAAGAAGGCGCCTATTTAAATTCTAAAAAAGGACAACAGCAAATGGCAGATGCTATAAAAAATGCTATTTTACAATACAAGGCAAGTTTAGATACCAACGTTTCAGATTATAGAATAACAGAAGAAAGCAATAATGTAAATACGTCTAATTTAGCAAATATCATTTTTAAAGTACAAATTGCAGCAAGCTCAAAAGCATTAGAAACAAAGCCATATAACTTTAAAGGCTTAAGAACTATTTCGAGGTCGAAAGCAGGTAGTTTGTATAAATATTTTTATGGTAACACGTCTGATTACGAGCAAATAAAGCAACTAAACAAAGAAGCTAAAAGTAAAGGTTATAACTCAAGTTTTATAGTGGCTTTTAAAGATGGTAAGAAGATAGCACTTGCCGAGGCTTTAAAATCAATACCTAATTAGAAGCTTACTTCTTAAATTTATATTAAATTTGTTTTATTAAAAACAATCAATTTTGAAAATAACAAAAGAAGTAAAAACAGGGGTACTTGTATTATTAGGTATCATTTTATTGTATTATGGCTTTAATTACCTTAAAGGTAAAGACCTTTTTAATTCTTCACTTACTTTTTATACAGAATATGAAAATGTTGAAGGTTTAGTACCATCTACACCAGTAACTATTAACGGATTAAGTGTTGGTAAAGTTACCAGTATTGATTTTAAAGGTGATGGCTCAGGGAAACTCCTAATTGAGCTTATGGTAAATAGTGATTTTGAATTTTCGAAAAATAGTACAGCCGAATTGTATGAAACAGGGTTAATAGGCGGAAAGGCTATTGCCATTGTTCCTGCCTTTGATGGTGCAGAAAAAGCTAAAGAAGGAAACAAACTTTTAGGAACTAAAAAAGCAGGCTTAACAGATTTAGTAAACCAACGGTTAACGCCTTTGCAAGAAAAAATTGAAATCATGATGGTAGGTGCAGATTCTTTACTTGCCAACATAAATGATATTTTTGATGAAAAAACAAAAGCACATCTTAGAACGAGTATTGCTGGGTTAAGTGCAACAATAGAATCGTTTAAAGGCACTTCAAATTCATTAAATAAATTAATGAAAGACAATGAAGCTAAAATTAGTTCTGTATTAACAAATGCAGAAAAAGCATCTAGCGATTTAAATAAAATTACGGGTTCTCTATCAGAATCAGATTTGGGACAAACCGTTAAGAATTTAGAATCTACTTTAAATAATTTCGATGCTATTTTATCTGATTTAGATAAAGGAAAAGGCTCAATGGGTAAACTTCTAAAAGATGAAGCGCTTTATAATAATTTAGAAGCGGCATCAAAAGAAATGGAAGCTTTAATTAAAGATATTAAATTACATCCGGCACGTTACAGACGTATTTTATCGAAAAAAGAAATTCCTTATAAAGAACCAGAATCTAACTAATATTTATGGAATATTTACCCAACATAGTGTTTGCAATTATACTCATTCTGGGTATAGGTTATTTTGCAAATAACGTTAAAAAGCTAATCAGGAATATTAAACTTGGTCAAGATACAGATGTAAGCGATAATAAATCGCAACGCTGGAAAAACATGGCTATGATTGCTTTAGGGCAAAGTAAAATGGTGCGTCGTCCAATTTCAGGATTCTTGCACGTTGTTGTATACGTTGGTTTTATTATAATTAATATAGAAGTTTTAGAAATTATAATAGATGGCTTATTTGGTACACACCGTATTGGTTTAAGTGTATTGCCAACTTCTATTTATGGTTTTCTAATTGGAACTTTCGAAATTTTAGCATGCTTAGTTTTTGTTGCTGTAATTATATTCTGGATTCGTAGAAATGTTATTAAAATAGCGCGTTTCTGGAAAAGCGAAATGACAAGCTGGCCTAAAAATGATGGTAATTACATTCTGTATTTCGAAATGGTATTAATGACGCTGTTTTTAGTTATGAATGCTACCGATTTACATTTTCAAGCCTTAAATTCAGGGAATGTAATTAGTCAATATATTGCACCTTGGTTTTCAGGGTTGCCAGAAACAACGCTTCATTTTATAGAACGTGGTGCATGGTGGATACATATTGTTGGGATTTTAATCTTTTTAAATTACCTATATTTTTCAAAGCATTTGCACATATTATTAGCATTCCCAAATACATTTTATGGCAGTTTAAAACCAAAAGGACAACTTAATAATTTAGAGGCTGTAACCAAAGAGGTTAAAATGATGATGGATCCAAACGCAGATCCATTTGCGGCACCAGCAGAAGGAGCAGAAGGAGCAGAAGACGATGTTCCTGCAAAATTTGGAGCCAGCGATGTACAAGATTTAAATTGGGTACAACTACTTAATGCATATACCTGTACAGAATGTGGACGTTGTACTAGCGAATGCCCAGCAAACCAAACCGGTAAAAAACTATCGCCTAGAAAAATAATGATGGATACCCGCGACCGTCTAGAGGAAGTAGGTAAAAATATAGATGCCAATAATGGTGAGTTTAAAGACGACGGAAAACAATTATTAGGAGATTATATTACTAATGAAGAACTTTGGGCATGTACCACATGTAATGCTTGTGTAGAAGCTTGTCCTGTAAGTATCGATCCACTTTCTATTATTCTAGAAATGCGTCGTTATTTAGTTATGGAGCAATCTGCTGCACCAACAGAGTTAAATAATATGATGACAAATATTGAGAATAACGGAGCACCTTGGCCATACAATCAAATGGACAGACTTAACTGGAAAAACGAATAAACAAAAATGTCAAAGCTAAATAAACACATATTAAACTGCCTATTATTCACTTTTTTCATACTTTTAAGTGTAACTGGGTTTTCTCAAAATAATCAAGAAACTCAAAAACATTTAGATAGCTTAACCTTAAAAATGTTTAACGACATGAACCAAAGGGATTATGATGCTATTTTAGAAATGACGCACCCAAAAGTATTCGAAATGGTATCTAAAGAATCCTTAAAAAATGTTTTTAAGAGTATGTTTGAAGGTACAGAAGAGTTTACAATCGATGTTCCTAAAACCATTCCAGATTATAAAATATCTGAGGTATTTATAAACGAAAACGATAGTTTACAATATGCTTTTGTATCATATGATATGAAAATGAATATGACTTTTCATAATCAAAACTTTGACGATGCAGCCAAAGAAATGATGATTCCAATGATGAAATCTAAAGGTATTGATGTTACTTTTATATCTGAAAATAGCATGAGTATGTTTATGAACAATAGGATGACAATCATGCTAAAAGACAACCATACAAACCATAAATGGGTTATGGTAAATTACGATGCAGATTCACCGTTATTCTATCAAATAGTACCAACAAGTTTGTTGGAAAGCGCAAAAGAGTACAACCAGAATTTAATGCTAGAAAGCGCAAAAGAAAAAGAAGAATAATTTAATAATTAGGGCGTTACCCGAAAAGGGTCGGGCTTTCGGCAGTCGCTTCCCGAAGAAAAATCGGGAGAGCTTCAACAAAGCCTCAATCCCTAACGCAAAATATAAAACGTATGAGCGAATTACTAAAAGTACCAACTATGGCCGAGTGTATGGCACAAGGTAAACAACCAGAAATATTGTTTTGGGTAGGCTCTGCTGGTAGTTTTGATGATAGAGCCAAGAAAATAACAAGAGCCTTTGTTAAAATTTTAAACAAAGCAAATGTAGATTTCGCTGTATTAGGAACAGAAGAAAGTTGTACTGGAGACGTAGCAAAACGTGCCGGTAACGAATTCTTATTTCAAATGCAAGCGGTAACAAATATCGAGGTTTTAAACGCCTACGAAATAAAAAAAATAGTAACCTGCGATCCACATTCATTTAACTGCTTAAAAAACGAATACCCAAGTTTAGGTGGGCAATACGAAGTTTTACATCACACACAATTTATAAAACAACTTATTGCTGAGGGGAAGTTACAAGGTCTAAACGATAAGTATAAAGGAAAACGCATAACATTTCACGATCCTTGTTATTTAGGGAGAGCAAATAGTGAATACGATGCGCCAAGAGATGTTTTAAAACAAACCCAGGCCACACTTGTAGAAATGAAAAAAAGTAAGCGTACCGCATTATGTTGTGGGGCAGGAGGCGCTCAAATGTTTAAAGAACCCGAAAAAGGCGATATGGACATTAATATTCTTCGTACCGAAGGTGCTCTAGAAACCAACCCAGATATTATTGCTACAGGTTGCCCGTATTGCAATACCATGATGACAGATGGTATAAAAGTAAAAGAAAAAGAAAGAGATGTAGACGTAATGGATATCGCAGAATTAATTGCAAATGCCCAAGATTTATAAGTTCAGCTATCATAAAATCGTTAATCGTAATTCATAAATAGTTTTAATGCAAGTAGATTTTAACACATTACCAGAAGAATCACGAGTTTGGATATACCAAGCCAATCGTTCGTTTTCAGAAAAAGAACTAGAAGAGATTCAATCTAAACTTGATATTTTTTTAGGAAATTGGGCAGCTCATGGAAGCGACTTACAAGCAGGTTATACCATTAAATACAAGCGTTTTATAATTTTAGGATTAAATCAAAACCAAAATAAAGCAACAGGTTGTTCTATTGATGCTTCAGTACGTTTTATTCAGCAATTAGAAACAGAATATAATGTCGATTTAATGGATAAAATGAATGTGTCTTATAAACAAGGTGATTTTGTCGCTTATAAAACATTATCAGATTTTAGAAAAATGGCAAAAGATAAAGCCGTTTCAAAAAAAACAATTGTCTTCAATAATTTAGTAACTAATATAGCTGAGTTTAAAGAAAACTGGGAGGTGCCAGCTAGCGAAAGTTGGCATGGACGATTTTTAAAATAAAAACTTCTTTATAAATCTATCTTAAAGTCTTTTCATCTTCTTTTTAAAAGTATTATTTTGGCATGATTATTAATGTTTAATAACTAGCATTAATAATGCCCCTTAATTAATCTTTTTTATGCGTCAAATCTATATTACCGTAATCACTTTTTTTCTGGTATTACAAGCAAGTGCTCAAACCAACAATAATCCGCTTTTAACTCCAGATGTAGAAGCTCAAAAAAAATGGGTAGATAGTTTATATACATCCATGACTTTAGCTCAGAAAGTAGGGCAACTATATATGGTTCAAGTCATGTCTAATCAAGATGAAGCCACAAAAAACAAGGTAGTTAAAACCATAAAAGATCATCATATTGGTGGTATTATATATTCCAATGGAGGACCCAATAGGCAAGCAAGATTAAATAACGAATTACAATCATTTTCTAAAATACCAATGTTAATTGGTATGGATGCAGAGTGGGGTTTAAGCATGCGTTTAGATTCTACATACGCATTTCCTTGGAATATGACACTTGGCGCTATTAAAGACAATAGATTAGTTGAACAGGCAGGAAGACAAATAGGAGAACATTGTAAGCGATTAGGCGTTCACTTTAATTTTGCACCAGTTGTTGATATAAATACGAATCCTAAAAACCCAATTATTGGTAATAGGTCGTTTGGTGAAGACCGAGATAATGTAACAGAAAAAGCTTCGGCTTTTATGAAAGGTATGCAAGATGCTGGTGTTTTGGCAAATGCAAAACATTTTCCAGGTCATGGAGATACCGATCAAGATTCCCATCTTACCTTACCAACTATTAGTTTTAATGAGAAACGTATAGATTCTATAGAGCTTTATCCATACAAAAAATTGATAACAGAAGGGTTATCTAGTGTTATGGTAGCGCATTTAAATGTGCCTAGTTTAGAATCTCGCGAAGGCTATCCGTCTTCATTATCCAAACATATTGTAACTGATATTTTAAAAGAGCGGTTAGGGTTTCAAGGGCTAATTTTTACAGATGCACTTACTATGAAAGGTGCTGCAGATTTTAGTGAAACAGGTGCTATTGATTTAGCTGCTTTTAAAGCAGGGAACGATGTTATGTTAATGTCTGAAAATGTGGGTATTGGTGTTTCAAAAATTATTGAAGCTTATAATAATGGTGATATTTCTGAAGCACGTTTAGAACATTCGGTTAAAAAAATTCTTCAAGCAAAATACAAGGTTGGTTTGCATCATTACGAACCTGTTGGACTTTATAATTTATCAAAAGATTTAAATAGATTAAAAGATGATATCTTGTATGAAGAATTACTTGAAAATGCAATAACAGTTGTAAAGAACGATAATGATTTATTACCACTAAGACGACTAGAAACTAAAAGCATTGCCTATGTAAAATTGGGTGACGATTCTGGTTCTGCCTTTTTAGATGAATTAAAGAAATTTGCTAAAGTACATACGGTTTCTTCTGATAATTTATATTCTTTAATGGGGAATTTAAAGCCTTATAATACGGTTATAATTGGTTTTCATCGTTCTAATGATTCACCTTGGAAAAACTTTAAATTCACTAATAAAGATTTGGTTTGGTTACATGAAATAGCGCAAAGCCATACCGTAATTATTGATGCTTTTGTAAAACCTTATGCGCTTTCTAAACTAAAAACTTTAGAGAATATTGAGAGTATTGTTGTTAGTTATCAAAATAGTGAAATTGCACAAAGAAAATCGGCACAACTTATTTTTGGTGCTATCCCATCAAAAGGTAATTTACCAGTTTCTATAGGGAATTATTTTAAAGCTGGTGACGGGATTTATAATAATGAAATTAAACGTCTAGGTTACACGATTCCTGAACGTGTTGGAGTGAATTCTGAAAAATTAAAGAAACTGGATTCTGTAGCGCAACATGCTGTTGATGGTAAAATGACACCGGGAATTCAATTATTAGTTGCCAGAAAGGGTAAAGTTATTTATAATAAGAATTTTGGTAAACACACCTATAACGGAAAAGAAAAAGTTGGGTTTGATGATATTTATGATGTTGCTTCATTAACAAAAATTCTAGCAACACTTCCATTATTAATGGAGCTAGAAGAACAAGGTATAGTATCGTTAAACACTAAGCTTTCAACTATTTTACCAGAATATAAAAGCTCTAATAAAGCAAATATTACTTTAAAAAGTATGCTATCTCATTATGCTCAATTAAGACCTTGGGAACCTTTTTATTATCACACTTTAGATACGGTTACTAAACGTCCTAGTCGAAAATATTATAGAAAAGAACGTAGTGATGGATTTAATGTTGAAGTGTCTAAGAATTTGTTTTTAAGAACTGATTATCAAGATTCTTTGCCTGAAATCATTAAGAATTCAGAACTACTAGAACGCAAAAGGTATCGCTATAGTGACTTTCCATATTATATTTTAAAGAAATTTATTGAACAACATTACGACAGAACTCTTGATGAGTTGGTACAATCACATTTTTATGAGTCGTTAGGAGCAAATTATACTTTGTATAACCCTTATTATAAAATTAGTAGTAAAAAAATTGTACCTACAGAGATTGATGATTATTACAGATACGGAAAAATTCATGGATATGTGCATGATATGGGAGCTGCCATGCAAAATGGAGTAGGTGGCCATGCTGGTGTTTTTAGTAACGCAAATGATGTTGCAAAAATTATGCAAATGTATTTACAGAGAGGTTTTTATGGCGGTAAGCGCTATTTAAAACCAGAAACTATAGATAAGTTTAATACCTGTTATTATTGTAGTGAAAATAATAGAAGAGGTATTGGTTTTGATAAGCCGCAGCTAGGAGATGTTGGCCCAACATGCGGTTGTATATCAATGACTAGTTTTGGTCATTCAGGCTTTACAGGAACATATGCATGGGCAGATCCAGAAGAAGAGATTGTGTATGTGTTTTTAGCTAATAGAACTTATCCACATGCTGGTAAAAATCTATTGTTAAAAGAAAATATTAGAACAGAGATTCAAAGCTTAATTTACGAAGCGATAGAAGATTAGTAGTACTTAAAGTATTAATTTGAAAGTATTTAAAGTTGAACTTTAGACCCTAGAAAATTAAGACGTTTAAAACTTAATAAATGAAAATAGGTATTGTTTGTTATCCAACATTTGGAGGTAGTGGCGTTGTAGCCACAGAGTTAGGTTTAGAGTTATCTAAGCGTGGACACGAAATTCATTTTATTACTTATAATCAACCGGTAAGACTAGAGTTGATAAGTAATAATGTACATTATCATGAAGTTACTGTACCTGAATATCCTTTATTTCATTACCAGCCTTATGAGTTAGCTTTATCAAGTAAATTAGTCGATATGGTAAAGCTACATAACATAGAAATACTTCATGTGCATTATGCAATACCTCATGCTTATGCAGCCTACATGGCTAAAAAAATGCTACAAGAAGAAGGTTATAATGTGCCCATTGTAACAACATTGCACGGAACAGATATTACACTAGTTGGAAGTCATCCTTTTTATAAACCAGCAGTAACATTTAGTATTAACAAATCTGATGCAGTTACAACCGTTTCTAAAAGCTTAAAAGAAGATACATTACGCTTATTTGATATTAAAAAAGAAATAAGTGTCGTGCCAAATTTTATTGATTTAGAAAAGTATAACCATACGTTTACAGATTGTCAACGAGGTATGATGGCAACAGACGATGAGAAAATAATTACGCATATTAGTAATTTGCGACCTGTTAAGCGTGTTCAAGATGTAATAAGTGTATTTTATAATATCCAAAAGGAAATGCCTGCAAAACTTATGTTTATAGGTGAAGGTCCGGAAAAAGAAAAAGTTGAATTACAATGTCAAGAATTGGGTATCTTAGATAAAGTTGTTTTCTTCGGAAGAAGTAATGAGATTGATAAGATTCTATGTTTTAGTGATTTGTTCTTACTTCCTTCACTTACAGAAAGTTTTGGTTTAGTTGCTTTAGAAGCTATGGCTTCAGGAGTTCCAGTTATTTCTACTAATACAGGAGGTTTGCCAGAAGTTAATATAGATGGTGTTTCTGGGTTTTTAAGTCAAGTAGGAGATATTGAAGATATGACAAAAAACGCGCTGCATATTTTAAGTGATGAAACGCGTTTAAAAACATTTAAAGATAACGCACGTAACGAAGCCTTAAAATTCGATTTACATGCTATTGTGCCTAAATACGAGGCTATTTATGAGGATACTTTAGCTAAATGTTTGGTTTTATAAATATTTTATAGTGCCATTATATTGAAAATATAATTTAGAGCTTACTTAGTTACATTCTGTACATGTTAAAATAAGACTGGACATATTTAATAGCATGGTTTCATAATTACCAGTTATACTTAAGATTCCATTAATTGTAGCACTATTAGTACTTTCGTCATATTTGGTAATGGTTAAACGACCAGTATCTCCAGAAAAATCTTTATAAGAATCTACATAAGTTGCATTGGCATAAACAGTATTCGAATTAATATTAAAACTATATTCTGTATTTACTTTAAAAGCTTCACTATCAGGATCATTGTCAATTAGGTTGAGGGTAAGCTCTCCAATATTAGAGCCTTCAGCTTCTCCAGTTATATGTATTGAGAGTTTATTGGTGTTATTATAAAGGCCAGAAATAGTTGCAGTAACGTTTTCCATAACAAAGCCGCCACCACTTATAAAAGCTAAAGATAAGCTACCTTGTGCTTGTTGCTGTTCCTCTATAGAATCGTCACTTTCAGAACAAGACAGGGTTATTACAAATAAGAATAGGATAAGAGTTTTAATAGTTTTCATATTACTAATTTTAAGTTTATAGTAATACATAGTTTAAAAAGAAAAAAGTCATCAATTAAAATGAAGTTTTTATTAAGAAAAGTTTTAAACTAAAAAAAAGCACCTCGAAAGGTGCTTTTGAAAGTTGTATTTTAATATAATTAAAATTGGTAACGTATACCTAAAGCAATATCGAAATCTAAATCATTACTAAAATCACCAAAACCAATTTCTGGTCTAAAATCTAAAGATAATAATAATGGAATATCAAAATCGTATTCTATACCTACATCTCCCGCTATAAAAAGCGCCGTTTCGCTTACCCCATCTAAAAGATCTTTGCCGCTAAAAGAAGCTAAACCTCCACCAGCTCCAGCATACCAGTTAAAATCACCATCTAAAGGCATAACCCATTGATAAATCCCGGTAAGTTTAAATGCATTATAAGTGTTGCCGCTTCTCCAACCTAAATCGGCTTCTAATCTATTGCTTTCCCCTAAAGCACGTTGATAAGATATTTCAGCTCCAAAACCATCACTGTCTCCTAAACGCAATCCTATGGCATTTTCTGAAATATCTTGGGCATTTGATGTAAATGCAAAAGCTAATACTGTAAGTGATAATAAAAATAATTTTTTCATAATTAAAAGTTTTTAGTTCAATGAAATTATATACGCTCTTTTTAGTAAAAAAGACCATTTTTGAATATTCATAATGGTTTTGCAAAAATAACGCCAAAATTGTATTTATATTTATCTTCTTTTAAGTTTTATTAACATTTAAGGTTGAAGATGGCGCTAAGTCTATATTTAAAGGAGTTAAGAGATAGGTTAGAAGGTGAATTGTTTTATGATGATTTAATAAAATCTATATACGCTACAGATGCCTCGGTATATAGAAAACTACCATTAGCAGTTGCTTACCCAAAAAACGAAGATGACATAAAACACCTTATAACCTTTGCAAAAGCTAACCAAACATCCTTGATTCCTAGAACAGCAGGAACATCGTTAGCCGGGCAATGTGTTGGTAACGGAATAATAGTCGATGTGTCTAAGTATTTCACTAAGATTATTAAGTTAGACGAAAAGACACAAACAGTTACCGTACAACCAGGAGTAGTTCGTGATGCTTTAAATAATTATTTAAAACCTTATGGTTTATTTTTTGGACCGAATACATCAACATCAAATAGATGCATGCTAGGAGGTATGGTTGGAAATAACTCTTCGGGCACAACGTCTATACAGTATGGTGTTACAAGAGATAAGGTTTTAGAAATGCACACTATTTTAAGTGATGGTAGTCAAGTTGTTTTTGGAGACTTATCTTCTGAAACTTTTCAGCAGAAAACAAAGTTAGAATCATTAGAAGGTGATATTTATAAAACAATTTATAATGAGTTGAAGTCTGAAGCTGTACAGAAGCAAATTACAGACAATTTCCCAAAGCCAGAAATACACAGAAGAAATACAGGTTATGCCATAGATGAATTGATAAAATCTCAAGTATTTTTAGATGCTTCTGAAAATTTTAATATGTGTAAACTGCTTGCAGGAAGTGAGGGTACGTTGGCTTTTACGACACAAATCACTTTAAAGTTAGATAAGTTGCCACCAGCAGAATCTATAATGGTAGCAGCGCATTTTGATAGTGTAGAAAGCTGTATGAAGGCAGTGGTACCTGTTATGAAACACGACTTGTACACTTGCGAAATGATGGATAAAACCATTTTAGATTGTACAAAGCATAATAAAACTCAGCAGGAAAATAGACAGTTTATAGAAGGTGATCCAAAAGCTATTTTAATGTGTGAAGTTAAAGCTGACACATTAGAAGCTGTTAAGTTATTAGCCTTTAAACTTGAAAAAACAATTATAAATTCTGGTTTTAGTTACGCATACCCAAAACTTATTGGAGATGATATTAATAAAGCCGTTAACCTGCGTAGTGCAGGTTTAGGATTATTAGGAAATATTGTTGGTGATAAAAAAGGCGTTGCTTGTATTGAAGATACGGCCGTTGCATTACCCGATTTAGCAACCTTTATTTCTGAGTTTTCAAAGCTTATGAAAAACTATAAGCAAGATGCCATTTATTACGCACATGCTGGAGCTGGAGAAATTCATTTACGTCCTATTTTAGATTTAAAAAAGGCCGATGATGTTGATTTGTTTAGGAAAATAACAACTGACGTCGCGCATTTAGTAAAGAAATATAAAGGCTCTATGAGCGGCGAACATGGTGATGGCATTGTGCGTTCTGAGTTTATTTCATTGATGATTGGTAATGAAAATTACCAAATATTAAAAAAAATAAAATCTGCGTTTGATGTTGACAATATTTTTAATCCCGGTAAAATAATTGATCCTTTACCCATGGATAAGTCGCTTCGCTATGAAGTTGATAGGAAAGATTCAGAAATTAAAACACTTTTAGATTTTTCGAAATCTCAAGGTATTTTACGAGAGGCAGAAAAGTGTAATGGTTCTGGCGATTGCAGAAAACTTCCAGAATTTGGAGGTACGATGTGCCCGAGTTATAGAGCTACTAGAAACGAAAAAGATACCACCAGAGCGAGAGCAAATGCCTTGCGTGAATTTCTAACCAATTCTGAGAAGTCAAATAAATTTAATCATAAAGAGTTAAAAGATGTTTTCGATTTATGTTTAAGCTGTAAAGCGTGTTCTAGCGAATGCCCAAGTAGTGTAGATGTAGCAAGTTTAAAAGCCGAATTTCAATACCAATATCAAAATGAAAATGGAGTGCCTTTACGCACTAAATTGTTTGCTTATAATAACAGATTAAATCGATTTGGAAGTAAGCTGCCAGGGCTTACTAATTTTGTTTTCTCAAACCGATTAACAGCTTCATTATTAAAAAAATCTTTTGGTATTGCTAAAGAAAGAAGCTTGCCATTGATATCAAATAAAAGTTTAAGTGGTGAGTTTGAATTACTTGAAAAACAAGTGGTTAGTAGTAGATTTGTAAAAACGGTTTTCTTGTTTAATGATGAATTTACAAATCATCTTGATGCTTCAATTGGTTTAGATGCTATTCACCTGTTAAGAGGTTTAAATTATGATGTAAAGTTGATTGATAACGCCGAATCTGGTCGTTCATTTTTATCAAAAGGATTATTAGAACAAGCTAAAAATGTGGCAAATAAAAATGTCTCACTTTTTAAAGATAAAGTTTCAGAGGAAATGCCATTAATTGGTATTGAGCCTTCAGCAATTTTTACATTCAAAGACGAGTATTTAAAATTAGCAGACGATAAATCTTCCGCGGAAGCGATTGCAACACACACATTTTTAATAGAAGAATTTATTCAGAAAGAAATAGCATTAGGAAATATAAAGCCAGACCAATTCACTTTAGAGCATAAAACCATAAAGTTTCACGGGCATTGTCATCAAAAGGCTATGAGTAATCAATTATCGAGTTTTACGGTATTAAATTTACCAACAAATTATAAAGTAACCATAATACCAAGTGGCTGTTGCGGTATGGCAGGCAGTTTTGGTTATGAAAAAGAACATTACGAGGTGAGTATGCAAGTAGGGGAACAAACTTTATTTCCGGCAGTTAGAAAAGCTTCAAATGAAACATTAATATCTGCAAATGGAACAAGCTGCAGACATCAAATAAAAGATGGAACTCAGCGTGAAGCCAAACACCCGATTACAATTTTAAAAGAAGCTCTTGTTTAATTAAGTTTGTATCATAATAAAATATCGATAGAAGTTAAAAAAAACTAAAGTGCCTTTTTAGTTTTCTTTTTTTTCTCGCCTTGACCTACAATAGTAATTGCAGCAATCAAATCTTTCATTTCTAAATCTTCATCTTCTTTATCAATAACAACAAAAGGAGCTAGTTTATCTTTATTAAAGTTATAGACTTTCCAACGTTTAAATTGATATTCTAAAGCTGTAAAGTTTTCTATCCAATCTCCAGAGTTTAAATACATAGTTTTTCCATGTTTATTCTCGATATATTGCATTTTGGGTTGGTGTATATGTCCGCAAATCACATAGTCATATTCATTCTCAATAGCGAGTTCAGAAATCACTTTTTCAAAGTCATTGATATATTTTACAGCACCTTTTACACCGTTTTTAACTTTTTTAGATAGTGAATAACGCTCTTTACCGCGTTTTTCTAAATACCAATTTACACCGCGGTTAAGTAAGGTTAAAAAATCGTAACCATAACCACCAAGTTTTGCCAGCCATTTTGCATTCTGTATAGATATATCAAAAACATCTCCATGAAAAAACCAGGCTTTTTTCCCATCCAATTCTAAAACGGCTTTATCTACTATAGAAATATTGCCAATGGTGGTGTCGCTAAACTTTCTCAGCATTTCATCATGGTTTCCGGTTATATAAATAACTTCTACACCGTTAGAGGCCATAGTCATTATTTTTTTTATCACTTTTAAGTGTGATTTTGGAAAGTATCGTTTGCTAAACTGCCAAATGTCTATAATATCGCCATTTAGCACGAGTTTCTTAGGATCTATACTATTTAAATAGGTGAGTAAATGTTTGGCATGGCAACCGTAAGTTCCTAAGTGAACATCGGATATTACTGCAATTTCTATTTTCCTTTTTATTTTCAAATTGGTAATTATTAATACATTACAAATAACAACTTTTAGTATTATGTAATCATTACCGCATAATTAATTAAATGTCAGGTGATTGTTAATTAATTGTTACGTATTTAGCTACAGAAAATATTTAAGCTTAATACGATTTCGTTTTCGTATTTATAAGAATAGATTTAACTTAGCCAAAAATTGTAATTATGGCTGGTAATTCCTTCGGAAAACTATTTAATTTAACAACTTATGGAGAATCTCACGGACCTGCTTTAGGTGGCGTTATAGATGGCTGTCCGTCGGGAATTGAATTGGATTTAGATGAAATTCAAAATGAATTAAACCGTAGAAAACCAGGGCAGTCTGCTATTGTTACGCAGCGTAAAGAGCCAGATACAGTAAAGTTTCATTCTGGTATTTTTGAAGGTGTTACAACTGGAACATCCATTGGTTTTGTTATTGAAAACACCAATCAAAAATCTCACGATTATTCTCATATAAAAGATAGTTACAGACCTAGTCATGCCGATTATACCTATGATAAAAAATATGGTGTTAGAGATTATCGTGGTGGCGGGCGTAGTTCTGCACGAGAAACGGCATGTCGTGTTGTTGCAGGTGCTATAGCAAAACAAATGTTAAAAGGTATCGAAATTACAGCTTATGTTTCGGGAGTAGGTACCATGAAATTAGATACACCATATAATGAAATAGACCTTACTAAAGTAGAGTCTAATATTGTACGTTGCCCAGACCAAGATATGGCAGCAAAAATGGAAACCTATATTAAAGAAGTACGCGGAAAGGGCGATACCGTTGGAGGTATAGTTAGCTGTGTTATAAAAAATGTACCTGTAGGATTAGGAGAACCTGTGTTCGATAAATTGCATGCCGAATTAGGAAAAGCTATGCTTTCTATAAACGCTGTAAAAGGTTTTGAGTATGGTAGCGGATTTCACGGAAGCACTATGTATGGAAGCGATCATAACGATGCTTTTAATAACGACGGATCTACAAAAACCAACTATTCTGGTGGCATTCAAGGCGGAATAAGTAACGGTATGGATATTTATTTTAGTGTGGCTTTCAAACCTGTAGCAACCCTTATTCAGAAATACGAAACTATCGACAAAGCTGGTAATACAGTAGAGATGCAAGGTAAAGGCCGTCACGACCCATGTGTGGTGCCAAGAGCAGTTCCTATTGTAGAAGCCATGGCAGCATTGGTTTTAGCCGATTTTCATTTAATAAATAAGCTTTATAATTAGAAGCTATTTCCCGCTTTCATCTGTATCTTTTTAAAAACGTCATGGTGAGGTCGAAGGACGTAGCAATTAGCTAATTTTTGGGTCTTTTAAAAGTTAGGTTTCTTTTAATTTAAAAAGGATGCCGCTTCAATCGGGGCTAAATCATCCGCTTAGGTAGTCTAATTTTTTTTATTCTGTGGATATTTGCCATAAACATCAAATTTGAAAATTCAGCACGAGGAGAAATCACAAAAGTATAATTAAGTCTCTACTCTTTTGGAATTTAGAATTTAACTTAAAGGTTTCATACCTTGATGTTTCCAACGTTTATGCGTCCAAAAGTAATATTCTGGAGCTTCATAGATTTGTTCTTCAACACGTTTTAAATAAAGGTCTGTAAGTTCAAAATCCTTATAATCTTTAGCATTTCTAATAATATCCGTAAAGTCGGCTTCGTAATAACCACGTTTTACTTTCTTTACTTTTAAAAATAAAGTTGCCATATCTAAACGTTTCGCAAGAACTTCGGCACCTACATGAACAGGGACTTCTTTACCCATAAAGTTTTGCCAATGCATGGCTTTAGCCAGTTTTGGGGATTGATCGAAAGCAAAACCATTAAGTGTTAATTCGTTGTTTCTTTTTGCTTTTATAAGTGTTGGAAATGTTTCCTTTGTAGTAATTAAATAGCTATTATATTTTGCACGAATGCGTCTAACAAGAACATCAAAATAGGTATTGCTAAGTTTTTTGTAAATAACATAACCCTTATGTTTTATTTGGGTTTGCATAACAAAAACCCATTCCCAACTCGCGTAATGCCCCATAAATAAAACAATACTTCTATTTTCTTGTTCTAGTTTATGGATGTCTTCAATATTGGTAAATACAAAACGTTTTTGCATTTCTGCTTCAGAAATAGTGATGGACTTAATCGCTTCAAACATCATATCACACAAATGGTGATAAAATTGTTTTCTTATGTCTAAAATCTCTTGTTCAGTTTTACTAGGGAAAGCCAACTTAATGTTGTTATAAACCACTTTTTTTCTATAGCCAATTATATAATACACTATGCCGTAAAATATATCAGATAACAAATACAATATTCTAAATGGTAAAATAGATATTATCCATAAAAGTGGATAAACTAGAATATAAACTAGAAATTGCATGAATTAGTTTTAGATTTGTAGAGCAAATATATATTAATTTAAGAATAAACGTTTAGACCTTATGGGTAATTTAGATATAGTAACTATTATAATTATTGCAGCCAATGTAATTATCTCCTATAAAGGATTTAATGATTATAGTTTTTTTGAAAAATACAAGTTTCAAGTTGGTGGTATACAGCGTGGAGAAAAATTACGAATGTTTAGTTCTGGGTTTTTACATGCAGATACACAACACCTGTTATTTAATATGCTTTCATTATACTTTTTTGCAGATGTAGTTATATCGCTTTTAAGTCCCATTCAGTTTCTGCTTGTGTATTTTGGCAGCCTTTTAGTAGGGAGTTTATTATCATTTTATTTTCATAAAAACGAATACCATTATAGTGCAGTAGGGGCGAGTGGTGCTGTTAGTGGTATTATTTATTCGGCTATATTATTACAGCCAGGAATGAGTCTATACATGTTTTTTATTCCCATTCCAATTCCAGCTTATCTCTTTGGTATTGGTTATTTGTTATATTCCATTTATGGCATGAAAAATAGAGTAGGAAACATTGGTCACGATGCCCATTTTGGTGGAGCTGTTGGTGGTTATCTTATTACATTATTCTTATCACCTTGGTTATTTGAAACCAATTTACTTATGATAGTTTTATTGGCTATTCCCATTGTCATTTTATTTGCTTTAAAGAAGCTAGGGAAGATTTAGGCATTAAAAAAGGCTAATTCAATTTTTGAATTAGCCTTTTTTAATTTACAAGTATTTATATTTATTCGTAGAAATATTCTATAGTTTCTACATCAATATTACCATCACTATATTCAGAAGTGTAGGTACAGGATATTGGATAATTATTTTCATTATAGGTATACTCATATCTATAATTATCTAAGAAGCTATCAGTAGTAGAAGTATCACTATCTACGCGACTAATTATGTTGTTAGTATTTCCATAAATTATTGTTCCAAACTCATTTTCAGTTAAAAAGTTTAAAATTTCAATAGCATGAATATTTTTAAAAGCATTATTCTTATCATCGTATGTGTAGGATTGTTTAAAGTCATCATCATTTGCTATTTCTAAAATATTTAATCCCTCAAAAGTGATTGTTTCAGTCCAGCGTATTTCAAAATCAGATCCATCAATACTTAAGTAAACTTCTTTAGTTATTGTGCCATCCGAATTGTGGATGAATATATTTTTATACTGACGTTCATCTAATCCAGAAGATTTATAAAAATTTTCAATATAAGAGGCAATTTCCCCATCAGAATTATATTCTAAGTCTACAGAAGCTTCAAGTTCATTATCTGCAAACCATTCGTCTTTAATTAATTTGTCATTGCTATCATAGGTATAAACATTTTTATAACCATCACCATAATCTACACTAGTTAATTTATTACCATCATAGTTAAAAGTTTCTGTGTATTCATCCACAGTTCCTTTATTATAAACAAGTTGCTTTAATAAAACATAATCTGTAGTTTCCTCTTCTTCTTCTTCAGTTTCGTCTACTTCCTCAATTTCTTCAGAAGTGACATCTTCTTCATAAGGTTCAATATTACATGAAAAAACACAAATACAAAGTATAAAAAGTAAGGATCTATTAAGCGTCATTTATTAGAATTTTATCTGTTTAAGCGATAAAAATAATATAATTTATCTTACAGATGAATTAAAAAATTAATAATAAAAATAGCTTAGTTTTATAAATGGCACAGCTATTGAAATTATAATAATGTTGGGCTACTTGATTTTTGATTTAAATCGCTTATATTCAACATTATAAAGTATTTAATATTAATTAGAAAAAATAATCAATCTTGATTTAATGACAGATTGACCTAAAAATATATATGAAGAAATCTAAATTTACTACCCTTGACAGTTTGTCATTACAGGAATTTGATGAAAACTCAGAATTAATTCCGTTAATGACACCCGAGGATGAAGAAGCTATAAATAACGAAGAATTGCCAGAAACACTTCCAATCTTATCATTAAGAAATACGGTATTGTTTCCGGGTGTTGTAATTCCAATTACGGCAGGAAGAGATGCATCAATAAAGCTTATAAACGATGCCAACAAAGGCGGAAAAGTTATTGGGGTTGTTGCACAAAAAGATGAAGCGGTTGAAAAACCAGGCGCTAAAGATATACACGAAACAGGTACAGTTGCCAAGATTTTGCGTGTTTTAAAAATGCCTGATGGTAACGTAACTGTTATTATACAAGGAAAAAAACGTTTTAAGGTTGCAGAAGTATTAACTGAAGAACCTTACATGAATGCTACTATTAGAGACATTCCTGAGGCAAAACCTGCTAAAAAGAACAAAGAATTTTCTGCAATTATAGATTCTATTAAAGATTTAGCTTTAGAGATTATTAAAGAAAGCCCAAACATACCAAGTGAGGCTTCATTTGCTATAAAAAACATTGAAAGTGATTCGTTTTTAGTAAATTTCGTGTCTTCTAATATGAATCTTTCAGTTGAAGAAAAACAACAGCTTCTAGAAATTAATGACCTAAAAAATCGTGCATTAGCAACATTGAAACTAATGAATGTTGAGTTTCAGAAGTTAGAACTTAAGAACGATATCCAGTCTAAAGTTCAGATGGATATGAGCCAACAGCAACGTGAGTATTTCTTGCATCAACAAATGAAAACTATTCAAGAAGAACTGGGTGGTGTAAGTCATGATGAGGAGATTGATGAGATGAAAGCTAAGGCTAAAGAAAAACTTTGGAATGACGATGTAGCTAAGCATTTTGATAAGGAAATATCCAAACTACAACGCATGAATCCTCAAGTAGCAGAGTATTCTATTCAGCGAAACTATTTAGAGTTATTTTTAGATTTACCTTGGAATGAGTTTAGTAAAGATAAGTTCGACTTGAAACGTGCTATGAAGATTCTAGATCGAGATCATTTTGGTTTAGAAGACGTTAAAAAAAGAATTATAGAGTATTTGGCCGTTATAAAGCTTCGTAATGATATGAAGTCTCCAATTCTATGTCTTTACGGTCCTCCGGGTGTTGGTAAAACATCATTAGGAAAATCGATAGCCGAAGCTTTAGGAAGAGAATATGTTAGAATTTCGTTAGGTGGTTTAAGAGATGAAGCTGAAATACGCGGACATAGAAAAACCTATATTGGTGCAATGCCAGGACGTATTATTCAAAGTTTGAAAAAGGCTGGTACGTCAAATCCTGTATTTGTTTTAGATGAAATTGATAAGCTTTCAAATTCACATCAAGGCGATCCATCTTCTGCAATGCTGGAAGTTTTAGATCCTGAGCAAAATAGTGAGTTTTACGATAACTTTTTAGAAATGGGTTATGATCTTTCAAAGGTTATGTTCATTGCTACATCAAATAGCTTATCTACTATTCAGCCAGCTTTACTTGACAGAATGGAAATCATAAATGTTACTGGTTATACCATAGAAGAAAAGGTAGAAATTGCGAAACGTCATTTATTACCAAAACAGTTAAAAGAGCACGGTTTAACGGATAAGCATTTAAAAATAGGAAAACCGCAATTGGAAAAAATTGTTGAAGGTTATACTAGAGAATCTGGTGTTCGTGGATTAGAAAAGCAAATAGCAAAAATGGTACGATATGCTGCCAAAAACATTGCTATGGAAGAAGACTATAATATTAAAATATCTAATGAAGATGTAATTGAAGTTTTAGGCGGCCCAAAATTAGAACGTGATAAATACGAAAACAATAACGTAGCCGGAGTTGTAACTGGTTTAGCTTGGACTCGGGTGGGTGGTGATATTTTGTTTATTGAATCTATTCTTTCAAAAGGAAAAGGATCAATGACTATTACCGGAAACTTAGGTAAAGTGATGAAAGAATCTGCAACTATAGCTATGGAATACATAAAATCTAATGCTGATAGTTTTGGAATAAACCCTGAAATATTTAATAAATATAATGTGCATATTCACGTGCCTGAAGGAGCAACTCCAAAAGACGGTCCGAGTGCAGGTGTAACGATGTTAACATCTTTAGTATCTTTGTTTACGCAAAGGAAAGTAAAGAAAAGCTTAGCGATGACCGGTGAAATAACACTTCGTGGAAAAGTATTACCTGTAGGAGGAATTAAAGAAAAAATATTAGCAGCAAAAAGAGCACGCATTAAAGAAATATTAATGTGTGAAGATAATAGACGTGATATTGAAGAAATAAAACCTGAATATTTAAAAGGTTTAACGTTTCATTATGTGACAGATATGAGTGATGTTATAGACATTGCAATTACAAAACAAAAAGTACAAAATGCGAAGAAATTATAAAACGATATGCTTATTTATAGCAGTTCTAGCTTGTTCATACAATTTAACAGCACAATCTAAAACGAGCTTTAAAGATGTTCTTTTAAACGGAAAAGAAGCAAAATTAAACTTAGCTACTGGCGAATTTATTTTTAAAGATGCTAACGGAAACGATTCAATAGTTAATGCTAGAAAAAGAACGGAAGACAATTCGATAGATCGCCTAAATTATCATACTGTTGAAGCTGGAGAAAATTTAGCAATCATTTCAAAACAATATGGGCTAACTATAAATAAAATTAAAGAGGCTAATAATTTAAAAACAACCTTAGTTAGTGTTGGACAAAAACTGCGTGTTAGAAATTTTAACGAAGTGGCTAAAACTGATTCTGCTAAAGTTTGGGTTGTTGAAAAAGGGAATTCTCTTTATGGCATTTCTAGAAAGACAGGTGTTAGTATTGAAACTATAAAGCGATTAAATGGATTGAAAAACAATAATTTATCCATTGGGCAGAAGTTATATCTTAAATAGAAAAAAATACTTCAAAAAAAATAAAAGATGCATACTACCGTTTTAGTATAGATTCATTTACTTTGTGCCGGAAATATGCTAAAAAAAATTATCACATCATTTTGTTTAACTATGGCTTCTCTATCAATGGCGCAGGTAGGAGGGGAAACTACATATCAATTTCTTAACTTAGTTGCTTCGCCTCGTCAAGCGGCATTGGGAGGTAAAGTTTTGACTAATGTAGATTACGATGTTACACAGGCTATTTTTAACCCTGCCACGATTAATGCAGAAATGGATAATCAATTGGCCTTAAATTACACGAGTTATTTAGGAGATATTGGTTATGGTACAGCGTCTTATGCTTATACAGTTGATAGGCGTACACAGACCTTTCATGCAGGTATTACATATATAAACTACGGATCGTTTGATGGTTATGATGAAGCTGGAAATTCAACAGGAACTTTTTCTGGAAATGAAACAGCTCTATCTTTTGGTTATGCTACTCAAATAGGCTATTCCGATTTTTATTTTGGTGCTAATGCTAAATTAATCACTTCAAGATTAGAGCAATACAATTCGCTTGGTGCAGCAGTAGATTTGGGCGTTGTATATATTAATGAAGATTTAGATTTTAACGCAGCATTAGTAGTTAGAAATTTAGGATCTCAAATAACAACCTATGCAGATTTAAGAGAGCGCATTCCTTTTGAAGTGTCCTTTGGTATGTCACAACGTTTAGAAAATGTTCCAATTCGTTGGCATGTTACACTAGAGAATTTACAAGAATGGCCAATTGCGACGGCAAATCCTGCACGTGTTACTAGTGATTTATCGGGTAATCAAACATCAGAAAAAATTGGTTTTCTCGGGCAAGTTATTAGGCATACTATAGTTGGTGCGGAAATTTTCCCTGAAGGTGGTTTTAATATTCGTTTGGGATATAATTTTAGAAGGGGAGAAGAGTTAAGAATTGTTGACCAACGAAACTTCTCAGGGTTGTCAGCAGGTATTTCTATAAAAATGAATAAAATGCGCTTTAGTTACACGCATGCAAAATATACGAGTGCTGCAAATGCAAATTTCTTCGGATTGCAACTAGATTTACAGTAACAAAACACTTAAAATTATAAATAGCGACTAATTTTCTTCTTCACTTTATAGGCTTTAAGTATTTTAGACACTTTAAACTTAAATAATGAATAAAATCACAATAGCTATTGATGGGTTTTCATCTACTGGTAAGAGTACCGTTGCAAAACAGCTAGCTAAAGCATTGGGTTATGTATATGTAGATACTGGTGCCATGTATCGCGCTGTTACATTTTATACCATGCAAAACGGACTAATTAGTAAAGATGATTTTAATTCTGAAGCTTTAATTTACCAATTACCAAATATTAATATCAGTTTTAAATTTAATGAATCTTTAGGTTTTGCTGAAGTTTATCTGAATGATGTTAATATTGAAAAACAAATTAGAACACTAGAGGTATCCAGTTATGTTAGTAAAGTAGCTGCAATATCCGAAGTTCGCTTAAAATTAGTAGAGCAACAGCAAAAACTAGGGCAAAATAAAGGTGTTGTTATGGATGGTAGAGATATTGGAACCGTAGTGTTTCCGGAGGCTGAGCTTAAATTATTTATGACAGCTTCGGCAAAAACTAGAGCAGAACGTCGTTTTCAAGAACTTATAGAGCGTGGCGATAAGGTTGAGTATAAAGATGTTTTAAAAAACGTTGAAGAACGCGATTATATAGATTCTAATCGAGAAGATTCACCTTTAGTAAAAGCCAAAGATGCCATTGAAATTGATAATTCTCATATGACGTTAGATGAGCAATTCAACAAAATACTTCAATTAGCAAAAATGACTATCGAAGATTTAGAGTAAACGTCTTCTATTTAAACTTAGAGCATAAAAAAAACGAACCTTTATATAAAAGGTTCGTTTTTATTTTAACTAATAATGTATTCCTATAAATTAGGAATAATTAATTCTTGATCTGGATGAATTACATCTGGATTCTTTAAGATATCAGAATTAGCTTTAAAAATAGCATTGTATTTTGAAGCACTACCATAATATTGCTTTGCAATTTTACCTAAAGTTTCTCCGCTTTTAACAGTATGTCTAGCAAATACAGTTTCATCAGCTACTTTTATATCAGCCATAATATCTGATGGATTCTCACCGCCTATTTCTTTTATTTTATCCCAAAGAATGTTTTTTTCATACTGCGTATTAGCTGTTCCTGTTACTTTAAGAACACCATTTTCTTCTGAAACATTCCCTCCTTGAATGTTTAATTCTTCTCCTAAATTTAATACGTCTTGATACTTTGCTTTAACCATGATTTTGTAATTTATAAGTGTTAATTTGATAAGAACAATATACTAAAATATTCTATTGTTTAGATTAAAATATTGATTTGTTATTGTTTCTTGATTTTTAGACCCTTAAGAAGATTTAAAGTCACATGTATTTTATTTTCTCATTTCTAGGTAATTATGTCAATAATATGTATTTTTGCACTCCTTTTAGCGAATCATCGGGAAAATAAAAGGAATGAAACTAAAAATAATATAACACTTCTGTGTGTTAATCGCTTAAATTTCCTGAAGCATAGCAGAATACAAATTGTAATGTCGTTATAAAAAATAAAGACATTACTTAATTATCTTAAATGGCTGAAAAAGCAAAACAAGCTGAAGTTGAAGCAACAGAAGCTCCAGCAGTAGAAGCTCCAGTAGTATCTGAAGCTCAAGCAAACCCTGAAAAATTCTTAAAAGAGTTCAACTGGCACAATTACCAAGAAGGTATTGATGAAGTTGATGACTTACAATTAAAAGAATTTGAAAAATTAGTAGCTGAAAATTTCGTAGACACATTAGATGACGAAGTTGTAGAAGGTACAGTAGTTCACATTTCTGATAGAGATGCAATTATTGATATCAACGCAAAGTCTGAAGGTGTTATTTCTTTAAACGAATTTCGTTACAACCCAGATTTAAAAGTAGGAGACAAAGTAGAAGTATTAATTGATGTTCGTGAAGATGCAACAGGACAATTAGTATTATCTCACAGAAAAGCTCGTGTAATTAAAGCATGGGATCGTGTAAATAAAGCACACGAAACTGGTGAAATCGTTAACGGTTTTGTTAAATGTAGAACTAAAGGTGGTATGATTGTAGATGTTTTCGGAATTGAAGCATTCTTACCAGGTTCTCAAATTGACGTTAAACCAATTAGAGATTACGACCAGTATGTAAATAAAACTATGGAATTTAAAGTTGTGAAAATCAACCACGAATTCAAAAACGTAGTAGTTTCTCATAAAGCACTTATTGAGGCTGATATTGAAGAACAAAAGAAAGAAATTATTGGTCAATTAGAAAAAGGTCAAGTATTAGAAGGTATTGTTAAAAATATTACTTCTTACGGTGTATTTATCGATCTTGGTGGTGTTGACGGATTAGTTCACATTACAGATTTATCTTGGTCTAGAATTAACCATCCAAATGAGATTGTTGAGTTAGATCAAAAATTAAATGTTGTAATCCTTGATTTTGATGAAAACAAATCAAGAATCCAATTAGGTCTTAAACAATTATCTAAACACCCATGGGAAGCTCTTGCAGAAGAGGTGAAAGTTGGTGATAAAGTAAAAGGTAAAGTAGTTGTAATCGCAGATTACGGTGCATTTATCGAGGTTGCTGATGGTGTTGAAGGATTAATTCACGTTTCTGAAATGTCTTGGTCTACACATTTACGTTCTGCACAAGATTTCGTTACTGTTGGTGATGAAGTTGATGCAGTTATCTTAACTCTAGATAGAGAAGATCGTAAAATGTCTCTTGGTATCAAGCAATTAACTCCAGATCCATGGACAGATATTACTACTAAATACCCATTAGGTTCTAAGCATACAGGTATTGTACGTAACTTTACAAACTTTGGTGTTTTTGTTGAATTAGAAGAAGGAATTGACGGATTAATTTATATCTCTGATTTATCTTGGACTAAGAAAATCAAACACCCATCTGAGTTCTGTGCTGTAGGTGACAAGTTAGAAGTTATTGTACTTGAATTAGATGTTGAAGGACGTAAATTAAGTTTAGGTCACAAACAAACAACTGATAACCCTTGGGATAAGTATGAAACTGAATTCGCTTTAGATACAGTTCATAAAGCTGCTATATCTGAAATAGTTGATAAAGGTGCGACTATAGAGTTTAACGAAGATATCGTTGCTTTTGTACCGTCTCGTCACTTAGAGAAAGAAGATGGTTCTAAACTTAAAAAAGGTGAAGAAACAGAATTTAAAATTATTGAATTTAACAAAGAGTTTAAAAGAGTAGTTGCATCGCATACTGCAATTTTTAAAGCTGAAGAAATGGCTAACGTAAAAGCTGCTGTTAAAAAGCAAGCTTCTCAAGCTGCCGAAGCAAAACCAACTTTAGGTGATGCTAATGATGCTTTACAAGCTCTTAAGGATAAAATGGACGGAAAGAAATAATCCGAAAATTCCTTTAAAAAAAGGAATCTCATTAATCTATAAATTAAAGCCTCTCGATTTTCGAGGGGCTTTTTTTTTGTTCAATATAAACACGTATTTATGGACTTTAATTATGGAATAGCTTACATTAATTTAAACGCGCAAGGGATAGGAGTGGAAAGCCCACAGCGAGGCACGAGCGAGGACTTGTAACGGATAGCCCGACCCTTTTTGGGATGCGCCCAAATAAAGATTATTAGTATTGGTTTTTACTTCTAACTTTTTGCATTATATTTGTTCTCCAAATACGTTTGGATACTATATGAGTCAGAAAGTTTTACTTAACGCAAAAGAGGTAAACATCATTCTTCACCGATTGGCTTGTCAACTTATTGAAAAACACAACGACTTTTCTAACACAGTACTTATTGGTTTACAACCTCGTGGCGTATTTTTAGCAGATAGATTGGCTAAAATTTTAACTGAAGACTACAAGGTTAAAGACATTAAACTTGGACATTTAGATATCACGTTTTTTAGAGATGACTTTAGAAGAAGCGACAAACCTCTTGAAGCAAACCAAACAAAAATTAACTTTTTAGTAGAAGATAAAAACATTGTGTTTGTTGATGATGTTTTATATACGGGACGAAGTATAAGAGCGGCTTTAACGGCTATACAATCTTTTGGAAGACCAAATGAAATTGAGCTTTTAACCTTAATTGACAGACGTTTTAGTAGACATTTACCAATACAACCAAATTACAAAGGAAGACAAGTAGATGTTATTAATAATGAAAAAGTAAAAGTAAACTGGAAGGAGCGTGACAATGAAGATTCGGTTTACTTAATAGAAAAATAGAATATAGTTTTAAGACGGAAGTCTTGCCAGGTTAAGACTTTTGATTGTTGTTCAAGATGGTCTAAAATCGAAACCTATTAAACAGATAAAAATAAATGAATAACTAAAGTTTGAGTTTTAGATACACACATGAGTAACTTTTAACTTTTAACTTTTAACTTTTAACTTTGACAATGAGCGAATTAAGTGTAAATCACTTATTAGGAATTAAATATCTTCAAGAAAAAGACATACAACTTATTTTTGAAACTGCCGATCATTTTAAAGAAGTGATTAATAGACCCATTAAAAAAGTACCTTCGCTTAGAGATATTACCATTGCCAATTTATTTTTTGAAAACTCTACCAGAACAAAATTATCTTTTGAACTTGCTGAAAAGCGATTATCTGCCGATGTTATTAATTTTTCATCTGCACAATCTTCAGTTAAAAAAGGAGAAACACTAATTGATACCGTAAACAACATCTTATCTATGAAAGTAGATATGGTTGTTATGCGACACCCTAATCCAGGAGCTGGTGTATTTTTATCGAAGCATGTTAACGCAAGTATTATAAATGCCGGCGATGGCGCGCACGAACATCCTACACAGGCCTTACTAGATTCATATTCTATTAGAGAAAAACTTGGAGATGTTACTGGTAAAAAAGTGGTTATAGTTGGTGATATTTTGCACAGTAGAGTAGCACTTTCAAACATCTTTGCATTACAAATGCAAGGTGCGCAAGTTATGGTTTGCGGACCAAAAACATTGATCCCTAAGTATATAAATGAACTTGGAGTAAAAGTTGAAACCAATTTACGTAAAGCATTGAATTGGTGCGATGTAGCAAACATGCTTCGTGTGCAAAACGAGCGTATGGATATTAGTTATTTTCCATCTACAAGGGAATACACACAACAGTTTGGAGTGAATAAAGATTTGCTAGATTCTTTAGATAAAGACATTACTATTATGCACCCAGGACCAATAAATAGAGGAGTAGAAATTACAAGCGATGTTGCAGATTCAAAACAATCTATTATATTAGACCAAGTACAAAACGGTGTTGCTGTAAGAATGGCAGTTATTTATTTACTAGCATCGAAAATAAAACAATAGATTATGATTTTTGATCAAATAGAAAATACGACTATAATCACTCAAGAAAAAGTTTCGGTTATAGAATTAGTTAAAAAATTACAGACTTTATATCCTAAATACAAAAGCAATAATATTATAGTTGCGCTAACAAGTTTAGACACTTTAACTAAATCTGAAATTGCAGAATTTTTGCAATTATCAAATACACATAAAGAAGCAAAACATTCTTTTGTTATTGTTTCAAATAAAATTGATTTAGATGTTGTTCCAGACCAACTAGACGTTGTTCCTACCATTCAAGAGGCTCATGATATTATTGAAATGGAAGTTATGGAACGTGATTTAGGCTTTTAAAATGAAAACATACCATCTTGCACAAGTAAATATTGCAAAACGATTGGCGCCTATGGACGATCCAATTATGCAAGATTTTGTCAATAATGTTGATAATATGAATGCAATTGCCGATGCTGCAGAAGGCTTTGTTTGGCGTTTGCAGGATGAAGATAAAGATGAAGCAACACATGTTTTTCAGGATGATTCATTTATAATAAATATGTCTGTTTGGGAAAATTTAGAATCTCTATTTAATTACACCTACAAATCTGGGCATATAGAGGTGTTCAAAAGGAAAAAAGAATGGTTTAGTAAAATGAAAATGATGCATATGGCTTTTTGGTATGTACCTGAAGACTATATGCCTTCGTTTCAAGATGCAAAAGATCGACTAGACTACTTGAATACACATGGAGATACGCCTTATGCTTTTTCATTTAAAAGCAACTACACGATTCAAGATTCACTAAATTATAAAAAGCTATAACCATATGAAACTCTCAATTCTAGGCTGTTATAGTGCTACACCACGTACTTTAAATAATACAACATCGCAAGTATTAGAGATAAACAACCACATGTTTTTAATTGACTGTGGTGAAGGCACACAAGTACAATTGCGCAAGCATAAAATTAAGTTTAACCGTATTAAGCATATTTTTATTTCTCACTTACATGGCGATCATTTTTTTGGATTAGTAGGTTTAATATCTACGTTTAGATTACTTACCAGAGAAACAGATTTGCATATTTATGGACCAAAAGGCATAAAAGAAATTGTGGTATTACAAATGAAATTAGCCGATTCTTGGACTAATTATAATCTGTATTTTCATGAACTGACTTCTAAAGAATCAGAATTAATTTATGAGGATGATAAGGTAGAAGTACATACCATACCATTAAATCATAGAATTTATACAAATGGTTATCTTTTTAAAGAAAAAGAAGGTTTGCGAAAATTACAAATGCATGCGGTTGAAGATGCAAACATTAATGTTGCTTATTACAGAAAACTGACGCAAGGATTTGATGTAGAAAATGAAGACGGTGTACTTATAAAAAATGAAAGTGTTACCAAATCTGGAGTAAAACCAAAGAGTTATGCGTTTTGCAGTGATACCATGTATAAAGAAGACATTGTACCCATTATAAAAAACGCAGATGTTTTATACCATGAATCTACATTTTTAGAAGAACATGCGCATTTAGCTGTAAGAACAAAGCATTCTACTGCTAAAGAGGCCGCAAGTATAGCAAAACAAGCTAATATAGAGACCTTAATACTTGGGCATTATTCTACACGTTATGGCGGTATAGAAGCGTTTAAAAACGAAGCTGAAGAAGTTTTTGAGAAAGTTGAGTTAGCCGAAGATGGGAAGACTTTCGATTTTAATTAAATTCAGCTAAGCTTTTTATCCATAGTATGGCTTCCTCTAAAGACATGCAGCGCTTTATGCTTTTTTTTGCAAACTGTTTTTCAATTGAAGCATTCATAAAATTTGAATTATTATAAATTACTATAGCACTAGCAGCTATTATATTATACTTTCTCTCAATTTTTGTCCAATTGCTTGGGTCAACCGAAAAATGATTAATTCTGTTAGATATAAAACCTATTTTAACATTTTTACCATAAAATTTAATTATTTTTTCAATAATTAATTCGGCCTTTATCCAATCAAAATGAACACTTTCTTGCAGTTCACTAATAACGAATCTATCACAAAAATAATAGGTGCCAAAAGGCATTTGGATTTTTTTAAAAGGGATGTTTTTACTAAAAGTATAACGTTCAAAATTCATTTTTTTTACTAAAGGTAGGTGATATAGTACAATATATTTGTTTTTATAGTATTTTTTTTCAAGTAAATAATCTTAAAACAAGAGTTTTAGGCGACAGTTATTAAGGTTTAGAATTTAAAATAATCCTACAAAATATTTAAAAAAAACAGTAAATTGCATACTATGGAAAAGGATTTAAGTAACTACAGAAAATCTTACGAAAAAGGGGAATTACTTTTAAGTGAAGCACCAGAAAACCCACTAGAATTGTTCCAAAAATGGTTTTATGAGGTTGATAAGCATTTTGCACAAGACGAAACAAATGCAATGACATTATCTACTTTAGGTCTTGACGGCTTTCCAAAGAATAGGGTAGTGCTTCTTAAAAAATTTACTTATGAAGGTTTTATATTTTATACCAATTATGAAAGTGAAAAGGGTAAAGCTATAGAGGTAAATCCAAATGTATGTTTATCCTTTTTTTGGCATGGTGCAGAAAGACAGATTATTATAAAAGGTAAAGCGGAGAAAATTGCAGAGAATTTAAGCGATGGCTATTTTGAATCTCGTCCAAGAGGAAGTCAATTGGGAGCCATAGTATCCAATCAAAGTGATGTTGTTGAAAACAGATTGTATTTAGAAACGAAACTTGCTAAATTAGAATCTAAATACGAAGGTAAAGACATTCCAAGACCTGATTATTGGGGTGGTTATATAGTAAAACCTATAGAAATGGAATTTTGGCAAGGGCGGCCAAATAGGTTGCATGATCGTATTCTGTATAAACTTCAGGAAGACTACAATTGGCAGATTAATCGATTATCTCCGTAAAACAACGTCGAAATGCATAAAAATCATTTTTATTATTGTATTTCATCGATATAAAACACAATTAATCGATGAAACGCACGTTTTTCATCGATTTTAACAATTCATTAACATTTACTTCAGGTTAGGCGGTTAATTTTACATAACCAAATCTAATTAACTTAACCTATGAAGTTATTTCCTAAACTGCCTTTAATAGCATTATTAACTGTTTTTACACTTTTCTCGTGTTCAACAGACAATTTAGATGATCAAGCAGAAACTATAGAATTAAGTCTTGTTACCCCACAAGAAAAAGACATAGAAATTGAAATTCTAGAACTTTTAAATAATCATAGATTATCTCTAGGCCTAAACCCCTTAGAGGCTATGCCTATTGTAAAATCTGTTGCTCATAGTCACACAGATTATATGGTTGATAACGATGAAGTATCTCATCACAATTTTTTTACACGGAGTGATTATTTAAAGTCTAATGCAGGAGCAAAGAAGGTTTCAGAAAACGTTGCTTATGGTTATAGCTCAGCAGAAGCTGTTGTAAAAGCTTGGATGAGAAGCGAAGCACACAAAGAAAACCTAGAAGGCGATTATACAAATTTCGATATATCGGCAGAAAAAAATGCAGAAGGTAGATGGTATTATACCAATATCTTTATTAAAAAATAAACCTATTTGGGCATTAAGGTTCGGGCTAGAAGGCCTGTCTTGAGCGAAGTGGTCGAAAGGTTCAAAGTCCTCGCTCCGTTCCTTCGTTGTGGGCTATACACTTCTATTACTAACGAAGCATATCCACTAAAAGCTGTTATAAAACAAAAGTTAGTTATTCTTAACAAAAGCTTTTAATAAAACTATTTAATACGTATCGAACCATTTCTGTAAAGCTCTATAGCATCATTTATAAGCGATTCTATTATGTTTATTGGAATATCTTGGCTGGCATTAACTCTTAATATTTTCATGCGTTTACGAGTACCTATTTCCAAATCTGGATGATTTAGGTGTTCACCTTCAACAAAAAGTATATAAGGTTCCTCAGTTTTTTTATCAACCCATAAATAGCAAAACATCTTATTTTTAAAGCAAAAACAAGGCATACCATATTTTGTTGTTTCAGTAACGTTATCGTCATGTTTTAAAATAATATCTCGCAATGTTAACAAACAACTTCTGTTTGGTTCGTTTTTGCTTATGTAAAAATTTTCGTTTGGTAACATGAATTTTATTTCGCTTTTCCTTTTCTTTTTTCAGTTTTAAGTTTCTGTCTTTCTTGCTTTTTATTCTTTTTTAAATAAACATTATGAGCAATTATTGTATTGTTGTCAACTATGCCATTCATATCAACCTTATAACCAAGAACTTTTAATTGTTCTTGATATGCTTTTAATTTGAGAATATTTTGCTCTATTTTTTCAAGTTCTTTTTTTGTTCTTTTCCTTGTTAGTTCTTGTTCATGTTTTTTACAATCTACTTCCTGCTATTTAAATTTCTTTCATAATCAAAACACTTTACGTAACATTTACTGGGTGTTGGATTTAACGAAAAACTATAATCTTAAGCTTTTACTTGTAATGTGAAAGTTATAATTATAGTTAAGAATATTATTTTTTCATAGATGTCTTTTAAACTGTATAAGAACTAGTTGCCTACCAACAAATATAAAAATAACATAATAATTTTGTAGAATAAGGAAACTTATAAAAACAAAAAACCATCAAAAGATATATTCCTTTGATGGTTTAATTTTTAAGTAATACATTTTATTAGTTCATTTTAATAACAATAAACTCTGTACGTCTATTAGACTGATGTTGCTCTTCAGAGCATTTTGAATTACTATCACAGCCGTTTGTTAGTTTTTCTTCACCATAACCTTTATAATCTAATATTCTAGACGGGTTAACACCTTTTTTAACTAAGTAATTATAGGTTGCCGTAGCTCTTTTTTGAGATAGCATAACATTATAAATTGCAGACCCTCTAGAATCTGAGAAAGACTCAATTTTAATGGCCATTTCTGGATATACATTAATCATCGTATTTACTATGTTTTCTAATTCTTCTCGGTCTTGATTTCTAACCGATGCACTATTAAAGTTAAAGTAAATAGGGGAGAGCGCAATCATTTTTGGTGTCTTAACCGATACTTCTTTTACAGACGGCAGCATTGAGAAATCATTACTTATTGATTTTAAGTGTTTATCAATGTTTTTTGAAGACACAGCATTTGTTTTATCATTATAACCTTCTTTAGAAACACTTAAATTGTACGCAGCATTTCTATCTATAGTCATTGCATAATAACCAGCTTGATTTGTTTTAACAGTTGTTATTTCTTTGTTATCACTATCTAACAAGGTTACAATGGCATTGCTTACAGGTTGGTTAGTGGTGTTATCATAAACAGTTCCTTCTAGATTTAATAAAGGCGTTCTATCAAAAGCATAAATATCATCACTACCCATACCGCCTTTTCTGTTTGAAGCAAAATAGCCAGACAAACCATCTTCATTCATAAAGAATGAAAAATCGTCTTTACTAGAGTTTACAGGAGTTCCTAAATTTATTACGTTAATAATGTTTTTGTTTTCATCTGAAACTGTACCAAAAACATCTAATAAACCTATTCCTGGATGCCCATCTGAAGAAAAGAAAAGTGCACCTTCGCTGTTTATAAAAGGGAATTTTTCATTTTTTGAAGTGTTTACAACATTGCCTAAGTTTTTGGGTTTTCCATAAGATCCGTTATTGATATCTACATAATATATGTCCGATCCGCCTTTCCCTCCAGATCTATCTGAAGCAAAATAAAGTTTCGTTTCGTCTGCACTTAGAGCTGGATGACCGTTCGAAAAGTGATTGCTATTAAATGGTAATTCTTGAATATTGTCCCATTTACCATCAACAAGTTCTGCTTTGTAAATTTTTAAGTTTGAAATACCTTCTCCATTTTTGCCTAAAAAATTCTTTATAAAATCTGTTCTAGAAAAATACATGGTTTTACCATCTTTAGTAATGGTAAGCGGACCATCATGATACACCGAGTTTACTTTTCCTTTTAATTTAGATTTGTTTCCAACAAGGGTTTCGTTAGAATTTTTATCGGTTGTATATATATTTAAAAATGGTTCTTCATCCCAAGCATTAAGATGCTTTTTTATATCGCCTTCATCTCTAGCCGATGTAAAATAGATTTTATCGCCATGTGGATAAGCACCAAAATCACTAAATTTTGAGTTGAATTTTACATCTTTTAAAACGTATTGCTTTTTAGCGTTGAAAATTGAATTTAAAAAATCTGAATCTTTTAAATACAATTGTTCTTTAATATTACCGCCTGCATCTTTAAACTGTTTCATCCAGGTTCTAGAGGCCTCATAATCTTCTACACCACGTAACGCCTGCGAATAATTATAAAAATACTCAATAGGAACGTGATTTTGCTTTACAGCTTTCTCGTAATACACTACTGCACTATCTGGATTTCTCATGTAAGCATAACTATCGGCCAGTTGTCTGGTTGCATAATCTGTATTTACACCATCATTTATTAAATCTTGATACGCATTTGAAGCTTGAACAAAAGCAAAATTATTAAATAAATTATCTGCTTTTCTCAGCATATCATTCTGAGCAAAACCACAAAAAGTGATTAGCACAACTACGCCTGTTATTATGTCGGTTTTTAATTTCATTTGGGGTCTTGTTTAATTAAAAAATCCTTTACCAATATGTGTTTTTTACGCAATTAGGTGTTGCGCTTTTATTCCATTTTAATTACAATAAATTGAGTACGTCTGTTTAATTGATGCTTTTCATCTTTACAGGATACACCATCTGCACAATCATTTATTAATCTACGTTCTCCATAACCTTTATATTCAGTTATGTTTGATGGGTTTACACCCTGAGAAATTAAATAGTTATAGGTCGATTTAGCTCTATTAGTAGATAAGTTATCATTGTATTCAAAAGTTCCTCTTGAATCTGTATGCGCTTCAATTTTAATAACCATGTCTGGGTAATCAACCGTCATCAGTTTTACTATTTTATCTAACTCTAGAGCATACTCCTTAAGGATATTATACTTTCCAAAATCAAAATAAATAGTCTTAAGTTGAGCATTTGCTATCGATGAAGAATCGTTATCATTGCCGTTTAAGGTGTTTTCGTTATTACCGTTTAAGTCTGCTAATTTCACAACATCTTGTACAGGATTTAATAATAAATTACCTGTGATAGTTGTTAATTCAGTTTGAATATTTTTTGAGGTAAACTCCCTATAATCTTCAATATACTTATCTTGATTTGCAACTATTTTATAGTCGTTATTCCTATCAATATTAATTTGGTAATACCCGTTTTCATCGGTTTCCATAAACACTACTTGGTTACCTTTATCATCAAATAAAGTAATTTTAGCGCCTGGGATAGGGTTCATATTAATAGCATCTGTTACTACACCTTCAACGTGTAATACTGGTTCTCTATGAAATGCATAAATATCATCGCTACCACGGCCGCCTTGACGGTTAGAGGCAAAATAACCTGTAATGCCATTTTGATTCATAGTGAAAGCAAAATCATCTTTATTAGAATTTACAGGAATACCTAAGTTAATAACATCAACGATACTTTCTTCATCTTCACCTTTTATAGAAGCATAAATATCTAGTAAACCTAAACCTGTATGTCCATCTGAAGAAAAGAATAAAACCCCTTCGTTATTTATAAAAGGAAATCCTTCTGCGTTTTCAGTATTAACAACATCTCCAAGGTTTTTAAGATTAACTAAAGAACCATCGGCTGTGATATCTACAGACCAAATATCTGAACCACCATATGTTCCGGGTCTATCGGATGTAAAATATAATTTTGAATCATCGTTATTTAGAGCCGCGTGTTGCGTAGAAAACTCATCACCATTAATAGAAAGATCTTCCACATTAGTCCATAAACTATCAACGTATGTAGCACGATAAATTTTCATATTGGTAAGACCGCTTTTGTCTTTTATTTCAACATTATCTTTAAAGTTATTTCTAGAGAAATACATGGTTTTACCATCTTTTGTTATGGTTGCTGGCCCATCATGATAAATAGAATTAACGTCACCTTGAACTTTTGCAGTATAATCTACATTTCTTTTAGTACCTGCTTTTGCAACATAAATATCTAAAAAAGGTTGTTCATTCCATCCATACAATCTTTTAACTGCCGTACCTTCATCTCGAGCAGAAGCAAAATATACTTTGCCATCATGCTCGAAAGCACCAAAATCACTAAACTTAGAATTGAATCGAACTCTATCTAAAAAGTATTGTTGTTTTGCTCCAAAAACACTTGTTATAAAGTTAAGGTCTTTAGAAAAATCATTAGTATCTACAACACCTCCAGAATCTTTATAACGCTGAAGCCAAATTTGAGACTCGTCATATTTTTTCATCCCTCGAAGTGATTGTGCATATTTATAATAATATTCTACTGGGACATCTTTTTGCTTAACGGCACTTTTATAATATCTAGAAGCGTTTCTAGGATCTCTAAGAAGTGCATAACTATCAGCAAGTTTTCTTGTTGCATAGTTTCTGTTATAATTATCCTGAACAAGTTCTCTGTACAATTTTGCAGCTTTAACAAAAGAAAACTTATTGAATAGTGTATCGGCTCTTTTTTGTTTTCCTTGTTGCGGAAACATAGAGAAACTAAGCATTAAAGCCATACAAACTAATATGTAATTTTTAATATTCATAGGGAAATTAGTCTTAGAAATATCTAGGTGATTTTAATTTTGAACTTAAGAATTTAAACTCATACATTAGCAATATTTCATGAGTTCCGGTTGTATAATCGGCAATTTCAGATATTGGTTTTTCGTAAGCATAGCCAATACGTAATTGCCTAGATACTTGAAAATCTACAATACCACCAATGGCTGCGGTTTGCTCGTTTATTCTGTACGAAGCACCTAACCATAACTTTTCATTAAATAAAAAGTTTCCAGTTAAATCGTAAGATACAGGAGCTCCATTTGTTGCTTTTATTAATGCAGCAGGTTTAAATTTGATGTTTTTAGTTAAATCAATAACACCACCAGCTGTAAAATAATAACTAATACGCTCTAAGGCTTGAAAATCGTTAGCGTTGTTTGCATCATTATTTAAAATTCTTGGAGCCGATAAACTTGCATAAATTCTATTTGTACTCCAATAGACACCGGCACCAATATTAGGAGCCCATCTATCTTCAGTTCCATAAATTAATGGATCGTTTTGATTGTCTTCATCCAAACGGAAGCTGGTATCAAAACTAAATTGTGTAAAACCACCTTTTAAACCAAAAGCTAATTTGCCATCATTTCCAACAGGAATACTATATGAAAAGTCACTATAGATATAAGTGAAATTTTGAGGTCCCAAATCATCTTCAATAAATGATAAACCTAAACCTATTCTATCATTCCTAAGAGGTGTATGAACAGAAAGAGTTTGTGTTATAGGCCCACCTTTAAAGCCAACCCATTGACTTCTATGTAAACCCACTATACTTAATGCTTCTCTACTACCAGCATAAGCAGGATTTATAGAGATTGTGTTATACATATACTGTGTAAATTGCGGTAATTGTTGCGCAACCCCAACCGTACAGCTTAACAACGCAATAGCGATAATGTTATATTTTAAAAATTTCATAGGTTAAGATGTTATTTGGTTCCTAAGTATATTGGTCCTGTTATTGGATCCAATCCACTATTTCTTAAATTAATAATATAATAATATGTACCGTTAGGTAGTTTTCCATTATTTCCAAATGATGCTTTTGTAGATGATCCATCCCATTTTCCAAATACACCAAATGCATTTCCTTCTCTTTCGCTACCTAAAGTATATTCGTTAGTTTCATATACTAAAGCTCCCCATCTATTAAAGATTTTTACTTCGGCAACAAAACCACATAATGTTATACCCTCAATATCGAATGTTTCATTACGACCATCTCCATTTGGAGTAATTGCTGTAGATATGCTTATATCTTTTTCACCACAAGGTAAAACTTTACAGCTAGCATCAACAACCATAATAACATCTGTAATATTAAGACACCCAGTTTGGAATCCTGTATATCTTATTACATATTCTATACCTTCAGTATTAGGGTTGAAATCTTCAGAATATGCTTCTTCTAAATTAGTAGGATCAAAAATACTTCCAGTAACGGTTGCAATTGAATTTCCTTGAAGAATTTCCCAAGTACCGCCGTAGGCATCTTCTGGTAAAAAATTATCTAAGTTTATTACGCCATTATCAAAACAAACATCTTCAGCAACCACTTCATTTACTATTTCATCTAGTGCTACATTTAACGTTTGTGTATAAGCCGCTTCGTTGTTACACGCATCTCTAACAGTCCAAGTTCTAATAATTTGATAATCTGCAATTACGCTTTCATCAAAAGTATTTGTTTCAACTAAGTCAATAATAACGTTAGAAGAACAATTATCTTCAAACTCAACTTCTGGAGCTTCAGGGATATCTGTACAGCTAACATTTAAAATGGTTTCATAAGATGTTGAAGGAACTGGTGCAGTTGTATCTTCTACAGTAATTATTTGAGTGTGTGTTGTTGTTAATCCACATTCATCAGTCGCTATCCATGTACGTGCTATAGTGTAGTTTGAAGGACAATTACCATCCGTTCTTTCATCACTTACAGTTACCGTTGCATCGCCACAATTATCAATTGCAGTTAAAGTTGTTGTATCTGGTAACATATCACATTCAACTGTTGTATCAGTTGGTAATGCTTCAACAAATGCTGGAGGTGTTGTATCTTGAACAATTATATTTTGTGTATATGTTGTTGTTAATCCACAGTCATCTGTAGCAACCCATGTACGAGCTAATCTATAACTGTTTGGACAATCACCATCCGTTCTGGCATCGCTAACAGTAACTTTAGCAGAACCACAAATATCTGTTGCTGTTAAGGTTTCTGCATCTGGAATAGCATCACATTCTACTACAATATTTAAATTTGGTAAAGTTTCAACAAAAACTGGAGGCGTTGTATCTTGTACAGTAATAGTCTGAATATGAGTGTTTGTAACTCCACACTCATCAGTAGCTGTATAAGAACGCTTAATTTCATAATTGCTAGGGCAATTTCCATCTATTCTTACATCTTCAACAGTTACAATTGCAGTTCCGCAATTGTCTGTCGCCGTTAAAGTTACTGCTTCAGGAATACTATTACATTCAACAACAATATCTCCTGGAAGTGTTGTTTGATCAAATTCTGGAGCCGTTACATCAGTTGTTGAAATAATTTGGTCTGCACTAATAGTATTTCCACATGCATCAGTAGCTGTCCAAGTACGTGTTATTGTAAAAGTACCAGCACAAACACCATCTATTCTTTCGTCATTGTATGTAACTATAGGGCTTGGATCGCAATTATCTGTTGCAGTTGCTTCACCAAATTCAGTCGTTGTTAAACTGTCACTGCATTCTGCAGATACATCTGCTGGTAAATTAAGGACTGGGGCAGTATTGTCTTCAACAGTTATAATTTGTGTGTTGGTAACAGAAACTCCACAAATATTAGTTGCTGTCCAAGTTCTTTTAATAGAATATTCGTTTGGACATGTTCCATCAGTTAAAGTTTCATTATAAACAACACCAATATTACCACATGAGTTTGAAGATGTAAGAGCTTCTGGATCAGGAATAGCATCACATTCAACAGTTATATTTGAAGGTAATGTCGTTTGATTGAATATTGGAGTTTCAGGTTGAGTAAATGTATATGTTGCACTTACATTTTTAGTTTCGCATAAATCAGTAATACTCCAATTGATTGTAATAGAACCTCCTGTACAAAAATCTATAGTTTGTGCAACAAAATCATTGGATAGTGTTGGTGAACACCCACCATTAAAGCTGTCATTTATTCTTGCAGTTTCATTATTTACCCAAGTAGAAATATCCATGTTAAGATTATTTTGAGCAGAAACTAAATCAGAAGTTCCAAATTCACAAGCATCAGAATTATCGTCAATAGGAGCAGTATAAGTAATTTCTAAAGGCTTATTAACGATAAAATCAGCCGTTTCTGTAATAGTTTCACAAAGATCAGTAATTGTCCAAGTAACAGTAGTTGTTCCACCATCACATAAAACTGGAATAGAAGCTATAGTGCTATTATCTGTTAAGACAGGCGAACATCCATTCGCAATACTAAACGCAGAAGTTTGTGCAGCTACCCAATTGTTAAAGGCAGTATCTAAAGCATTTTGATCTGTATAATCACAAGTATTAGAACTATCATCAACAGGAGCGATAAAAGTAATTGCTTCTGGAGGTGTTACAGTATAAGTTGCATTTGGAGTAAACGTTTCACAAATATCATCAATAGTCCAATTAATGGTAATAGAACCACCAGTACATAAATCGATAGATTGATTAGTATAGTCGTTAGAAACTGAAGGCGATCCACCAGAAAGGCTATTGGTTATAATATCGTTTTGAGCGGTTACCCATGCAGCGATATCTGCATCTAAATTAGCTTGTGCTATACTAGGATCATCATTATCAAAATCACATGCATTAGTGCTAACACTAGATGGATCAGTAAAGTTAATGCCGTCTGGCTGAGTAAACGTATAGGTAGCACTTAAATTAATTGTTTCACATAAATCAGTAATCGTCCAATTTACAGTAATGGTATCAGAACTACAGAATGATATGGTTTGATTCACATAGTCATTGTTAATTACTGGCGAACATCCATTTGCAACGCTTCCATTAATAGTTGCGTTTTGAGCCGCCAACCAAGCAGCAATATCAGCATCAAGATTAGCTTGAGCAACAGCAGCATCTGGGTCATCAAACTCAGCAGCATTAGAACTATCATCAGCCGGTGCAGTATATGTAATAGCTACAGGAGCATTAACAGTAAACGTTGCTGTTTCTGTAAACGTTTCACATAAATCAGTAATAGTCCAAGAAACAATAGTTGTTCCACCATCACATAAAACTGGAATAGAAGCTGTAGCGCTGTCATCTGTTAACACAGGCGAACATCCATTAGCAATATTAAATGCAGTAGTTTGAGCTGAAACCCAATTATTAAAGGCAGTATCTAAAGCATTTTGATCTGTATAATCACAAGCATCAGAGCTGTCATTAACAGGAGCCGTATATGTAATAGCTACAGGAGCATTAACCGTAAAGGTAGCCGTTTCAGTAATAGTTTCACATAAATCAGTAATAGTCCAAGAAACAGTAGTTGTTCCACCATCACATAAAACTGGAATAGAAGCTGTTGCGCTGTCATCTGTTAACACAGGCGAACATCCATTAGCAATACTAAATGCAGTAGTTTGAGCTGAAACCCAATTGTTAAAGGCAGTATCTAAAGCATTTTGATCTGTATAATCACAAGCATTAGAACTATCATCAGCCGGTGCAGTATATGTAATAGCTACAGGAGCATTAACAGTAAACGTTGCTGTTTCTGTGAACGTTTCACATAAATCAGTAATAGTCCAAGAAACAGTAGTTGTTCCACCATCACATAAAACTGGAATAGAAGCTGCAGCGCTGTCATCTGTTAACACAGGCGAACATCCATTAGCAATACTAAATGCAGTAGTTTGAGCTGAAACCCAATTGTTAAAGGCAGTATCTAAAGCATTTTGATCTGTATAATCACAAGCATCAGAAGTATCATTAGAAGGAGCAGTATATGTAATAGCTACAGGCGCATTAACAGTAAACGTTGCTGTTTCTGTAAACGTTTCACATAAATCAGTAATAGTCCAAGTAACAGTAGTTGTTCCACCATCACATAAAACTGGAATAGAAGCTGTTGCGCTGTCATCTGTTAACACAGGCGAACATCCATTAGCAATGTTAAAGGCAGTAGTTTGTGCTGAAACCCAATTATTAAAGGCAGTATCTAAAGCATTTTGATCTGTATAATCACAAGCATCAGAGCTAGCATTTGCAGGAGCAGTATATGTAATAGCTACAGGAGCTGTAACAGTATAAGTAGCTGATCTATTAATGGTTTCACAAATATCATCAATAGTCCAATTAATGGTAATAGAACCACCAGTACATAAATCGATAGATTGATTAGTATAGTCGTTAGAAACTGAAGGCGATCCACCAGAAAGGCTATTGGTTATAATGTCATTTTGAGCAGTTACCCATGCAGCGATATCTGCATCTAAATTAGCTTGTGCTATACTAGGATCATCATTATCAAAATCACATGCATTAGTACTAACACTAGATGGATCAGTAAAGTTAATGCCGTCTGGCTGAGTAAACGTATAGGTAGCACTTAAATTAATTGTTTCACATAAATCAGTAATCGTCCAATTTACAGTAATGGTATCAGAACTACAGAATGATATGGTTTGATTCACATAGTCATTGTTAATTACCGGCGCACATCCATTTGCAACGCTTCCATTAATAGTTGTGTTTTGAGCCGCCAACCAAGCAGCAATATCAGCATCAAGATTAGCTTGAGCAACAGCAGCATCTGGGTCATCAAACTCAGCCGCATTAGAACTATCATCAACCGGTGCAGTATATGTAATAGCTACAGGAGCATTAACAGTAAACGTCGCTGTTTCTGTGAACGTTTCACATAAATCAGTAATAGTCCAAGAAACAGTAGTTGTTCCACCATCACATAAAACTGGAATAGAAGCTGCAGCGCTGTCATCTGTTAACACAGGCGAACATCCATTAGCAATACTAAATGCAGTAGTTTGAGCTGAAACCCAATTGTTAAAGGCAGTATCTAAAGCATTTTGATCTGTATAATCACAAGCATCAGTAGTATCATTAGCAGGAGCAGTATATGTAATAGCTACAGGAGCATTAACAGTAAACGTTGCCGTTTCAGTAATAGTTTCACATAAATCAGTAATAGTCCAAGAAACAGTAGTTGTCCCACCATCACATAAAACTGGAATAGAAGCCGTTGCGCTATCATCCGTCAACACAGGCGAACAACCATTAGCAATGTTAAATGCCGTAGTTTGAGCTGAAACCCAATTGTTAAAGGCAGTATCTAAAGCATTTTGATCTGTATAATCACAAGCATCAGAGCTGTCATTAACAGGAGCCGTATATGTAATAGCTACAGGAGCATTAACCGTAAAGGTAGCCGTTTCAGTAATAGTTTCACATAAATCAGTAATAGTCCAAGAAACAGTAGTTGTTCCACCATCACATAAAACTGGAATAGAAGCTGTAGCGCTGTCATCTGTTAACACAGGCGAACAACCATTAGCAATACTAAATGCAGTAGTTTGAGCTGAAACCCAATTATTAAAGGCAGTATCTAAAGCATTTTGATCTGTATAATCACAAGCATTAGAAGTATCATTAGCAGGAGCAGTATATGTAATAGCTACAGGAGCATTAACAGTAAACGTTGCTGTTTCTGTGAACGTTTCACATAAATCAGTAATAGTCCAAGAAACAGTAGTTGTTCCACCATCACATAAAACTGGAATAGAAGCTGCAGCGCTGTCATCTGTTAACACAGGCGAACATCCATTAGCAATACTAAATGCAGTAGTTTGAGCTGAAACCCAATTGTTAAAGGCAGTATCTAAAGCATTTTGATCTGTATAATCACAAGCATCAGAAGTATCATTAGAAGGAGCAGTATATGTAATAGCTACAGGCGCATTAACAGTAAACGTTGCTGTTTCTGTAAACGTTTCACATAAATCAGTAATAGTCCAAGTAACAGTAGTTGTTCCACCATCACATAAAACTGGAATAGAAGCTGTTGCGCTGTCATCTGTTAACACAGGCGAACATCCATTAGCAATGTTAAAGGCAGTAGTTTGTGCTGAAACCCAATTATTAAAGGCAGTATCTAAAGCATTTTGATCTGTATAATCACAAGCATCAGAGCTAGCATTTGCAGGAGCAGTATATGTAATAGCTACAGGAGCTGTAACAGTATAAGTAGCTGATCTATTAATGGTTTCACAAATATCATCAATAGTCCAATTAATGGTAATAGAACCACCAGTACATAAATCGATAGATTGATTAGTATAGTCGTTAGAAACTGAAGGCGATCCACCAGAAAGGCTATTGGTTATAATGTCATTTTGAGCAGTTACCCATGCAGCGATATCTGCATCTAAATTAGCTTGTGCTATACTAGGATCATCATTATCAAAATCACATGCATTAGTACTAACACTAGATGGATCAGTAAAGTTAATGCCGTCTGGCTGAGTAAACGTATAGGTAGCACTTAAATTAATTGTTTCACATAAATCAGTAATCGTCCAATTTACAGTAATGGTATCAGAACTACAGAATGATATGGTTTGATTCGCATAGTCATTGTTAATTACTGGCGAACATCCATTTGCAACACTTCCATTAATAGTTGCGTTTTGAGCCGCCAACCAAGCAGCAATATCAGCATCAAGATTAGCTTGAGCAACAGCAGCATCTGGGTCATCAAACTCAGCAGCATTAGAACTATCATCAGCCGGTGCAGTATACGTAATAGCTACAGGAGCATTAACAGTAAACGTCGCTGTTTCTGTGAACGTTTCACATAAATCAGTAATAGTCCAAGAAACAGTAGTTGTTCCACCATCACATAAAACTGGAATAGAAGCTGCAGCGCTGTCATCTGTTAACACAGGCGAACAACCATTAGCAATACTAAATGCAGTAGTTTGAGCTGAAACCCAATTGTTAAAGGCAGTATCTAAAGCATTTTGATCTGTATAATCACAAGCATCAGTAGTATCATTAGCAGGAGCAGTATATGTAATAGCTACAGGAGCATTAACAGTAAACGTTGCTGTTTCTGTGAACGTTTCACATAAATCAGTAATAGTCCAAGAAACAGTAGTTGTCCCACCATCACATAAAACTGGAATAGAAGCTGTAGCGCTGTCATCTGTTAACACAGGCGAACATCCATTAGCAATACTAAATGCAGTAGTTTGAGCTGAAACCCAATTGTTAAAGGCAGTATCTAAAGCATTTTGATCTGTATAATCACAAGCATCAGAAGTATCATTAGCAGGAGCAGTATATGTAATAGCTACAGGCGCATTAACAGTAAACGTTGCTGTTTCTGTAAACGTTTCACATAAATCAGTAATAGTCCAAGAAACAGTAGTTGTTCCACCATCACATAAAACTGGAATAGAAGCTGTAGCGCTGTCACCTGTTAAAACAGGCGAACATCCATTAGCAATACTAAATGCAGTAGTTTGAGCTGAAACCCAATTGTTAAAGGCGGTGTCTAAAGCATTTTGATCTGTATAATCACAAGCATCAAAGCTAGCATTTGCAGGAGCAGTATATGTAATAGCTACAGGAGCATTAACAGTAAACGTTGCTGTTTCTGTAAACGTTTCACATAAATCAGTAATAGTCCAAGTAACAGTAGTTGTTCCACCATCACATAAAACTGGAATAGAAGCTGTAGCGCTGTCATCTGTTAACACAGGCGAACATCCATTAGCAATGTTAAAGGCAGTAGTTTGCGCTGAAACCCAATTGTTAAAGGCGGTGTCTAAAGCATTTTGATCTGTATAATCACAAGCATCAAAGCTAGCATTTGCAGGAGCAGTATATGTAATAGCTACAGGAGCATTAACAGTAAACGTTGCTGTTTCTGTAAACGTTTCACATAAATCAGTAATATTCCAATTAACAGTAGTTGTTCCACCATCACATAAAACTGGAATAGAAGCTGTAGCACTATCATCTGTTAACACAGGCGAACATCCATTAGCAATGTTAAAGGCAGTAGTTTGCGCTGAAACCCAATTGTTAAATGCCGTATCTAAAGTATTTTGATCTGTGTAATCACAAGCATCAGAAGTATCATTAGTAGGTGCAGTATATGTAATAGCTACAGGAGCAGTAATTTCAAATGTTCTAGTTTCTGAAGTTGGTAGAGTACACATATTTGTAACTTCATAAGTTACACTTACTGAACCGCCACAAATATCTGGTGCAGTATAATTTGTTTGATCAAATTGTCCATTAATATTACAAGAACCATTAACACTAAATAGTGCCAACCAATCAGTATATGCAGTATCAACCTCAGTTTGGTTTGTATAAGTACATGCAGATGTTGATGAATTTGCAGGGGCATTTATTGTTGGCCCACTAGGTTGGTTAACTTCGATAGTTAGAGGATCTTCAATTCCAGAAACACTACAAGGGTCAATCGTTGCAGAACTTAGTGTAGTTTGTGTATCTGTATTTATTTCTCCATTGTAAGTTGCTTCAAATTGAACATCAAATTCAAGTGTACAATCTGTTTCTAGAAAATAACATTCATCTCTTATTTGTAAATCAAAATTCACATTAAATGAAGTGCTTCCTGCGGTTACTAAACTATCATCTACAAAAAACTCCAATAAATTTTTTGTTGTATCATATTGATACGTAACACCCGAAGGTAAAGAAGTATGTGCTGTAGGTGTTGCAGCAGGAGGTAATACCGAGATTAATTGAGGTGGTAATTGTTCAAAAATTCTTAAATTTTCAGCATTATCATTTCCTTTATTTTCAACGTTAAATGACGCATTTAATGTATCACCAGGATTAACAGTACCAGGAGAAGTTACTATTACATTGATAGGTCCTAGGTCCGGCTCCCAAACTTCCACAGATAAGCCTAATAAATATAAACCATATACCTCAAGATTTGAAGTTAAATTGAAAGTTGCAGATGTTTGATTGTTATCAATAATTGTATTTCCTGGGTTTGATAAGTCAAAAACTGCAGCATCAAAACCTAAAGTATTTGTACTAGCAGGAGTTCTATTAATAAAATTTGCATTATCAATGGTTATTCTACTATTAAAAAAATTATTAGCTGCTCTTATGGGAGTAGTTGGAGAAGTAGTTAAATCGACAAAAACGCCAGAAGTATTTTCAATTTGAAGTGCATCTCCACCTAAAGTTTGGTCACCTTCGAGAGCACCAATAAGAACTCTAGCGTTTACATCGCCAGATGGTACTGTTTGAAAACCATTAAATAAAATGTCACCAGAATCAACTTCATCAACATGTGCATATCCATCAAAAATAGAAATGTTTTTTAAAGGTAAATCTGGGCTTTCATAAACAAAAACAATTTGCCAACCTCCTGAAACTCCAATAGGAACGCCATCATGATCACTTAAAGAACCTATTTTACCTTCAACATTAGCTACTTGGTAGGTTTGATAAGGATCTACTAAATTATTTACTTCAGTAGTTATATCCTTGACACAAATATATGGCTCATTACTAAAATGGGTATCTCTACCTCTATAAATAACTTCGTCTGCTTCATAAAGTGTATAGTTTGTTTCTCCAGGTAGCATTAGTAACACATCATCAAATTCCCAACCTGGCTGATTATCTGAGGCGAAATCAGGACCAGGTTCTCTATCAGCAGCCGTCCAATATAAAAGTACACTTTTTAACGTAAGGCAACTTGCTCCTGATGACGGATTATCAAAAGTTGCGCTACTTGAATTAAAAGTATTGGCACCTATACCAGAATTACCATCAATATCAACATAAACTAAATTATTATTAGAACCATCATGATTATTACTTCCACCATTATAAGAATTAGTTGCAGTTCTAGAGATGGTATTATTTGCTATTATAGTAAAATCACCATTAACGGCTTCATTAAACCTTGGTGCAAAAGCCTGTTGTACTTGGGCTTGAGTAAAAGCAGACGCTAAAAGAATAGCTAAAAGTAATACTTTATGGTATACTAGGGATTTGGTAAAAATTTTCATAAGCCTTTTTCAATTAACTAATTAATATTTAGTAAATTATATTTAATGTCCTTTTGTTTTTGGATTTGGAATATTTGCATTTATTTTTAAAGTTTTTTCATCAGTATTATTAGATGATTTGGCTATAATTGTACAAATATTCATAGAACCTAATCTAGCATTAGGATGATATACTATCTTAACTTTAAACTTTATTAATTGTTTACTGCGAAGTGAAATAGAATTTAAAGATTGGGTTAAATCTTCACTTAACAGGTCAACAATAAGATTTTGATTGTTTTTTTTATCACCACCATTCGTATCATCAACAATTGTTGAAAGATTAATAGTTAATTCTTTATTGGTATTATTTTGTAAGGCCAAAATATGATATCTCGGTTTTTTTGAATCTAACTCATAACTATATTCAACAACTTCCATCTGAAATAAGTCTGCATTACTATTATGTTGTGCATTAACAAGTAATGACAAGCTACATGCTATAAAAAATATACAAAATGTAAAAGTCGATTTATTTTTCATAATTTATATGTATTATTAATAATTATTAAACAGAAACTTGTTACGAACTATATTTAATGCTCGTAATTGCGATTTTAGTTAATAAAAAATAATTGTAAATATTATTGAGGGAAAAACGTGAGGGTAGTGCATTATAGTTAAATAATGCCTTATTTATTTTTGAAATTAGATTCGGGGTCATAATTTTAAATTTATAAGTAGGTATTGCAAAAAAACATATATGTTATTAGTTCATCAAATATACATGGTAAATCACATATAAATTCGATTAAACGCTAAAATAAGCATTTTATCGATATAATCTGTGTTTTGTCGATATTATGTTGTTTTTTAAATATATAATTAGCTAATAACTAGAGGTTTATTCTATTTTATGTTTTTTTGATTTATTGTTTTACAATATAAAAATATGATCTACGATTTAGTTGATGCTCTTGTGCCGAACATTTAACACCATTAGAACAATTATTTAGTAGTTGACTTTCACCATAACCAATAGCACTTTCAATTCTTTCATTGGCTATTCCTCTAGAGAGTATATAATCTCTAGTTGATTTTGCTCTTTTATCGGATAGCCTCATATTAAAATTATCTCTACCGCGACTATCTGTATGTGCTTCAATTTTAATAACCATTTCTGGATTAACTCTTAATACGTCAACAATGTTTTCTAGTTCATATTGAGCATCTGTTCTAATATCCCATTTTCCATAATCAAAAAATATAGGTTTAACTACTATTTGATTTCCTTTAATGAGCGATTCTAAAAATAAATCTTTTTCAGTTACAATTTTATTTTTGTCATTTGTATTAACTTGTATTTGGTCATCTATATGCGCTTTAACTTTTCCTAAAATAGTATAGGTCTTTTCACAATTTAAAACAAACTCATATTCGCCATTATCCGTTGTTATAATTTCTTCTATGATTTTACCAGATTCATCAACTAAACTTACTGTTACATTTGCTATAGGTTCTTTAGTAGTTTTCTCTCTACTAACACCTTTAATGATTTGTGAACACGCTTCTGAATAAACTGTATATATATCATCATTACCTATGCCACCAGGCCTATTTGATGATAAGTAGCTTCTGCCATTTTTATTTGAAGGGTCAATAAAAAAAGCAAAATCATCATATCCACTATTATATGGAGCTCCTAAATTTTGAGGCTCTGAAACTCGATCTTTTATAATATTAGATTTAAAAATATCTAATAGACCTAAATTTAATCGTCCGTCTGAGGAATAATAGAACGTACTATCTTTACTAATAAAAGGAAACATTTCTCTGCCTTCTGTATTTATTTTAGGCCCTAAATTTTTTGGTTCACTATATTTATTGTTTTCTAAGATATCTACTTCATAAATATCTGTTTGACCAAATCCGCCTTCTCTATCAGAAACAAAATATAATTTTTTATTATCAGGACTTAACGCTGGGTGACCGGTTGAAAAAACTTCATCATTTATTGGTAATTCTTTAATGTTTTCCCAACTTTCATTAATAAGCGTTGCTTTATATATTTTTAAATGAGTTGTTCCTTTTTTATCAAAATTAAGCTTGTTTTTTCTTGTAACATTGTCTCTTGTGAAGTATAAGGTTTTACCGTCATTAGTTATTGCAATTGTAGCTTCATGATAGTCGGTATTTACATCTGTTGATTTGATTAAATGTGTTTCACCAAATTCTAATTCATAGTCTTTCTCTTTAACAGAAACTTGAAATAAATCTAAAAAAGGTTCTTTATTCCAACCGTATTCTTTGTTTTCATTTAAACCCCTTGCTGAAGCAAAATATAGTTCGTTATTATAAATAAGAGAACCAAAATCTGAAAGGTTTGAATTTATAGGTAAGTTTTCTATAGTAATATATAAGGCTTCATTTGCAGCATTAAGGGCTTCATACTTTTGCAAATTGTTAGAACTATAATCTTTAATTCTACTATCGTTATTCTGAATTTCTAAGAATTTTTTTGTCCAAATATCAGCTTCATTGTATTCGCCTAAACTTTTTAAAGATTGAATGTATTTGAATAAGTGTTCAGAATCAAGTTCATATTTGTCTAAAGCTTTTTTATACCAAAACACAGCCTTTTCTGAATTTGAATTGTTATAATAGCAATCTCCTAAGCGTGTTAAAACATGTTGATCTTCATCACCATTTTTAACTACCTCTTCATACAGTTCGCTTGCTTTTACATAACCGTAATTATTAAAAAATTTATCTGCTAGTTTTTCTTGACCAAATGTAGATCCAATAGTAAAAACGAATAGTAGTAATAAATAGTTTGTTTTCATATTGATTTTTTTAGAAGTATCTAGGTGATTTTATACGTTTACTTTTAAATAACTCATACATTAATAAAAATTCATGTGTACCACTTGTGTATGCTCTTATTTCTGATATTGGATATTCATATGCGTATCCAAGTCTAAGTTGTTTTGTCACTTGAAAATCTGCTATTCCACCAAAAGCAGCTGCAGATTCGTTAATTCTATAGGATGCACCAAGCCAAAAGGTTTCATTAAAAAGAAAATTAGCGGTTATATCAAAAGATAGGGGAGCACCATTTGTTGCCTTTAATAGCATAGCCGGTTTAAATTTTGTTGTTTCGCTTAAATCGAAAACATAACCACCAGTAAGGTAGTAACTAACACGCTCTAATGCTATATAATCAATAGTACCTTGTTTGCCTTTATTATAATCGGTATTTAATATTCTAGGAGCAGAAAGGCCAACATACCAACGATTGGAATGCAAAAATGCACCAAGGCCAACATTTGGACTCCATCTGTTAGAAACATCATCGAAAAAAGGATCGTTGATTACTGTTGAATCATCTAAAAGTGATTGATCAATATTGTATTGAGTAAAACCACCTTTTATACCAAAAGCAAGTTTAGATTTTTCTCCTATTGGAAGAGTATATGAGAAGTCACCATAAAAGTATGTGAAATTCTCATAACCTAATTCATCATTAATAAATGAAACACCAACTCCAACTCTGTCATTTCTTAATGGACTATGAACAGATATGGTTTGTGTGGTTGGTCCTCCATCTAGACCAACCCATTGACTTCTGTGCAAACCAATTACACTTAAGGTTTCTCTACTACCAGCATATGCAGGGTTTATAGAGATTGTATTGTACATATACTGTGTGAATTGGGGTAGCTGCTGCGCAACTCCATTCCAACAATTTGCTAGTATAAAAATACATATGCTAAACTTTAATGACTTCATAGTCTTTCTAGATTTATTTAGTACCTACGTAAAATGCTTTAGCGAAAGGTTCTAATCCACTATTCTTTAAATTTATAATATAATAATATGTTCCATTAGGAACTTTTTCTGCTCTTCCAACTGATGCATTATGAGCATAACCATTCCAATCATTTTGATAATTTGAATTGTCATAGATTTTAGCTCCCCAACGATTGAATATTTGTAATTCTACTACGAATTCACAACCCTCAATGGTGTTTACTGTAAAGAAATCGTTATACGTATCACCATTTGGAGTTACAACTTTTGAAATAATAACTTGATCTCTATCATTACAAGGAAGTACAATACAGTCATCATTAATTTCTAAAATTACCTCAATAGTCTCTAAACATCCATTATTAAATATTGTATAAGTGAATTTATAGTTGCCTAAATCAATGTTTTCTGGATCCAATAGACTATCATTTAAAACTGCATTACCTTCTTCTAATACCCATTCTCCTTCTGTTTCATCATTATCCAAATAATCATTTAAATCGATTATTCCATCATCAGTACAAGCACTATCATTTATAGTAGTAATAAAATCATTTAAAGTAACTGAAATTATTTGTATGAACACTTGGCTATTGTCACAATCATCACTAACTGTCCAAGTTCTTGTTACTCTATAGTCTGATGGGTTATCTTCTTCGAATGAACTTGTTTCATTGAAAATGACATTGACATTTGCTGAACAATTATCAATAAATTCAATTGTAGGAACTTCTGGAATATCTTCACAATTCACAATTATAGAACTTTCAATTTCTGTAGTTGGCTCTGGAGCTTTAGTATCTTGAACTGTTATTGTTTGTATATGCGTTGTAGTTAAACCATTTTGGTCTGTAGCTACCCATTTACGTTCTAATGAATAATTTGAGATGCATGAACCATCAGTTCTTGTTTCTGTGAAAACTACATCAACGTCACCACATGGGTCTGTTGCTGTTAATGTTTCAGCATCGGGAACACTATCACATTCATAAGTTGCATCAGTTGGTAATGTTTCAATAAAAATTGGTTTTACATTATCAATTATCGTTACGGTTTGCTCACATGTAGCTGTGTTACCAGAACCATCAGTTACCATCCAAGTCACGATAGTTTCACCTAAAGGAAACGTATCTGGTGCATCGTTAGTAATCGTTGTTTCTGTACAATTATCATCAACTGTTGGTATTCCTAAATCGATATTAGAAATATCTGTTGTACATCCGTCAGCATCAACATTTAAAGACACAGGCGCCGCACATTCTACAAATGTTGGTGCTGTATCATCAATTATTGTTACGGTTTGCGTACAAGTTGCTGTATTACCAGAACCATCTGTTACCGTCCAAGTTACTATCGTGTCACCAAGTGGGAATGTTGTAGGTGCATCGTTAGTGATGGTTGTTTCCGTACAGTTATCATCAACAGTCGGCGTTCCTAAATTCACATCAGCAATATCGGTATCACATCCGGTTGCGTTCATATTAACTGATACAGGTGCCGCACATTCTACAAATGTTGGTGCAGTATCATCAATTATAGTTACCGTTTGCGTACAAGTTGCTGTATTACCAGAACCATCAGTTACCGTCCAAGTTACAATAGTGTCACCTAAAGGAAAAGTAGTAGGTGCATCGTTAGTGATTGTAGTTTCCGTACAATTATCATCAACCGTAGGCGTTCCTAAATTCACATCAGCGATATCCGTATCACATCCGGTGGCGTTCATATTAACTGATACAGGTGCCGCACATTCTACAAATGTTGGTGCTGTATCATCAATTATTGTTACGGTTTGAGTACAAGTTGCTGTATTTCCAGAACCATCCGTTACCGTCCAAGTTACAATGGTGTCACCTAAAGGAAAAGTAGTAGGTGCATCGTTAGTGATGGTAGTTTCCGTACAATTATCATCAACCGTAGGCGTTCCTAAATTCACATCAGCGATATCGGTATCACATCCGGTGGCGTTCATATTAACTGATACAGGTGCCGCACATTCTACAAATGTTGGTGCTGTATCATCAATTATTGTTACGGTTTGAGTACAAGTTGCTGTATTTCCAGAACCATCCGTTACCGTCCAAGTTACAATGGTGTCACCTAAAGGAAAAGTAGTAGGTGCATCGTTAGTGATGGTAGTTTCCGTACAATTATCATCAACCGTAGGCGTTCCTAAATTCACATCAGCGATATCGGTATCACATCCGGTGGCATTCATGTTTACTGATACAGGCGCTGCACATTCTACAAATGTTGGTGCTGTATCATCAATTATTGTTACGGTTTGCGTACAAGTTGCTGTATTTCCAGAACCATCTGTTACCGTCCACGTTACTATAGTATCACCTAAAGGAAAAGTAGTAGGGGCATCGTTAGTGATGGTTGTTTCCGTACAGTTATCATCTACAGTCGGTGTTCCTAAATTCACATCAGCGATATCGGTATCACATCCGGTGGCATTCATATTAACTGATACAGGTGCCGCACATTCTACAAATGTTGGTGCTGTATCATCAATAATAGTTACGGTTTGCGTACAAGTTGCTGTATTACCAGAACCATCTGTTACCGTCCAAGTTACTATAGTATCACCTAAAGGAAAAGTAGTAGGGGCATCGTTAGTGATTGTAGTTTCCGTACAGTTATCATCAACAGTCGGTGTTCCTAAATTCACATCAGCGATATCGGTATCACATCCGGTGGCATTCATATTAACTGATACAGGTGCTGCACATTCTACAAATGTTGGTGCTGTATCATCAATAATAGTTACGGTTTGCGTACAAGTTGCTGTATTACCAGAACCATCCGTTACTGTCCAAGTTACAATCGTGTCACCAAGTGGGAATGTTGTAGGTGCATCGTTAGTGATTGTTGTTTCCGTACAATTATCATCAACCGTCGGGGTTCCTAAATTCACATCAGCAATATCCGTATCACATCCGGTGGCATTCATGTTTACTGATACAGGTGCTGCACATTCTACAAATGTTGGTGCTGTATCATCAATTATCGTTACCGTTTGCGCACAAGTTGCTGTGTTACCAGAACCATCAGTTACCGTCCAAGTTACTATCGTGTCACCAAGTGGGAATGTAGTAGGTGCATCGTTAGTGATTGTAGTTTCCGTACAGTTATCATCAACAGTCGGTGTTCCTAAATTCACATCAGCAATATCCGTATCACATCCGGTGGCATTCATGTTTACTGATACAGGTGCTGCACATTCTACAAATGTTGGTGCTGTATCATCAATTATTGTTACGGTTTGCGTACAAGTTGCTGTATTACCAGAACCATCCGTTACCGTCCAAGTTACTATCGTGTCACCAAGTGGGAATGTAGTAGGTGCATCGTTAGTGATGGTTGTTTCCGTACAGTTATCATCTACAGTCGGTGTTCCTAAATTCACATCAGCGATATCGGTATCACATCCGGTGGCATTCATATTAACTGATACAGGTGCCGCACATTCTACAAATGTTGGTGCTGTATCATCAATAATAGTTACGGTTTGCGTACAAGTTGCTGTATTACCAGAACCATCTGTTACCGTCCAAGTTACAATGGTATCACCTAAAGGAAAAGTAGTAGGGGCATCGTTAGTGATTGTAGTTTCCGTACAGTTATCATCAACAGTCGGTGTTCCTAAATTCACATCAGCAATATCCGTATCACATCCGGTGGCATTCATATTAACTGATACAGGTGCCGCACATTCTACAAATGTTGGTGCTGTATCATCAATAATAGTTACGGTTTGCGTACAAGTTGCTGTATTACCAGAACCATCCGTTACCGTCCAAGTTACTATCGTGTCACCTAAAGGAAAAGTAGTAGGGGCATCGTTAGTGATGGTAGTTTCCGTACAATTATCATCAACCGTCGGGGTTCCTAAATTCACATCAGCGATATCGGTATCACATCCGGTGGCATTCATATTAACTGATACAGGCGCTGCACATTCTACAAATGTTGGAGCTGTATCATCAATTATCGTTACGGTTTGCGTACAAGTTGCTGTATTACCAGAACCATCTGTTACCGTCCAAGTTACTATAGTATCACCAAGTGGGAATGTAGTAGGGGCGTCGTTAGTGATGGTGGTTTCCGCACAATTATCATCAACCGTAGGCGTTCCTAAATCCACATCAGCGATATCGGTATCACATCCGGTGGCATTCATGTTTACTGATACAGGCGCTGCACATTCTACAAATGTTGGTGCTGTATCATCAATTATTGTTACGGTTTGCGTACAAGTTGCTGTATTTCCAGAACCATCTGTTACCGTCCAAGTTACTATAGTATCACCAAGTGGGAATGTGGTAGGCGCATCGTTAGTGATTGTAGTTTCCGTACAGTTATCATCAACAGTCGGTGTTCCTAAATTCACATCAGCAATATCCGTATCACATCCGGTGGCGTTCATATTAACTGACACAGGTGCCGCACATTCTACAAATGTTGGTGCTGTATCATCAATAATAGTTACGGTTTGCGTACAAGTTGCTGTATTACCAGAACCATCTGTTACCGTCCAAGTTACTATAGTATCACCTAAAGGAAAAGTAGTAGGGGCATCGTTAGTGATTGTAGTTTCCGTACAGTTATCATCAACCGTAGGGGTTCCTAAATTCACATCAGCAATATCCGTATCACATCCGGTGGCATTCATGTTTACTGATACAGGTGCTGCACATTCTACAAATGTTGGTGCTGTATCATCAATTATTGTTACGGTTTGCGTACAAGTTGCTGTATTACCAGAACCATCCGTTACTGTCCAAGTTACAATCGTGTCACCAAGTGGGAATGTTGTAGGTGCATCGTTAGTGATTGTTGTTTCCGTACAATTATCATCAACCGTCGGGGTTCCTAAATTCACATCAGCAATATCCGTATCACATCCGGTGGCATTCATGTTTACTGATACAGGTGCTGCACATTCTACAAATGTTGGTGCTGTATCATCAATTATCGTTACCGTTTGCGCACAAGTTGCTGTGTTACCAGAACCATCAGTTACCGTCCAAGTTACTATCGTGTCACCAAGTGGGAATGTAGTAGGTGCATCGTTAGTGATTGTAGTTTCCGTACAGTTATCATCAACCGTCGGGGTTCCTAAATTCACATCAGCGATATCCGTATCACATCCGGTGGCATTCATATTAACTGACACAGGTGCCGCACATTCTACAAATGTTGGTGCTGTATCATCAATAATAGTTACGGTTTGCGTACAAGTTGCTGTATTACCAGAACCATCCGTTACCGTCCAAGTTACTATAGTATCACCTAAAGGAAAAGTAGTAGGGGCATCGTTAGTGATGGTAGTTTCCGTACAATTATCATCAACCGTCGGGGTTCCTAAATTCACATCAGCGATATCGGTATCACATCCGGTGGCATTCATATTAACTGACACAGGTGCCGCACATTCTACAAATGTTGGTGCTGTATCATCAATAATAGTTACCGTTTGAGTACAAGTTGCTGTATTACCAGAACCATCCGTTACCGTCCAAGTTACTATAGTATCACCTAAAGGAAAAGTAGTAGGGGCATCGTTAGTGATGGTAGTTTCCGTACAATTATCATCAACCGTCGGGGTTCCTAAATTCACATCAGCGATATCGGTATCACATCCGGTGGCATTCATATTAACTGATACAGGCGCTGCACATTCTACAAATGTTGGAGCTGTATCATCAATTATCGTTACGGTTTGCGTACAAGTTGCTGTATTACCAGAACCATCTGTTACCGTCCAAGTTACTATAGTATCACCAAGTGGGAATGTAGTAGGGGCGTCGTTAGTGATGGTGGTTTCCGCACAATTATCATCAACCGTAGGCGTTCCTAAATCCACATCAGCGATATCGGTATCACATCCGGTGGCATTCATGTTTACTGATACAGGCGCTGCACATTCTACAAATGTTGGTGCTGTATCATCAATTATTGTTACGGTTTGCGTACAAGTTGCTGTATTTCCAGAACCATCTGTTACCGTCCACGTTACTATAGTATCACCTAAAGGAAAAGTAGTAGGGGCATCGTTAGTGATTGTAGTTTCCGTACAATTATCATCAACCGTAGGCGTTCCTAAATTCACATCAGCGATATCGGTATCACATCCGGTGGCATTCATATTAACTGATACAGGTGCCGCACATTCTACAAATGTAGGAGCAGTATCGTCAATTATTGTTACGGTTTGAGTACAAGTTGCTGTATTACCAGAACCATCTGTTACCGTCCAAGTTACTATAGTATCACCAAGTGGGAATGTGGTAGGCGCATCGTTAGTGATTGTAGTTTCCGTACAGTTATCATCAACAGTCGGTGTTCCTAAATTCACATCAGCAATATCCGTATCACATCCGGTGGCGTTCATGTTTACTGATACTTCGTTAGGACATGTAATAGTGGGATTAATATTATCAATTACGGTTACTGTTTGTTCGCAAGTAGCTGTATTACCGGATGCATCAGTAACCGTCCAAGTTACCGTTGTAACTCCAAGTGGGAATATTGACGGTGCGTCATTGGTTACTTCTGCTACAGCACAATCAGAAGTTGTTGCTGTTCCAATTTCAACATTAGACGCTGTGCATAAATCGTTGTCTACATTAACTTCTACATCTGCAGGGCATGTTATACTAGGATCAATATTATCAGTAACTGTTACCGTTTGCTCGCAAGTAGCTGTATTACCAGAACCATCAGTTACTGTCCAGGTAACTATCGTATCACCAAGTGGAAAAACTGTTGGAGCATCATTATTAACAGAAGCTACCGAACAATTATCATCAGTTGTTGGTGTTCCTAAATTTACCGATGACGTGTCACACGATGTAATGTCAATATTTACAGACACATCGGTAGGACATGTAATAGTAGGATCTATATTATCAATTACGGTAACGGTTTGTGTACAAGTAGCTGTTCTACCAGAACCATCAGTTACCGTCCAAGTTACAGTAGTGTCCCCAAGTGGGAATGAAGCAGGTGCGTCATTATCAACAGAAGCTACTGAACAATTATCATTCGTTGTAGGTGTTCCTAAAATGACATTACCAGCATCAGTAGCACAAGTACCCGCATCTACATTTACAGACACATCGGTAGGACATGTAATAGTAGGATCTATATTATCAATTACAGTTACAGTTTGTGTACAAGTAGCTGTTCTACCAGAACCATCTGTTACGGTCCAAGTTACAGTAGTATCACCAAGTGGCAATGAAGCAGGTGCATCATTATCAACAGAAGCTACCGAACAATTATCATTCGTTGTAGGTGTTCCAAGTGCTACGCTAGTTGCTGCACAAGTACCAGCATCTACATTTACAGACACATCTGTAGGACATGTAATAGTGGGATCTATATTATCAATTACGGTTACAGTTTGTGTACAAGTAGCTGTTCTACCAGAACCATCTGTTACGGTCCAAGTTACTGTAGTATCACCAAGTGGGAATGAAGCAGGTGCATCATTATCAACAGAAGCTACCGAACAATTATCATTCGTAGTTGGTGTTCCTAAAGTGACATTACCAGCATCCGTAGTACAAGTACCCGCATCTACATTTACAGACACATCCGTAGGACATGTAATAGTAGGATCTATATTATCAATTACGGTTACGGTTTGTGTACAAGTAGCTGTTCTACCAGAACCATCCGTTACCGTCCAAGTTACTGTAGTATCACCAAGTGGGAATGAAGCAGGTGCATCATTATTAACAGAAGCTACCGTACAATTATCATTCGTTGTAGGTGTTCCTAAAGTGACATTACCAGCATCCGTAGCACAAGTACCCGCATCTACATTTACAGACACATCGGTAGGACATGTAATAGTAGGATCTATATTATCAATTACGGTTACAGTTTGTGTACAAGTAGCTGTTCTACCAGAACCATCTGTTACCGTCCAAGTAACTGTAGTATCACCAAGTGGGAATGAAGCAGGTGCATCGTTATCAACAGAAGCTACCGAACAATTATCATCAGTTGTAGGTGTTGCAAGTGCTACGCTAGTTGCTGCACAAGTACCCGTATCTACATTTACAGAAACATCCGTAGGACATGTAATAGTAGGATCTATATTATCAATTATGGTTACAGTTTGCGTACAAGTAGCTGTTCTACCAGAACCATCAGTTACCGTCCAAGTTACTGTGGTATCCCCAAGTGGGAATGAAGCAGGTGCATCATTATCAACAGAAGCTACCGAACAATTATCATTCGTTGTAGGTGTTCCAAGTGCTACGCTAGTTGCTGTACAAGTACCCGCATCTACATTTACAGAAACATCGGTAGGACATGTAATGGTAGGATCTATATTATCAATTACGGTTACGGTTTGTGTACAAGTAGCTGTTCTACCAGAACCATCCGTTACCGTCCAAGTTACTGTAGTATCCCCAAGTGGGAATGAAGCAGGTGCATCATTATTAACAGAAGCTACCGAACAATTATCATTCGTTGTAGGTGTTCCAAGTGCTACGCTAGTTGCTGCACAAGTACCCGCATCTACATTTACAGACACATCCGTAGGACATGTAATGGTAGGATCTATATTATCTGGTAATAAAGAAACACTAAAATCGTCAGAAATAGTACAACCATTAGCATCTGTTACAGTAACAGTATATGATCCAGCAGATAAGTTTGTTAAATCTTTAGTAGTTTCTGAATTACTCCATAAATAGGTATACGGAAGTGTTCCACCAGACGGATCTATACTAATTGAGCCATTATTATCACCTTCACATGAAATATCTGTTTCCGACCCAGTAAGTTCTAAATTATCTAAAACTATAGGGTTATTAGAATCATATGTAAGACAATCAGCGGCAATATTTTTTATTACTAAATTATAGTTACCTTCAGGTAAGCTGTTAAATTCAGTTGTGTCTTGAAATGTGTTACCGTTATCTATAGAATATTCAAATTCTCCTCCCAGAGGACTTAACACTTCAATAGTAAAGTCGTCATTGCTTGATCCACAAGCTATAGAAAACGTTGGTTCAGGTGGCAAGTCAATAATAGATAAAGTTACTGTAGCTTGATCACAAACAGATGTGTTTGGAGCCGGTAGGCAAACTTCATAATCAAAAACTACATCCCCAACATAACCCGTGGTAGGAACATAAGTATAAGTTCCATCTGAATTTAAGGTAAATGAATCTCCTGAAGGCGTAGGACCAGAGACTAAGCTATAAGTTGAGTTTTCAGGTACATTATTTCCTATGTGAAGATTGCCATTGTAAGTTTCATTTATACAATTAGTATTATTTTCATCAACAGCATATTTTTGAAGTAAAAAGAATTTACCATCACCGTGATCATTAGAAGCCCCAACAAATTCTATTTTTGTTATTTTAGAACCTGTAGGTGCGATATCACTTAAGTAAAATAAGCCTATACCAATAGTTTGGTTATTTTCATTACAACGCCCAGAGCGCCAATAATCAGAATTAGGATTAGGCGCGGCAAATGTACAATTGGTATAATTGCCATTATTTCTAACAAAGGTTTGACCTAATTTTTGTTCAGTACCTCCGGTAGCAGGAATACCCCATATTTCTACATAAAAACAGTTATTAGCACCTCTTTCTGTTACTGCTAATACGCCATCTTGATTTGATGGAATAGCTGGGTCATAAAATATAGTTTGTTTTTGGGCATCGGTTGTTGCAACTGCATCAAAGTCTTTACAAATATTATCTCCATTCGGATTAGCATTAAAATAATGATTTAAGTTTTTATCTTGAAAAGCAGAAAGTGCTAAATTATTCCAGTTAGGGTCATTACTCGATGTTGCTAAATTAACTCCGTTTTCTATTAATTTATTAGGTCCATGTCCACCTGAACCTAGTCTAGTTAACTCATAATCAGATGGTACTACAAAAGTGTTATATATTGTACCATCGATTGTTACAGATTTAATTGTTGCAGGATCACTCAAGTTTGCCTGTGTGTCTAACCATTGAAATGTAACCCCCGTTTGTATAGAAGGTGACTGTTGTGCATTGATAAAACAACTTAATGAAATGCAAATTAAAATTAAAGTTTGCGTAATTTTTAATTTCATAATATCTTAATTTTCCTTTAATTATGATTTATTAACACAGTTTAAAAGGATTTATATATGATTCCGTTTTTTACTTATCTGTTATAATTAATAACCAACCTAAAATTATATTTTAGACCATAAGTGTGATTTTAAGTCACACTTTGCAACTAACAATTAGATATTAAAATAAAGTTTTGAGAAAACTAAACTGGTATGCAAGCAACATTGAAGTATATAGGAATGTTGTCATAAGAATTTAGATTTGGGTTCATAAATTTTATTTCAAATATTTAAGTAGGTACTGCGAAATAAGACATATGTAATAATTGAGTCAAAAAAAATTGTTCAATCACTTAAAAAACCGACTAAAGGTTAATAAAAAACTTACTAAGTAAATAATTCCTTTAATAATCATTTTTTATAATGTAACTATTTCGTTTAATGGTGTTTATCTTTTATTTCATTGATTTATTTTATTGATTTATTTTATTTCAATTTTTTACAGTAAATTTAAGAAGCAAATAAATTGAATTTTATCGAGGAAAGCAACTTTTTACCGATAAAATTTACCTTTAATCGAATAATTTGAAAAAATTAACCTTAATAAGACACGCAAAATCATCTTGGGAACACGATGTAATAGATCATCAAAGGCCGCTTAAAAAAAGAGGTTTTAATGATGCTCACATCGTTTCAAAGTGCTTAAAATCAATAAACAAGCAATTTGAATTAATTGTTTCTAGTGATGCAAAACGCACAAAAACTACAGCGCAAATATTTATGGCTAACTTAAATATTGAAGAAGGTTCATTAACTTTTAACCATGATTTATATGATTTTTCGGGCGAAAAACTTATTGAGGTTATTAAAAACTGCGATGATTCTATAAATAATCTAATGATTTTTGGGCATAATTATGCTTTAACAAGCTTTGTAAATACTTTTGGTTCAGAATATATTGAAAACGTACCCACAAGCGGCGTAGTAATTATTCAATTTAATATTGAAAACTGGAAAGCGTTAAAAAAAGGAGAAACTTTAAAAACTATTTTCCCAAGAGATTTGAAGAATCAACTTTAAATTTTCTTTTGTTAACAAAACAATAAATCTTTAAAATATTTTATAGCTTATAGACTAAAATCAGATATTTTAGTCTAAATGCAATATATTTGTTATTCAATTTTAATAATACACCATAGTTAATGACGAAAGCTGAAAACGCGAAGAATAACAGTTATATAAATAGAGAAATAAGCTGGTTACAGTTTAATGCTAGAGTGTTACAAGAGGCAGCAGATCAAACTGTACCTTTAATTGAAAGATTACGTTTTTTAGGTATTTTTTCAAATAACTTAGATGAATTTTTTAAAGTTAGATACGCAACAGTAAAACGAATTGTAGAAGCTGGTAAAGGTGGTAAAAGTGAACTTGGTGGTATTAAAGCTAAAGAGCTATTAGAAATTATTACGCAAATTGTAATTAAACAACAAAGTGAAAGCTTAGCTATACTATCTACTATTGGTGAAAAATTAGAGGACGAGAATATTTATATAATTGACGAAACTAAAATTGATTCAAACCAAAGTGAGTTTATCAAACAATATTTCTTTAAAACGGTTAGTCCAGCTTTAGTAACCATAATACTTAACGAATCTGTTGTATTACCAAATTTAAAAGATAGCGCAGCTTATTTAGCAGTAAGAATGCTAATGTCTGGAGATACTAAACAGTTTGCTTTAATTGAAATTCCAAAATCTGTAAATCGATTTGTAGAACTACCTAAACAAGGAGATAAGAACTACATTATTATGGTTGATGATGTATTACGTTACTGTCTAGGTGATATTTTTAATATTTTCGATTATAAATCGATTTCTGCTCATATGATAAAAATTACTAGAGATGGTGAGTTAGATTTTGAAAGTGATTTAAGCAAGAGTTTTATTGAAAAAATATCTGATAGTGTAAAATCACGTCAATTAGGAGAACCAGTAAGATTTGTTTACGATAAAACCATACACAAAGAAACATTACGCTATTTAATGTCTAAAATGGGTATTGATGGTACAGATAGTATTATTCCTGGAGGACGTTATCATAATAGAAGAGATTATATGGGGTTTCCAAGTTTAGGAAGAACAGACCTATTGTATGATAAAATTGAAGCTTTGCCTATTAAAGGGTTGAGCATGCAGGATAGTATATTTCACGCTATTTCAGAAAAAGACTATTTATTACACGCCCCTTATCAAACGTTTTCTTATGTTGTTAAGTTTTTAAGAGAAGCAGCTCTAGATCCAAAGGTAAAAACAATAAAAATTACAATTTATAGACTTGCTGAAATTTCTCATGTTGCGAGTTCATTAATAAATGCAGCCATCAATGGTAAATCTGTTACAGTTTCAATAGAGCTTCGGGCCAGATTTGATGAGCAAGCAAATATTAATTACGCACAACAAATGAAAGATGAAGGTGTTAATTTAATATTTGGAGTTACAGGACTTAAAGTTCACAGTAAAATGTGCGTTGTAGAGCGGGAAGAAGGTAAGAAACTAAAGCGATTTGGTTTTATAAGTACAGGAAACTTTAATGAATCTACAGCAAATATATATACAGATTATACACTTTTTACTTCTAATAAAAAGATTTTAAAAGATGTAAATCAAGTTTTTAACTTTTTTGAAACAAATTATAGAATATACAGGTACAAACATTTAATTGTTTCGCCACATTATACAAAAAGTAGCGTTTTTAGATTAATAGATACAGAAATTGAAAATGTAAATCAAGGTAGAGAAGGACTTATTAGATTAAAAATGAATAGTATTTCAAGCTATCCAATGATAGATAAGTTATACGAAGCCAGTAGAGCAGGTGTTAAAATACAAATGATAGTGAGAGGAATTTGTTGTTTAATACCCGGAGTAAAGGGAATGAGTGAAAACATTGAAGTTATAAGTGTTGTAGATAAGTTTTTAGAGCATTCTAGAATTTATATTTTTGGAAATAATGGTGATTCTAAAATATATATATCTTCAGCAGATTGGATGACACGAAATATTGAAAATAGAGTAGAGGTAAGCTGCCCTATTTATGATGAAGACATAAAAAAGGAAATTATAGACACATTTAATATCAGTTGGAGCGACAATGTAAAAGCAAGATTATTAAATGATTCACAAGAAAATCAATATCTAGTTAATAATGAGGACAAAGTTAGGTCTCAATTTGCTGTTTATGATTATTATATAAAAAAATTAGAAAATTAATATGCTTTCAATAAAGAAATATGCGGCCATAGATATAGGTTCAAATGCAGTAAGATTATTAATTTCAAATATTATTGAGCAAAAAGGAAAACCTGTACAATTTAAAAAAAACTCTCTTGTTCGTGTGCCTATCCGTCTTGGAGCAGATGTTTTTATAAAAGAAAAAATTTCTAAAGAAAACACGCAACGTATTTTAGATACCATGTTGGCTTTTAAATTACTTATGAAATCTCATAAAGTGGTTAAGTATAAAGCCTGTGCTACATCTGCTATGCGAGAGTCTAAAAATGGTAAAAAAGTTGTAGATTTAGTATTAGAACATGCAGGTATAAGTATAGATATTATCGAAGGCGAAGAAGAAGCTGCAATTATTGCTGCTACAGATTTAAATAAATACATAGATCCTAATAAAACGTATTTATATGTTGATGTTGGTGGTGGAAGTACAGAATTTACAGTTATACATCAAGGCAAGCAAGCAGCATCAAGGTCTTTTAAAATAGGAACTGTAAGACTTCTTAACGATATGGTTAAGAAAGAAACATGGCAAGAATTACAAGAATGGATTAAAATTAACGCCAAAGGTTACGATAAAATTGATGTTATTGGTTCTGGTGGAAATATCAATAAAATATTTAAAGTATCCGGTAAAGCAATGGGTAAGCCACTATCATATTTTTACATGACTTCTTATTATAACATGCTTCAAACCTATTCTTACGAAGAACGTATTACAGAACTATCATTAAACCAAGATAGAGCAGATGTTATTATACCTGCAATGCGAATTTACCTTTCTGCAATGAAATGGAGTGGAGCTAAAAATATCTATGTGCCAAAAATAGGACTTGCAGATGGTATCATTAAAAGCGTCTATTATGATACGGTTTCTAGCAATACACAGTAAAATTTTGCACTTTAGCTTGTATAATTGTTGTATTTTAAATTTATAATATATATTCGTACCTGCATAATTACTATTAATAATAACCCAAATCTATTAATATTGAAATAAGCCTTTATACTTATATTGCCCTCAACTTCAATATATTGGCAAATTACATCTGAATAGATTTAAATAATTAAAAACAAACAGATGAAAAAATTACTACTCTTAACAGTATTATTTGGTTTTTCATTTCAAGGATTTTCTCAAGATAATAAAGAAATTAAATCTTCAGAAATAGCTCAAGATACTGCCAAAGTTCAGGAAAAATGGTCTGCTTCTAGTGGAGTTAAATATGGCATAAGAGGTGGTTACACCATTTCGCATTTAGATTTTGAAAACGAGCCATTATCTGGAAATAAACATAGAAACAGTATGTATATTGGTTTCTTAGCTAATATTGGTGTTTCTAGATCTTTTTCTATAGTTCCAGAAATTCAATTTTCTGCCGAGGGTGCGAACGAAGAAACTTTGCATTTAGATTACATACAAATGCCAGTTTTGTTTAGATTTAGGTTTAGTGAAAAATTTCATGCTGGTATTGGTCCGCAAATTGGACTGAAGGTTCATAAGTTTGAAGATGGTATGAAAAACCTAGGTTATTCTGCCGTTATAGGTGCCGATTATAAAATTAACTATGCCATATTTGTAGATGTTAGATACAATTATGGTATTAGAAATGTTTTTGACGATCACTTAGGTATTGTTGCAAAAAACAGAAATATTCAATTAGGAGTTGGTTATAAATTTTAACCGTGTATAGCTTCGCTAGTTCCTAAGTTAGACATTATTTTAGCTTCATATTCAAGAAGTTGCTGCCATTTGGTGTCAACTTCTTTTTTTTCGCCATATTGTCTAGCAAAACCTAAAAACATGGTGTAATGATTGGCTTCACTTACCATCAAGTTTTTGTAAAAGACTGCAAGTTCTTTGTCTTCCAGTTCTTCAGAAAGTAGTCTAAAACGTTCGCAACTTCTAGCTTCAATTAAAGCAGCATACAACAAACGATGCACAAGTTGTGTGGTTCTGCTACCACCTTTTGGAAAAAACTTAAGGAGTTCAATAACATAATCATCACGTCTATCACGTCCTAAAGTCCAACCTCGTTTTATGATAATATCGTGTACCATTTTAAAATGACTAATTTCTTCTTTTACCAAAGCCGTCATTTCTTGAACCAAATCGGTGTATTCTGGAAAACTAACAATTAGTGAAATAGCCGTACTGGTTGCTTTTTGCTCACAGAATGCATGATCAGTTAAAATTTCTTCAATATTTTTTTCTACAATATTTACCCAGCGTGGGTCTGTTGGTAATTTAAGTCCTAGCATAATTTTTTCAGAATTAGCAATTCATTTTCCTTTCATTAATTTTAATAACGCCATGTTTATCAATCATAACAACAAAATCTTTAAAGTTTTCTGTATCTACTATTTTGAAAGATGTATTAAGGCAAAGCACGTTTTCATTCGAAGCATTCGGGTCAACCCAAACATATTGCATAATCGCACTTTTCCAGAATGAAGCATCTTCAAATTCGAGAAATGTCATTTTAGAAATAGTAGTTTCTGCAATGGGTGAGTTGTCTTTATAAACTGAAATTTTAGCTTCAAAATTTTTATAATTCTTAATATTGGTAGTATCATTTTCATTTTCAACTACTCCGTAAAATGATTCTTTTTCAATGGAGTGATAATTAATTTTCACAGTAAAACCATTGCTCAAAATAGTATCAGTATAAATAACAACTGGCTTATTTGGTATAAATTCAACCTTTTTACTGTAAGCGCTTAACTGGTTATTTTCTTGAAGAACTTCGGTATTACTTTTATGTTTTCTATCTTGACCATCACAATTAGAAAACAGTATTGCAATAGCAAAAACAAAAGACAACAACTTGCTGGTATTTAGTAAATTATACATCTAAATCGAAAGTTTTTCTTAAAAGGTCAATATTTGGGTTTTTCTCTTTTAATTTATCAAATTTATCTTGAGGTGTGTAAGCATATTTCTTTTCTAAAACTTCGTTTACAGATATTGATAATGAAATATCGTAATTACTAAGCGACTTTCTTATAAACCCTAAAAGATTATATTGCTGGCGTTCAAGTTCTACTTTATTCGTAGCATTTGGAAATTCTAAATGCGCAATATTACCTTTTACTTTAGGCACATCAATAGATAGAATAGAGGCCAAATTATGTTGACCATCGCTTGTTAGTTTATCAATGTATTGATTCCAGACCTTTACAAATTCATCTTCAGTAAAAGGTTCTTTTGGTAAATCTTCCTCATCAACAACAACATCCATTTGTTTAATAAGATGTTCTTTTTTAGCCCTAATACTTTTCAAGGATAACCCAGAAGATCGTTTAGAATCTTGTTTTAAAACAATTTTTGGTGGTTCGTTAACTTGAAATTTTTCAACAACTTTTTCAGTTTGCTTATTTTCTGTTTTCGCTTCCGCGGACGTGTTAACGTTTTCAGCTTTAACAGGTTTTGTAACCGGAATAGGAGTAATACCCTTTTTCCTGAAGTAAGATGCCGGAATTATGTAATGTTTGCTATTTTTTTTTTCTCCATCATGAGTGATAGAGGCAAGTTGCATAAGGCATAATTCAACAAGTAAGCGTTGATTTTTACTTGTTTTATATTTCAGATCGCAGTCGTTAGCAAGATTTATACCTTGCATCAGGAATTCTTGAGAGGCTTGTTGCGATTGCTTTAAGTATTTTTCTTTAGTTTGTTCACCAACTTCTAGTAATGCTATAGTTTCTGGTGTTTTGCTAACCAGTAAATCTCTAAAATGTGAGGCTAGACCTGCAATAAAATGATGCCCATCAAAACCTTTTGAAAGGGTGTTATTAAATTGAAGTAATAATTCGGGTATTTTATTTTCTAAAATCAAGTCTGTACTCGTAAAATACGTTTCGTAATCAAGTACATTTAAATTCTCGGTAACAGCTTGTCTGGTTAAATTTTTACCTGAAAAACTAACAACACGATCAAATATAGAAAGTGCATCACGCATGGCACCATCTGCTTTTTGAGCAATAATATGCAACGCGTCATCTTCAGCAGTTACACCTTGTTCTTCCGCAATATATTTTAAATATCCCTTAGCATCTTTTACCGTAATACGTTTAAAATCAAAAATTTGACAACGCGATAATATGGTAGGAATTATTTTATGCTTTTCTGTAGTTGCTAAAATAAAAATACAATGCTTCGGTGGCTCTTCTAAGGTTTTAAGAAACGCATTAAAAGCCGCTTGAGATAGCATGTGTACCTCGTCAATAATATAAACTTTGTATTTACCAACTTGTGGTGGAATTCTAACTTGGTCTGTTAAGCTTCTAATATCATCAACCGAATTGTTTGAAGCTGCATCGAGTTCAAAAATATTGAATGCAAAATCTTCATCGCCAGTTTCTGTACCATCACTATTAATCATTTTAGCCAAAATACGAGCGCAGGTTGTTTTGCCAACACCACGAGGCCCCGTAAACAATAAGGCTTGGGCTAAATGATTGTTTTCAATAGCATTCAACAATGTATTTGTAATAGCTTGCTGCCCAACAACGTCTTTAAACGTTTGGGGTCTGTATTTTCTAGCCGATACTACAAAGTGTTCCAATTTTACTGAATTTACCTGTGTTAAACTTGTTTCAATATTCAGCATCTCATGATGCCTATTGAATAATAACAAAGTTAAAAATTCAGTTTAGAATTAAGAATTTAGATGCTAAAATTTAATACGAGTTATTAACAAAATAATATTACAATAAATGCCATATATTATTGGGCTTTGTAAAAATATTATAACTTCGTAACGATATAAATTAATTATTACAAAAACCCAATCAATTGCCCATATTATGAGATATAAAACACCAAAAAGCACATATTTAATAGTTCTTGCCATGTCCATTATTTTGGTGAGTTGTAATACTAAAAAATCTGATAAAATTATATAGTTGATGTTTACCAAACATCACAAGCTGGAGATAACCTTAAATTAATATTAAACGACAAATCTGAAGCGCCTGTTGAAGAAGGAAATAAGATTACTTTACGTCTATTACCAAATCAAGCCTATCAAAAATATTATGGTTTTGGTGCTTCGTTTACTGAGTCTTCTGCTTGGAACTTAGCAGCTATTCCAGTTGAGTTGCGTAAAGCTGTGTTAACAAAACTATTTAGTCCAACAGAGGGAGCTGGTTTTTCGCTAACAAGAACGCACATTAATAGTAGCGATTATTCAAACAACCACTATACTTATGTTGAAGAAGGTGATGAAGACCTTTCTACTTTTAGTATTAATCAAGATCTTAGAGGATTTACTGGCGATGAAAACGATCAAGTACGCGGTGTAGAATTGGTAGAAGCGAGTTATGATCTTATCCCGATGATTAAAGAAGCATTAAATATTCCTGGTGCTAATTTTAATATTATAGCATCACCTTGGAGTCCACCTTCTTGGATGAAAACAGGTGAAACTTCTACAATGACTAATGGTAGCTTACAGCCTAAATATTATGGGATTTGGGCAGAATACCTATCAAAATATATTAGTGCTTATAAAGAACAAGGTATTAACTTATGGGGAATGACGCCACAAAACGAACCTTTACATTATCACGATGCCCGTTGGGATAGTAATGGCTTTACTGCAGAGCAGGGCCGTGATTTTTTAAGAGATCATCTTGGGCCACAACTTGTAAAAGATGGCCATCTTAACCTTAATGATTTAGAAGCCGGATTACGCGTATTAATTTACGATCATAATAAATCGACTATGAATGATTATGTAGCTGCTACATACAACGACCCAGAAGCTTCTAAATATGCTTGGGGAACGGCTTTCCATTGGTATGCAAACTCAGAACTTGATGAAAATAATTGGTACGCCAAAGAGTTGAGTAAATTACAAAAGGCTTGGCCAAACAAAGGGATCATTCATTCTGAATCGAGTATAGATATTGATGATAAAGACCCAATTGGGCAATATTGGAGATTAAGTACAGATTACGCTGGTACATTTATACCTTTTGATACTTACGCATATGATATTATTACAGATTTAAATCACGGAACTCAGGGTTATGTAGAATGGTGCGTCATTGTAAGTACAAAAGAACAACCAAACCCATATGATAATTTTAATAGTGCACCGGTGTTAATCAATCCTGTTACAGACGAAGTTATTTATACACCACTTTATTACTTACTTAGCCATTTTAGTAAGTTTATACGTCCTGTTGCGTACCGAATTGGGTTAGAAGGCAACCAAATAGATGGGATTGCTTATACAGCCGCTAAAAACCCTGATGGATCTATGGCTATTGTTGTTTTTAATAGAAATGAAAAACCATCTAATGTCTCGATGAAACTTGAAGATCAAATTTATAACATGCAAATTGCTCCTAGAGCTATGCAAACCATTTGTTTACGAAGTAAATAATAACAAATTAAAAGATACTTGGTAAAAGGTAATGGCTATATCGGATGCTGAAAATTCAGTTTTGAATTAATAATTTAGAAGCTACAATTTAATTGGAGTTTTAATAAGGATATGGATTTTATTGTAGGTTTTTACTTGGCTTTGTCAGAAAAATTCGCGAACTTCGTTTAACATTAGATATAAAACATTAAAACGATTTCATATTAAGTCGTTACCACCACTTAAACCAACTGAGACGGAAAAATATTGACATACTGATTTTTTGCTTCATCAGTTAAATATGGATAAATACTTTGGCTAATAAGTGTTGAATATTCCTGTATAGAGTCTTTCGATAAAACATCAGATTGAATTAAAATAGAAGAAAACCAAAAATTACTGATTACCTCTATCCTCTTGAATAAACAACGATATTCATTTTTGAGTAATTCTTCGCGAAATAATCCATTTTTAATAAGAACATCAATGACTTTCAAAGTATCTATCTCTCTTCGTTTTGAAAGTTCTGAATAATGACTTTTTATCTTCTGATTTCTTCTTGTAATAGCAACAAAGTCCAATAAGAAAAAATTGTATTCGTAGAGTATTTTATAAATTTCTATCGAGATATTTAAAAATGATTTCAATAAATCATCGGTTGATATAATAACAACATTATCGATTTTCCCAACTAACTGAAAATAAAGTGCTTCAATTATATCCTCTCTCTTTTTAAAATGGTATTGTAAATTACCAACACTAATTCCAACTTCATCCGCAATATTTCTTAAAGATACATTTGAGATTCCAGTAGTATTAAAAAGCTTTAAAGATTTTATTAAAATCTTATGTTTTGTTTCGTTCATTATAACAAATATATAATTTTTAGTACACCTGTACTATAATAATATATTTTTAGTACATTTGTACTAAAGTAAAAAACATTTATGATAATCGATATTATTGGAGCAGGAATTGGAGGGTTAACTACTGCAATTGCACTTGAACAAAAAGGAATTAAAACAAGAATATTTGAACAAGCGGAACAGATAAAACCAGTCGGAGCAGGAATTATTTTAGCCAACAATGCTATGCAAGTTTATGAAAAGTTAGGCCTACGAAAAGAAATTGAGGAAAATGGAAATCCAATATCATCAATGAATATTACCAAGCCAAACCTAAAATCTCTTTCAAAAATTGACTTGACCTATTTTGAGCAAAAACATAAAACCAAAAACATCGCAATTCATAGAGGAACATTACAACAGATATTAATTGATAAATTAAAATCTACGGAAATTAATCTCAACCATAAACTTGCTTCAATTGTAGAAAAAACAAATGGTTATAATTTGAAATTTGAAAACGGAGAACAAATTCAATCCTCGACAATTTTGGGAGCTGATGGACTTAACTCTATTGTTCGACAAAATATATTCCCAAAAAATAGCATAAGAAATGCAAATCAAATATGCTGGAGAGGAATTACGGAATGTGAATTACCAATAAAATTTAGAAATGAATTGAACGAGGCTTGGGGAAAAGCTGAACGTTTTGGTTTTGTTCAGATTGAAAAAGGTAAAGTTTATTGGTATGCTTTAAAATCGTTCAAAAAAAATAAGAATGAATTTTCTATCAACGATTTAGAGCAATATTTTGGCGATTATAATTCAGTAATTAAAGACATCATAAAATCAACGAAAAAAGAACATATAAATATTGCCGAAATTTCAGACTTAAAACCAACAAACATTTGGTTTAAAGAAAATGTTTGTTTAATCGGTGATTCAGCTCACGCAACAACACCAAATATGGGACAAGGTGCTTGTCAGGCTATCGAAGATGCTTTTGTGCTTTCAGAATGTTTAAACAAATACGATATTACAAAAGCCTTTTCTGAGTATCAAAAATTAAGATTACCAAAAGCACATCAAGTAGTTAAAGCAAGTTGGCTTGTTGGGAAAATGGCACATCTTAAAAATCCAATATTAATTGTCTTACGAAATCAAATGTTAAGATTATTGCCTTCCTCAGTTAATAGAAAACAGAATGAACAAATTTTTAAATTGGCAGAAATATGATGACAACAATACTATCTATTTTTTTATTAACCATTTTTACTGGACTAGGTTTAATACATTTTTATTGGCTTTTTGGTGGAAAATGGGGATTGGAAAAGGTAATTCCAACAAAAGAGAATCAGACGAGTAGGCTTTTAATTCCTAAATTTGCAACTTTAATTGTCGCTCTGGTTTTACTTCTATTCGCGCTGATTTATCTTGTAAAATCTGGACTTATAAATGTTCAAATTCCTAATTTGGTAACTAAATACGGATATTGGATAATCCCTTCTATTTTTATCTTAAGAGCAATAGGAGATTTTAAATATGTTGGTTTTTTCAAAAAATTAAAGAATACCGAATTTGCAAAAACAGATTCTAAATGGTTTGCCCCTTTGTGTTTGACAATCGGAATATTTGGAATTCTGATACAACTTATGAATAAATAACTGGTGGTAACACCGTATAAAATTAATTAGGATTTTTATGGTTTAGCCCAAAGTTTTGGTTTCTTTATTATGTCGCTTTTACTTATTTGAGTATTTTTAGTCCGACAAAGAAAAAACACAAAATAAGTATAAGCTTGTGGCTCGGCTAACAATTTAATCATTGTCTACCTCCCACACTAATCTTATACAAGACCGTTAAACGAACCCCTCCAAAAGTAAAACCAACTTCCCATTTTAAAACCAAACCTAGCAAACATACCAGCGTTAAGGATTGAACGGTTTGTTTGAGCTCGCCGACGATAGGAGGAAGCGAGTAGTGAAAGCCTGACCCCATCCTGAGCGGAGACGAAGGGTAGGGTAACGCCCAAATATTTCATTTTATTTAGATTTTAGTATCTGTTTTATTGTAATTTTGCGTTAGTAAATCGCCTTATCGCTTTTGTGCTGAATTTATTTCAGTATCTGTTTCAACTTTATAGTTGATTTAATAAGATACTGAAACAAGTTTAGCACTAAGGAGGAAAGTCCGAACACCGTAGTGCAACATAGTGGCTAATAACCACCAGCCGAGAGGTTAGGAAAAGTGCAACAGAAAGTATGTACGGGTAATGCCGTAGTGAAACCAGGTAAACTCTATGTGGTGCAATGTCATGTAAACCATCGTTTGAGGGCGGCACGCTCGATTGTTGGAGGGTAGGCAGCTAAAGTGTTTTGGTAACAACACACGCAGATAAATGATAAGGGCTCATTTTATGAGTACAGGATTCGGCTTATAGATTTACTCAACCATAAATAAACCCTTCTTTATTAATTTAAAGAAGGGTTTGTGGTTAAAATAAGGGTCGGTTAATTGGTACTGGTAGATTACATTGTTTATTATTTTGGTGAATAGGATAAATCTGGACGCATTTCGCCACTAAATTCTTCCGTTTTACTTGTATAGTCCATCACTTTACTAAATACTGCCCAGCGCTCTTCGAAATTACCTAAAAGCTCTTGATTTGCTTTTGCTTTTGTAGCAGCGTCTACTTCGTCTTTAGCAGAAACAGATACCAAATAATAGTTTTTCATTTGCCCGAAGCCATTTTTGTATACACGGTAATATTCTTTTGAGCCTTTAGCTTTAAAGTGCTCTTTAACAGCCAACATACCTGCTCTCATTTTTTCTGCATTTTTTGGCGAATAATACATGTAAAACCATTTACGGTAGTTTTCGTTTTCTGGTGCTTCGGTTTTGCTTTCTGGCATATAGGATAGTGTGCTATCTCTTACTACAATATAGTCGCCATGCGAACTATAACATTGGTCGAAACGATCAAACATATCACCAAATTTATCGCCCATTGCTTTTGCCATATCTGCAAAAGGGCGCTCATCTAACTCTGCCATATTTTTAATGGGTGTGATGTAGAAATATTTAAAGTCGTTGGTCATTGCTGTATACCAAGTGCTCTGAACATTATGCGCAATACTAGCTGCGTGAAACTCTTTAGCTATTTTTTCGTATGCCATTACTTTAGATGGTTTTACATTGTCTTGATGAACAATAAACGCTTGTTGAGCTTGAGTTACAGTAAAATTGAAACATAAAAATAATACTAGTAATAGGGTTGTTTTAATTGTTTTCATAATTATTGTTATTTGGTTTGGTTACTAATTTTAAAGATTGATTATGCAAAGCATATTAATATCATTAAAGGTTTTTGGTTAGAAACTTAATGCGTATTTGAAACTATTATAGGCTCCGAATAAAGCTTTTGCAGAATCAATCTCTTTTAAATTTTGTGTAGCGATGTTCTAGATTACAATTAAATACTAGACCGCTAATAAGTGTAAGTGAAATGAATTTTGTCATATTATTTATGGTTTAAAAGGTTAGGTTTAACATATAACCATAAACAAATGCAATAAAATGCAACCATTTTATTGAGAGATAAAAACATGTATAGAGCCTTGGGGGCTCTTAAGGAGACTTCTAAAGTACTGAAAAAAAACGAGTTATAAAAATTAAGCTTATTTTAAGCTTTTTCGAAAAAGCTAAAAACGTTACCGCCATAACTTTTAGAGTAGACGTAGTTCTCTAATTCTGAAAGGTTGGTGTGCTTAGAATGTTCTACAATTAATAAGCCATTATCTAGTAATAAATTATTTTTAAATACAAGCTCCGGAATTTTCGAAAACTTCTCCTCATCAAAATTATATGGTGGATCTGCAAAAATAATATTAGATTGTATAGCTGTTTTTTCTAAAAATTTAAAGACATCACTTTTAATAGTTTGAATTGGCATTTCAAATTTATCAGCAGTTTGCTTTATGAATCTAATACAACCATAATCTTGATCTACGCAAGTAATTTGCTCTGTACCTCTAGAAGCAAATTCATAGCTTATATTTCCTGTGCCAGCAAATAAATCTAATACAGAAATAGCATCAAAATAATATAAATTATTTATAATGTTAAATAACGACTCCTTTGCCATATCTGTAGTAGGACGAACAGGTAAGTTTTTTGGAGCTATAATTTTTCTGCTTTTATATAAACCGGATATAATTCTCATTAAAAGCTATTTAGTAAAGTGAAGTTAGAGTATTCTGATTTTGGAGTACTGGTATATTTATAGTTGTCATTTCTGTCACCAAAGCTTATGTTTCTAACATACTTATAAGCTATGTTATATAAGTCGTCATTTTTAGAAATATCTCCGAGAAAAACTAAATGAATTGTTTCTGGATCAAGACTTAATTGCTCTGCAGTAAACAAAATGTAGTATATAAAATCTTCTTTTGAGTGGTATGCAAATGTATTATAAAGTATGAGTTTACTTTTTTCAAACACTAATATTTCAAAATGATTGAAACTTACGTTAACATAAATATTGCTAGTTTCTGAAGTTTTTTCATTCTGTAATACAGAATCAATTAGAACGGTTGATACATGTTTAAATATAAATGCTCCAAACTTATCGTAAATAAAGTTGTTAATATTTATATAGGGTACATAAACATTAACACTATTGTTTTTAATAATTGTATCGTAGGCAATAAAATCTGATTTTAAAATCTTTGAGTTAAATTTTAAATAGTCTGCTAAGAGGTTTTCATTAAATAATGATTTTGGTACCAAGGTAGATAAATCATTATCATGAATGATATTAATATTAGCAAAGTTGTTTTTTAAAATCTGTTCTTTTAAAAACAGCAACTTTAACTCGTCTAAAACCTCAAATGGATTTAGTTTTTTTTCAAATCTTATTTCCTTTAAAAACTCTATAGTATTAGAGTTTCTATTTAGTATAGAAAAAGAAAGTCCACTCAAACTTATTTGAATGGACAATTCTAGATTAGTTAGTTTATTTTGTGTTTTATTCGCTATCGCCATAAGTTTTTGGCCAGTTTCCACCAGTTTTAACTTCATCTAACGAACCTACTTTTAAAGCATCTCCATTTACACCATCAACAGATATAACTTGATTTTCTTGAGCTAAAAGATCTTTATCTTGATCACTTAAAATTACATTCTTTTTAACTAAAGCTTCGAAAACAGGAATATTAAGTTTGTTTTGTTCAAGAAACCCAGATTTCATTTCAAACTTAGCTCCAGGCTCTCCAACAGGAACATTCATCATCGTTTTGTATCTATTTGAAGTTTTAAATAATGAATCTTTTACAGAAACAGTACCTAAGGTATCAATAATAACAATATCTTTAGTGGTATCAACACCATATCGTCTTGTTAATTCTACATCAATTATACTTGAATCTCTACGCTGTATTAACGTGTATTCTGCAGTATCAATAAATTTAATTAAACTTTCAAAATTACCAGCAAACTTACCAGTTACTTGTCTGTGAGCTAATTGCGAATCTCTAATATCTTTTAAACTCTCTATAACTCGAGCATAACGCCTGTTTTTTTCTTTATTAAATTTAATTGGCTCATAAATTGAGTTGTAAGTTTGGTAACCTAAATAGCCAATTAATAACCAAAGTACAATATGTAAAACAGGTTTTAATTTAGATGGTATAAATTTGTCAACTAACTTTACCAAGCCAATTGTAGCTAAAATTACTGCTAACGCAATTAGGAAAAATGTCATAGTTTATATTTATTAATAATTTGTTAATGGTATTTAGCAAATCTACAATTTTTTTTTATTCGTTAAAACGAAAGCGCATAAAAATCATTTCTATATTTGAATAAATTTTTAATAGTACCTTTTTTTAATGATTTCATCTGAATTTTATTCGCTAATAAAAAAGCAATTCCCGTTTGAACCTACACTTAAACAAAATATTGTTTTACAGCAATTAGCCGAGTTTATTTTTGATAAAAATCCAAATGCCTTATACCTACTAAAAGGCTATGCAGGTACGGGAAAAACAACTATTGTTGGTGCTATTGTAACTAATTTGTGGAAAGCAAAAAAGAGTGCTGTTTTAATGGCTCCAACAGGACGAGCTGCCAAGGTGATTTCAAATTATTCAAAGAAAGAAGCTTTTACCATCCATAAAAAAATATATTTTCCGAAAAAAGAAAAAAGTGGCGGTGTAAAGTTCGTGTTGCAACCCAACAAGCATAAAAACACCATTTTTATCGTAGATGAGGCATCAATGATTCCGGATACACCTGGAGATTCTAAATTTTCTGAAAATGGTTCGTTGCTTGACGATTTAATGAAATACGTGTATTCTGGTCATAATTGTAAATTACTTTTAATTGGTGATACCGCACAGTTACCGCCTGTAAAATTAGATTTAAGTCCTGCGCTTGATGAACGTACTTTGGCATTAAATTACGACAAAGAGGTTACCAGAATGGAATTGGATGAAGTGGTAAGGCAAGAACTAGATTCTGGTATTTTGGCAAATGCTACAGTATTAAGAGAAGCATTGTCTAGTGCATTTTTTGATACCTTTAAATTTGATTTAGCCCATTATAAAGATATTATTAGACTTGTAGACGGTTATGAAATCATGGACGCTATAAACGATGCTTACAGCGATTTAGGAAAAGAAGAAACCGCAATTATAGTTAGAAGTAATAAAAGAGCAAATCTTTACAACCAACAAATTCGAAATAGAATTCTATTTAATGAGCATGAATTAACAGCAGGCGATTATTTAATGGTTGTCAAGAATAATTATTTTTGGGTAAAACCAACTAGTGAAGCTGGATTTATTGCAAATGGCGATATTATTGAGGTTCTCGAAATATTTAGTATTCAAGAAATTTATGGTTTTCGCTTTGCAGAAGTAAAAATTAGAATGGTAGATTATCCAAAAATGACACCTTTTGAAACTGTTTTACTTTTAGATACGATTGATGCCGAAACGCCTTCATTGCCTTATGAGGACTCAAATAGACTGTATCAAGAGGTTATGAAGGATTTTGAAGATGAAACCAGCAAGTATAAAAAGTTTTTAAAAGTTAAAAACAATAAGCATTTTAATGCTTTACAAGTAAAATTCTCTTATGCTATAACCTGTCATAAATCTCAAGGTGGACAATGGCAAACGGTTTTTGTAGAGCAACCCTATTTGCCTAATGGTATAGATAAAGAATATTTGCGCTGGCTATATACAGCAGTAACAAGAGCCAAAGAAAAATTGTACCTTATTGGCTTTAAGGATGATTTTTTTGAGGAATAGAAAACAAAGTCTAAGTATTTATTTGTGGTTTATACTATGTTTTTGGGCGCAACCCAAAAGGGTCGGGCTATCCATTGCAAGTCCTCGCTCCCAAAAGGTCGCTGTGGGCTTTCCATTTCTATCCCTTGCGCAGTCATCCGCCAAATTCATTTTCAATTCAAAATATAATTACGATTTAACAGCCGTGTTTTCGCGCGACCCATTCGTGTCAATTCGTGAAATTCGTGTCATCATTACAAGAATATTTTTTAGATTAAGAATTTATGTAACTTTGAATAATTAATAACTAAAACAAAAGTCCCCATTGGGGATTTAGGGGCTTATGACATTTGAAACCATAATTAGTATCTGTCTTGGTGTTGGTTTATCAGCATCTGTAGGCTTTAGAGTTTTTTTACCACTATTTGCTTTAAGTTTGGCATCTTATTTTGATGTTTGGCAACTAAACGAATCTTGGCAATGGATAGGTAGTACAGCAGCATTAATAACACTTGGAGCTGCAACCTTAGTAGAAGTATTTGCATATTTTATCCCATATATTGATAATTTATTAGATAGTATTACTGTGCCATTAGCAGCGCTTGCTGGAACTGCAATTATGCTATCTACGGTTGCAGATTTAAGCCCAGTTATCACTTGGTCTTTAGCCATAATAGCTGGCGGAGGAACGGCAGCAGCTGTAGCGGGTACATCAAGTACAACCAGATTAGCATCAACTGTAGCAACAGGAGGGGTTGCAAACCCTATAGTTTCTACTTTAGAAACAGGAACTTCAGTAATTATGTCGGTTGTTTCAATATTTCTTCCAGTTTTAGCGGTGATTTTAGTTATTATTATATTTTTCATAATATTCAAATTATATAAGAAGTTTAAAACATCAAAAACATAAAACCTATAATATTTATAGTATTTTTGAAATGGTTTTAGTTCTTAAATGGAATATATTAAACCAATAATTTCGTAAATTTAATAGATGAAAATTATTTCAATGATTCCGGCCAGATATGCTGCATCTCGTTTCCCAGGGAAGCTTATGCAAGATCTTGGAGGTAAAACGGTTATTTTAAGAACATATGAAGCCACAGTTGCAACAAAATTATTTGACGATGTTTTTGTAGTGACTGATAGTGATATTATTTATAATGAAATTGTAAATAATGGAGGTAAAGCCATAATGAGTATTAAGGAACATGATTGTGGTAGCGATAGGATAGCAGAAGCTGTTGAGCATTTAGATATTGATATTGTTATAAATGTACAAGGTGACGAACCTTTTACAGATAAAGAATCTTTAACTAAACTTATTAATGTATTTAAAAACGATCCTAAAAAAGACGTAGACTTAGCATCTCTAATGGTTCATATTACTGATGCCGAAGAAATTAAAAACCCAAATACCGTTAAAGTGGTATTAGATCAATCAGATTTCGCGTTATATTTTTCACGTAGCCCAATTCCTTATCCAAGAGATAGTAGTTTTGCTGTAAAATATTATAAACATAAAGGTGTTTACGCTTTTAGAAAACAAGCTATACTTGATTTTTACAAATTACCAATGCAAGTTTTAGAAGCATCAGAAAAGTTAGAACAATTACGGTATTTAGAGTATGGCAAGCGTATTAAAATGGTTGAAACTGATGTGGAAGGCGTTGAAATTGATACACCTGAAGACTTAGAACGTGCAATAAAATTATGGAAGTAAATTACCAAGACATAAAAGTTATTGGCTTTGATGCCGATGATACACTTTGGATCAATGAAACTTATTTTAGAGAGGCTGAAGCTGAATTTTGCAAGTTATTATCACAGTACGAAACTCCTAATAAGATTGACCAAGAGCTTTTTAGAATGGAGATTGACAACCTTCCGCTTTATGGCTATGGTGTTAAAGCGTTTACGCTATCTATGGTCGAATCTGCTTTGGAATTATCAAATTATAACATTTCAACGAAAACTATTGAGGCGATTTTGAATATTGGAAAAGATATGCTTAATAAACCAGTAGAATTATTGGATGGCGTAGAAGATGTACTAAAAACATTATCAAAAAAATACAAACTAATATTAGCAACAAAAGGAGATTTATTGGATCAAGAACGAAAATTAGAGAAGTCTGGTTTAACCGATTATTTTCATCATATAGAAGTATTAAGTGATAAAAAAGAAGCCAATTATTCAAATTTATTAAACCATTTGGATATTAATCCATCAGAGTTTTTAATGATTGGGAATTCTTTAAAATCTGATGTTTTACCATTAGTGAATATAAAAGCAAATGCCATACACGTTCCATTTCATACTACTTGGGTTCATGAAGAAGTAACGGAAGAAGAAAAAAATGGTAAGACATATAAAACGATAAGTAGCTTATCAGATTTATTAAAAATTTTCAATACAATTTAAACGAATAAAATTTAATTAATGGTATTTTTACCTTTTGTAAAAGAAAACAAGTTAAATGAGTTATAAGAACTTTCCAATGGTGCCAAGAGTTATTTTTGGCAGAGGTAGTTTCAATCAATTAAATGATATTTTGGCAATAAAGCGCCTTAGTATAAACGCTCCTTTTATATTTTTAATTGACGACGTGTTTAAAGGTGACCCATGGATTACCTCAAGAATATCTCTATCGTATGATGATAGAATTATTTTTGTTTCAGCAAAAGAAGAACCTAAAACGTCTCAAGTTGATAATCTTGTAGAAGATATTATATTAAAATCTAAAGAGCGTCCTTCTGGTATTATTGGAATAGGAGGTGGTACCTTGTTAGATTTGGCAAAGGCTGTGTCTATCCTTATTACTAATGATGGTATTGCAGAAGATTATCAAGGTTGGGATTTAGTTAAAAATCCTGCGATTTACCATGTTGGTATACCAACAATTTCGGGTACTGGATCTGAAGTTTCAAGAACTACAATTTTAACAGGACCTGAGAGAAAACTGGGTATAAATAGTGATTTTACACCATTTGATCAAGTTGTATTAGATCCCGAATTAACAAAAGACGTTGAAAAAGATCAATGGTTCTATACAGGAATGGACTGTTACGTTCATTGTATTGAATCTTTACAGGGTACGTATTTAAATGCTTTTAGTCAAAGTTATGGCGAAAAGGCCTTAGAGCTTTGTAAAGAAATTTTTCTTGATGACACTCTTAGTAAAAATGATTCTGCAGACAAATTAATGATGGCGTCTTGGCATGGAGGTATGAGTATTGCATATTCACAAGTAGGCGTTGCACACGCTATGAGTTATGGTTTAAGTTATTTATTAGGTGTTAAACACGGTATAGGTAATTGTATAGTTTTTGAACATTTAGAAGATTATTATCCAGAAGGAGTAGCCATGTATAAAGCTATGCGAAAAAAGCATAATATTACAATTCCAGAAGGTATTTGTGCAAATTTGAGCGATTCAGAATTTGAAATAATGATTGATGTTGCCTTAGGTTTAGAACCACTTTGGGAAAACGCTTTAGGAAAAAACTGGAAAAAAACCATTACAAAACAAAAATTAAAGGCTTTATACCAGAAAATGTAATATGCGTTGGCTAGCTAAACTTTTTTATTTTAAAATTTTAGGTTGGCAAATATCTGGTAACACCACATTTTCTAAAAATTCTATTAAAAAAGCTGTTATAATTGCTGCACCGCACACGAGTTGGCACGACTTTTATATTGGTGTTTTATTAAGGGCTGTAGTTGGCGTTAAAACAAATTTCATAGGAAAAAAGGAATTATTTGTATTTCCGTTTGGATGGTTTTTCAAAATGTTAGGAGGTGCTCCAATAAATAGACATTCCAATGAAAATAAAGTTGACGCGATAGCTAAGCTATTTGAAAACCACGATAAATTTAGGATGACTCTAGCTCCTGAAGGGACCAGAAAAAAGGTGGATATATGGCGAACAGGTTTTTATTATATAGCAAAAAAAGCTAATGTACCTATCATTATGTTTACGTTAGATTTTGAAAATAAGCAAAATAAAATTTCTGAACCTTTTTACCCAACAAATAATGTTGAGGCCGATTTTAAATACATGCAAAATTTTTATAAAGGTGTAAAAGGAAAAATTTCTAAATATTCATAGCTCTTCATTAAAATAAAATCTTGGCACAACTATTGTAATTAGTTTGTTGAGCACATGAAACATAAAGTAAACAATTAGTTGTTCCTAAAAAGAAACATGAGCTACCCAAAATAAAAAGCTACTCCATAAATGAAGTAGCTTTTTTTTATAGTTTTAAAATAACAATTATTATTACTTTATTTCTTTTATCGCATTATCAATAAGCGCTCTTAAATGTTGTTTATGTGCCCTTGAAGCTATATTTCCCGTAGGACCAGCCATAGTCCTAATAGCTTTTAAATTGTATAATGCCATAGATTTAGCATTATTTGTATATCTACTACTTTGCTTTCCTGTCAATAAATCGATTAGCATATTAGTATATTCCAATTGAAGATTTTGCCTAAAAGAACTCACGTTGCTATATATGTCTGATTTAAAAATTGCTTTATTTAAATCGGTCATAAAAGTTGATAAACTGTATGTGTTACCATATAATTCAGAATCTGTAATTCTTTGTAATGTATTATAATGTAAAATATGATTTAACACATTTTTTTGATAACTTAAAACTTGATTGTGAATTTTTGGGTCCTCAGAACTGCTAAAAAAGTTAAACCCTCTACGCTGCATTGCTAAATAATTATATAAATCATTTGGAGCATTAAATGCATTTGGAGCAAAAACATATTTGCTTAATGCATTCATCGCTCTTTTTTGGTCTTCATAACTAACTGGAGTATAAGGCTGTGTTCCGCCTTCTTGTCCCGCCATGGCTCGATCTACATAAACACCTCCAATAAATCTTGAAATGGTATTAGCAGCTGATGCTTTTTGCCCGCTTAGTAAATAATAAGCACGTCTTAATTCTTGATAAGACTCTCCAGTTTTAGTAAACCTAGTTTTTGCATTTTGCATTAAATCATTTGACAATTCAATTCTATCAACAGCCCATTTAATTTGATTATTTGATTGGTCTGAAACATTAACCCTAGGATCAATGGCTTTACCAGGAGCACGCATATCATCTGCATCATTACCAAAAATATGCTCTGGCTTAGTAGATTCATTTAATAAAGCTTTATGTTCCTGTTCAGATTTAAAAGGAGTATAACCTAATTGTATAGCCCAAACATCATAAGGCCCTATGGCAACATCGCTATATTGCCCTTGTTTACTTCGGTCTCTAGTAATGTTTAATGCAGCATAATCCATTACAGATGCTGTTAAACATTTACCTTTAATAAATTCGGCATCTTCTAATTGTTCTGGTGAAAATAACTGACTAGCTTTCATATTATGATTTAAACCTAACGTATGTCCAACTTCATGCATAATTAAAGCTATCATAGACTCTTTTTTAATGCGTTCCATTTCTAATTCTGAAGCACCAGTTGCAGAAGCTACAGCGTTAGCTAACAATAATTCGTTGTGAATTTCATGACCCAAAGAGCAATACATGTTTTCATTATTGTCTATAGCTTCAAAAGAATTATCTAATGATGCTAATTCAAAAACTTTATCATAAAATACTCTATTTGTAAAATGAACATATTCTAGCATAATATCTGCACCAAAAATTTCGCCTGTTTTTGGGTTTTTCATACTTGGTCCATAACCACCAAAAGGAGGCTTAGGAGAGGCAGTCCATCTTAATACATTGTATCTAATATCACCAGCATCCCAATCGGCATCATCTGGCTGCTGTTTTACTACTAAAGCATTTTTAAATCCTGCTTTTTCAAAAGCTCTATTCCATTGTAAAACACCCTGTTTTATAGTTTCTCTCCATTCAACTGGTGTAGAGTTTTCAATCCACCATGTAATGGGTTTAACAGGTTCTGATACGGCTTGTTCAGGATTTTTCTTTTTCAAGTGCCATCTGTTAATTAAATCACGATAAGGTATTGAACTTGTAGCCGTTTGATCTGTAACTTGATTTGTAAAATAGCCCACTCTAGGGTCATCAAAACGAGGTTCGTAGTCATTATCAGGCATTGAAATTAAACTATGAAATACTTTTATGCTTACATTTCTACCGTCTGAAACAGCAGAAGACCCAGGGTTTAAAACTGATGTTGTAGAATATACATACTCCACTTCTAGATTTGTATTGTCTGGATAGTTTTTTATAGTGTTAATTTTAGTTTTAGTTTTACTTAAACCTCCTAATTTAAATGCAGTAGGTGAGGTGCCAGGCCTTGAAGCTGGTTTTATTTGAGAGAATGTTTCTTTTAAAAACAAATCGTCTGCCTTTATTAAATACAGTTCTTTTTCGGTATCATAGGCTTCAATTTTTAAAGTTGCCATTATGCCTTTACTAATGTTTGCATCCTTAGATTTAGAAATAGGATTATCTGGATCAAAATAAAAGGATGTATTTTGAGTAATAAATTCAATTTTATCAAAATATTTCTCTATAACGAAAACTTTGGAACCTCTATACGAACCTCTGTTTACTCTACCAGCATCCATAACACCATCTGCTATTTGACTAAAATAAATATACTCTTTATCTAGTTGCTTTTTTGATATTAACATTTGTAAGCCTCCTGTTATAGTATCTTGATAAAAGGTAAACAATCCGTCTATTTTTTTACTTGACTTAGTTAAGTCTTTAATAGTTTTTTGTTTTGATTTTTTCACTGTTGGCGTTTTAGCTATTTCAGTAGCCTCTTTCTTTTTCTTCTTTTTTTTACTCTGAGCTTCTAAATTAAAAGTTGAAAAACATAGCGCCATAATAAAGAAAAACGATACTAGTTTGAAAGTAGTTTTTTTAAATTTCATAATTAATTTTACGATTTATTAGGATTTAACCTAGTTACTTGAATTAGTCGCAGTAAAAATAAAAATAAACTAAGATTAACTTATCATAATAAAAGTTAAATTAATTAAGATACTTTTCCAGTCTGATTTATAATTCTTTATCTTTAACGCTATGATTAAAGACACGAAAATTGCCGTTTTAATAGATGGAGACAACATCCCTTCTAAGTACATTACAGAAATGATGGAAGAAATTACAAAATATGGTACACCCACTATTAAACGTATTTATGGCGATTGGACAAAGCCACATCTTTCTAAATGGAAAAATGTTTTATTAGAAAATGCTATTACACCAATACAACAATATGGCTATACTACTGGTAAAAACGCGACTGACTCTGCAATGATAATCGATGCCATGGATATTTTATATTCTGAAAAAGTAAATGGTTTTTGCTTAGTGTCTTCTGATAGTGATTTTACAAAGTTAGCAACGCGCCTGCGTGAAGCAGCAATGGTTGTATACGGAATGGGGGAGAAGAAAACCCCAAACCCATTTATTGTTGCCTGTGATAAGTTTATTTATTTAGAAATTCTTGCGAATGACGATGACGATGATGAAAATGTAAAGGATAAAAAATCTAACAAGCCTAAAAAAGCGAATTTATATAATATTACACCTAAAGTTATTAGGCTGCTAAAAAACTCTGTTGATGATGCTGCAGATGATGACGGCTGGGCTTTTCTTGGTGATGTTGGGTCTTTAATTCTCAAAAAACAACCAAATTTTGATTCTCGTAACTTTGGGTTTCAAAAATTAACACCATTGTTTAAATCGCTTTCGCAGTTTGAAATGGAACAACGCGATCAAAGTAATGGGCGTTTTAAATTGATTTATGTAAGAAATAAAAATTAAATTTCTCCTAAAATTTTTGCCATAACCCAACTGGTATGTAAGGCAGTTTTTCCTGTAGATGGATGAATTTGCGTATTATCATTAAAATAATTCCGCATGTTTTCTACATGAAATTGTTGTATGTGTTTTGGATTTTCTATCGTTAACTGTTCATTTTTAGTATCACTTTTTAATACAATAGGGTTTTCATGAAATACAGAGAATTCTATTGTACCGCTGCTTCCATAAATAGTTGTTTTATCTATATGATCATTACACCCAAAATTCCATGTTCCAGAACCTGTAACACCATTTTTATGTAACCATGAAGCCGTAACAGCATCTTTTGCTGTATATAAACCTTGTTGATTTAAACTGATGCCTTTAGCTGTTTCAATATCCCCTAAAAAGTATGTAAATAAATCGAGTCCGTGGCTTGCTAAATCGTCAAAATAGCCCGCAGGAGCAATATTAACTTCGGTTCTCCAATTATTTTCTTTTTTAATATCAATTAAACTGGGTGGTTTACTTAAATGCGAATTTATATGTCTTATCTCTCCAATTAATTTGTTGTCTAGCCAATCTTTTACTTTTAAAAATCGAGGTAAGGAACGTCTGTAATAAGCAACAAATAAAGGAAGTCCTTTTTCTTTAAAGGCTTTTTCTATTTCTAAACTTTCAGAATAAGAAGGTGATAGTGGTTTTTCAATACAACATGGCTTTCCTGTTGCTGCAATTTTTAAAGCGTAATATTTGTGTGTATCTGGAGGTGTTGCAATATATATCGCATCAATTTCTGGATCGTTTATTAGGGCATCGGCATCAGTAAAAGTTTTTGATATGTTATGACGTTTTGCATAGTCGTTTAGCTTTTCTTCATTACGGCGCATAACAGCAACTACATTAAAACCTTCTGTTTGTTGGTAAGCAGGACCACTTTTAATTTCGGTTACACTACCACAACCTATAAATCCCCAATTCATAATGACACTTTAAATTATTTATAAATAAAAAAAGAGCGATTAAGCGCTCTTTTTTCTATTTGTTTTACTCAGTGGCTTCTTCCATGGTGTGATATACATTTTGTACATCATCATCTTCTTCTAATTTTTCTAGAAGCTTGTCAACATCTGCAACTTGTTCTGCAGTAAGCGGTTTTGTTACTTGTGGAATACGCTCGAAACCAGAAGATAATATTTCAATTTCTCTAGATTCTAATTCGGCTTGAATAGCACCAAAGCTTTCAAAAGGGGCGTAAATTAATATACCATCATCGTCTGCAAAAACCTCTTCGGCTCCAAAATCTATAAATTCTAGTTCTAATTCTTCAGGGTCTAAACCTTCAGCATTAATTCTAAAATTACATGTATGGTCGAACATAAAAACTACAGAACCCGATGTACCTAAACTACCATCGCATTTATTAAAATAACTACGCACATTGGCTACGGTTCTAGTATTATTATCGGTTGCTGTTTCTACTAATATAGCAATACCATGTGGTGCATAACCTTCAAAAATAACCTCTTTATAATCTCCTTGACCTTTTTCGCTGGCTTTTTTAATAGCGCGTTCTACGTTATCTTTTGGCATGTTTACAGATTTTGCATTCTGTATTACAGCTCTTAAACGTGAATTGCTATCTGGATCTGGGCCGCCTTCTTTTACAGCCATTACAATGTCTTTACCTATACGAGTAAAGGCTTTACTCATTGCAGACCAACGTTTCATTTTCCTTGCTTTTCTAAATTCGAAAGCTCTTCCCATAATATCAATATTTTTTATTTCATTTCCTCCTGTGAGGAAACCTTTCTAAATTATATGTATTTGTTAATTTTTCCGCGAATGCGAAATTAAATTTTAATATTCACAAAGTTAAAAACCTAAATACCAAAAACAAATTATTCCTCATCAGGTTCCACAATATTTTCAATGGCCTCTGCTAATTTAAAGTCTTTATTGGTAACACCACCAGCATCATGCGTAGATAATGATATGGTAAGCACATTATAAATGTTAGTCCATTCTGGATGATGGTTTAAGGCTTCACATTCAAAAGCTATTCTGCTCATAGCACCAAAACAATCCTTGAAATTTTCAAATTCAAATTCTGCGTGCAATGCATTATCATAGTATTCCCAATCAGGAAAACGAAGTAATTTTGTTTCTATGTTTTGTTCTGTAAGTTTACTCATTTTTTTTTCAATTTAATGATTTTAAATATTAAAATAAATTATATTTTCAAATCAGTTAATATGTCTTGACTTACTATTTGAAGGTGTTTTGGAAGTTTATTAAACTTAGGAAGAACCGCTAAGTATCTATCATCATTTGTGGTGAAAACACGCTTATAGAGTGGTTTGGTTTTTAATTCTAGCGAAGTGATTATTTCTTTAATAAAATCTTCATGGTGCACCAAATCATTACTTCCTAAATGGAAAATACCATTCTTATTTCTATTAATAATGTAATGTATTTGCTGGGTGACTTTAGAGTCTGTGGTAACATTCATTATAAGATTTGGAAAAACCTCAATAGGCTCTTTTTCTTTTGCAAATTGAATTATTTCTTGAACTCTTGGAGATTGCGCTCCAAATACCATTGGGAGCCTTAAAATTGCAACTTGTTTTTTAGGTAAACGCAACAGCATGTTTTCAATTTTTATCTTAAAATGCCCGTAAACACTATTGCTATAGGTTTTGTCTTGTTCGTAACTTGGGTATTTTATGTAAGCATCAAAAACATTTGCAGAAGACATGAATAGTATCTTGGTTTTATTTTTAAAAACGTATTCTGCTACATGTTGATGTACTAATACTTGTTTTGAAAAATCGCCTCGTAATGAAGAAATAATAATAGTTGGTTTAACGATGTCTAAAATTTCATAAACATCATCTTCTTCAATATTATATTGAAAAAAGTGATGGTTCTTTTCGAAGGATGTATTTGAAGTATTATAAGTGCCAAAAGTTCTAAAATAGGAGCAGAGTTCTTTGTAAATAGAACCGCCCAAAAAGCCACTAGCACCTAGTATTAATATTCTATGTTTATCTTCTCGCTTTATCATTAATCAAACTTCTAATTGAAGATATTTTAAAAAACAGATAGTTTTGTTTTGGATGTAAATTCTTCTAACGCTAACATGCCTAGTTTAGAATTTCCTTTTTTATTAAGCCCTGGAGCCCAAGTTGTAATTATATAATTATCTGGTAAAAGCGCCACTATACCACCACCAACACCACTTTTACCAGGTAAACCTACCTCAAAAGCAAATTCTCCAGCTTCATCATAAAACCCGCATGTTAGCATTAGTGCATTAATACGTTTTGCTTGAGGTTTAGAGAGTCTTGTTTTGTTTAACATACAAGTACCTTTATTAGCTAAAAAGAAAAATGCTTTTGTTAATTGTTCGCAAGTCATTTCAATAGCGCATTGATGGAAATAGAAATCTAAAACCTCTTCAACAGGATTGTTTAAATTTTTAAAAGATTTTAAAAGATTTGCTGCAGCGAAATTTTTAAAACCTGTAATTTTTTCTGAATGCGCAACATCTATATTGAAATTAATGTTATCATCTCCAGTAAGATCTCTAACATAATTTAAAAAGTCTTTTTTGGGATTTTTTAAATTTGAAACTAAAATATCTGCAATAACTATGGCTCCAGAATTAATGAATGGGTTTCTAGGAATTCCATTTTCAATCTCTAATAAAGCAAGCTGGTTAAATGGGTGTCCAGAAGGCTCTACGTCAATTCGCTTCCAGGTATCTTCCCCAATAAGCGCCATGGCTTTTGCTAATGCTAAAACTTTAGAAATACTTTGAATTGAAAAGGGTTTGTTATAATCGCCAATGCCATAATCGTTTCCATCTGATGTTCTTAAATGAATACCAAAATTATTAATATCTATATGAGCCAATTCAGGAATGTAAGTTGCTACGCTTCCTTTATCTAATGCGTTAATAGCATCTTGTTGTATAATTTCTAGAATAGATTGAAAATCTGGCATACTATTATTTATAGAATGGTAATTTTACTACCGTGGCTGGAATTGCTTTTTTACGAATTTGGATGTTTATTTTGCTATTCACATCAGCAAAAACGGTTGGCACATAGCCTAAGCCAATACCTTTTCCAAGTGAAGGTGACATTGTTCCTGAGGTTACAACACCAATCGTTTTACCTTGACCATCAACTATATCGTATCCATGGCGTGGAATACCACGTTCGTCTAATTCAAAAGCTATGAGTTTTCGTTGTGGGCCATGTTCTTTTTCAGTTTTTAAAGCTTCAGAATTTGTAAAATCTTTTGTGAATTTTGTAATCCAACCTAAACCAGCTTCAATAGGTGAGGTAGTATCATCAATATCGTTTCCGTAAAGGCAATACCCCATTTCTAATCGTAAGGTGTCGCGTGCAGCAAGACCAATGGGTTTAATACCAAAATCTGCCCCAGCTTCTAATACCTTATCCCAAATTTGTTTTACTTCAGAGTTTTTACAATAAATTTCAAATCCTCCACTTCCAGTATATCCTGTTGCAGAAATAATAACGTGCTCAATACCAGCAAAATCCCCAACAATAAAATTATAGAATTTTATAGCCGATAAATCATGACTTGTAATACTCTGCATGGCTTCAATAGCCTTTGGACCTTGAATAGCTAGTAATGAATAGTCTTCACTTAAATCTCGCATAGTCGCACCAACATCGTTTTTAGAGCTTATCCAATTCCAATCTTTTTCAATATTACTGGCATTTACAACTAGCAAATACGTGTCTTCTTTAATTTTATAAATAATTAAATCATCAACAATACCACCATCATTATTAGGTAAACAACTGTATTGTGCTTTCCCAATGGTTAATTTTGATGCATCATTACTCGATACTTTCTGAATTAACTCCAATGCATGTTCGCCTTCAATCAAAAACTCACCCATATGAGATACATCAAAAAGACCAACACTACGTCGTACGGTTTCATGTTCTGCATTTACACCTTCATATTGAACTGGCATATTGTAACCTGCAAAAGGTACTATTTTCGCTCCTAGCGCTTTGTGAGTTTCTGTTAAGGCTGTGTTTTTCATCAAAAATGATATTTTGTTATTCTCCCATAGGAGGGAATCTCATTAATTTTTTTTCAAAAACAAATGTATTGAAAATTTATATTAACGCTTTCGCGGAAATATTAAAAGGTTTGTTAAAGTTAAATGCTTTTATTCGTTCTGATTGCCGATTTTATTAAAGCCTTGCTCAAACAAATTATTTAACTTGAATAAAACAATTGCCGACAGAACTTTATACTTGTTAATGTTTGTTAAATTTTATCGAATAACTTAGTTATGAACGTAAGTTCATTATCTTTGTTTAAAATTTAACAGATGCCTCGTCCAAAAAAGAAAAGAAAAGTTGATCACCCACCAAAGATGCTTGGTTTTAAGCCTTTCGGAATCCGCTTTTGTGATACAGAGCATATTATCATGCAATTTGAAGAGTATGAAACTGTTAAGTTGGTAATTTATAAAAGTCTTTCACAAGATGAAGCAGCCGAAAAAATGGCTGTTTCAAGACCAACGCTTACTAGAATTTATAATAGTGCCTTAAAAAAAATTGGTCAAGCCTTTGTAGAAGGAAAATCAATATTAATAAAAGGCGGAGACTTCGAGTTTGAAAAAGAATGGTACAAATGCCAAACCTGCTTTAAATTAATTGATGGTGTTAAAGATCCTTCCACATGTGGAGATTGCCCTGAAGATGATAAAAATGAATTATTAAATTTAAATGAATAAAATATGCCAAATTTTAACCACAAAGGGCCTGAAAATTTAGGTCCAAAAACAGGAATGAAATTAGGGAAATGTAGAAAGACAGATTCAGACACTATTGCGAATCCTGAAAAGAGACCTTTTGGAAAAGGAAGACGAAAAAAATGTAATACAAGTAAGATAAAAAAATTAAATTTTTAAAAAATGAAAAAAATAGCAATACCAATAACAAGTGATAACACTATAGAAGATCATTTTGGGCATAGCCAGTTTTATGAAATTTATACGTTTTCAAATAATAATGAAATTGTAGATTTAAAACTTTTAGAGTCAGAACCAGGTTGTGGATGTAAATCAAATATTGTTTCTGTTTTGGCAGATGAAGGTGTATCATTTATGCTTTCAGGTAATATTGGAAATGGTGCAATGAATAAACTAAACAAAGCAGGAATAGGTGTAATACGAGGTTGTTCTGGTAAATCTGCAGACATTATTTTACAATATGTTGAAGGCGAAATTTCGGATAGCGGAATTAGTTGTTCTCATCATGATAAAAAGCATAAAAAAAGCCATAAGCATACCTGCAATCATTAGCACTTATTCTTAAAAAAATAACCGTTTATTTTAGTAATATTTATAAGTTTTAATTTGAATTTATAAAGTAAATAATTGAATCAATGCTTATAAGAGGCACTAGTATTATTGAAGGAGAACGGGTTAAACTTCCAACAAAATATGGTCATTTTGAACTGGTTCCATTTCAAGAAAAAGTAAATGGATTAGAGCATATGGCATTAATAAAAGGAGATTTCAATTTAAAAGATATAATACTTACGCGTATTCATTCAGCTTGCGCTACTGGAGATTTATTTGGATCGTTAAAATGCGATTGTGGAGAACAATTAATTCAAGCTATGAAAACAATTGAAAAGAACGGAAGCGGAGTAATCGTGTATTTGCAACAAGAAGGTAGAGGGATAGGTTTGATGAACAAGATGAAAGCTTATAAACTTCAGGAAGAGGGCATGGATACAATTGAAGCGAATCTTCATTTGGGTTTTGCTTCAGATGAAAGAGATTATCAAATAGGAGCAGAAATTCTTAGTATTCTAGGCATAAGTAAAGTGAACTTATTAACTAATAATCCAGATAAAATCTTAGGGTTAGAAGAAAACGGAATTCAAGTTATTAATCGTATTCCATTAATAATAGAATCAAATCCTTTTAACAAGAACTACTTAGAGACAAAAAACAATTTTATGGGACATCTGCTTAGTGATATTAAATCAAAAAATTAATGCTATGATAACTGATGTATTTCAATTAAGACCACGTTATGGAGAGGTAGACCAAATGGGATATGTGTATCATGCCAATTATGTTACATACTGTCATCAAGCTCGAAATGAATTATTAAGAAAACTAGGAATAGACGAGATTAAACTTGAACGCAACAATATTATTTTACCTGTAATTTCTTTTAATATAAATTATAAAAAGCCAGGTCATTATGATGAGCTTTTAACCATAAAAACAATAATTAAGGACATGCCTAAGGTTCGTTTTAATTTTGAATTCGAAATTAAAAATGAACAAAATATTCTTTTAAGTAAAGCTACATCAACTGTTGTTTTTGTAGATAGCGAATCGCGTTTGCCAAAAAATATTCCTAACTTTATAGAAAAACTATTTAAAACCTATTTTAAAAGTTCAAAACGAGCTTAGTAATTTAACATTAAAATAAATAGCTTAAATAATGTAAAATGTAATAGTAGGTTTTATTGATAACACATAAATTTGCAAATCAAAATAAATAAACCTTTTATTGAATTTTAAAATAGAAGCTAAATCTTAACCGATTAATAAATCAATAAAATATTCTCATTAGAGAAATTCGTTCTAAGGGACGTTTAATAAAAACATCTATGACTAATAATATATTAATAGAAGATCAATACAAAAGAACAAGTTTATTTGAAAAGGAGAACGTTAACTATCTAGTTAATGTTTTAAAAAGATTCAATACAGTACCAAAGATCAATAATATAAATATTATTACTTCAGATAGTGTTCCTAATATTTTTAAAATTGTACCAAACGAATCCATTATTATTGGAGCGTTATATTTAAAAGAACCTGTATTAGCTTTAGTGTATTTAAGATACGGCATTGAGTGGCAGCTATGGTATAAAGCTTTAAACAATAAGGAAGACACCGTTTTGTGTGATTTGGCAGCATTAAAAGTAGCGCGAATATTCTATAAATTATTGCCAAGAGAGGACAAAGAAAAGTTAAAAAATCGTGATTATTTTTTAATTGATTTAATTAAGAAAGATGTAGAAATAGATACCGAGTCTTTAGATAAATATAAACCATTAGAAGATTTTTATGAATCAACTACAACAAATAAAATATTTAAGGCATCTTGGAAGCCTATAATTGAAAACCTAGCCAAACCATCTGAATATTTATTAATGGATGGAGGTGATTTAAGATTAAACATAGACGAAGTTAAGCTGTTAAATAAATACGGTTGCAGACCTTTTCCAAGACCCGAGGCCTTTACTTTTGCGTCTTCTACAGCTACAAGTGTTTCTAATTTTGCATTCGACAAAACGGATAAAGCAAGAAGTATTTTAATTAAAAATAGCTTAAAAAACGGTTTTACAAATACGACCATAGATTTTTCTGAATCATTAAAGAATAACCTAAAATCAATTTTTAAAATAAAAAATGAATGTGAAATAATCTTTTCACCTTCAGGAACAGATGCTTCACTTCAAATAGCAGCTATCACTCAAATTATTACAGACAAGGAGATTACTCATGTTCTTGTAGCGTCCGATGAAACGGGTAGTGGTGTTCCTGCTGCATTAAAAGGATGTCATTTTGAGAATACAACAGCACTTAATTTTCCAATTAAAAAAGGAGATCGAATTGAAGGTTTTAGAGATGTCGAGTTAATTAAAATTCCTTTTCGTGATGAAAACGGACAATTAAAATCTGTCTCTCAATTAGATTCTGAAACTTTCAAGGCTATTACAGATACTCATAAACAGGGAAGACAGGTGGTGTTGCACGTTATGGATCATTCTAAATTAGGCTATCAATCGCCTAGTGAAGACATGATGGAAGAACTTAATAAACTGGATGATTTATCAATGCAAGTCATTATTGATGCAGCTCAACTTAGGTTAGATCCCGAAGATATTCAAGACTATTTAGAAAAAGAATACATTGTTAGTATTACAGGAAGTAAATACTTTACTGGACCTCCATATTCAGGAGCCTTAATTTTTCCTGAAAATGTTAGTAAATTGATTGACGCAGCTAAATGCAAATTACCTAAAGGGTTAACACAATACTTTAACCATTCAGATTGGCCAACATCTTGGTTTTGTTCTAAAGAATTATCAGATGGATTTAATTACGGCTCTTATATGCGCTGGAATGCCGCTATAGTAGAAATGGATCGTTATTTTAAAACACCAATTCTATATAGAAATATGGGTATTGAAATGTTTTGCAATTTTGTTGAAGATTCTATACAAGGTTCATCATTTCTTGAACCGGTTTACAATGATGAAAGTAGAACAAATACCTTTGAGAATAAAGGGTTTAAAATACGAAATATACGTACCATTTTTCCTTTTTTCATTCTTCAAGATGAAACACCTTTACCAATAGATCAAGTTAAAAAGTTATATATGCTTTTAAATTCTGATATATCTGCACATTTTGATGGTGAGCCTATAGAAACACTTAGGCTTGCTGCGCAAAAATGCCACATTGGGCAAGCAGTAAACGTAAAATATAGCAATGGTGTACAAAGTGCTATTTTACGAATTAGTTTGGGAGCAAGAGTTCTTTCTGAAAGTTGGGTAAATAGAGATATCAGTCTATTTTTTAGAAATATTGAATCGCAACTAGATCAAATTACTGTAATTATTAAAAAAATAGAATTGATACTGAGTAAACCTGAATTATTGGATTAATAGAAATTTATTTAAATGGGACCACTAGTACATCATGTTTTTTTCTGGCTAAAAAACCCAGAATCTTTAGAAGATAAACAACAACTTATTGAAGGTATTAAAAAGCTAAAAACCATCGAACAAGTTGCCGATATTCATATAGGTGTTCCTGCATCAACCGAACAACGGGATGTTGTTGAAACGACTTATTCCGTTACAGAAATGCTCATTTTCGCTAATGAAGAAGATGAAGCTATTTATCAAAATCATCACATACATCAAGAATTTGTAGACAAATACCAGCATTTATGGAGTAAGGTTTTAGTTTATGATAGCAAGAGTGTTATTAAATAAAAAAAACTCCAATGCAAACATTGGAGTTTTTTATAAAATTATATTTCCTTTTTAAAACAGAAATCTATCTAATTAAGGAGAATTTTAGTTTAGCAAATAACTTTTCAATTCCTCATAAGTCGAAATTAAAATTGCTTCCTTTTTTCCTCCCATAACAGCTTGTATTTGTTCTGGTAAAGGTTGTTCTTCTTTTATTACCTCTTCAACAACATCTAAAAACTTAGTTGGGTGTGCGGTTTCTAAAAACACACAATGTGCGTTTGGATTGTCTTTTAAATGTGATTTACAACCTAAATACCCAACCGCTCCGTGTGGATCTGCAACGTAGTTATAATTGTTATAAATTTCCAGCATAGCCTCACGTGTTTCGTCATCAGAAAAACTATAAGACGATACATTTTGCTTTAAAGTTTCAAACTTATTTTTATAAATTTCTTGAATTCTTATAAAGTTACTTGGCGCTCCAACATCCATAGCGTTACTAATCGTTTGTACAGATGGTTTTGGTTCGTATAATTCTGATACTAAATAACGTGTAACAACATTATTAGCGTTATTAGACGCTACAAAATGTTTGATTGGTAAACCTAATTGTTGCGCCATCATTCCAGCACATACATTACCAAAGTTTCCACTTGGTACAGAAAAAACAATCTCTTTATTACTGTTTTTAAGTTGCTTGTAAGCAAACATAAAGTAGAATAATTGTGGTAACCAACGCGCTACATTAATCGAGTTTGCTGATGTTAATTGCATGTTGCTCGTTAAACCTTCATCTAAGAATGCTGTTTTAACCATAGCTTGGCAATCATCAAATGTACCATTTACTTCTAATGCTTTAATATTTTGACCTAAGGTGGTTAATTGCATTTCTTGAATATCGCTTACTTTTCCGCTAGGGTAGAGTATCACTACATTTACACCTTTAACACCCAAAAAACCATTAGCAACAGCACCACCAGTATCTCCAGAGGTGGCTACCAAAACAGTTACTTCGTTAGTATTGTCTTTGTTGAAATAACCTAAACAACGTGCCATAAAACGGGCTCCAACATCTTTAAAAGCCATGGTTGGTCCATGAAACAGCTCTAAAGTTGAAATACTATCATCTAGTTTTACAACTGGAAAATCAAAAGACAATGTTTCTTCTACAATTGTTTTTAAAATGGCTTCTGGTATTTCAGGAGCAACAAATTGTTTTATAGCTTCAAATGCAATTTCAGAATAAGATAAATTATCAAAATTATCCCAAAATGATTGTGGTAATGGTGTAATGCTTTCTGGGAAGTATAACCCTTTATCTGGTGCTAATCCTTTTATGACAGCATCTTTAAATGTTGTATTTGGAGCTTTATGATTAAGTGAATAGTAATTCATTTTTTTTTAAAATTGACCGAAGACTGATGACAGAAGACGGAAGTTTGATTGCGTTTTCATTTTAGAAAAGGCCTAGATTTATTTAATATTTTTTCTAAAAGCACTCATCATATTCATAAGATGATTGGCTTCATTATATAGTTTTGTAAATTCACTTTCTGAAATATATTTTCGTCGTTTTGATTTAAATAAACAAGTCACAACTTCTGCTAAGGAGCGAATTGAGTATCCAATAAATTTTTTCTGTTCTGGATTTGATTGACCAATTGAACCTTCTGAAATATTCAGAGCAATTGAATCTGATGCTCGTCTTATTTGCGATGACAAATTGAATTTTTCTTTATCTGGAAAAGGAATTGTCATTTTATCAATATCCTCACCAAAATCCATTGCCTTTTGCCATATAATCAATTTTTCAAACTTGAATTTACTCATAAGCCGCTATTTTTATTCATAATGTCTTCTGTCTTCTGTCTTCTGCCTTCTGTCAAATTATCTTAACGCCCTCAACATTAATTTTTGATACGTGTATTTCGAAATCGATTCCTATTTCAGAATATACTTTTTTCATTGCATCTTTCACATTTTGAGCGACTTGTTCCGATTTACTTAAAGAAAAAATAGAAGGCCCTGATCCTGAAATACCAGCACCTAATGCACCTGTTTCTAACACCGCTTTTTTCACTTCATTGAAATGCGGAATTAACTGGCTTCTATAAGGTTCAACAATAACATCGTTTAAAGAGTCGCTTATTAAATTGTAATCGCTTGTATGTAAAGCGTGGATTAAACTTCCTAAATTTGCCCATTGCGCAATAGCATCATTTAATGGTACTTCTTTAGGAAGTACAGCTCTAGACTCTGAGGTTTTAATTTCTATCTGCGGATGAATAATAGTTGCATATAAATCATCTGGCGATGGAATTTCTAAAATCTGTAAAGGTGATATACTTTTAACTAAAGTAAAACCACCAAAGAGAGCAGGAGCTAGGTTATCTGCATGTTCGCATTTACTTGCCAAAGCTTCACCTTTAATGGCAAACTCAGTTAATTGTGTTTTATTGAATGGCTTTCCTAAAAGTTCATTCATTCCAAAGACACTTCCAACGGCACTTGCGGCGCTACTTCCAATGCCGCTGCCTGGTTTTATGTTTTTATAGATTTCGATTTCAAAACCAAAATCGACATCAATAGCCTCATACATAGCTAAAGCGGAAACACCCGCAACATTTAATTCGGCTTCGTATGGTAAATCGAAATTTTCAATTTTAGTAATATAAATTCCTTTTTTATCCGTTTTTCTAATCACCATCTCATCACCAACGCTATCTAGACAAAAGCCCAAAACATCGAATCCACAAGCCACATTGGCTACCGTTGCTGGAGAAAATATTTTTATTTCGTTCATTAAATTATTTCTTTTGTCATTCCTGCCAAGGCGGGAATCTCATCATAAACTTCTAAAATTCACTTAAAAGTTATCATTTTGACTGTTTACTGCCGACTGCAAACTACCGGCTTAACTAATCGTTTCCAAGTCTTATGATATCTGCAAATAACCCAGAAGCTGTTACATCTGCACCAGCACCAGCACCTTTAATAATCATAGGTTGCTTCGGATAACGCTCTGTATAGAACATAACAATATTATCACTTCCTTCAAGGTTATAAAATGGATGCCCTTCAGGAATTTCCTGTAAACTAACACTTGCTTTCCCGTTATCAAATTTAGCAACATACTTTAATTGGCAGTTGTTCGCTTTCGCGGAAGCATATAAACTTTGGTAGTGCGCTTCGTCTGCAATTAATGTTTCATAAAAATCATCAACAGTATCGCTTTTTAATCCTGCTTCTGATAAGAATGATGTGTTTTCAATATCTTCTAAATTCATTTCGACACCACTTTCTCTAGCCAAAATTAAAATTTTACGCGCTACATCAACACCGCTTAAATCAATTCTTGGATCTGGTTCGGTATAACCTTCAGCACCAGCTTGTTTTACAACATCATAAAACTTTGTTTTATCATTAAAATTATTAAACACAAAGTTTAAACTTCCAGATAAAACGGCTTGAATAGAGTTTACTTTATCACCAGACGCGATTAGATTTCCTAACGTATCAATAATTGGTAAACCTGCACCAACATTAGTCTCAAATAAGTAGGGTGCATTATATTCTAATGATAATCTTTTTAATTCTTTATAGTTGTCGTAATTACTAGAACATGCTATTTTATTACAAGCTACAATGCCAATACTTTCTTTTAAATACTGTGCATATAAACCAGCAACATCTGCATTTGCAGTTACATCAACAAAAATACTATTACGTAAATTTAATGATTTTGCGTTTTCAAAAAAGCCTTGTAACGTTGCTTTTTCTCCTTGAGCTAATTGCGCTTTCCAATCTTTTAGATTTATACCAGAATCATCAAAAATCATATGTCTTGAGTTTGAAAGTCCAGCAACTCTAAGATTAATTTTAAGGTTATCTTTTAAAAATTTCTTTTGCTGTTTTATTTGTTCAACCAAACGTTCTCCAACATTTCCAACACCAGTAATAAAAACATTAAGTTGTTTCGTTTTTGATTCGAAAAACTGCTCATGAAGCGTATTTAAAGCTTTCTTTACATCTTTTTCGTCAATAACTGCTGTGATATTCTTTTCTGAAGCGCCTTGAGCTATAGCTCTAATATTAATATTATTTCTTCCTAAACCACTAAACATTTTACCGCTAATACCTTGGTGGTTTTTCATATTATCTCCAACTAATGCAATAATTGATAAACCAGTTTCAATAATTATAGGTTCAATTTTACCTAAAGCTATTTCATTTTCAAAAGCAGTATCAATAGCCATTTTTGCAGTATCGGCTTCTTTATCTTCAATACCTAAACAAATAGAATGTTCTGAAGACGCTTGCGTAATCATAATCACATTAATTTTTTCTTGTGATAATGTTTCGAACAAACGTTTTGAAAACCCAGGAATACCTACCATTCCAGTACCTTCTAAAGTTAATAAAGCAATATTACTAATGTTACTTATCCCTTTTACCGGTAAAGTAGACTTAGTTTCTTCATTAGAAATAATAGTTCCTGCAGCTTCAGGCTCTAAAGTGTTTTTAATATGAATAGGAATTTGTAAACCTAAAACTGGTTGAACTGTTGGCGGATATAATACTTTGGCTCCAAAATGAGAAAGCTCCATCGCCTCTTGATACGATATTTTATCAATAGGGTAGGCTTGTTTCACCAATTTTGGATTAGTTGTATACATACCACTTACATCTGTCCAGATTTCTAGTTGCTCTACATGTAAAGCCGCTGCTATAATGGCAGCCGTAAAATCTGAACCACCACGACCAAGCGTAGTAACTTCTCCTATTCTAGATTTTGAAATAAAACCTGGTAGGATTGTTATGTTTTGTTTTGCCGATTTAAAATAATCACGAATATTTTGGTTCGTAATGGTATAATCAACTTCTGCTTTTGTGAAATTAGAGTTTGTAATGACTATCTCTTGAGAATTTTTAACATCAGCAGATAACCCTCTGTTTTTCATAGTTTCAGCTATGATGAAAGAAGATAACAACTCTCCAAAACTCACTAATTTATCTGATGTTTTAGGAGATAATTCGTTAATTAAATAAATACCTTCCAATAAACTTTTTAAGCTATTTAACTTGTTTTCAACAAACTTTAAAATAGACGCATTGTTTTCAGGATTCAATTCTTTAATGATATTGAAATGTCTTTCTTTAATTCCATCAAACGTTTCTAAAAAACTTTGATCTTTATTTTGAGCCTGTTTTCCTGCTAAAAGTAATTTATCTGTAATACCACCAACAGCCGAAACTACGCAAGCTATAGTATCTGTCTTACCATAGTTTTCTAAAATGTTGATTACGTTATTTATATTTTTTGAAGAGCCTACCGAAGTGCCTCCGAATTTTAAAACTTTCATGTTTTAGTACTTTGTATAATTAGAAATAATACTTGAAATGTTGCGATTTTGTAAAATCACAAAAATAGTGTGCGGAATATATATAACTAGTAACCCCAAAGGGTTGTTGTATTTGTAGTTGTACCAAAAATAGCCGTTGTTCCTTTTGCTAAAAAAGAAACATATTGAAGTGTATTTTGGTTGAAATGATTCATTATTGTTATATAATACACTTCAAAAGTATTACATTTAGCCTAATAAAAAAACTAAAACAACTTTTTTACAATATTCTTATCTTCAAACATAAATCGTTTAAAAAAAACGACTAAATGTTATAAGAATTGAAAAATATATAATAAAAGTATAAATGAAAGTATTTTCAAAAGAACAGATTTATAAAGGTGATGCGCTAACTGCCGAAAAACAAAATATTTCGTCAACCGATTTAATGGAACGTGCGGGGACCCAAATTTTTAATTGGATGCACGCGCGCATGCAAGGTGCTCAAGTGCCTATACACGTGTTTTGTGGTATAGGTAATAATGGAGGGGATGGCTTAGTTTTAGCCCGCCATTTAATAACCCATGGCTATAATGTAAATACCTTTATAATTAATTGTAGTGATAAGCGATCAAAAGATTTTTTGATTAATTATGATCGTGTAAAAAATGTTACTAAAAAATGGCCTGTTTTATTAAGTTGTGCTGAAGAATTTCCTGAAATACAACCTGATGATATTATTGTAGATGCCGTTTTTGGGATTGGTTTAAACAGACCAGTAGATGAATGGGTAAAGAAATTGTTTTTACATTTTAGAGCTAGTAAAGCTTTTACATTATCAATAGATATACCATCTGGATTGTTTCCTGATAAAGCTGTAGAAGATGAAGATGCGGTTGTTTGGGCCGGATTTACATTAAGTTTTGCTTCGCCAAAATTAGTGTTCTTTTTACCCGAAACAGCTAAATTTACTGTGCAATGGGAAGTTTTAGATATAGGATTAGACCAAGAATTCTTATACACCACACAAACTGAGGTTGAATTAATAGGAAAACTTGAAGTACTACCCAATTACATACCAAGAGACAAATATTCTCATAAAGGGCAATTTGGACACGCATTAATTATTGGTGGTAGCTATGGCAAAATTGGTGCTGTTACTTTAGCTAGTAGAGCAGCTTTATCTGCTGGAGCGGGTTTAATTTCAACTTATGTTCCAAAATGTGGATATCATGCTTTACAGACTTCTTTTCCTGAGGCTATGGTTATTACAGATAGCCATGAGGAAAAAATAACATCTATTACATTTGATATTGAACCAACCGTTGTTGGCTTTGGAATAGGAGTAGGGACAGACTCAAAAACGGCTAGTGCTTTTGCTTCATTTTTAAAAACTAACAAAGCACCGTTGGTTATTGATGCTGATGGTATTAATATCCTTTCTAAAAAGAAAGCCTTATTAAAATTATTACCAGAAGCAACAGTTTTAACGCCACACCCAAAAGAACTAGAGCGTTTAATTGGTTCTTGGAAAGATGATTTTGAAAAATTAAAAAAAGTAAAAGCTTTTTCGAAAAAACATAAAGTTATAGTTATAATAAAAGGTGCCAATAGCATTACTGTTTATGAAGATAAACTTTATGTTAATACTACAGGAAACCCTGGGTTATCTACAGCAGGAAGCGGAGATGTTTTAACAGGAGTAATTACTGGTTTAATTTCACAAGGCTATAATCCACTTGTAGCAGCTATTTTTGGTGTGTATTTACATGGAAAATCTGCAGACATCGCTGTTGAGGATTTTGGTTATCAAAGTTTAATAGCAAGTCATGTTATTGATTATTTAGGTGAAGCTTATTTAGATTTATTTAAACAACCAGAACAGCCAGAACCACCACAAGAAGAAGAACAAAAACCTCAATAATAAACCATAAAAAAAAGCCGCAAATAGCGGCTTTTTTATTTTGCAAAGAGAGTTGTTTATAAATTGTGTTTATCAAACAATTCAATAAGTTTAGGACTTGAAGGTCTTGGTGCATTAGCGTCTACAATGTTTCCTTCCGGGTCAATTAAAATAAATTTTGGAATACCTTGTATTTGATAATCTTGCACAAAAGCAGATTCCCAATCGTTATCGGCAAATAATTGAATTCCGCCTAAGTCTTTTTCAATAACCATAGTTTTCCATTTTTCATAGTCACTTTGTTTATCTATCGAAATGCTTACAAATTCAATGTTTTTTCCATGATAAGCTTTCTCAACCTTTTGTAAATGTGGAATTTGCTGAATGCAAGGTCCACACCAAGTAGCCCAAACATCAATATAAACATATCTGCCTTTTAAATCATCTAAAGACATTTTTGTTCCTGTAATATTTTCGTAATCAACAAACTTTGGAGATGGCTTTCCTTCTTTTAAAGCTGTTAGTTTATTATATGTCTCTGTAACTATCGCGTTGTTTTTTTCGTTAGTTGAATTTTCTAAGAACATTTTATAAAAATCATCTAGATTATTTGAGTATGACATGTTGAAGTTTACAAAATCAAAAAGCAATGTGTTTTTTATAGTTTCACTTTCAATAGCACTCACGGTTTTAACATAAGACAAATCGTAGGCTGTGGAGTCTTTTTGGCTTAACTCACGTGCTTTTACTTCGTAATAATCATTTACAATGCCTTTGTAATTTCGAGAAAACTCGAAATCTTCTTCATTATTATAATCTAACTCTGAAACATCTTTTAAAAACCCTTCTGAAACTTTAAAAGCTGGATTTTTAGTGAAATGTCTATGAGCTCTTTCGTAACTTTTTAATTTTCCAAAATAGCCGTAATTTATATTTCTTGTTTCTTTAGCAATAAAATCTGATGGTAAACCTTTTGTATTACTCAGCATATCTTCTTGAGTTTTTTTGAAGTCTAACATTGTTTTTTTGTAGTCGTCTTCAACTTGCACAAAAATTTCAGAACTCTTTCTATTTAAATCCATTTCACTCTTTCTTTTAAGAAGCAAATAGTTGTTGATTTCTGATCCAATACCAGAAATATTAACTGTATTATCAAAATCTAAAGCATCGTAAGCTATATTTAGTTTAAATCCTGGTTGTGCATTTATAAACACAGGGTTTGTACCGTCAAAAAGCACATAAGATTTAATATCTGTGCTAAGTGTGTCTATAAAAGTACCGTCTGCGGCTATTTTAATTACTTCTTTAAATGTTCTATCTTCACTATTCATAGTAACATCTCCAGCCTGTTTGTTTGTGATTTTCCCAGAAACAATCGTGTAGTCGTCGGTTTTTATTTCTTTTTTACATCCAAAAAGAGCTATTGCAAAAGCAATACAAAGTAGTTTATTCATTTTCTATATATTTAGGTATCAAAAATAGGAATTGTTAATGTGTTATTGTTTTTGTTTGATGAATTATTAACATTTGATGATATAAAAATCAGTTATAGTTTATGTATTAATTTTTCATAATCAACAATCTCTGGGATAATATTTAAAGCAAACAGTTCTTTTTGAACATTCATAACTGTTTTTTTATCGATTAATTCTTGAGACCATTCTGTTATGCTTAACCATTCTTGAACATCTTCTAATTGTTGTTCATAGCGATTGGCAATAGATTTATCAATACTAGGGATATCTTTAAAATCTGAAGTTGTGTTATTGATGATTTCTAAAATAGCTTTTAAGTCTTTCTCGTTATTTTCTATAAACTCGTCTCTTACAGCTATAACAAAACAAGGCCATGGAGAAGGGCAGTTGTCAATACGTCTAAACACACCATCGTCTACAAGAGGTTTTGTGGTGAATTTTTCCCATAAAAAATAATCGGCTTTGCCTTCGGTTAAACCTTCAACAGCACCATCAAGGTTTTTAATCACTTCAAAATCTAAGTCTTTTTCTAAATCCCAATTATTGTTTTCAGCATTTATATAAGCCATTAAATGCGACCCAGAGCCATAACGACTGATAGCAGCCTTTGTACCTTTTAAGTCTATAACGTCTTTATACTTAGAATCATGAGCTACATGCACACCCCAAATTAGGGGTGTTTGCACAAAAGTCTGTACAATTTTACTAGGGTTTCCGTCTATAATATCTTTTATAATACCTTCAGTTAAAATAACCGCAATATCGATATCTCCATTCCTAAGTGCCTTGCACATAGCACCGGTACCACCGTAATAATCATGCCAACGTAAATTAATATCTTCTTCTTTATATTCTCCGTTTTTTAACGTTAAGTACCAAGCTAAGTTAAAATGCTCTGGTACACCGCCAATATTTACTTTCTTCATTAAATTAATTAATTTATTCTGTAATTTTATTTAGTGTATAAGTGATAAGGTTTTCTATGGTTTTTGCAGGGTTTTTACTAAAAGTTCCAACAGCTCTATTCGCTATAATAGCATTTATTGACATGGCCTCATGACCTAATAATTTTGCTAATCCGAATATGGCAGAAGTTTCCATTTCAAAATTGGAAACACAAATATTATTAAACATAAAAGCATCCATTTTAGAGTTTAACTCAGCATCTTGAACTGGTAATCTTAAAACTCTTCCTTGTGGGCCATAAAACCCTCCAGCAGTTGCCGTTAAACCTTTGTAGGTTATATCACTTTCTAATTTTTTTAATAGTTTTTTACTACCATTAACAACTATAGGCCTTGATTTATTAGAATGCCAATTGGTTTGCTTGATAAATGCATCTTCAATATCTGAATTACTAATTGAATTTATTTGATAAGAATGAAGCATTCCATTAATATCTAAACCATGTGTGCTTAAGACAAAACCATCAACCGGAATGTGTTCTTGTAGTGACCCAGAAGTTCCTATTCTAATAATATTAAGACTTTTCAGGTTTTCTTTTATTTGCCTTGTTGAAAAATCTATATTAACAAGCGCATCTATTTCATTTAAAACGATATCTATATTATCTGGGCCAATTCCTGTTGAAATTACCGTTATTCGTTTCCCTTTAAAATGACCAGTTTGCGTTTTGAATTCGCGTTTTTGTGTTTTAAATTCAATAGAGTCAAAATTAGAAGTTACTTTACTAATACGGTCTTGATCGCCTACTAAAATGATCGTATTTGCAATATGTTCAGGTTTTAAATTTAGATGGTAAATACTTCCATCTGGATTTAAAATAAGTTCAGATTCTTTAATTGGCATTTAATGTAGATTTTACAAGTTTATTTTCGGATACATTAAAAAGAAAATCAATTTTTTTAACACCACCAAAAGTCATATTATCATTTAATTCTAAAGCATAATTATGCTGTGCAAGTAACGCTTCGTGTCCTTTACGGTTTAATTCTATGCAATCTTCAGAAACTAAATAAAAAATACTTAAATTTTCTATTATTCTTTTAAATTGAAGGTCGCCATAACCATAATACCCCTGGTAATTAAGTGCATAACCTAATAAATGGTTTTTAGATGTAATCTTTTCTTTTTTAATAATTTCAAGTATGTGTCTTCCAAGAATACTTAATCCATCTATTGAATCTGGAAAACGTTTTAAGTGTGCTTTTAAACAATTACTTAAATATTCAAACGAAGAGCTTTTTACGATGTAAGGTTTTAATAAATTGTGGTCTATACCGCAGTAAATACTCCATATTGTTGTTGCCATATCAATATCTTCTTCATTAAGTAAAACCTTTTTCTTGTAATGATTTAAGAGTTGATTGGGTTTTAATTCACCTAAACCTTTTAATCTTTTACTACCCGCAATTCTTCCGCTACAGACTAAATAAATAGGAAGATCTATTTTTTTTTGTTTGATAAGACTAATCACAGCTATCATGTTAATATGACAAAATAAATCATATTCAAACCAAAGCACAATTTCAGAGTAATTTTCTGAATTGTTTAATTTATCTAATTCTATCTTTATGAGTTCAAAGTCTAAATCTATACCATAAAACTGTTCAAAAAACAATTTTCTGGCTTCCAGAAACTCTTTAGAAAAAACTTCTTCTGAAGTTGGGCCTTCACATAATAGTTCTTGCCAGGTTAATTTAACACCTTCAACGTCTAAGTCGTTTAACACGTTAGTTAAAACGTCGCCATTTGTAATGTGGAGTGGTTGTTTATCCATAAATCTATCCGCCAACACGTTTTACATTAAACCCTTTATCTTTTAGCATTTGCATAATTTTATCGCGATAATCACCTTGAATAATAATTTTATCATCTTTAAAACTACCGCCAACACTTAGTTTAGTTTTTATTTCTTTAGCTAATTTCTTAAAATCTTCTGTAGCACCTGTATAACCTTCAAGTATGGTTATAGGTTTTCCTTTGCGCTTTTCATATTTACAAAGAATAGGATCGTCTTGCATCCAAATATCAGAAGCATCAGTTATTTCAGAAGTACTTTCTTCTTCAATGTGTTCTGGAAATAAGTTTTTTAGTTGGTCTTGTAAATCCATTGTATCTTTATACAGTATTCAGTTCGCAGTAAAAAATAAGAGTAAGCAACTGTGAGCTGCCTACTATTTTTTAAGCCCTAATTCAATTAAACGTTCGTTTAAAAACTCACCAGCAGTTATATCATCAAATTGTTTCGGATTATTTTTATCAATACAACCTTCCAAAACATCTAATTTCATCTCGCTAACGGGATGCATAAAAAATGGTATAGAATAACGCGATGTTCCCCAAAGTTCTTTTGGTGGATTAACTACACGGTGAATAGTAGATTTTAATTTATTGTTAGTATGCCTAGAAAGCATATCGCCAACATTAATCATTAATTCGTCTGCTTCGGCAATAGCGTCAATCCACTCACCTTTATGATTTTGGACTTGTAAACCTTTACCTTGGGCGCCCATTAAAAGTGTTATTAAATTAATATCGCCATGTGCCGCGGCTCTAACAGCTTCATCTGGCTCTTGTGTAATAGGCGGGTAGTGTATAGGCCTTAAAATGGAATTTCCATTATGTATATAGTTATCAAAATAAGTTTCTTCTAAGCCTAAATGTAATGCTAAAGCACGTAAAACATGTTTAGCCGTTTTTTCAAGCATTCTATAGGTTTCTTTACCAATCTTATTGAATTCTGCAAGTTCATTTACAGTTACATTATCTGGATATTCTGCTTTAAGCTTATCATTATCATCTACATATTGACCAAAATGCCAAAACTCTTTTAAATCGCCTTCTTTTTTTCCTTTAGCACTTTCTTTACCAAAAGACACATAACCACGTTGCCCTCCAATTCCAGGAATTTCATATTTCTGTTTGGTTGCTGTTGGTAAACTAAAAAAGTTTTTTACTTCTTTGTATAAATTATCAACTAAATCATCATCTAAAAAATGACCTTTAAGTGCCACAAAACCAATCTCTTCATAAGCCTTTCCTATGGCATCTACAAAGTTTTGTTTTCTAACAGGATCTTCAGAAAGAAAGTCTTTTAAATTAACACTTGGTATGCTATTCATATAGTATGATTTTAAAATGTGAATAACACAAATGTACAAAAACATTCAAATTTATAGAGGTGCATTCGATAGTAAAACAAATGAGCCATTCTGGTTGCCTCCAAAATAGCTCATTTATAAAGAAAATTACATAGTTTCAGCTTCCGAGAGTATAAACGGATAGGCCAACTTAACTTGTTTTTCTTCAGTTTTAGATAACTTATCTGAAGCTTTACCAATCACATTCAAACTATAAGCTTGTCGTAATTCGTAATACGCTTTTGTAAGTTCATTTTGTACAGCAATAAACGTTTTGTAAGTGGTTTGTTTACCGTTTTGTAAAGATATTACAGCCTTTTTAGGGTTTTCGGAAGATATGCTCAACTTTTCCCCAAGACAATAACTACAGCTACTATCGCCGTTATTATCAATAAAGCTTTTAGCAATATCTTTAATATCGCTAATAGTTACTAATTCATCTTCAATAAGAATCTCGTCATTATTGTTGATGGCAATTTTTAAAATGTTTCGTTCTGAAATAATACCGCCGCAATCGTTAGTTGGGCAATCTTCAGGAAGTAATCTGTTAATGCCTTCATCTGAAGATATTGTGGCGGTTACTAAAAAAAAGATAAGTAATAAAAACGCAATATCTGCCATAGATCCTGCATTCACTTCTGGTACTAATTTTGAGTGTCTCATAATTATAGATTTAAATGTTAATGTGTTGATTAACTCACAAAAACAATACCATAACTACAAGATTTCCAGATTAGTGCGCGTATCGTTTAGCGCTTTTCCAAAGGCCATTATGTGAAATACGAAAATCTATAATGCGCTTATTAGTCATTATATGTTCTTGAGTAATACTATTTAAACACCTAGATATTTTGCTGATTGGTTTCATTTTGATTGATTTATTGATTGATGAAAATTAGATTTTAAAAGACGTCACATAAACATTGCAACGTCTTTAGTTTTATTAAGCTTCCTAACTAAAAAACGTAATACTATTTAATAGTTGATATAAATTTTACAGGAATATAGTAGAATTCGCTTGCATTATTTTTGTCTATGCTAAGTTCTTTTAAATACAACCTTTTTTTAATGAATTCTGAAATATCATCATCATTCGAATTATTAGTTAAAACGATAATTTCATTACTTTCATTTAATTTAAATTTCAATTTAATAGCTACATCATTGTAAATTGCTAAATCTGAATTTTTTAATAACGCTTTGATTTGCTCTTCAACTGAAATAGGTTCATTTTTTGGTCTTTCTGTGTTTGCTGAAACATGGCTACTAAATACTAAAATAGTAGCCAATAAAATTGTTTTGATTGTTTTCATTTTGATTGATTGATTGATGAAATTTTAGGTATTAAAAGACGGATTACTATCTATGTCGTCTTTTGCGGTTCCAAGTGTTACTTTTTGTTCCAATTAAAGTTCCTGTAATTTGATTGTTGTTTAATGTTCTCATGATTTTTTGATTTTGATTGATTAATGATTTAATTATGGTGCAAATATATTTTAAGGCTCTAGTATTTAGAATTTTATATATCTGAATTGTTATATTTTAATACTGAATTGTTATTTATCTATAACGCCTTTTTGTATTCCATGTATGGCTTTTTGTACCGTTTAAAGTTCCTGATAATTGATTGTTGTTTAAAGTTCTCATAATTTTTGATTTTGATTGATTAATAATTATTTATTGTTTTTCGATTATACAGAATAGGCGACTATCAATTAATTTTGTTACGGTGCTATGTATAACAAAGTAATAAATTAACATATTTTAACTATTCTAGATAAGAGGTAAGTAAGAAACAAGGTCGCTAATTAGTTTTAGGAACGGTTGTTGTTAAAGCATTATTAAATATTTTGATTAATACTGTGGTATTTATAAGAAAGAAATATATTTGAAAAATATTATGGCTCTAATACAAATTTTAAAATATAATAACTTAGTAAAGCTTTTTACTCTATTTATTTGCCTTATTAGCTTCTCGCTATCTACTCAAGCACAAATAGATAGTAAAAAGAAATCTACCGCCATTCCTGCTATTGAAAGCAAAAAGGATACAGCAGATATAAGTCCGTTAACACCTTCTAAACCTATTGAAAACGAAAATACTTTTGGAATGAATAGACCAAGGGTAGCACCTAGTCTTGACGCTCCAAAAAAGGAGTTTTCAATGTTTCCAGAAGAAGAATTTGGTAATCCTGGTGAATTGTATACCAAACAAATAGATAAAAATATTGAAGAATTAAAGCTTAATGAGAAAGAAGTAGCTTTAAGAAATGGGAGTAAAGTCGATCAATATTTAGGCGATTTTAAAACCAATTCTAAATTTGTAAATGTTGTTTACAGAGATCATGGTTATGTTGATGGCGACATTATCCAGGTGCGTGTTAACGACGATATTATTCATCCAAGAGTATTTTTAACAGGAGGCTTTAAAGGCTTTAAGCTTGATTTGCAAAAAGGGTTTAATAAAATAGATTTTGTTGCATTAAACCAAGGAGAATCTGGACCAAATACCGCAGAATTTAGGGTAGTTGACGATAAGGGCATCCTTGTTTCTCAAAACCAATGGAACCTAGCTACAGGTGTTAAAGCTACAATTATTGTAATGAAGGAGTAATATTTTTATTATCTTTGTTGTAAATATTGTTTTACGAAAAAGAATTACCACATAATTTTCTGTTTATTTATATCTGTTTTAGGGTTTTCACAATCACCACTATCAGGTGAATGGATTTTAGAATATTTGGTAATTGATAATACGACATATCATGTTCTCAATCTGGATGATGGACAAACCGATGACAATGGAGATCAAATTATTATAAATTTTAATGAATCCTCAAGTACTTTTTTTGATACATACGTTTGTAATACCATGGAAGGGCAATACGATTATGATGAAATTAACGGAAGAGCCTTTACAATTATTTCTACATCTACAACATTAGATACATGCAATAATTTAGGGAATTCAGATTTTGAAAATTTGTATTTTAGTTTCTTCCAGCCTTCTACCACATATAACTTTAGTATCGGTTGTTTACTTAGTGGAAGTTCATGCCAATTAGCTCTTTATTCTCCAAATGGAGATAGTGCCTTTTTCTGGAACGGTGAACTTTCAACAAGCAAAACTATAAAATCAATATTTTCAATTTATCCAAACCCTGTAGTTGATGAATTATCATTTTCTTCTTCTCAAAATTTAAAAAATTAAAAATTGAAATTGTTGACTTAGTCGGTAGGTTGAGGATATCAAAAATCTTGTCAAATGCTGAAACAATTAACGTTGAAAGCTTGTCAAAAGGCATGTATATTCTTTCAATAAAAGATGATTTAGGGAATACTACTTACTTTTAAGAAGTTTGTGAAAAATTAAGAAATTATCCCATCAATCATAGTCAATTCCTCTTCAGAAAAACTCAAACCATCTAAAGCTTTTACATTCTCTTTTAATTGATTAGAACTACTTGCACCAACTAAAACCGACGCTACTTGTGGTTGTCTTAATATCCAAGCAATAGCCATTTGCGATAGTTTTTGTCCGCGTTCTTTAGCGATAGCATTTAACTTTTGAATTTTATCCAAATTATCAGATACCGCCGCTTTATTTAAATACGTTAAATCTTTAGAAGCTCTAGAACCTTCAGGAATTCCATTAATATATTTATCCGTCAGCATACCTTGTGCCAATGGAGAAAAGGCAATACACCCAACACCATTTTTATCTAATGTTTCAAGAAGTCCATCTTCAACCCAACGATCAAACATAGAATATCTAGCTTGATGCAAAATGAAAGGCACTTTCAGTTCTTTTAAAAGTTTAGCTGCTTTTTGCGTATCCTCAGGACTGTAATTTGAAATTCCAACATATAATGCTTTTCCTTGGCGAACAATGTCTGCCAACGCTCCCATAGTTTCTTCTAACGGCGTATCTGGATCTGGTCTGTGATGATAAAAAATATCAACATAATCTAAACCCATACGTTTTAAACTTTGGTCTAAACTTGAAATTAAATATTTTCTTGAACCTAAATTACCATAAGGTCCTGGCCACATATCATAACCAGCTTTTGTAGCAATAAATAATTCATCTCTGTAAGGCTTAAAGTCTTTTTTAAATATAGTTCCGAAGTTTTCTTCTGCCGAACCGTAAGGTGGTCCATAATTATTTGCTAAATCAAAATGCGTAATACCTAAATCGAAAGCCGTTCTAAGAATGTCACGTCCGTTTTGGATTGGGTCTACAAAACCAAAATTATGCCATAACCCAATAGAAATTGCAGGTAAAAGCACACCACTTTTTCCTGAGCGCTTGTAAGTCATTGTATTGTATCTAGCATCGCTAGCTAAATAGTTTTTTACTTCAGATTTATCGTTAATTTGCATATCAAGTATTTTTTCTTTTCAAAAGTAAAGAAAACATTATAAGTTTCAATTGTATATTTCTTTGATTAATAACAAAAGATTGGTCGTTTTTTGTAAGAATTAAAATTAATAAATAAACCTTTAGTATAATTCCTTTAAAATTTTCGTTAAAAACATGCTGTAAAAACCCTTTAAAGGTGTTATTTTTGCACGTCGCAAAATTTAATATATGTCGAGTACGAAAGCAGAATTAGAATTAGAAGAAAGAGCAGAAGGCAAAAGTTTATATAGTTACCAAAAGGGAGCGATCGATAAAATTTTTACAGCTTTTGAAGAATCTCCAGCAGATTATCATTTACTTTATCAATTACCAACAGGTGGTGGTAAAACGGTTATTTTTTCTGAAATAGTTAGGCAGTATTTAAAGCATCACAAAAAGAAAGTGTTGGTAATGACACACCGTATAGAATTATGTAAGCAAACTTCAAACATGCTTACAGAATTTGGTGTAAATAATAAAGTAGTTGATAGTAAGGCAGATTTAAGCGATCAAGCAGATTATAGCTGTTTTGTAGCCATGGTTGAAACCTTAAACAATAGATTAAATGATGATAAACTAGATATTTCTGATATTGGTTTAGTAATTATTGATGAGGCACATTATAATTCGTTTACAAAGTTATTCAAGTTTTTTAGTCAGTCGTTTATTTTAGGGGTTACTGCAACACCTTTAAGCTCGAGTATTGAATTACCAATGACTGATAATTATGATGAATTAATTGTTGGTGAAAGTATAGAATCGCTTATTGAAAACGGTTTTTTGGCACGAGCAGAAATGTTTACTTATAACGTTGGATTAACCTCTTTGGTAGTAGGTGCGAATGGTGATTACACAGTTAAATCATCAGAAGACCTGTATACAGATAACGACATGTTATCTAAGCTATTACAAGCTTATGAGGAGCGTTGCAAAAATAAAAAAACGTTAATTTTTAATAATGGTATCACGACTTCTTTACATGTGTACGATACGTTTAAAAGAGCTGGTTATCCCATTGCACATTTAGACAATACAAATACTAAAAAAGAGCGTGCCATGATCTTAAAATGGTTTAAGAACACACCTGGAGCGATTTTATCTTCTGTTAGTATATTAACAACTGGTTTTGATGAGCCAACGGTTGAAAGTATTATTCTAAACAGAGCAACAAAATCGTTGACACTTTACTACCAAATGATTGGTCGTGGATCGCGTATTTTAAAAGATAAAAAATCATTTTCTGTTATCGATTTAGGTAACAACTTCCATAGGTTTGGTCCTTGGGGCGATGGTTTAGATTGGCAACGCATATTTAAATCGCCTACTTATTATTTAGATTCTATATTAACTGATGATGAATTAGAAAGCAATTTTAGATATGAAATGCCAGATGCTTTGCGTGCAGAATTTGCAAAATCTGAAGATGTGCATTTCGATATTCAAAAAACCTATGTAGATTCTATTAGAAATGGGGAGTCTTCAAAAGTTGTTTTAGAACGTTCTATTGAACAACACGGTAAAATTTGTATTGAAAACAGCGAAGATGTATACGATGCGCTAGCATTAGCAAAACAACTTGGTGACGATATAGACTTCAGAATACAACGTTACACCAAGTGCATCAGTAAAAGCACTTACAACTTCGTGGATTGGTTAAAGGGAGATTACCGTAAAAAACTAAATTCTTATTTGCGTCAAAATTTTGATGAAGTTTTTGAGGAGATTCATGGGTTTCCGCCTGAGGATTAGTGTTTATTAATGGTGTTTTTTTGAGTTTTTAGGAAATTGAAAATAACTTATAGTTTAATAGTTATTTAATTGTCTTTGTAAATAAAATCTTCTAAGTTTGTTTTATTAAATGATAAAACAAATTGAAATATTACTTTATTTTTTCAGTAAAGCATATTTACAATTTCAATTAAACTAAAAACATCGAAAATTAAACTAACAATGAAAAAACAGCTTTTATTTCTTTTAACTATAATCTTAAGTCTAAATTGTTTTTCGCAGATTTCTTTTGAAAAAGGATATTACATTGATAATAATAATCAAAAAACTAAATGTTTAATAAAAAATGCAGATTGGAAAAATAATCCAACTGAATTTGAATATAAACTCTTAGAAAATGGTGAATCGAAAATTGCAACAATAAAATCAATTAGCGAATTTGGTGTTGATAATATTTCAAAATATGTTAGAAGTACTGTAAATATTGATAGGTCAAGCAATTTAATTAAAAGTTTGAGTAATAAAAAAATGCCTGTTTTTAATCAAGACACTATTTTCTTAAAACTACTAATTGAAGGTAAGGCTAATTTATATGAATATATTGAAGGTAGCTTAATACGATATTTTTACAGTATAGATAATCTTAATATTGAGCAATTAATATATAAGAGGTATGAAACCGATCTAGGTCAAATAGGCATAAATAATAGATTTAGACAACAATTATGGACTGATTTAAAATGTTCAACATTTAAATTGAGTAAAATTGAAAATATCGATTATAAGAAACCAGATTTAATACGATTTTTTACTGATTACAGTAAATGTTATAATGATACCTTAATTAATTTTGAGCCAACAAAGAAAGTAGATATATTTAATCTAACAATAAGACCACGTATAACTAATTCATCATTAGAAATAGAACACGGCCTTACCGATACCAGAGATACTAATTTCGGTAATAAAAAAGGGGTTAGCCTTGGATTAGAAGCTGAGCTTATTTTACCATTTAATAATAATAAATGGGCTATAGCCCTAGAGCCTACCTTCCAAAGTTTTAAGGAAGAAAAAACTAATAGTGTAGGTACAAGAGATGAATTAGTAGCAAAAGTTAAGTACAAATCTATTGAAATCCCTTTAAGCATAAGACATTATTTCTTTCTCAATAACGATTCTAAACTGTTCATAAATGCATCTTACATATTTGATTTGAGTTCAAAATCTCAAATAGAATTTAAAAAAGACAACAATTCAAGTTTGAATTCATTAGATATTAAAAGTAAAAGCCCAAATTTAGGTTTTGGATTAGGCTATAAACAAAATGATAAATATAGTTTAGAAATTAGATATCAATTCGCTAGAGAAGTTTTATCAGATTATTTAGCTTGGGAAACGAAATATAAGAGTTTTTCAATAATATTTGGATATTCATTATTCTAAAGAACTATTTTGCTAAATTTTTGTGCACTTACGAAGGCTCTAGCGCACTTTTATTTGTCTGTGATTAGTTATTAAATTCACTACAAATCTTTTGATTTAAGGTTAATCGAACCACCCAAAAACGCTAATTTTTGGTTTTATAAAACAAAAGCTATCAAACACCCGCGTTAGGGATTGCAAAGGAAAGCCCTTAGCGAGGCAGGAGTGAGGACTTGTAACCTTTCGACTTCGCTCAAGTCAGGCTTCAGCCCGACCCTTTTCGGGTAACGCCCAAATACTTAATTCAACGCTTAATAACAGATTAATATACCGAAAGACTATTAATGAGTTGATTATTATAACTTCATGAAAATAAGGCGTATATTTACAGTCTATTAATCCAAAAAACCCAGTAGGAGTATTTAAAACTATGGCAAAATCGCAAGTCACATTTAACAAAATTGAAAAAGAAAAAAAACGCTTAAAGAAGAGAGAAGAAAAGCAAAAAAAGAAAGAGGCTCGAAGAGCTGAAGCTAAAGAAAACCCACAAGGAATTCAGTTTGCTTATGTAGATTTTAATGGTAATTTAACCGATACACCACCAGACCCAGCAATGCGCGAAAAGGTTGAAGCAGAGAGTATTGAGTTAGGCATCCCAAAGAAAGAAGATAGAGAAGAAGAAGAGCCTGCAAACAAAGAAGGAAAAGTATCTTTCTTTGACCATTCTAAAGGTTTTGGTTTTATTTTAGACAGTATAAACCAAGAAAAATATTTTGTTCATGTTAGTGGTTTACTTGAAGATATTGAGGAAAACGACAAAGTAACTTACGAGTTAGAGCGTGGCCAAAAAGGCATGAATGCCGTTAGAGTTAAGAAGATTTAAGAATTAGTTTCTAGGTTTATACTAGAGATATATTATACAAAAGGCTAAAATATGAGTGCATCGCGTAAAACGGTTCTTATTATTTTAGCCTTTTTTGCTGTTTATGTTATTTGGGGAGCCACTTATATGCTCAACAAAATTGCGGTTTCGCAATTACCTCCATTTTTTCTAGCCTCTGTAAGGTTCCTTATTGCTAGTATAATCATTTTTATTATTGCTAAATCGTTAGGTATTAGTCTTGCTATTACTAGAAAACAATTACTTAATGTTAGTATTGCAGGCTTACTGTTTTTAACTTTAGGAAACGGATTAGCGGTTGTAGCTTTAAAATATATTGATAGTGGTTTTGCAGCTTTAGAGATTTCGTCGCAGCCGTTAGTTGTTCTAATCATGATGCGTATTTTACTTGGGAAAAAGATTAAAACCATGTCTTTCATTGGCGTAGTTTTAGGTTTTATCGGCATATTTTTATTAGTAAGTCAAAAAGAAATTATTAGTAAAGACGGGCAAATATTAGGCATGGTGCTTATATTTATTTGTATGCTTTGCTGGGCATATGCTAGTATTTTTGTAGGCAAAGCAGACTTGCCTAAAAATCATTTTGTAAATACAGGTTACCAAATGCTTGCAGGTGGTATTATGCTTTGTATAGTGAGTTTGTGTTTAAATGAACCTTGGTCGTTACCAAATGTTTGGCAGAACAATGTAAAATGGTCTATGTTAGGGCTTATTTTATTTGGTAGTATAATAGCCTTTACTGCTTTTAATTATTTATTAAAGGAAGTATCTCCAGAAAAAGTGGCAACTTCAACGTATGTAAATCCTATTATAGCTTTAATTTTAGGTTGGTGGATTTTAGATGAATATATATCGCTACAATCTATAATAGCAGCAGCGGTTTTATTAACAGGTGTCTATTTTATTAATACCAAACGGCATTTTAAATTTAGAAGTATTGGACGTTAAACAAGCTATTAAATTCATGCTCATAAGCACATTAGCTTTTGCTTGTATGAACGCAACCGTAAAGTATTTAACACATATTAGTGCTTATCAAATCGTGTTTTTTAGATCGATAGGCTCTTTGTTTTTTACTTTTACTTTTCTATTAAAAAACAAAATACCTTTTTTAGGTAATAAGAGAAAATTACTAGTTTTACGGGGGCTTGTTGGTGTAGTATCGATGACACTATTTTTTATGTCTACAAAGTATTTAGCTATAGGAACAGCGGTTTCATTACGATATATGGGACCTATTTTTGCTGCCATTTTTGCTGTATTCTTATTAAAAGAAAAGGTAAAACCAATACAATGGCTGTTTTTTGCCATGGCATTTACTGGTGTTTTAATCTTAAAAGGGTTTGATACCGAAGTTAACTGGTTTGGCTTAATTTTAATTTTTATATCTGCCGTATTTATTGGCTTGGTTTATATTGTAATTAGTAAAATTGGCAAAGCCGATCATCCAGTTGTTGTAGTTAATTATTTTTTGGTTATTTCTACAATTGTTGGTGGCTTATTATCAATTAATAAATGGGTACAACCAGTAGGGAACGAATGGTTTTTATTAATGGGCTTAGGTGTATTTGGTTATTTTGGGCAAGTAAATATGACAAAAGCATTACAAGCAGCATCTACCACTCAAGTAGCTCCTCTTAAATATTTAGAGGTTATTTTCACATTGCTTTTTGGTGTTTTCCTTTTTAGTGAGATTTATACATTTTGGAGTTTACTGGGTATTGCTTTAATTATAACAGGTTTGGTTTTAAACATCAGATACAAAGGAAAAAAAACAACAAAATAATAAATTATAAAGGAAATTATAATTTGTAATTTTGTGGCCATTTATTCGAATAAATTATTTTCATGACATTCAAGAAACGAATTAATCATTATAGAAGAATAATAATGCGCAGTATTACCAAAAATATTGGTAGTGCGTATTCTGAACCAAAAAAAGGTGAGATTAATATCGCTGATATAAAACGGGTTTTAATAATAAGACCAAATCATCGTTTAGGAAACCAATTACTACTAACTCCTTTGGTACAAGAGGTTATTAACACATTTAAAGATTGTGAAATAGATTTATTTGTAAAAGGTGGGGTGGCACATCCTGTTTTTGAAAACTATACCCACATAAATAAAATTATTAAACTCCCTAAAAAGCCTTTCAATAATTTATTTCAATACGCAAAAAGTTGGATTTCAATAAAACGGAAATCTTATGACTTGGTTATTAATGGTGATAAAAACTCATCATCTGGACGTTTATTAACGCAAATGGCCAAAGGTAAAATTAAAGTTTTTGGTGATGTGCATGAAAGTATTCAATCTATTTATCAAGATCATCAGCATATTTCAAAATACCCTGTTTATAATTTAAGGTATTATCTAGCTAAAATAGGTTTATCTAATGAAAATACAAGCATGCCTATTTTAAATATAAAGCTAAATGAAACTGAGATAACAAACGGTAAAAACAAATTATTAGATATAGTTAAAAACGATAAGAAAACAATCTGTATTTATACTAATGCCACAGGTAAGAAGTGTTATTCAGAAGAATGGTGGGAAACGTTTTATAATAGGTTAAAAAACACCTATCCTAATTATAATATTATTGAAGTGCTTCCTATAGAGAATATTTCAAAAATAAATTTCAAAGCCCCACATTTTTATAGTCAAGATCTTAGAGAAATGGGAGCTATTATTCACAACACAAATGTTTTTATTGCAGCAGATAATGGTGTTATGCACTTAGCTAGTGCGTCTTTAACGCCTTGTGTTGGATTCTTCTCGGTTACCAACCCAAATATTTATGCACCTTATGGAAACGGAAGTGTAGCCCTGCATACCAACGAAACTAGTATTGATGATTGGTTTCAAGCTATAGATAAAATATTAAAATAAGGTTTCCTTAGAATTTAATAGAATTCATGTGTACATTACACCGAAGCATGCAACTTTAAACAGCAATTGTTTTTTAACAATCTATTAGCGAATAAATTAGTTAATATTTTATAAATTAGAGATTATCCATATTTTAAATCACGATGAAATCTAATTACATATTTATTTTTGCTTTTTTAATAACCTTATTCGCTTGTAAGTCTACTAAAATTTCGCAGAGTGAAATTGAGGCTTTTGAGACCTTGGTAGAAAACAAAAATTATAGAATAGAATCTGATATGGCACACCCTCAGGTAAGTAATGCTATGCAGCAGGTATTAAATTCTGGTATTTTACAAGGTGGAAGTTCCGCTAATGCTATAAGCTTAATAGGAAATTCTAATTTCTTAACAGTTTCTGGAGATAGTATTACATCTTACTTACCTTATTTTGGAGAAAGACAAATGAATATTGATTATAGTGGAGAGGATAGTGGTATTCAGCTTAAAGGACTATTAGAAAACTATAAAGCAATAAAAGGTAAAAATAATAGCTATAATATTTCATTTGGTGCAAAATCTAGATCGGAAAGCTTTAAAGTATTCATTACTTTATATCCTAATTTAAAAAGTAATTTACAAATTAATGGAAGTGGACGGTTTCCAATTTCTTATTCTGGACAAGTGGAAGCACTCAAAATAGAATAAGATTTTAACCTTTATGATGTTATTCATCTATTCATCGTGAAATTTTATAGTTCAAACGATTTTTTTGTTGTTCAAAAATGTATTTGATTAGTTTTGAGTGAATTAAAAACGTCCCCAAGATGAAAAATTTAATTAGCCTACTAAGTTTTATTTGTTTATTTCTTAGCTTTAGTATACTTCAAGCTCAAGAAAACACTGATACTTCTAAGAATTTCAAAAAAAGAAGTCCTATTTACGATTATTCTGAAAAACAACTTAATAACGTAGATACCATTCCCGATTTTGAGTCAAAATCACAAAAACTAAAAATTACAGGAACCATTTATGAAAATGATGGTGTCACTCCGGCTAAAAATGTCATGTTATTTATTCATCAAACAGATGAAAATGGAAACTTTGAATTGAAAAGACAAAATAAGAAACGCTACGTGCATCATAGAGGTTGGGTAAAAACGGATGCCGATGGCACATATACCTTTTATACATTTGTTCCAGGTAAATACATTTACAGCAACGAGTTGAAGCAAATTTTACCAATTGTAAAAGAACCAAACAAACCAGAATATAAAATTGAAACCTTTCTTTTTGATGATGACCCACAGTTAACTGGTAAGTGTCGCATTAAAGTTGAAGGAACAAATCCTAATCGAATTCTTAAATTAGATAAAAAAGAAGGTTTGTTTGTTGCAAAAAGAGATATTGTACTTGGCAAAGAAGAAACAGTAGCTTACTAATACTTCCTAATGTTACTAAAAATGTAACATGTTGCGTTTAATCCAAAAGAAAAAGCAAAAGATTAAATGCAGTAAAGATACAAGTTATCTAAATACAGAGACTTCAAGTTTTATAAAAGCTCATCAATTTTGATGGCTTTTTTTTTTATATTATATTTTGAGAAACTCATCTTAATTAATAATAAAAATCACTTATTACTCATTTAGCAAGAGACGTTTTCCATCTAATTTTTGAATATTTTAATCTCATATTTAAGTCTTTGCAATTAAAATAAACTCAAATTTTTGGGTTCCTCTGTTTACTTCGAAAAACTATTACGTTATAGTTAATAATTATTCTTAAAACATTTATATACATGACATCTGTCATATATATAAAAACAGTCTTGTTATAATTTTATCAAATATTAAAAGATAAAAATCATTTAAACATTTTAGTTATGAATATTTCGCATATCGAGCATTTAGGTATTGCAGTTGAAAACTTAGAAGACGCCATAAAATATTATGAGGACGTTTTAGGAATGAAATGTTATTCTATAGAAGAGGTTGTTGATCAGAAAGTGAAGACAGCTTTTTTTTTGGTAGGTAATACAAAAATCGAATTATTAGAAAGCACTTCTCCAGACGGGCCAATTGGTAAATTTATTGCTAAAAAAGGGCAAGGTATACATCATATAGCGTTTGCTGTAGATAATACTACAGACGCCTTAAAATTGGCAGAAGAAAGAGGGGTTACTTTAATTGATAAAACATCTAGAAAAGGTGCTGAAGGTTTAAATATAGGATTTTTACATCCAAAGTCTACAATGGGTGTGCTTACAGAACTGTGTTCAAAACAAGAATAAATTGAAATAATAGATATAGTTAAATAAAGAAAAATAATGGCAAATCAAGATAAAATTAATGAGCTCATTGAAAAAAGAGCTAAAGCAAAGTTGGGAGGCGGAGAAAAACGTATTGATTCTCAACATGCTAAAGGTAAATTAACAGCTCGTGAGCGTATAGATATTCTTTTGGACGATGACAGTTTTGAAGAATTTGACATGTTCGTTACACACAGAACAAAATCTTTTGGTTTAGATAAGCAAATATTTTTATCTGATGGTGTAGTAACTGGTCACGGAACGATAGACGGTAGAGTTGTATATTTATTTGCACAAGATTTTACGGTTTTTGGAGGTTCATTATCTGAAACTTACGCCTTAAAAATTTGTAAGGTAATGGATATGGCCATGAAGATTGGTGTTCCTGTTATAGGATTAAATGATTCTGGTGGTGCCCGTATTCAAGAGGGTGTAAGATCGTTAGCTGGTTATGCTGAGATTTTTCAACGAAATATAATGGCTTCAGGTGTTATTCCTCAAATTTCTTCAATATTAGGACCTTGTGCTGGTGGAGCAGTTTACTCTCCAGCATTAACAGATTTCACTATTATGACAGAAGAAACGAGTTACATGTTCGTAACTGGACCTAAAGTTGTAAAATCTGTAACTGGTGAGGTTGTATCAGCAGACCAACTAGGAGGTGCTAAAATTCATTCTACGCGTTCAGGTGTTTCACACTTCTTAGCAAAAGACGATGAGACTAACTTATTATTAATTCGTAAAATTTTAAGTTACATGCCTTCTAATAATTTAGAAGAAGCACCAATACTTCCATGTAATGATCCTATCGATAGGTTAGAGGATGCATTAAATGATATTATTCCAGAAAACCCTAATCAACCTTATGATATTGTTGATGTTATTTCAACTCTAGCAGATAACGGAGAGTTTACAGAAGTACATCGAAATTATGCAAGAAATATTGCTGTAGGTTTTGCAAGGTTTAATGGACGCCCAGTTGGTATTGTAGCTAACCAACCTAAATATTATGCTGGTGTTTTAGATATTGATGCTTCTAGAAAAGCAGCCAGATTTGTTCGTTTCTGCGATGCTTTCAATATTCCAATTGTAACACTAGTTGATGTGCCTGGGTTCTTACCTGGTACAGGTCAAGAATATGGTGGAATTATACTGCATGGTGCTAAATTATTATTTGCATATGGTGAAGCTACCGTACCAAAAGTAACTATTACATTGCGTAAATCTTATGGTGGAGCGCACGATGTAATGAGTTGTAAGCAACTTAGAGGTGATGTAAATTATGCATGGCCAACAGCAGAAATTGCAGTAATGGGTGCTAAAGGTGCCGTTGAAGTTTTAGAAGGATCTAATATTAGAAAAATTGAAGATGCCGACGAAAAACAAGAGTATATTGATAAAAAAGAAGATGAATATACTGAGAGATTCGCCAACCCATATCAAGCAGCAAAATATGGATTTATTGATGATGTAATCGAACCAAGAAACACACGTTTCAGAATCATTAGAGCTTTACAATTACTTCAGAATAAAAAAGATATTAACCCACCAAAAAAACACTCAAATATCCCACTATAATGACACATATACTATTATACACAGATCCAATAAGCGAAGGATACGTTATACTAATTACCGGATTATTAATTGTTTTTAGTGCCTTGGTAATACTTGCAGTTTTCTTTAATTATGGATTACCAGTTATGCTTTATGTCTATAAGATAATTACTAAAGGAAAAGACAAAAAGATTAGCGAAATAAAGGTTAAAGGCGACAGTACTTTTACAGGAGAAATATCGGCTGTAATTGGTGCTTCAATTCACATGTATCTAAGCGAACAACATGATGTTGAAAGTGGCATATTAACCATAAAGGAAGTTAAAAAAGCATATTCACCTTGGAGTTCTAAAATATATGGAATTCAAAATAGATTATAAAATATGAAAAGTTATAAATTTAAAGTCAACGAAAACGGTTATACTGTTAATATAAAATCACATGAAGATAATGTGATTAATTTAGAGGTCAATGGGACATCTTTCGATGTAATAATGAGCAATGAAATTAAAAAAACTAAAACACCAAGATTAGTTCGTTCTGCATCAAAACAACCTTCAGCGCCTTTACAAACAACTCCAAAATCGGCAAAAACTAAAATTATAGCACCAATACCTGGTACTATATTATCTTTAAATGTTAAGGTTGGAGATACTATTAAAGAAAACGATTTATTATTAGTGCTAGAAGCAATGAAAATGGAGAATAATATTACTGCAGAAAAATCTGGAGTGGTAGCATCAATACAGGTTGAAGTAGGACAGCAAGTGTTGCAAGATGCTGTATTGATTGAATTAGAATAATACTTTTTAAATTATTCTATAAAGAAAACTAATCATTATTTAAAATTAAAAAATGAAGAAACTTATTATAGTATTTAGCGCTATATCATTGCTCGTTTTTATTAGACCAGTACTTGGATTAGGCGCAAATATGAACGGAACTAATTCCTCTGTATCAACGGCACAAATTGAGATTACAGAAGGTGAAAGTATTGTAGATGAAGCCATAGATGGCATAAAAACGTTTTACAGTTATACTGGATTTGCAAATTCATCTTCAGGAAATGTCATTATGATTTTGATAGGTATCGTTTTTATCTATTTAGGTATAAAATACGATTACGAGCCCTTATTATTAATCCCAATTGGTACGGGTGTTATTCTAGGTAATATACCTTTTGTAGCAGGCAATCAAACAGGTATTTATGAAACAGGGTCTGTTTTAAATTATCTGTATTTTGGAGTAGTAAAAGGTGTTTATCCACCATTAATATTCTTAGGTATTGGTGCTATGACCGATTTTTCATCGCTAATAGCAAACCCAAAATTAATGCTTTTAGGAGGTGCAGCCCAAATTGGTGTATTTGCCACCTTTTTAGGAGCCCTTTATTTAGGATTTGCACTTCCTGAGGCTGGTGCAATAGGAATTATTGGTGGTGCAGATGGACCAACAGCCATATTCTTATCATCCAAATTAGCAAACGGAATAAACATCATGCCAGATGGTACGACCGTTAAAAACTTAATTGGCCCAATTGCAATTGCTGCCTATTCATACATGGCATTAGTACCTGTAATTCAGCCACCATTAATGCGTATGCTAATTTCAAAGAAAGATAGAAAAATTAAAATGAAACCACCAAGAGCGGTAACTCAAAAGGAGAAAATGATTTTCCCTGTTGTGGCTTTAATTTTAACCTTATTTATCTCTCCAAGTGCATTACCACTATTAGGTATGTTATTTTTCGGGAACTTATTAAAAGAATCTGGAAGAACAGAACGATTAGCAGACACCGCAAGAACTAAATTAATTGACATTGTAACTATTCTATTAGGTGTAACCGTAGGTGCTTCAACGCAAGCCGATATCTTTATAACTAAAGATTCTATGTTAATATTTGGACTAGGAGCAATATCATTTGTAATCGCTACTTGTGGAGGTTTATTATTTGCTAAATTCATGAACTTATTTCTAAAAGGTGATAATAAAATTAATCCATTAATTGGTGCAGCAGGAGTTTCGGCCGTGCCAGATAGTGCGAGAGTAGTACACCATGAAGCTTTAAAATCAGATCCTCATAACTATTTGCTTATGCATGCTATGGCACCAAATGTTTCTGGAGTTATTGGCTCTGCAATTGCAGCAGGTATTATCCTAAGTTTTTTAGGTTAATATATAATTAGGACAATTAAATATAACAAAATGAAAATACCAAATTCAATGACTGCAGGTGAAGCAGTTAAACTTATAAAATCGGGAGATAGAGTATTGATTCAAGGTGGTTCTGCAACTCCTCAAGCTTTAATAAAAGCTATGGTTGCAAGAGCTCCAGAGTTAAAAAATGTAGAATTAGTACACTTGCATACTGAAGGAGAATGCGGATATACTAACCCTGAGTTAAGAGAGAGCTTTTATACCAACGCTTTTTTTATTGGTGGTAACATTCGTAAAAACATTGGAGACACAGCAGATTATATTCCAATTTTCTTAAGCGATATTCCAAGTTTATTCCGCCAAGGATATATGGATTTAGATGTAGTAATGGTAAACGTTTCTCCACCAGACAAACATGGTTTTTGTTCATTAGGAGTTTCTGTAGATATTGTAATTTCTGGTATTGAACAAGGTAAAAAGGTAATTGCACAAATTAACCCTTTAATGCCTCGTACATTTGGAGACGCTCAAATTAACATTAGCAACTTTGATGCTTGTGTAGAAATAGAAGAGAAAATTTACGAAATGCCTTTTGTACACCCAACAGAAATAGAAAGTGCTATTGGTAAAAATATTGCTGAAATTATAGACGATGGTTCTACATTACAAATGGGAATTGGAGGTATTCCAAATGCTGTTTTAACATTCTTACACAACCACAAAAACTTAGGTGTACATACTGAAATGTTTGCTGAAGGCATTGTTGATTTAGTAGAAAAAGGAATTGTAAATGGTTCTCAGAAAAAGGTAAACCCTTACAAAATCGTATCAGGTTTTGCTATGGGTACTCGCCGTTTATACGATTTTATGGATGACAATCCAGAAATTGAAATGAGAGATATTGCATATGTAAATGATACCGCAGTAATACGCCAAAACCCAAAAGTAACAGCAATTAATTCTGCTATTGAAGTAGATTTAACTGGTCAAATTTGTGCAGATTCAATTGGCACGAGAATGTTCTCTGGTGTTGGTGGTCAAATGGACTTTATGCGTGGTGCGGCATTATCCGATGGAGGAAAACCTATTTGTGCTATTACTTCAACAACTGCTAAAGGTGTTTCTAAAATTACGCCAACCTTAAAGCCTGGTGCCGGTGTTGTAACAACTCGTGCACATGCTCGTTTTGTAGCAACAGAATATGGTGTAGCTGAGTTATTTGGAAAAAGTCTAAAACAAAGAGCTATTGCTTTAAGAGATATTGCTCACCCTGATGCAAGAGAAGAACTAGATCAAGCTATTTTTGAAAGATTTGGAAGTAGTTTAATGGTAAAATAAAAATATTGAAATTAGAGTTCTAAAAATTGTAACTTTTAGAACTCTAATTATTCTAAAATAAAATAAATTCACACAATAATGAGCGATAATAATAAAGCACTTTTTTCTGAATTCCCTTCAGTTTCTACTGAACAATGGATGGAAAGAGTGACCGCAGATTTAAAAGGAGCTGATTTTGATAAAAAACTAGTTTGGAAAAACTTAACTGGCATTAATATTAAGCCTTGTTATTCTGCTGTAGATAAAATAGAAAAGCTTCAAAATACAGGAGAAAATTCACAAGCTTTAGTAAACTACAGAAATATTACTGTTACTTCTGCTAAAAACGGTAATAAACTGGCTATTAAAGCTGTGGAAGAAGGAATGAACGGAATCATTTTCACTTTAGAAGAAAATGTTGCTGTTTCTGAACTTTTAACCGGAATAGATTTAAATAAAATTTCTGTTTCATTTGAAATGACTTCTAACGCTGTTGCTTTTGTTACAGATTTAGTTGCTTTTGCAAAAGATGCAGATTTAAAAGGATACATTAACACAGGGATAATTTCTAATTACGTAACAACTGGTTCTTTTGATGAAAGTCAAATTGATGTTGCTGCAGAATTAGTAAAATTAACTGCAAATTATCCTAACTTTAAAGCCATCACAGTTTCTGGAACTGAATATTTAGATTCAGGTGCAAACCAAGTTCAAGAAATTGCTTATACATTAAACTCTTTAGTTTTCTTAATTGAAAAACTTTCGGTAAAAGGTGTTGAAGTTCAAGCTATCTTTAACAACTTAAACTTTAAATTAGCTGTTGGCTTAGAATACTTTATTGAAATAGGTAAATTTAGAGCATTCAATAGTTTATTAGCAGAAGTTGCTGCAAAATACGGCGTTGCTGAAGTAGCAAACACTATTACAGCGAAAACTTCAATCTGGAGTAAATCTGTAACAGATGCTGAGACTAACTTATTACGTTGTACAACAGAAGCCATGTCTGCTATATTAGGAAATGTAGATGCAGTTTTAATTGATGCATACGATAAAGAGTTTAAAAATCCTTCAGATTTCTCAAGCAGAATTGCTGGAAACATTACAACTATTTTAAGAGAAGAATCTTACTTTGGTAAAGTATCAAATCCAGTTGATGGATCTTACTATGTTGAAGAAGTAACTTCAAAAATAGCTGAAAAAGCATTAGAATTATTCCAAGCTATTGAGGCCGATGGTGGATTCTTTACTGCTTTTGAAAACGAAACAATTCAAGCTCAAATTGCTGAAATTCGTTTGAAAAAATTAAAATTAATTAGTCAACGTAGAACTCCAATGGTAGGTATTAACAAATACCCTAACTTAATGGAAACTGTTGCTGCTGATTTACTTTCAGAAGGTGCTACTAACAATTCAAAAGTATTAACTCCTAGAAGAGCTTCTTTAGAAATTGAAGCTATGCGTAGAAAAACTGAACAATTAGTTGCAGAAACTAATGTTAGACCAATAGTTCAATTAGCTAGTTACGGAAACTTAAATATGCGTAAAGCAAGAGCTGCTTTTGCTTACGATTTTATTGGTGTTAGCGGATTTGACGTTCATCAAGAAGAAAGTTTCGAAAGTGCTGCAGTTGCTGCTAAAGAAAGTGCAAATTCAGACGCTCACGTAGTTGTTATTTGTAGTTCTGATCAGGATTATGACGAAACTGCTGTTGACTTTATAAAAGCATTTAGAGCTATTAATACTAACAAAGTATTATTGTTAGCTGGTGCTCCAAAAAATATGGACGAGTTAACTGAAGCTGGTTTAGATGGTGTTGTTAATATGAGAACAGATGTTCTTGTTACACTTGCTAGTATTCAAGAAAAAGTTCAAAAAACCTTAAAATCTTAAGAAGTATGAAACCAGATTTTTCAGATATAAAATTAAACTCAGCTGTTAAGCAAACAGCTGCAACTTCAGAGAATCAAGACGTTTGGAATACTCCTGAAGGAATCCCTGTAAAAAAACAATTTTCAAAAGAAGATATTTCAAAAGCAGAACATTTAGGTTACGCTGCTGGTGTACCACCATTTTTAAGAGGCCCATATAGTGCAATGTACGCTATGCGCCCTTGGACGGTTCGTCAATACGCAGGTTTCTCAACTGCCGAAGAGTCAAATGCTTTTTACAGAAGAAACTTAGCTGCAGGTCAAAAAGGGCTTTCAGTTGCTTTTGATTTAGCTACACACCGTGGATACGATTCAGATCACCCACGTGTAACTGGTGATGTTGGTAAAGCTGGTGTTGCCATAGATTCTATTTTAGATATGGAAATTTTATTTGATCAAATTCCATTAGATAAAATGTCTGTTTCTATGACAATGAACGGTGCTGTATTACCAATTATGGCCTTTTATATTGCGGCTGCAAGAAAACAAGGTGTTTCTTTAGATAAACTTTCTGGAACCATTCAGAATGATATTTTAAAAGAATTTATGGTGCGTAACACATACATTTACCCACCGGCGCCATCAATGAAAATTATTGGAGATATTTTTGATTATACAACCCAAAATATGCCAAAGTTTAACTCAATTTCTATCTCTGGTTACCATATGCAAGAAGCTGGTGCTACTGCAGATATTGAATTGGCTTATACATTAGCAGATGGTATGGAGTACATTAGAACTGGATTAAAATCTGGTTTAAAAATTGATGAATTTGCTCCTCGTTTATCATTCTTCTGGGCAGTTGGTATGAATCACTTTATGGAAATTGCTAAAATGCGTGCTGCACGTATGTTATGGGCAAAAATTATAAAATCATTTAACCCAAAAAATCCGAAATCGATGGCATTGCGTACGCATAGTCAAACTTCAGGATGGAGTTTAAGTGAGCAAGATCCTTTTAACAACGTAGCTAGAACTTGTATCGAAGCTATGGCTGCTGGTTTTGGTGGAACGCAATCTTTACACACAAATGCATTGGATGAAGCAATTGCTTTACCAACAGATTTCTCTGCAAGAATTGCACGTAACACGCAAATCTTTATTCAAGATGAAACACAGATGACTAAATCTGTTGATCCTTGGGCTGGTTCTTATTATGTTGAATATTTAACACAAGAGATTGCTAAAAAAGCTTGGAAATTAATTGAAGAAGTTGAAGAACTTGGAGGCATGGCAAAAGCTATTGAAACTGGAGTTCCAAAATTACGTATTGAAGAAGCTTCGGCTCGAAAACAAGCTCGTTTAGATTCTGGACAAGATATTTTGGTTGGAGTAAATAAGTTTAAAACGACTGAAAAATCGAACATTGAAATTTTAGAAGTCGATAATACGGTTGTAAGAGATTCTCAAATAGCGCGTTTAAATAAAATGAAAGCTGAGCGTAATTCTGAAGTTGTTGCAGCGAAACTTAAAGCATTAGAAGACTGTGCTGGTGGAGCTAAAGGTAATTTATTAGAATTAGCTGTTGAAGCTGCAGAAAATTTTGCTACTTTAGGCGAAATATCAGATGCTTTAGAAGTTCATTTTGGCAGACATAAAGCAGATACTAAATTAATAAGTGGTGTGTATGGAAAAGAAGTAAATAATGATAGTACGTTTGCTCAAGCGCAAAGTATGACTGATAAATTCTCAGAAATTGAAGGTCGTCGTCCAAGAGTTATGATTGCAAAGATGGGTCAAGATGGGCATGATAGAGGTGCAAAAGTAGTTGCTTCTAGTTTTGCAGATTTAGGTTTTGATGTAGATATGGGAGGTTTATTCCAAACTCCAGAAGAAGTTGCAAAACAAGCTGTAGAAAACGACGTGCATTTTGTTGGAGCATCTAGTTTAGCCGCTGGTCATAAAACTCTGATTCCTCAATTAATTGGTGAATTAGAAAAATTAGGACGACCAGATATTATGGTTTTCGCTGGAGGTGTAATCCCTGAACAAGATTATGATTATTTATTAGAAAGAAAAGTAGCCGCTATTTTTGGTCCTGGAACTGTAATTTCGGAGGCAGCTATTAATATTATGGAAAAATATTTAGAGCAAGAATAAGTTCTAATTAACACTATAAAAAAGCCCAAACATTTAATTGTTTGGGCTTTTTTATGTTTAAACTATTTGGTTATTCTATTTATCAAACTTCATTAGAATAATTTTTATTTTCAAACGAGTTTTTAAATTTGTCTATGATTTGTTGAGCGGCTTTAACAGGTGAGATTTTAGAAGCAACAATACCTTTTTCTAATGTAGAAAGTTCACTTTTAATATTTTTTGAACCATAAAACAATTGTTTTAATTCTTCATTAATATTATTGTACATCCATTTTATTTGTTGATGATTTCTGTTTTTTAAAAAATAACCATTTTTATCAACCAACGTTTTATATTTTAAAATTTGTTTCCAAACATTAGAAATCCCAATGCTTTTTATAGCCGAGGCTGTAGTTACTACAGGGCTCCATCCAGATTCTGAAAGCGGAAAAATATGCAATGCGTTTTGATATTGTCTCTGTGCAATTTTACTCATGGTAATATTATCGCCATCTGCCTTATTAATTACCACCAAATCTGCCATTTCCATGATACCTTTTTTAATACCTTGCAATTCATCACCAGCACCAGAAAGCATTAATAACAAAAAGAAATCAGTCATACCATGTACAGCAGTTTCAGACTGTCCAACACCAACGGTTTCTATTAAAACAACATCGTAACCAGCGGCTTCACAAAGCAACATAGTTTCACCAGTTTTATTAGCAACTCCTCCTAAAGTATCACCAGAAGCAGAAGGTCTAATGTATGCCTCTTGTAAATTGGCTAATTCTTCCATTCTAGTTTTATCACCCAATATACTTCCTTTAGAGCGCTGACTACTTGGATCTATTGATAATATTGCGACTTTATGTCCTTTTTTTACTAAATGCAATCCAAAGGCTTCTATAAACGTACTTTTTCCAACTCCCGGAACGCCTGTTATTCCTATACGGATTGATTTTCCTGAATGTGGTAATATGCCTTGAACAATTTCTTTAGCTAATATTTTATCAGATTCTAGATTACTTTCTATGACCGTTATAGCTCGAGATAAAATAACGCGATCTCCACTTAAAACACCATCTATATAAGCCTGAGTAGTTAATCTGTTTTTGGGTTTGTAGTTTTTCATTTTAGAGTTAGAAAGCTAAGGTTTATATAGAAATTTCTGTTCTAACAAAGATACTCATAATGAAAAAAAACAACAAAATTAAGGAGCGTTTTTAAATGCTTATTTCCTTATTTAAATCAAGTATGAATTCTAGAAAAAAAAGTTGTTGATTTAACAATTTTATCAACTTTAACTAGCGGTAATATTTTGCATTCTACTAAGACTATTTAAAGGAATGGCGTTGCTCTTGAGTTGCAGATGCCCGTAGTAATTGGTTAAGCTTTTTAATGCTATTAAAATTACGAGTAATTTCTCCAGATATTGCAAGCCCAGAAACACCTGCTTCTAAAAGATCAATAACGTCTTCAGTAATTATACCTCCAACGCCTATTATTGGTGTTTCAGTTTTTAAGGCTTCTATAATGGCAGTATAACCATTTAATCCTAAAATAGGACTTAATTGGTCTTTTGTTGTTGAAAATTTAAAAGGACCTAAACTAATATAATCAACATCTTTACTAAGTAAAGTTTCGCAATCTTGCAAGGTGTTTGCCGTACCTCCAATAATTTGCCAAGTGAATAAATGCTTTCGCGCTATAGTAGGGCAGACGTCTGTTTTTCCTAAATGAACACCATCTGCTTTAACCGCTTTGGCAATTTTATAATGATCGTTAATAATTAATCTGGTTTGAAAATGAGATGTAATCTCTCTAGCGCTAGTTGCTACCTTTAAAATTTTCTTTTCTGAAACATTTTTTATACGCAATTGTACTAATTCTATGCCAGATGTACACGCTTTTTGAATGTTATCCAAATGCGCTTTGGGTGAACTTCCTTGCGTTATATAATGCAATTTTGGTATAATCATATAGTCGTTTATAGTTATTGGTTAATATAACACTTTCCTGTTTTCAATAATAATCATTTTAAAAAGTTATACTGTCATCTATTAAGTAGATGAAGTATTTTAATTTATTATTTTAGTTCGAGTACAATATCAAAAATACTCCTATCATAATACCTAATAACGGAATTAGTTTTTTTCGTTTGTTTTGTTCTCTAAATAACAAACCTCCAACAACAACTGCAATAAGTATTTGGCTTCTTTTAATGGCAGAGAGTAGCATGATTAATGCATCTGGATCTTGTAAAGCCTTTAAGTAAAAATAATCTGCAGCCTGCAATAAAACACCAACTGCAATAATAGACCATCTAAATTTAAATGCGTTTCGTTTTTCAGCAAACGGAAACCAGGTTATAGATAAAATTATCAATAATATAATTAGCGTATAAAGACAAAACCAAAATTGAAGTGTTTGTGGATTTAAAGCTAAATTCTGAATTAAAAATTTGTCATACAAACCACTTGAAGCTCCTAAAAAAGTAGCACCAATTATAGCAAAAATCCATTTATTTCTCTTAAAATTTATGCCTTCTTTCTTGCCAATTTTAGAGTATAAAAACACCGAAAATATAATTAAGAAAAAACCAACCCATTGATAACCATTTGGGCGTTCATTATAAATAAAAATGGCTCCAATAAAAGTGAAAAAGGGACCTGCAGACCTAATAGGCGTAACTATAGTAATGGGTAAATGCTTTAAGGCTTGGTATGCTAAAACCCATGAGCTCGCCATTATTACCGATTTTATAAAAATAAAACCATGTGTTTGCAAAGAAATTTCTTGAAAACTATAGCCGTTGGTTTCTGCATAAACAGGATAAAAAACCGATAGCAAATAAAAAGCTGTAATAAACATAAAGCCGCTAAATACGGTACCAAAAAGTACTGGGTAAACTTCATTACCTTGCACGGCATGTTTCTTACATAAGTTATGCAAGCCTAGAAATAAGGCAGCTAAAAGTCCAAGGTACATCCACATAATGCGCGCGAAGATATTTAGAAATATTGGAACTTTTTTATAAAAACATAAAAAGGAGAACTCTAATAAAAAACATAAAAAATTCTATCGAATTAGATAGGTTTATAAACGCATTCAAATCATTATTTACATAGTGAATACTCAGTTTGGTATTCAATACCATATCCTCAAGTGGGAAACACGATGTATTTTGAATGAATTAAAAGTATATATTTGAAATTATAAACACTTTAAATAATTGAAAACAATACTATTAGCTTTTCTAGTATTTACAACCTTAACCTATGGTCAATGTCCTGAAGGAGACGTAACGTTTAATTCGCAGGTAGATGTAAACAATTTTATTGAATCATATCCTAATTGCGATAACATCTCTGGAAACTTATTGATAACTGGAAGTGTTACTAATTTGAGTTCATTAGATTATATTACCTCTATTGAAGGGGATTTTATTATTCGAGATACACAACTTACTACTATTTCTAATTTTAATACTTTAAAAGAAGTTTTAACCATTATAGATATCTCTGAAAATGCAGTCCTGACAGAAATACAAGGTTTTAATAGCCTTATTGATTTGGGTTTTTTATTTAAAATAGAGAATAACCCAAACTTAGTTACCGTAAATGGATTTAACAACGCTACTGATGTTTTTGGAGATTTATGGATAAATGGCAATAGCGCGTTACAAACAATAAATGGGTATAATAAACTTGTTACGGTTCGTGAGTTTTTTGGTATAAATGATAGTCCATTATTAACAAGTATACCTAGTTTTAATAATTTGAATTATGTTGGCTGGGGAATCCAATTTTATAATACGGGATTAACAGACATTCCTGATTTTGATAATCTAACTTCCATTGGTGGTATAGATCCTACATCAGGATTTAATGTTTCAAATAATCAAAATCTAGTCTCCATTTCAGGTTTTAATTGTTTGGAAAATATAGTATTTGATTTTTTAATTCAAGAAAACCCCAAATTGGAAAACATAATGGGTTTATCCAGTTTGGTAAATGTTGGTCAGTTTTTTACAATAAGAAATAATGTTTCATTAACAACATTAAACGGATTGCAAAATTTATCATCGGTTTCAACAACAGGGTATGAGAATACAGTAGTTTTAAACATTCATGACAACCCACAATTAACAGATTGTGACCCGTTATGTAATTTACTGTCATCTAATGCTATAACTGGCCTTATAAACATTTCAGATAATTTCACAGGATGTAATTCCGAAGCCGAAATAAACACATCAAGTTGTATCCCGTTAGTGTTCTTGGGTTGTACAGAATTAGTTAATCCAACAAATGGAGATATAAATGTTGACATTGATACAGATATTTCATGGAACCCTATACCTGGAGCAACAAGTTATTTACTCTCAATTGGAACAACTTCAGAAGGTTCTCAAATAATAGATAATCTAAATGTAGATAATGCTACAAGTTATGATTTACCTACTAATCTTCCTGGTAATACAGAAATATTCGTAAAAGTAAAACCTTATAATACGCTAGAATATGCTAAATGTTGTAAAGAAGAAAGTTTTACCACTATAAATGCCACGCCTAATTGCACCCAATTAGCAACACCTACAACTAACGCAACTGATGTTGCTGTTTCCACAGATATTACTTGGAACGAAGTCATTGGAGCAACAGGATATTTTATCAATATAGGTACCTCTTCTGGTGCAACAGATATAGCAAACAATTTAGATGTTGGTGATTTCAAGAGTTACAACCCAACAACTGATTTTCCAGAGAACACCACGATATTTATAACCATAACACCCTACAACGATTTAGGTAAAGCAAGTGGATGTATCGAAGAAAGTTTTAAGACTGAAGTATTTATACCAGATTGCACAAGCTTAACCCATCCGTTAAATGGTGCTATAAATGTAGACGTTGAAACAAATTTGTCATGGCATGCATCACCAAAAGCAACGGGTTATTATTTAAATGTGGGTATTACACCGTTTGGTTCAGAAATAATCAACACTCAAGATATAGGAAACCTAACCAACTACAGTTTATCTGAAAACTTACCTTTTAACACTTTAGTATATGTTACCATAACACCATATAAAGGTACAGAGTACTTAGAATCTTGTCTTGTAGAAAGTTTTACTACAGAAAACGAATCTATATATATTCCTAAATTCTTTACACCAAATAATGATGGCTATAATGATTCTTGGATTATAAAAGATCCTTTAAATGAAGTTGGAGTAGTTCATATTTATAATCGTAAAGGTAAATTACTTAAAACTCTTTACAATTCACAAAATGGTTGGAATGGCCTTTTCAATAACCAGTCCGTGCCTTCTAATGATTATTGGTACGTTATAAAGTTTAAGAATGGCAATAAAAAAAATGGCCATTTTACTTTAAAACGTTAAAAGCAAAACAAAACTTTGTTAAAAGATGAGGTCGCTATTTAAGAAAATAGACCAGTTAGCATTTTAACGTAATCCACATTTTTTTAAATTTCTTTAAAATAAAATTTAGCTATCACTATTTCTAGTATTCCCAAGCACAGTATCCTTACCTTTGCCAAAATTATTTTTTATGTTAAAACGTTTTTCCGATTTAGGAATTAATGAAGCCTTACAAAAAGGCTTAACCGAATTACAAATTACAGTTCCTACAGATATTCAAGAGAAAACAATTCCTGTAGTATTAGATACAAAGGAAGATGTAGTCGCTTTGGCTAAAACCGGAACAGGAAAAACGGCAGCTTTTGGATTACCATTATTACAATTAATAGATGTTAAGCGTACCGAAATACAAGCCGTAATTTTAGCACCAACACGAGAACTGGGGCAGCAAATAAGCGCAAATCTAGAGGGGTTTGCTTCTCATATACCAGAAGTTTCTATAGCAACTATTTGTGGAGGTATACCTATTAAACCTCAAATAGAACGTTTACAAAGCCCCACACATATTGTGGTGGCAACACCTGGTCGTTTAGCCGATTTAGTAAAACGTAACGCCATTAATATCAAAACCATTTCCTATTTCATTTTAGATGAAGCCGATGAAATGGTGAGTGCTTTAAAAGAAGGTTTGGATGCTATTATTAAAGAAATTCCAAAATCAAGACGTACATTATTGTTTACTGCAACAATGCCTGGAACCATTAAACAATTGGTTCAGAATTACATGTCTAAGCATGTTGTGCATATTGAAGCAGATATGTCTACCGTTGGGCATCAAGGTATCGATCATCAATTTGTGGTGGTGGAGCCTATTGAGAAACTAGATGTCTTACTACATTTTTTGAATACCAAATTAGGACAACGCGGCATCATATTCTGTAAAACCAAGGCAGCAGTTAATAAATTAGCGAAGAATTTAGCTATTAATAAATTTTCGTCTGGAGCTATTCACGGAAGTTTAAGTCAAGGCATTCGCGATCGTATCATGGGGCAATTTAGAGAAGGCCATATTGATATTTTAGTGGCAACCGATTTGGCAGCTCGTGGTATTGATGTTAAAGCCATTTCATATGTGGTGAATTATCATTTACCAGACACTTACGATGCTTATGTACACAGAAGTGGACGAACCGCTAGAGCAGGAGCAAAGGGCTTAGCGCTAACCATTCTTCAGCAAGAAGAAGTTATGGATATTGCCGATTTTGAAGATGAACTAGGAATCCATTTCAACGAATACAAAAAAGCAGATGCCCAAAGCATAGAAGAAAACAAAGCCTTATTATGGGCGAAAAAGATCTTTAAAACCAAACCCAATCGTAATATTTCTGAAACCCTTCGTAAAGATGTCCGTACTATATTTCATCATCTTACCAAAGAAGAATTAATCGAGAAAGTATTAGCAAATCAGTTATTACAAACCCCTTTAGCAGCGCCAAAATCAAACGATTCTAAAAAGAAGAAAAAGAAAAAACACTAATGGCTAATACAATAAAAGAGCAACAAGAGATACTCGATAAATTAAATATTTCCGAGTTAAATCCCATGCAAAATCAAGCATTAAAAGCTATTGCCGAAAACGATAAAACCATACTATTATCGCCTACAGGCACAGGAAAAACTTTGGCTTTTTTATTGCCATTACTCGATCAATTAAATCCTGAAATAAAAGAGGTGCAAGCTTTAATTGTAGTGCCTTCTAGAGAGTTAGCTATTCAAATAGAAACCGTTGTTCGTAATATGGGTTCGGGGTATAAGGCCAATGCCATTTATGGCGGTCGGGCTATTTCTAAAGACAAAATAGAACTCAAGCATACACCAAGTATTTTAATAGGTACGCCTGGTCGTCTTGCAGATCATTTTGAACAAGCACGTTTTACCACCAAATTCATAAAAACGTTAGTGATTGATGAGTTCGACCTTTCTGTAGAAGTTGGGAGAGGCGGTGAGATGAAATTCATAATGAGTTATTTAGCCAATGTGAACAAACGTATTATGACCTCTGCGACTGAGGGTACTTCCATTCCGAGCTATTTAAACATGAAAGGCGCTAAAACCTTGAATTTTTTATCCATAAAACCAAGTTCTAAACTAGAGATTAAAACCGTTATTTCACCATCAGAAAACAAACATAATACGTTGGTCGATTTGTTACATCATGTAGGAAACGAACCTGGTATTGTTTTTTGTAATACAAGAGAACGTCTAGAAGATTTAAGTCGTTTTTTAGATAAAAAGAATCTGGCACATACCTGTTTTTATGGCGGTATGGAACAACGCGATCGCGAACGTGCTTTAATAAAGTTGCGAAACGGAAGTGTTTCTGTGCTAATTGCGACGGACTTAGCATCTCGTGGTATCGATATTCCAGACATGAGTTATATTATTCATTACGAAATTCCACCAGCCGTTCAAGAATACACACACAGAAATGGTAGAACCGCGAGAGTAAACGCTAAAGGAACGGCGTATTTAATAAAAGCACATGGCGAAGAATTTCCAGACTTTATAGGGAAATCTCAAACCATTAGAGTGAAAACCGCAAAAGACATTACTCCACCATTTTGGACGACTTTATTTATTTCTGGCGGCCGAAAAGACAAAATATCTAAGGGCGATATTGCAGGTCTATTTTTTAAACAAGGCAATATCACTAAAGACCAATTAGGTGTTATAGAGTTAAAACAAGATTGTGCTTTTGTGGCTGTACCAGCGAGTATTGCAGATAATTTGGTAAATAAGCTTAATAATGTACGTTTAAAGAAGAAAAAGGTTAGAGTTACCTTGGTTTAATTTAATAGTGAAACTTGAGCTCTATATTCGCTGTAAATGGCTAAACACTTTTTACCGTACTTCTGGGTATGGGTTCTAAACTATGAAGTATTTGTAGTGGAAGTAAGCTTTTTTTAATTAAATAAATTAATTTTCTTTAGCGTCAATCATTTTTTCAAATAGAATACCACCTCTAAACATGCCTTTTAAATGTGGATGAATATCTCGGCCCAAATCTGTGAGGCTATATTCAACTCTAGGCGGAACTTCAGGAAAAACTTCTCTATTTATTAAATTATCGGCAACAAGTTCTTTTAACTGTTTTGTCATCATGCGTTCGCTAATATCTGGTATGAGTTTTACCAATTCATTATATCTTTTATTTCCTTGTGAAAGATGCAAAATAATAGTGCTTTTTCGCTTTCCTTTAATCACATTAATAAAAGTATCTATCGGACAATAACTTTTTTTCATTTTTTTTTCTTTATAAAGCTAATAGCTGCACAAAACCATACAAAATGTTCGTTTGTGCATTATTTGTAAGCTCTTGTATACACTATTTTTTTTGTCGAAATTTGATACTAAATTAACAAAAAAAACAGACATTAAAGATGATAAATAATAAAACAACTTACAAAGCTTTTAGAGTTGAAGAAAAAGACGAAAAATTTATTTCTAGTATACAAGAACTACCGTTTGAAACCCTAGAAGAAGGGGAAGTACTCATAAAAGTACATTACAGCTCTTTAAACTACAAAGATGCTTTATCGGCAAGTGGCAACAAAGGGGTTACTAGAAAATTTCCTCATACACCGGGAATTGATGCTGTTGGAACTATTGTTTCATCGACCTCTGATCAGTTTTCTGAAGAAGAAAAAGTGATTGTAACAAGCTACGATTTAGGCATGAATACCAATGGTGGTTTTGCCGAATATGTTAAAGTACCTGCAAGTTGGGTGGTAAAGTTGCCTACTAATCTTTCTATGAAAGAAGCCATGATTATTGGCACAGCTGGTTTAACAGCAGGTATGTCGGTATTAAGACTCGTTGAAACTGTTAAACCTCAAGATGGTACCATTATAGTTTCTGGGGCTACAGGAGGCGTAGGGTCGGTTAGTGTAATGATCTTAAATAAACTAGGTTATACAGTAGCTGCAATAACAGGAAAAGAAGCAGAAAAGCAGTATTTATTAGATTTAGGTGCTTCTGAAGTTGTTTTACGTAAAGATTTTGAAGAACTACAAAAAAGACCTTTACTAAAACCTATATATGCTGGCGCTATTGATACCGTTGGCGGTGTTATTTTAGAGAATATGATTAAATCTGTGAACCCTTTAGGTGTGGTTACGGCTTGCGGAAATGCAGCTTCCATTAAATTAGAATTAACTGTATTTCCATTTATTTTAAGAGGTGTTTCGTTAATTGGAATCGACTCTCAAAATTACCCAATGAAATACAGAAAACAAGTTTGGGATAAATTAGCCGAGGCATGGAAATTAGATAATTTAGAAGCGAATGCTACTACCATTTCTTTAGATGAATTAAGTGAGAAATTAAGCCTTATGTTAAAAGGTCAATTAAAGGGAAGAACCGTTTTAAAATTGGCGTAGATTTTTTAGAAAAATTAAAAAAAAAGCTCATTAATTTTCATTAATGAGCTTTTTAAAATTAGAGAAGGATATTATTTCTCTATTTCTTTTAATAGTAATTCTGCTACCTTTTCAGATGAAGCAGGATTTTGACCGGTAATTAAATTTCCATCTTGAATGGCATAAGCAGCCCAATCGTCTTTTTTAGAGTAGATTCCACCATTTTTATTCAACATATCTTCTACTAAAAATGGCACGACATCTGTAAGTCCAACAGCAGCCTCTTCGCTATTTGTAAACCCGGTTACTTTTTTGTCTTTTACAATAGGATTTCCATGAGCATCTTTAACATTTTTTAATGCTGCAGGTGCATGACACACAAAACCAATAGGCTTTTCTTGAACATTAAATTTCTCAATTAAAGCAATAGAAGTTGCATCGTTTGCTAAATCCCATAATGGTCCATGTCCTCCAGGATAAAACACAGCATCAAAATCGTCTGGATTCATATCTGCTAATACGTTTGTATTTGCAATTTTTTCTTTTGCCTCAGCGTCGTTATTAAAACGTTCGGTGTCTTCAGTTGCCGCATCTGGCGAATCACTACTAGGGTCTATTGGTGCAGCGCCTCCTTGTGGTGTGGCAATAGTAATATTTGCACCTTTGTCTAATAGCGTGTAATACGGATTTGCAAATTCTTCAACCCAAAACCCTGTTTTTTTTCCTGTATCTCCTAATTTATCGTGAGATGTTAATACAAATAATATATTCATTTCTTTTTCTTTTTTAAATTCATTTTTTTCTTCTGAAACTTTTTCAGAAGGTGTTTCTTTTTTGGTGTCTTTACAACCTGAAAGCGTAATAACAGTTAGCAGTAATACGGCTATTCTTAAACTTTTCATAGGTAAAATTAATAAGCCATTTTAACAATATCTTCAACCTTTTCTGGTGATAAGGATTGATGTTCTCCTAAACCTAACCAACCTCGATCTATAAAACGTTTTGCTATTTCTTCAGCCGTTCCCTCGTAATCTTCTGTGTAATCAGACAGCTTTGTATCGATACCTAGAGATTTAAAAAAGGCTGTTGTTTTTTCGATAGCAGCATAAGCTTTATCATCAATACTTCCTTCGGTAATATTCCAAACGCGCTCGCCATATTGTGCTAATTTTTCTTTTTTAGCTTCAAAATTATATTTGTAATGACTTTCAGTAATAATAGCTAATGTTCTGGCATGATCTATACCGTATAAAGCTGTTAATTCATGACCCATGGCATGAACAGCCCAGTCATTAGGAACGCCTTTTTGAATTAATCCGTTTAACGCCATAGTACAACTCCACATAAAATTAGAAGCTGCTTTATAATCAAACGCATCTTTCAACACACTTGGTGCAATTTCAACTAACGTCTGTAAAATACTTTCAGCAAAACGATCTTGTAGTTTAGCATCTACAGAGTAGGTCATGTATTGCTCTAAAACATGTGTAAAAGCATCGGCTAAACCATTTGCTAATTGACGCTGCGGAATAGATTTTACCACTTCAGGATCTAGAATAGAAAATTGCGGGAACAGTCCAGGGCCACCCATAGCAAGCTTTTCTTTAGTTTCTTTACGAGTAATTACAGCTCCAGAATTCATTTCAGAGCCTGTTGCCGGCAATGTTAACACGGTACCAAAAGGCATTCCTTTTTCGGTTCTAATATGTTTCGTTAAAATATCCCATGGTTCATCACCTTCGTATAATGCCGCAGAAGATAAAAATTTGGTACCATCAATTACCGAACCACCACCAACAGCTAGTAAGTACGTAATATTTTCCGCTTTAATTACTTTTAAAGCCTCCATTAACGTGGCGTATTCTGGATTTGCAGGAATACCCCCAAACTCGATAACATCTACTTTATCTAAAGCCGTTTTTACTTGGTTATAAATACCATTCTTTTTAATGCTTCCTCCACCATAAAGCAATAATACTTTAGCATCAGCAGGAATTTCTTCTTTTATTTTCTCTATTGTACCCTTTCCAAAAATAATTTTAGTTGGGTTTTTAAATTCAAAATTGTTCATCTTCTTTTTCTTTTTTAGTGTTTTGTTTTGTAAAAATTACTCAATTACTGTTACTAAATCTTCTGTAGGTTTTCTAACCTTAACAAGATTTACCAACCAATCGCTATCGGCATCTCTATAACCAATAGGTAACATAACGGCACTACGCAAACCTTTCGCTCTTAAGTCTAATATTTCATCTAACTTATTGGCATCAAAACCTTCTAAAGGTGTTGCATCTACGCCTTCGTAGGCAGCAGCTGTTATGGCTTGTGAAAATGCAATATAGGCCTGTTTAGCAGCATGATTAAAGTTAACTTCTGCATCTTGTTGCGGATACATTTTTAATAACATTTGGCGGTAGTTTTCCCAGCCTTCGTTTTTAAACCCTCGAATCTCGTTTGTTAAATCGAACATATAATTAATCCTATCTGCTGTATAAGTATCCCAAGCAGCAAAAACGAGTAGGTGAGAGCAGTCTGTAATTACAGATTGGTTCCAAGCTATGGGTCTAATTTGTTCTTTAATCTCTTGATTTTTAACTACAAATATTTCGAAAGGTTGTAAACCACTTGATGTTGGTGCCAAACGTGCAGCTTCCAAAATACGTTCAATTTTATCTTCAGATACTTTTTCGCCATTCATAGCTTTTGCAGCGTATCTCCAATTTAATTTATCTAATAATTCCATTTTTCTAGTTTTTATTTATTGCTAATTTTTTAATTTTTTCTGAGCTTATTATCTGTTCTTTTGAAGTTGAATTTGCCAAAACCATCATAGCCTGTGTAATATCTTCAGCTTCTGTAATTCTATACTTTTTTAATTTCCCGAAGAAAAAAGGTTGAATAAGTTTAAATACAACCAATCCTATTTTTTCACCAATACGAGTTTCTTGTCTTTTACCTCCAATAATTGAAGGTTGTAAAATGTGTGTCTTTTCTATTTTTTCTGAAAGCACAGCCTGCTCCATTTCACCTTTAGTTTTATTATAAAAAATAGTACTAGTTGCATTTGCACCTAATGCAGAAACGACTATAAACGTTGGTATTCCATTAGCTTTTGAAAGTTTTGCAGCGGCAACCGGAATTCCAAAATCTATTTTTTTATAAAGCACTTTGTCTGGTGTTTTTTTTGCTGTTGTACCAATGCAACAGTAAACTTCGTCGGCTATAAAATCGGCCTTAAATTTTTCTAAGTCTAGAATGTCGCCAACAAATTGAATAACTTTTGCGGGCAGTCCTTCAACTTCTTTTCTAGAAAACAATTTAATGGTTTCATAACGCGTATCATTTAGTAGTTTTTCTAAAAGAATAGAACCCGTTAAACCCGTGGCACCTAATATAATGGCTGTTTTTTTCATGTTTAAAGTTTAATACTGTCCCAGGCTGATAAAAAAGCTTCTTCAAGATTTTCTTTGGTTAATTGCAATTCGCCCTGCTTTTGAGACATTATTAAAAATGATAGCGGGTTTATAGAATAAGCATATAATATAAAGTCTGAATAAGGCTTTATAGTCCCATCATTCTTACCGCGTTCCCATAGGTCGAGTAGAGGTTGTAGGTGCTTAATACCTTCCTTTCTGCTAGGTTCATCAATCATTGGGGTATTATTACATTGGTTTAAAAAAAAGGAATACTCACATTCGGTCATATTAAATTCTGCAATACGTCTCCAGATAAGTTCAAAGCCATTTTTAACAGATGTATTCTCATTATAAGTCTTAAAAACAAAATCTGTGTATTTAGATTTCACGTCCAAATAGGTTTGGTTTACCAAGTCTTGTTTATTTTCAAAATACAGATAAATGGTGGCCGGTGATACATTGGCCATTTTTGCAATTTTACTCATAGCAGAAGCATGAAAACCATTGTTGTTTACTAAAGCTATGGTTGCCTTTATAAGTGCATTGCGTTTATCTATACTTTTTTGAAGTTTAGTCATGATATCTTGTTTTACAATACAAAGGTATAAATAAAAATGAATATTCATTCTTTATTTAGAAAACTTTAATATTTTAATGGAATATAAAATGAATCATAATAGAGGTAGGTGACATAAAATCAGTAATTAAGCACTATCAGAATTATATCTAAATTCACAATATGGTAAAACTTTTATGAAATCATCTCTCAAGTTCAGTAGAATTAAGTTGAAATATTTTTCTTATATTTAATTTACTGAATATACAACTCGTGATATTAGAGACATTCATTTTAAGCTTTATTTAAATACATGATGTATAAAATTCTATCATTAGATGGCGGTGGGAGCTGGGCCATAATTCAATTACTAACCCTTAAAGATCGTTATGGGAATGTTGGTGGGCATGAAATCCTTCAAAAGTTCGATTTAGTTATAGCCAATTCTGGTGGAAGCATTGTTTTAGCTGCTTTAGCCGAAAATTGGACACTAGAAAAAGCCTTAACCTTATTTCAAGATAAAGCCACCAGAGAACGTATTTTTAGTGAGAACACATTCAAAAATCGCTACTTTCCAGTTGATTATTTACGGTTGTTAGGCTTACCCTTTGGACCAAAATACAGCTCAAAACAAAAAAAGGAAAGCTTTGAAACCCTATTTAAAGAAGTCAACAAAAGGCAAATGCACGAGCTTCCTGCATTTATTAAAAATGAATCTTTAAAACTAGTCGTGTGCACCTATGATGCGCTAAATAATAGAGCCAAGTTTTTTAAATCGCATGGTGTAGATTCCGAAGATTACGATTCGGTAACACTAACACAAGCCATTCATGGGTCATCCAATGCACCGGTGCAGTATTTCGATTTTCCTGCACGCTTTAAAGCAAAAAATAGCAATGTGTTTTATGAGTTGTGGGATGGCGCTTTAGGCGGATTTAATAACCCTATATTGGCTGGACTCATAGAAGCCTTTAAGCTTGGCGTATCTTTGGATAATGTTAGAATCGTTTCCATCGGGACAGGTAATAAACTCATGTCTAAAAAAGAAAAAGGTGAATTTTGGGAGTCCAAACAAATCGCCATAAGACAACGACGCAAAAAACTGAATTTTAAAGCCTTAAAACCACAAGCTAAGTTTTTTAAATTAACCGTTTTAAACCAAGCTAAAACCATATTATATCAACCGCCAGATACCGCCAACTACATGGCCATGATGTTTTTAAAAACAGCATCTCATAAATCCATTAACGAACATATTGTTAGGTTATCGCCACTTATTCATAGCGATTCTAGTACGCCAGAAGCTATAACGCCGCTTATTAATAAACTCTACGACTTAGATATGGACATCACAAAAGACGAAGACATTAATAGCCTAGTGGAATGTTTTACCAAGTGGAAAAAAGGAGACCTTTTAAACCAGCCGTTAGAATTTAAAATTAAACGCGATAACGATATTGTATTAATCAATGGAAATACCAATTATAAAGATGGCATGGATTATTGGAAAAATTGGGGGTTTTAAGGGTTTCAAAAAAAATCAATTCATCTGTAATAAATTACAATTCAGTTATTAATAGTTTATTTAAAGTATGATCTAAAATATATTTGACCCATAAATTAAAACCAACACGATACATTTATGGCACGTACCACCAAAAAAGTTAGCACAGGCAAACAGATTTTTAGAATCGTATTACTGGTTAGTACGGTTATATCCTTGTGGTTTGTACCTTGGGTTTTAGTAAAAGCATGGATTTTACCATTGCCAAATACCGTACAAGAACAAGTAAATCAGACGTTAAGTTATGGTTTCGATGGTGTTATTGTGTATGTAGACGAAGCCGGTAAGCCGCCAGCCTTTTATGCAGCAGGTTATCATAACCGAGAGCTTAAAACACCGGCCAATCCTAAAGCCTTATTCAAAATTGCAAGTATAAGCAAGTTATATGTCGCAGTTGCCATTACCAAATTAGCCCATGCCAAGCGTTTATCTTTAGATGAAACCCTGGCCGATTACTTTCCAGAACTGGTAGGAAGCATTGAAAATGCCGATAAAATCACATTGCGAATGATGGTGCAACACAAGAGTGGTATTCCTAATTTCACAGATAGTCCAGATTTTTGGAAAAATCAACCAAATACCGGCGTAGACGTGCTTAAATATGCACTCGATTTACCAGCCAATTTTGAGCCAAATACAGATTATGGGTACTCCAACACCAATTATTTGTTGCTTTCAAGAATTATTGAGCACGTTGTAGGGTATAGCCGTCAGCAATATTTCAAGGAGGAAATTTTAACACCACTTGGGTTGCATCATACTTTTGGTTCGCTAAGTGAAGTGAACCTAGACGATGTTATGAGTGGTTATTATGTTGGTTTAGAAGACGATTTTAAAACCGAAGAACAAGGCATGATAGCAACCGCAGAAGATGTTGGCAAATTCTTAAGAGCTTTAAACGATGGCACATTACTCAACAAAAAAGAAATGGAAATCTACAGCTCCATATACGAGTTTAATCATGGCGGATTGGTTCCAGGTTACCAATGTATGGCAGAATACCATAAAGACATTGATGCCGTTGTTGTTCAATTTATGAATACCACAGATTTTGAAGGCTACCAATGGAATTTGTTAGAAATAACACATACACGCGTTGTTAAAATCTTGCGTAAAGCCAAAGGACTCTAAAAATATACTAGCAGTTTTTTATACCATAAGGTTAAACAATTGCAGCAGCAATGCGTCTTTAAAACATAGCAATCAATCAAAATCAAATCAAAATAACCATTTTAGTAGTAGGCGCAAGTGGCGCCACAGGAAGTAAATTAGTAGAACAACTACTCCTTAAAAAAACACAAGGTAAAAGCCATTGCAAGAACCCCCGAAAAGTTGCCAGAATCGTGGAAAACAAACAACAACTTACTTAATGTGGCTCACTTTATGGCTAGCCTAATTCATGATAATGGGTTATGAACTACATGGAAAGGCCAAATGCCCGTAATCTATAGCAAAGCATATCAAGATTAAAACGGTAGTTTAATTATTTTTTGGGCGTTACGCCTCCTATGGTCGTCGTCGGGCTATACGTTGCAAGTCCTCGTTCGTGCCTTACTCCGGGCTTTCCTCTTCTATCCCTAACGCAAGGCACAACTATAATGGAGTTTTAGTTTTTTAAATAGATATTTTGCCAATGGAAACTTAAAATCGTATTGTGCTAAACTTAAAGATGTTAGGTAAATTATTACTGTTTTTATAAATTTACACATACATAAAATCCTACTATATTAATTTTTTTTACTACATTTAACGCACAGCAAATACGGTTTTCGTAAGAAACTCTCCCTAATAAATTATAGTATTGTGTGTTTATGAATTAAGTTTCATGTTAATGACTTATGTCATAAAATACTTTCAAAGTAATACATACTTTTAAAGCTTTAAAGATTAAAAGAACAATAGGAATTGAGGTGTATATAACCACTTATTTCCTGCAAGGTTGAAAAGGCAAAACGGAACTAAAATTGACAGATAAAAATAAATTAATAATGACCAAATTAAGTGCTTCCAACAAGATTTTGTTTTGCCTCCGCGCTTTTGCCCTAACGGGCAATTGGAGAAGCATACGCACATTGCACACATTTGTAAATCACACAAGCCGTCACACAAACCAAAATTTGCAAAAGGGTGTAAGTTTTGCATACCCTAAACATATATTGGATACTATATAATTATGAGTGATTTTAGAGAATTCTTATACAAACAGTTTAGAATCGACTTATTTGAAAATAAGCAACAAACACCAAATCCATACTATAGCAGAAGTCAATATAACTTAGAAGAAAAGTTTCTCACTTCCTTTTATAAGCTAAAATACAATTATGACTATTCTGATATTTGTTATATAGTTGACCAATTAGGGGATTCGAATAAAAATGTAATTGATTATGTTTATGGAAGTTCGCTACCTCAATCCATCAATGAATTAGGTGATTCCAAAGTATTATATGGTAATGGTAATGATACATTTGAAAATGAGATTAATTGGACTTTGTTGACTATTAGAAAGTATGAAGAAAAAATTCAAATTTTCATAAACAAAAAGACTGAATACGAAAAAGCTTTAGTAACTGGAGATTATCAAAAAGCAAACATCATACTAAACGAAATTGAACAAGAGGTTTGTTTTTCTTTATGGGGGATTGAGCAGCGATTCATACTTATTGAAATAGAAAAAGGTCTTAAAGAAAACACCAAATATCTTAACGATATTAATGAACAGAATAAAAAATGGTTTATCAAACGTTTTTCTCATTTTTTCAGCCTTAAGGCTGAAAAGGAATTATCTGTAAATCAGTACAATATATCCTTGGCAAGATTGTTATTTAGATATGTTGAATCAGAAAATCAGGTTGACTTACATTATTACAATTTCAAACTTAATTTCTTAGAAATTGAAGAACAAACATTGCTTCCCGATTTCTTAGCAATTGAAGGATATCACTCAATAATTGACAAATATATTTCTCTTATCCGAATCCTTCAATTATCAGTTCTGGAAGATAATAAAGATAAAAAAGAATTCTTGGATAGTAGGATTTATTACTTATCTAAAAAAGTTGATGACTTTAATGTAGACAAACTTCGCCTTTTAATTGACACCAACTTTGAATTTGAATTTAATATTCAAGAAACTGATATTAATACAATCAAGGCATTAGATTATTATACTAACGGTGAATACGGTAAAGTTATTGATTTATTAAGAAATTACCTTTTGGAATTTCCGCTATCAATTGAGCTTTATGAAATTTATTTAAAATCGATAATTCTTCTTGATAAGTCACTTGAACCAATTGGAAATGATGAGAACTCTTTTCAAAATAGAATCATGAATGCTCTTTATGGTATATTATTGAGAGATGATTCTATGCCTGAATGTTTAAATGAGATAAGGAAAATTGCTTTTAATATCAGTTCAATTTATTCTGTTTCGTTCTATCTAATGAATTTTTATAAGGAAGAAACTGAAGGGAAAAGGACTTTCATGAATCAAAGCGTTTTAAACACAAGTTTCCTTAATCCAACTTTTATTCAACTTTTAAACAGTTCCTGTATAAGCAACAACCTTTCGTTTGAATTTAAAAATTCAACAAGTTTAGAATACATATCTCTGCAAGAATCAGGCACATTAGAATCAATTGAGAAAGCAAACTTGCCCAAAGAGAGGAAAGATATACTTAATGCTTTTTTTTACCAAAAAAGCGAGTCGTATAATGATGCTATTGCAATTTGGGAAGCGATGTTAAGTAATGGCTCTATTAAAAATTTCCAAAAAGAAAAGATACTACAGAACCTTTTTAGTTGTTTGGAAGCTTTAAATCAATATGATAAATGTATTGATTTGTACGTTGACAACTATTTTGTTAATCCTTTGTTAGTTTCAAATATTATTGTTGATAGATTAAAAAAGAATATAAAAGCATCAAAATATAAGAATGTTTCTCACACAATTAATTTGCCGCTTTTTTACAAGCTAACTAATTCGGAAGATTATGATGTACATACATCTTATGAATGTTATTTATTGGCTCAAGACTGCTTTACTCCAACAGAATTGTTTGAAATTATTGATATCAATACGGATGAAAAAATAATCTTCTTTTTAAGTGATATTTGTACTTTAGATATCTTCAAACACTCTCCTTTCATTACAAGTTCAAAGCATAAATATAATGAAAGAATAAATGTATGTAGGCATTTGGCGAAGATTGATAGTCTTTACGAAATTGAATATAGTAAAGAGATTGAAAGGCTAACAAAACGACTTATTATACAAAAAGGAATCCAAGAGGTTGATGAAAGTAAAATATATGTCAATCAAACTGGCATAGTTGAATCTGAACTAAAAAATATTACTTCAATCTTCCGTCGCTTTAAGATGATAGGAGAATTAAAGTCAGAAAAGGATATTTCTATTCTCTCCCTATATTCTGATAAGGTACTTAGCTATAAACTCTCTGATGAAGATGATGGCAATGAATATTCGAAAGACCCGCAATTTGATATATATAAAGATATATTTTACTTCTTACGGGAGAAATTTTTATTTAGCAATTATGGCCTTCAACAATATTTAAGTGCTCGAATAAGGCATGGTGTTTTATTGGGTGAGATAAGACCCGAATTTGAAGAATTAAATTTGATTACAGAAAAGGAAAAAGGAATTGATAAGTATAAGGACAATTTAAATTGGAATTTATTCACGACACAACTAAATGAAGATGGTAAGTTTAAATTTCAAGAAATTTTATCTGCTTTCTCATCTAACATTGATGCCTTAATTAATGAAGAGATTTTATCTAGAAGTTTGCAAATAAATATTGAAGATAAAAATACTGAAGGATGGTTAGATTATAATTTTGACGACTTTAAACTACAAGTTTCATATTTCGTTCATCAAAAAATTGAAAATGTTGAAGAATTTGTAAATGCAATATTTGAAGATTTATGGTCTAGAACAGAAGAAAATCTTACAGATATTAAAGTAAAAATTAATGGTGACATTAGAGATAAGTTCTATGGCTTGCTATTAGAACTAGAGCAGGGGCTAATAAAAGTTTTAGGTGATATTCCTGAGCAAATGCAGAACAACATAAATGAGGCAAGAGTAAATATTGAGAATAAACTCATCAAGATTGCAAACTGGTTTTCAATTACAGAAAGTAATATTTCTGACTTTCAAATTGAAAAGATTGTTGATGTTAGTTTGGAATACAATAAGGCTATTGTACCTGTAAAAGAGATAAATTGCAAATGTTCCTTCAAAGGAGCTTATTATCCTTGCTTAGTTGATTTGATTAGAATATTTATGGACAACGCATCTAAGCATTCTGGCTTTGATAATGAAAGTGTTAAATTTCATGTATCAATTGAGGAGCAAGATAAATTATTGAAAATGCAATTTAGAAATCCATTAGCTCCAACAATAAATATTGATGAACTTAGAACGAAAATTTGTTCTTTTTCTCTAGACCTTAATAAATCTATGAGAGAAAAAGGTTCTGGTTTTCATAAAGCAATGAGAATTATAAAATCTGACTTAATTCATAAAGAAAACGATATGGCACTTAGCTTGAATGATAATAATGAGTTTTGTATCGATATTAATTTAAATAAAGTAATATTGTTAGTATGAAAGTCTTATTTATAGAAGATAATCCACAGAAATTAAAACAAGTCTGTGATTATATGGAAGAACAATATTCTAACGTTGAATTAACAGTTAGAAAATCTTATAATTCTGGATTAAGAGAACTAATTAAAAATAATTCATATTCTCTTATCTTACTTGATATGAGCCTACCGAATTATGATATCGTGCAAGGTGAATCAGGTGGGGACTTTGAGAAATTCGCAGGTAAATTCTTATTAAGCGAGATGTATCGTCGAGATATTACAACTAATGTTTTAATAATAACAATGTACTTAAACTATGTTGATGAAGAATTTAGCTCGGAATTAAAGGATAACTTTCCAAACTATTTAGGTGTCGTATATTACAATGTAAAAGAACCTGATGGATGGAAGAATGAACTAAAGGTGAAAATTGATAACTTATAGCTATGTTAAATATAATTTTAGTAGAAGATAATGACGTTAAAAAGGATAAAATCTTAGAACTTATTACATCAAGTATTGATATTCCAGAATCAAATATTGAATTTGCTTGCAATATAAAAGCAGCTAAAAGATTAATCTATAAGAAACCATACGATTTCATGATTTTAGATTTGGTTTTACCGGTTGATGAAGATGATGACCCTAGTCCCAAGAATGGAATAAACTTCTTAAATGATATCCACTCAAATCCTCAAATAAAACCAATTACACATATTGTTGGTTTAACAGGTTTCTCAGAGCATTTTGAAACTTATAGAAAAGATTTTGAAAATAGATTATGGCAGTTAATTGATTATAAGGCAGAAGAAATTGACTGGCAAGAAAAACTTAAGAATTTATTGTTCCATTTAATAAAAGTAAGAACAGAGTTTCTTCAACGAGAAAACCTTGATTACGATTATGATATTGCAATCCTAACTGCTCTTCAAGATCCCGAACTAAAACAGGTGCTTAAATTAGATGGTAATTGGGAAGAATTTAAGTATGGTAACGATGCTACCTTATATTATCGAGGAATATTTAAAAATGAAACTAAAACGTTTAGAGTTATTGCAACATCTTCACCTCAAATGGGGATGGTTGCATCTTCAACATTATGTATGAAAATTATACATAATTTTAGACCTAGATATTTATTCATGCCTGGTATTGCTGCAGGAGTAAAAGATGAAGTTAACTTTGGTGATATCTTAGTTGCAGACCAAACTTATGATGGTACAAATGGTAAAATAACAACTACAGAATCAGGGAATAAAGGTTTTAGTCCAAACCCAACACCTTTATCTTTAGATTCTGATTTGAAAGAAAAAGTACGAACCTATGAATCTAAATCAAGATATTTCTTTGAACTAAAAGAAAAATGGCAAGGCAATAAACCATCAACAGATTTAAAGGTTAAGATTGGTCCTGTTGTTTCTGTTCCTTATGTAATTCAGAATGAGGATGAGTTAATAAGCTTAAAAGACCACCAACGAAAATTGATTGGCTTAGAAATGGAAATATTTGGAGTATTTTATAGTGCAAACAATGGATTTAACCCAAAACCCAAGGCAATGGCTATTAAATCAGTTTGTGATTTTGGAGATAAGGAAAAAGCAGATAATTTTCAAAAATATGCGGCTTTTACAAGTGCTCAATTTATGTATGATTTTATCTTAAATGAATTATGATTTGCCAACGCTCACTTTGGAATTAAATTAGAAACATAGGAAAACCAAGCTGAACGTTAAAAGCACCATGCCAACAATGACACCCGCGTTAGGGATTATAGAGGAAAGCCCACAGCCTGACGAAGGAAGTGCGAGGACTTGTAACGGAAAGCCCGACGACGACCTTAGGAGGCGTAACGCCCAAATAAAAAAGTAAACACCTATGTTTTACCCCTTAATCGAGTAAATCTAAATCTAGCTCGTTAAAGTTATGTGCTGCTTTGACTAAAAGCGTAGACCCGATAGATTCGAATAAATTATTTGTTTTTAGAACAAATTCAGCTTGTTTTTCGATGTTATAATCTGGGATACCAACAATGGTAAGATCTGTAGTTTTTGATTCTTCTTCGATAATAAAATAAAACGTTTTTTGTTCTACAGCATTATTGATAATTTTAATTTCGACATTAACGCGTAAATCTTTAACAAGTTTTGAGATTTTAGATTCTATTATAGAAATATCTACATTGTTGTTATTGACAAATAATACTCTAATATTTGTGCCATTCCATTTTGGAGAAGCAATGATGAAACGCGCAATATTAAGCATCATTTCGGCATTTTTACTATCGGTTTCGCGCCACCATAAATCGACCGTTTTATGATTTCCGAATTTTGATTTTCTATCGAAATCTAAATACAATAGGTTATAATCTAGATGCAATAGGGTTTGCGTCATTTTAGAATATTCGCTAGAGTCTTCTAAGCCTTTAGGCCAACCCATCATAATGGTATTAGGTTCTACACCAGAAAACCCAAAGGTTGAGGCAATATTGGTTATGCCATTATATATATTATCGACTTTTATTTGTCTTGCAAAAATACCAAGGTCTTGAAACATGTTATCTCTAACCACCTGATCGGTCTTTTTTAAAGGTGGCTCGCTGTTTTCTTTATCTAAAATGAGCTTGAAATTTGTGACCACGCCTGTGCGCCCAGAAACGGTTTTGCATAGCTCTAGCAAATACGATTGGTGCTCGCTTCTGCCACTAAAAAGAATAATATTAGGGTTCCAATTAGAGTTTTCTTTTTCTTCTTGAGCATCTATTTTTTTTAGGCCTTTATTAACTACATTTTCCCAAACGCTTTTCCAAACATCGTTAGACTGTAATTTTACTTCTTTGCGTTGCAAGCCAAAATACATGGCGCTAATTACGGCCAATGCCGCTATCATGGCCATGGTATCTAATTTAAACATCACCGAGAAACAGGCAATAAACCCTATTAAACCAATCCATCGTTTTACTTTAAAAGTAGGCTGGAAGTCTGGATTTGCCCAGCTTTCGAGAAAAAAGGAAATGTTTATAAAGCCATAGGCTGTTAAATAAAACATGGAAACAACACGGGCAATAATGTCTAACTCACCAATAAGAATACCAACTTCGGCAATAACAAAAGCAAGAAATAGCGCATTAACGGGTTCGTTATTGGCGCCTTTGCCCTTACTGAATAGTTTTGGGGTTATTTTATCTACAGACATGGCCTGTAAAATTCTAGGGCCACCTAGAATACCACCTAAAGCGGAAGATAGTGTGGCGCCCCAAATTCCGGCGACTACAGCAGGGGCAAAGAGTGCCATTTTCATTAAGATATTATAATCTGTTTTTAGTACTTCTGAATCTACAGTATAGGCCATAAAAATTGCCAATGCCACGTAAACTAAAAGACCAACGCCTATAGCTAATAAGGTACCACGCGGAATGGAGCGTTGTGGGTTTTCTAAATCGCCACTCATGGCAATTCCGGCAGTAAAACCAGTAACTGCTGGGAAAAACACAGCGAAAACCACTTCTAAAGGCACCGCGTTTTCTGATGAAAATAAATGTACTGTGGTTGGCGCAAATTCTGTAGACCCTAAAAATATAGACAGCAACGAAATGATTATGGCTGCCAAAATAATAAACTGTGTTTTTAGCGCCACCGATGTGCTTATAAGCGCCAATGTGGTTAATGCTAAAAGCGCAATAGTACCTGTTAATCTTAAATCGTTAATGGTGATTCCAAATCCAAAATAGGCATTAAAACTTTCGGCAAAACCAATTAAATATAAAGCGATAGAAAACGCGGTACCTACAAATAATGCTATACCTATGGAACCGCCAATAGGAACGCCCATGCTTCGGGACAATACATAATAAATACCACCAGCGCCTATTTTTTTATCTGTTGCAACAGACGATACACTTAAACCTGTTGTAACCGCAATAACATGTGCAATAACAATGATAACAATGGCTCCTATTAAGCCCGCATTACCAACAACCCAGCCTAAACGCATATACATAATAACTCCAAGAATGGTTAAAACGGAGGGTGTAAAGACACCTGCAAAGGTTCCGAATTTCTTCTTTTTTGACATTATTAAAGGTTCATCTTTTTAAAAAAAATACGCATGCGGGAATATAGTTATTCTTTATATTAAATAACATGACATAACTTACATAATGGTAAATTATTTCTATTATATAAATTGCTTAATTAAATACAGAATGCAAATGCAACAGCGTGGAATTTATTCTGCGTTTTGGGGTGCAGTAGAACGTGCGCAGAATGACAAAATAAAAACTAATAAAGATTAAACCACAACGCCGCCTTTTTCCTCAACAACATAAATACCCCAATCTGCAATAGATTTAATTAACGGAATTAACGTTTTACCAAAATCGGTTAAAGAATTTAGTTATCATGTTTTACAAGACTTTCAAGCGCATAAAACAAGCGGTTCTGCGCATTTTCTTGCGATCCAAAAATTGAACGAAACAGTTCGCCTTGTTCTGAAATTAGTAACCATTGCGGTGTGCCTTCTGAGTTAAATTGGTCAAAAACCTTATGATGCTCGTCAATATATATAGGAAACGGGCTTTCACCACTAGTAAAAATACTTTTAATATTTGCTTTTGTTCCTTCTCTATTCACAAAATTAGCATGAATACCTACAACTTGAACGGATGGATATTGCTGCTGAAACTCATAAGCCAATGGAATGGCACGCCCTGTACAACCTAGGCAATCGTTATTATAAATAATAAGTAGCAAAATTTTATTCTTATAAGCTGCCATTAAATCTACAGCAAGGCCATCTAAATCTAAAACAGGTATGGATGGTATTATGGAATTCATTTTTTAGATTTTTATGTTTAATTAATGCTTGCAAATTTAGGGATTTAATACTTTGAGTGGTTTATATATTGATTTACTTTACAATAAATGTTGCGCAGCAAACCACATAATAGCTCGAGGTACACATCCAATAACAATATTCTACATAATCAAGATTGAAAGATCTAAATCAATTCATCCATACTATTTAACAGTTCGGTAATTCGTGTTTACTATTTATTGCAAGTAGAAAGATATTTGTAGCATAAAATGTAATAAAATAGTAAACATCAATTAAAACAATCAAAAAACGAACAATTATGAAAACAATCAAAAAACAAATTTTATTAAGAATGGCTTGTGTAGCCTTTGCATTATTATCTAGTATAACATACGCACAAAACACAAATCCAGAAATTATAACACCACGAGATGGCTTTATCTTTGAATTTTCAGTAGGTGGAGGTATAATCAGTTTAGAAGATAGTGCAGGTATTCAAACCTTCGATACATCTCAAGGCGCATTTACCTTTCCAGAATTAAAGTTTGGCTACATGTTAAATGAAAGACTCGCCATTACTGTCTCTATGCCAGGAAATATATACGAATTTCAGGATAACGACAGGCATTTTGGAGGTTTCATTCCATCGCTACAATATTGGGTAAAAGACCGTTGGTGGATTCATGGTGGAATTGGTTTAGCAATAGATTCTCCAGCATTATACGATATTAAAAACGATGTAAACGACGATTGGAACTTTGGTTGTGCCGTTATGGCAAGTACAGGTTACGAAATTTACAAAAAGAAAAACTTTGCGCTTAACTTACAGTCTAAGTTAGTTCTCGGTCGTGTATATTTGGAAGGAGATGCCCATAGAGATGCAGTAACCTTTAATATAGGTTTAGGGTTTAGCTGGTTGTAAGCATTAACCCGAATTATGCAATGAAAGTTTATATTTATAGTATATCTATGATGCAAAAGATTTTTTGTTGCATAATTCGGCTTTAATTTTAATAATAACATAAATAACATATTAAATTTAGAAATAAGATGAGGTTGATAATTATATTTAGTTTCCTATTAACAGTCTCTTGTATAAACAAGAGTGAGACCAAAAATGCCAAAACGGCTAATCTAAAACAAGAAAACCTTATTCCTGTTTTAGACACGATATGGCAAACAGAACAAACGCCAATTAGTTTAAGAGATTCATTAATGAATATATATGGTGTAGACGACGAGTTAGTTAAAGAACAACAATTAATTATTGATAAGAACCACGTAATTAATGAAGAAAAAGTAAAAACTATTCTTAATAAATATGGTTGGCCAACAAAAGAAATGGCTGGAGAACAAGGCAATTGGACACTTTGTAATGTTATTCAACACTCAGATAATGAGGTTCGTATACACTATCTTCCAATGATGAGGCAAGCCGTTATGGATAAGAAGTTAGAACCGCGATTCTTGGTAAGAGCAGAAGACAGAATTGCTACTGAACAAGGTGATTTACAAATCTATGGTGGACAAATGAAATACTACCCAGAAACAAAAAGCTTTAACCTTTGGCCAGTTTTTGATCCCGTAAATATTGATAAGAGAAGAACTGCAATTGGACTCGATTCAATCGCTGTATTCCTTAAGAATAGATTTAATTTTGAATGGAATCTTGAAGAACAAATAAAGCGAACAAAAGAATTTGAATTAGCAAAGCAAAAAAAAGATTAATTGCGGTGCCTAGTAATTTTAGAGTCTTAAAAAGGGTTTGCTTATTTTTCTTTTCAATATTACAATAACACTCATAGTTTTTATGTTACAAAGACATTTTATATAATGTCGGATTATAATTCTTTTTCTGAATTATAATGTTCTGCGTTATGTAACTTGAGCTTTGGTAAAAAGCGAAAGTTATTACTACAGTTTCTTGAAAAAATTTATTCTAAAAAGTTTCTTCTACAATGTTAATGGAACACTTTTTATGCGACGACGTAGGAGGGAAGTATAATGTGTGTGGAATGGGCTTTTAATTACAAAGGTTAATTACTAAATCCTACAACTAACTGTTTTTTTATTAATTAAGGAAAAATGAATATTAGTATTGCTTTTAACTTTGGATTAAATTTAGATTTTTTAAAATAATTTTATTTTCATCTTTAACACTTAAAGTACATATACTATAGTTTATCTTAATAATAAAAGATAATTTTGTTTTTTTTAAATTGAAAACTTATAAAATGAAAATTACCCTTACCGTAATTCTACTAGTTGTAATAACCTTTGCGCAAGCACAAGAAACCATTACCATTACTGGTCAGATTATCGACCAAGAAACAAAAGAAACATTACCTTTTGTTACGGTAGCAGTAAATGATGAAACTACAAATGAAATCGTAACAGGAACGATTACCGATGATTTTGGACGTTTTGAAATTAAAGATTTAGCAACAGGAAAATATATTGTAAATATCACTTATTTAGGATTTGAAACCGTACAACGTAAAATAGTATCTGGTGGATTAAACCCAATCTTTGACTTAGGAAAAATAGAACTAAAACCATCTGCTGAAGCTTTAGATGAAGTAATGATTGAAGCAAAACGAGCAACTGTTAATTCAGCACTCGATAAAAAAACCTTTAGTTTAGCAGATAACGTGGCGCAATCTGGTGGTTCTGTACTTGACGCTATGAAAACAATGCCAGGTGTTGCTTTTGACCAAGAAGGAAAAGTGGTCTTGCGTGGTAGTGATAAAGTGGTCGTTTTAATCGATGGCAAACAATCTAGTTTGACTGGTTTCGGGAATCAAAAAGGATTGGGTAATATTCCTGCATCTAACATAGAACGTATTGAAATCATAAACAATCCATCTGCAAAATACGACGCTAACGGTTTTGCAGGTATTGTAAATATCATTTACAAAAAGGAAAAACAAACCGGACTCAATGGTAATGTAGGCTTATCTTTTGGATTAGGCGCATTATCTAAAAGAAAAGAAGATACACCAACAGATTTAGGTAGCTATTCGGTAAACCCAAAACTAATTCCTAGTTTAAATTTGAATTACAGAACCAAAAACCTCAATTATTTTTTGCAATCCGAATTCATCATCCAAAAAGCTTTACCAAACAATGAATTCACAACTAGAAACTATGATGATGGTCGCAATATCATATCGCAAGTGCCAGAAAATAGAAGACAGTTCCGTTCAATCATCACAGGTGGAGTTGATTGGGAGTTAAGTGATAATGATGCGATTACCTTTTCAGGAATGTTCGATAGGGAAAAACATATTGACACCTCACAAGTCGCTTTTATCAATCTCGATAATAATGTGCGAAATCGCCTTTATACTTGGAAAGAAGAAGAAGTTACTAGTTATATCAACGTTACTGCCAATTACAAACATAATTTTCCACAAGCAGGACATTCGTTATCTTCAAATGCACAATACACAAGAGGTTTAGAAGATGAAAGCTACTTTTTAAATGATAGTTCTGCGGTTCGTATCGGACGAGATATGACCAACATTAGAGCTATTGAGCATACTACTAGTCTATCCACAGATTATGCGCGTGCATTGAGTAGTGGTAAAATTGAAGCTGGTGCAAAAGTTAGGTTTAGGAATTTACCTGTGGATTACAGGATAAATCGAGGAAATCAATCTATTATTTATCCAGATTTAGGCGATTTTTCAAAATGGAAAGAAAACCTCTATGCATTCTACGGAAACTACCTTTTAGAAAAAGAACGTTTTGATGTCGAAGCTGGTTTGCGAGCAGAACAAACTGATGTTTCTTATGAACTGGATCCACAAAATGCCTACTACCCAAGTAATGATAAATATGATTATTTTGAGCTATTTCCAAGCGTACGATTTACTTATAAATTGAATGATAAAAACAAATTATCATTATTCTACAACCGTCGTGTCGATAGACCAGGCGAACCAGAATTGCGAGTGTTCCCAAAGTACGACGACCCAGAGTTGCTGAAAGTTGGAAACCCTTATTTGCGCCCACAATTTACTAATAGTGTAGAAGTTGCCCATCGATATAACTGGGATTCAGGTTCATTGTTTTCTGCTGTGTATCATAGACAGATTAAAGGTGCATATCAACGTATTTTAAGTATAGATAACAGTAATCCAGATTACGATATTGTGAATAAAATTTATCAAAACACTGGCGAAAGCACTAATACAGGAATTGAATTATTATTCAGTCAAGACCTTACCGAAAACTGGAAATTAACAGCAAGCACCAATATTTATCGAAATAGTATTGATGCCTATCAAGGAACATTATTATTTCCATTTGTAAGACCATTTACAATAGAAAAAACATCAAATACAGCAGGCGATTTTAAATTGTCAAGCACTTTTACGTTGCCTTTAGATATTGAAGCACAAATCACAGGTCTGTATTTTTCAAAACGAAATATTCCTCAAGGCGAGGAGTTGGCACGTTCATCCATAGATTTTGGACTTAAAAAGAACATATGGAATGAGACTGGAGAAATCACATTGTCTGCAAGCGATTTGTTTAATAGCTTCGGATTGCGTCAGCGAATAGATGGAGAAGGCTTCACAGCTTTATATGAAAACTATTATGAAACACAAATTGTGCGATTAGGGATGAAATATAAATTCTAAAACTTAAGATTCTCTAAAACAATGAAGAATTTTAATAAGTTATTCTGAAAGATTAAATGAAATCAATCAAATAATCCAGGTTTAAAATATATAAAGCCTGATAATAACATTATGTAAAATAGAATATCGATATTAAACTTGGCCTCATAAAATTTTGGTTAAAACAATAGGCGAAATGAGCGTCCATATTTTAGGGGTTTAGTTATACAGTATCTTAAGAGTTTCAATTATACAAGGGATTTCAAAGCAATGTAAACGAGTTCCAATGTTTCCTAAAATATAGCGAATGAGCCGTTAATTGTTTCCAAAATTATATGCAGCCTTGAATTTTTGTTTCTTTTGTTTCAAGACAAAAGATAATGAAAGAAGGAAAAAGGATTAATTGAAGTTCTACATATAACAAGTGCATAGAATTTTATTTTTACTCACATATTTAATTATTTGCAGAAACTTCAAATGTGTTCGTGAATCTCCTAAAAAGTCGATTTCATAAAATTTATGCTCTTGTGACAAGCTTACGAGAATCGTCTAAAATTTTTTATTACGTACATTTTATCGAATACGCGATTTTTAATAAGAGCAAAAAGGTTAGCTTTTATTTTGGCGTTGGCAAGCGGCGGTAAATTGTGTTTAAAAATAAATGTTATTGAAACATTTAAATTTTTAAAAAGCAATCGAGCGATTGGCAGCGGCAATTTTACATAACGGCAAATTATAATACAAATTTGTAAACGAGAAGTTTCATGAGAATCACTTATTTAAAAAAACTTGAACAATTGTACAGAATACTTAAATTATACGAGAAGTACATTACTAATGTTTAATGACCCAAGTTCAGAGATTTCTTATGAAAACAGCACATTCTGGGATATTTTACATAATATCATTATAACTATCAAATGAGTGCATTTGTATTATAATTTATATTATGTAAAATAGAATATTAATCAAGTACACTACTTTCGATTGTATTATAAAAATGGATAATTAATCCATTCTTTATAATAGTATGTAAAATAGAACATTTAATCAAGCACTCTATTTTCAATTGCATTATGAAAATAATTATTCATTCCGAGTAAAACTAAATATTATACTAAATGGATAAAAACCCACTTAGTATAATATTAAGAAAATTAAATGGAATGTTTTAAAGATTTTATATGAGCAAAGATTTCAACACCATTCACTTCACATTCTAAATCTCCTTCTTTTAATTTAATACCTTTAACAGTATTGGTTTCACCTTGTGGAGAAACAGCAATAACATTATAAAATATTTTGTCTTCGTAAATAGCTCTTATATGAATAATATTTCCCGATTTGCTTACCCCTTTAACTGGAAGTACTTTTCCATCTTCGGTAAACGCTTTTATATCATAAATGGTTCCGTCTTCACCAATGGCTTTAACTGGATAGTAAATATCATCATCGCTAAACAGCATTTTTACTGGAAGCCTTTTTCCTTTCACAAAGGCTTTAACGCTTAATAAATTAGTTTGATCTGAATCCTGAATTGCCTTAACATCATAAATATCCCCTTTCTTATCAATAGCTTTTATGTTTAACAATTTTACTTGAGGTTTAAAGGCTTTAATATGCCAAATAATCTCTTTAAACGCTTCTTTATCTTGTGTATACCCTGAGTTAAATGTAAAAACACTTACTAATAATACTAAAAATAATTTGCTGATTTTCATGTTTTCTTGGTATTAAATTATATAAACGTAATGATAAATTGGCTTTTATATGATGCTATATATCAAGTCTTAAAGCCATTCTAGAAAATAGGTCATCATCTCCTCTTTTAACTCATAATGCATTTTAATATACGTACGCATATCTTCTTTTATAGTATGTTGTTCTGCACTTAATCGACCATCTATATTTTCGTTATAATCTGCTGTATTTATAGTGTTCATTTTATTTTTACAACGATGCATCAATTTAGATATGGCTGCTTTTTCAATCATAATTCTATTTTGGAAATTTTCTAAAGGAATGGTTGCCCGCTTTCCAAACTCTCTGCATGCTATTTCTTCAAGTTTTTCTTCAAACGTATCCATTTCATTAAAATGAAAACGTAATTCTCTTCTCCAAGTTTCTAAATTGAACTTTAAATCGCTTAAATAGGATACTTTCGTGTTAGTCTGCATATTATTTATTTTATATATTATACTTCTACTAATTCTAATTGTTTTACTAATTTTTTCTGTACATTTTCTGGTACAGGTTGGTATGATGAGAATGTGTTACTAAACGTTGCTCTACCTTGCGTTAATGAGCGTAAATCTGTCGAATACCCATATAATTCTGCCGCAGGCGTAATCGCTTTTAAAATCTGATAATTATTTTGGCTTTCTATACCTTGTATAATGGAGCGTCTAGATTGTAAATCGGTCATCACACTACCAATCATATCTTCTGGAACTTTTACAATTAACTCGTTAGTTGGTTCTAATAATTTAGGATTAGCGTTTAAAAACGCCGCTTTAAATGCATGGGCACCCGCTATTTTAAAAGAAATATCGTTAGAATCTACGGCGTGCATTTTACCATCGTAAACCATAACGCGAATATCTCTAATAAACGATCCTGTTAATGGACCATCTTCCATAACCTCCAAAACACCTTTCATAACAGACTGTAAATACCGCTGATCTATAACACCGCCAACAATGCAATTATAAAATACCAGCTTACCGCCCCAAGGCAAATCAACATCTTCTTTACCTCTTAAGTTAAATCCTTCTGGTTCTGGCATGTCTTTAAACCAGGGTTCAATTTTCATGTGTACTTCTCCAAATTGCCCAGAGCCACCAGATTGTTTTTTGTGTTTATAGTTGGCTTGAGATGAACGCTGAATGGTTTCTCTATATGTTATTTTAGGCTTGTCAAATTTAGCGTCAATGCCATAAACATGTTTTAATGTCCAGTCGATGGTTGCTAAATGTAATTCACCTTGGCAGCCTAATAATTCTTGTTTCGATTCTTTTGAATATTCTAAAACCGCTGATAAATCTTGACTATGAATTTTTTTAAGTGCATCAATTAATTTTTCCTCATCCTTTTTTTCAACTGCAAAAACACTTTTTTTAATTCTTGGCTTCGGGAAATTAATAGGTTTAATCGTGGTTTTACTATTTACATCTCGTAGCGTATCATTAGTATCTGTAAACTTTAATTTTAGAGTGGCTCCAATATCGCCTACGGTTAATTTATTTACGGCATGGCGCTTTTTGCCATCCATAATAAAAAGTTGATTAATGGTTTCGGTTTCATTATTTCTCGGGTTCACCAACTTATCGTTAACCTTAACTTCTCCAGATTTCACTTTAAAAAATGTAATCTGTCCTAAATTAGGCTGATGAATGGTTTTAAAAACAAATAGCGACGTTGGAGCATCAGCAGATCGATTTAAGGTTTCCCCTTCCACAGTTTGCTCTTCATTTAATTCTGAAGCTGAAGGAGCCACATTATCAATAAAGCCCATTAATCTGCCTGTTCCCATATCATTTAAAGCCGAAAAACAAAACACAGGAAACAATTCATGATTTAACATGCCCGCTTTAATACCTTGTCGCATTTCGTCTTCATTAAGCGTTCCTTTTTCAAAAAATAATTCTAATAGCGTATCATCGTTTTCAGCAGCTTTTTCAACCAGCTCATTATGAAGTTTGTTTGCTAGTTCTATATAATCATCTGGGATATTTAATTTTTCTGGCTTCCCTCCTTCTGGTTTAAACTTATAAAGTTTCATCTTTAAAACATCAATAATGCCTTGGGCACCATCTATTTTTACAGGGAATTGCATTTTTACGGCATGGTTACCTACTAACTCATTTATGCTTTTAAAACTATCTTCAAACTTTAAATTGGGGTGGTCAATTTGATTGATAACAAATAAAGTGGCCTTTCTATAATTATCAATATAATTCCAAATAATTTCGGTGCCTACCTCTACACCTTGTCTACCATTAACTACTGTTACAATAGTATCTGCTACATTTATAGATGAAATAATTTCACCAATAAAATCATCTAAACCTGGCGTATCTATAATGTTTATTTTATAATTACGCCACTCGGTATGTAACGGAGTGGCGAATATAGATGCGTTTCTTTCATGTTCAATATCACGGTAGTCTGATACCGTATTATGATTTTCTACTGTGCCCCTTCTATTTATTAAGCCCGCCTCAAACAACATGGTTTCAGATAATGTTGTTTTTCCACATTGATTAGCGCCAACTAAAACAATATTTTTAATATGCTTTTCATCAAATTCTTTCATGTTTCACGGATTAAAATTGATTTTCATAAAGCTAATTGATTTAAGGGTCGGAAAAAATGACATTTATCATTTAACTAAGTAAAAGAGGAAGTATTTAATAATGTTAACTACTTTATTCAAAATTCATAACTAAACTGAAATTTCATTTTTATATTTAACTCACAAATAAATTAATGAATCAAAAACCAGATTATATTTACATTGCCTTCGATGTTTTTCCGTCGCAAAAAGGCGCTGCTACCCATATAGATCATTGTCTTAAAGCGTTACAAAATTCGTTTAAAACGGGCTTATTAATATGTCTTGGAAATGACGATATGCCTTCATTTCAGTTCGACAAGGAGCGTCAGTTATATGTGTATCGCTGGAAAGAAAAAGTAGTTAATTTTTTAGAACGTACACAAAAATTTCAAAAGGCAGTTACAGAGGTGCTTCAGCTTCCGCTTTGTGAACAAGTAAAACTGATTCATTTTAGAGATATTTGGGGCGGATTTCCTGTGCTTAAACATAACGCAAGCTATAAAACTGTTTTTGAAGTTAACGCTTTTCAACATATTGAATTACCAAATCGCTACCCAAATATTAGTGCTTCAGTTTTAGATAAAATTCATAATATTGAACGTTTTTGTATTGCTAATTGCAATGAAATTATTACACCATCTAAAGTCACTCAACAATTTATAAAACAATATGTTAACAACAACAAAAAAACAATTCATATCATTCCAAACGGTGTAACTATTCATGATGCCAAACCATGGACAGGAAAATCAGTTAGCGCCTTACCTTACATATTATATTTTGGAGCTATGCAAAAATGGCAAGGCATTAAAACGCTATTTAAAGGGTTTAAAGAACTATTAGATTTAAATTTAAGATTAAGAATCTGTACTTCAATTCCTGAAAAAAGAACAGAAATCTATAAAACACTTGCTGAAAGTATGGATATAGCGCATCGTATAGATTGGTTTTACGAGCAAGACAAACCAACTTTAGCCAACCATATTAAAGTCGCTCTATTTACCGTAGCACCACTCGCCTCTTGCGATCGTAATATTATACAAGGTTGCAATCCTTTAAAAATTATAGAATCTATGGCTTATGGCACACCAGTAATAGCCAGTAATATTGCTGTAGTTAGAGAATTAATTACAGATAACGAAACAGGTTTTTTAGTGACTCCAGACCGACCAGAACAATTAGGAAGAAAAATGAGAACCTTACTAGAAAACCCCGATGTTTTAAAACGTGTTGGGCAGAATGGAAAAAACAAAATTGAAAAAAACTATCTTTGGTTATATCAAGAAGCAAAAATGAAAACGATGTATCAAAACCTTCTAAATAATGATTGAAAAAGTCCTATTAAACGATGGTAAAAAGTTTGCTACAACTAAGCAAATTAAAGCAAAAAGGCCTTCTGAGTATTGGTTGCTATTTATAAAACGCTATGTTTTATCTTATAAAGAATCTTGGTTTCGCTTATACTATTTGTTGTTTTTAATCCCCATAGCAGTAGTTATACTTATGTTTATATTTAATGTGGAGGCAGATACTATTTTCCCTTTAGCTTTTATAAGTTTTATACTTTCAATAATAGTTTTTACTATTCTTAAAGTAAATGAAAAAAAAGCACTTGTACCTATAAATGCTTTTCAAGAGTTAGCAAAATTTATTATTTCAATTAAAGGTGATGTGCATAGAAATCTTATAGGATTAAATCTTAACGCTGGTGTTATTGAAGCTGACACAAATGCTTTAGACCCTTTAAAAATAGGCTTACAACCTATAAAAGGTGTGAAATATAAACCTTTTGAAATGCAACGATTTCGTGCTAACTTCACTCTAAATGATGGTAGTATCTGCCTTGTTTCCCTACATCAAATTGCATTAAGAGTTATAACGACAAAACGCCGTAGTAGCGGAAAAACGAAGACTAAAATGAAACGTAAACATAAGTTTTTTTATCAGTTAGCATTAAAACTTAAGACTTCAGATTATAATATCACACCACCAAACTTAGTAGAACTATCAGATATAAACACAGCGTTTGATGTCACAGTTAAAGATAACGGTGAATTCTGCTGGGTTAAGGTTAAATCTAAAAAGAAACTGCTAAATGTTTCTTCTCAGTTAGATACAGCTACAAAACATAAGGAATCTATTTTCACATCTATGATGCAACATTTAATTACGCAAAAAGTGATAGAATATCGTGGAACTACCAAATTACTTAAATCTTAAAACAGGATGAATTGTCAACAAAAATCGGGTGTATTCTTAAATATTCATTGTTCAAATACGAAGGAAAATAGTTGCTCTAACTGCAAAAAAGAGGTTTGCGAAACACATACGCATCAATTGGATTCTAAGCAATATTGTGAAGATTGTTTTTGGGAACTGTTTCTTTATTCTACAGAAGAGCAACCATATAAAGATAGTGATACTTTTATAAGCGACACGAACACGACATCGTATTCATCAAATACTTCAAGCGATAATTCCTCTGATGCTGGTTTTGGTGGCGGTTTTGGTGGTGGTGGTTTTGGTGGCGGCGGTGCCAATGGCCAATGGACTGAAGGCGACATGAAAAGTTTAAGTGAAACTGATAGTCAAGGCACTATAATATCCAGCAACGATGATACTTTTTTCTATAGTTAAAACTGAAATATGAGAATTATTTGGTTTACAGAAAATTATCCTCCAAACAAAGGTGGCATGTCTAGAAGCTGCGATCGTATTGTTTCTAATTTAAGACAGCACTATACTGTTGATGTTTTTCATTTCACAAACAAATTCCCAGCGTTTAAAACCGAAAGTCATGAAAATGGCTCATACACTTCTGTGCCCATTTTTGAAGATAGCTCGTATACACTTAATATGCTATGGGCTTTTATTAAAGACCATTCAGTTATAAAGGTAAGCACAGTATTTACTGCGTTTGGAAGTCATTTATGCTTAAAAGGCATCACACTTATGGCAAATTGGCTACAAAAACCAGTCCTGATTTGTTTTAGAGGAAATGATTTTGATAATGCTATATTTTCTCAAAAAAAGCAAGATTTATTATATACCATTTCTAATGCTACTGCAATTGCATGTGTTTCTTCCGAAAAAGAAGAACGTATAAAACGTATGAAGCTTAATAACAACGTTTATTTTACGCCCAACAGTATTGATTTTGAACAATGGAATGTTCTGAATTCAGACCGAACATTAGCAAGCCAAATAAAATCGGGATTACAATTAACCAAAAACACTAAAATTATTGGATTAATAGGCTTTTTAAAAAGCAAAAAAGGGATTGATTTTTTTATGGAAACACTTAAAAAATCACAACTCTTAAAAACTGTACATTTACGTATAGTTGGCGAAATAGAGCCACACATTGAAGCACAGTTTATAGCGTCAAATTGGTCGTATTCAAAAATACAACCAACTTCAAAAACAGAACTCATGGCTAATTATTTACTTTGCGATGCAGTTGCAATCCCTTCTATTTATGATGGCATGCCAAACGTTATTTTTGAAGCAGCAGCTCTGAATATTCCTGTAATAGCATCAAAAGCCGGTGGAATTCCTGATATACTAAATCATGACAATGCCTTTTTATTTGATGTTTTGTCAGAAAACAAGTTGCTTCAAGCTTTAGCAGATTTTGATAATTCTACTAAAACAATACTTCAAGAAAAAAGTAACAACTTAAAACAAACCATCAAATTAGCTTTCACAACTCAACAAGAAATTAAAAATTATATTGATATATTTAATACCATAACAACAACTAATTATGAGATCTAAAATCACTTTAACTTTAATATGCATATTATTTTTAGGCATATTAGTATCCTGCAACTCGAAAAATAAAAACAATTCTACATCTGAAACTACTGTAATTAGCAATGAAAACGCAGATAGTTTTACGTCTAAAATGACAAAATCTGATAAGAAAAAATATTTTGATGGTAGTAATAATGTCGTTTATGAAATTAAATACAAACCAGATGGTTTTAAATTAAGAACCGCGTCTTCAACTTTATTATGGAAAATAAAACTTTATGACGATAAGATAAAAATAAGTGATAATGACGAAAACATGAATCCTTATGAAATCAAGTTGACAGAGGCTAACAAAGCTAAATTGGTTAAAAATGATGCTACTATTGCACGAACTTCTTATAATTTAGAATCTAAACAACAATCTGTTGCTTCTGTAAATGATGGGCAACCTGAGTTTTTTAATACGAGCTACTCGCCTAGTCTTTTGGTTAATAGTATCCCAGAAATATCTGCAAGTCAAAAACAAATTTTAATTAAAGAATTGAAAGCAAAAGGTTATTAATGCATATTTTCTATGTTCAAGGTGGCGGTTTAGGGCATTTAACACGAATAGATAAGCTTATAAAAACACTTAGCATCCCAAAGGAAGCTATAAAAATTATAACACCTTCAAGCTTTACTAATTACTTTAAAGACTATCAATTTATCAAGCTTTCATGGTCTGAAACACCAAACAATTGGACCAAACAAATTGCACAAGTGCTAAATAAGTATAGTGTGTCTTCATTTTATATAGATGCCTTTCCGTTAGGCTTAAAAGGTGAATTACTACCTGTTTATAAAGTATTTACAGAGCTTAACTACATTTATATTTCTAGAATTTTAAAATGGGAAACCTATTTAAAAGCTATGAATAATGAAACACCATCGGTCATTTTTTCAAAAACCATGGTTTTAGAACAATTGTATGAAACGCATTTAGATTGGATAGTGGCGCATTCTAAAAACGTTTTACACCTTCATTTAAAACCTAAAGGTGTAATTTCTATACCATTCATTAATTCTGATTATATAATGGTAGTACATTCTGGAGGAACCGCTGATGTGCTTAAAATTTGCAACAAGGCTATTGAAGATTACAAGCATAATCCTAACATTTCAATTATTGTTTTTACTCAAGTTGATATTCAACTAAAAAGCGAAAAAATAGTTGTTTATAAAAATATATTTCCTGTTACTCAATATTATGATCACGCCAAACAAATCTATACTGCAGGTGGTTTTAATAGTGTTCACGAATTAGAATTATTTAGATATAAGCACAACGTAATACCTTTAGAAAAGCGCTTTGACGACCAGTTTTTCAGAATTTCAATAAATAAAAGCTCTTAAAAAAGTGTATTGTTTTGTTGTTTTAAATTCGATATATCTTATAAAACCATCTCTTTAACCCAAATGACTGTTAAACTTTGGCTAATTGTATAACTTAATTTTATCAAGATAAATTCTAATCTTATATTTGCAATACCCATTTTTATTGAACATGAAACCTGAGCAAAAAAAAGCTAAAGAAAAATCGCGACTTCAATTGTTACATCAGTATTATAATTATACTGGTTTCTACACATTTGTTTGGCAAGCTGTAAAAAAAGCTTTGCCTTATATTATTGCAATAGTTATAGCTATATATACTGTAAATCATTTCTTTAACATTAATGAAGGGTTAATTCATTTAACAGAAATACTTCCGGCTTATGGAGTGTTAAGTTTCTTTTTTGTGTCTGAAGCACTTATGGGACTTATTCCTCCAGAAATATTTATAGCTTGGGCGGGTAAAATGTATAGTCCTTGGTTTTATTTAGGCATTTTAGCAGTTTTATCTTATGGAGGCGGATTATTATCCTATTGGATGGGGCGCTCTATTACAAAAATGCCAGCTGTTCACAACTATTTAGAAACTAAAATGGAAAAGCAACTTAAAAACTCTAAAAAATGGGGTGGCTTTTTAATTATGGTTGGAGCAGTATTGCCTCTACCCTTTTCTATTGCCTGTATTGCTGCCGGAATTATAGAATTCCCCTTTAAAAACGTTATGCTTTATGGATCTTTAAGGTTTTTACGCTTTGCTATTTATGGGCTTATCATTTTTAATGTACTATAAATAATTCTTAAATCGTACTGTTGTTATTGGTTTGTGAAGTACTTTTGCATAAAAATAAATCTGTATGTTTTCATCATTAAATATATTTAGAATTGTAGCGCTTTTAGAAGGTATTTCATATATCCTCTTATTGTTTATAGCAACACCAATAAAATACTTATTAAACGATCCACAATACGTTAAAATGCTAGGTATGCCGCATGGTATATTATTTGTGGCTTATGTGGCACTTGCAATACTATTTAAAAAACAGTTTTCTTGGACTAACAAACAGCTTGCCATAGTACTTTTAGCATCAATCATTCCTTTTGGAACCTTTTATATAGATAGAAAATATTTAAATCTAGCGAAATGATTCAAGTCGAAAATATTGATGAAACCATTTCTGAAAATACATCAAGCATAAAACATTGGGTTTTAAATAAACTAATAGAATCTGGGATTTCGGAACAAACTGCCGAATATCTTAACATGCTTATATTACTAATTGGTTTACTGATTGTTATTGTTATTGTAGATTTAATCATCAGAAAGCTATTAATTGGTGCGTTTTCTCAATTTGCCGAACGAACTAAAACTAATTTTGATAACTTATTAGTAGCCAACAAAGTACCTAGAAATGTTGCACACATCATTCCGTTGCTTATCGCTATAGAGTTTGTTCCTGATGTCTTTACAGATTTTTATAATTTTGAAAACATTATAGAAAAAGGGCTTATTGTTTTTGCTATTGTGCTTACGCTTTGGGTGGTTAGAAGTTTACTAAATACGCTTAAAGATTACTTAAAAACACTTCCTCGTTTTAAAGACAAGCCTATATCTAGCTATATACAAGTATTTATGATTTTTGCTTGGTTAGCTGGTTTTATGTCGGCCATAGCTATTATTACTGGTATTCCGTTCTGGACATTCGTTACAGGCCTTGGTACTATTTCTGCTGTTATTATTTTAGTTTTTAAAGATACAATTATGGGTTTTGTGGCCAGTATCCAAGTGTCTATAAACGACATGGTACGCATTGGCGACTGGATAACCTTTGAAAAATATGGAGCCGATGGCGATGTTATCGAAATATCTTTAGCTACTGTAAAAGTTCAGAATTTCGATAAAACCATTACCACCATTCCAACATATGCTTTAATATCAGATTCGTTTAAGAACTGGAGAGGCATGACAACGTCTGGTGGTAGACGTATTAAAAGAGCGTTATACATTAAACAAGATGGTGTAAAATTCTTATCGTCTTCAGAAGTTGATAATCTTAAAAGTATTCAACTTATTAGTTCGTATTTAGATTCTAGTCAAACTAAAATTTCATCTTATAATAGTTCAAATAACATTGATAAAACACTATTGCTAAACGGAAGAAACCTGACTAATCTTGGTGTATTCAGAAAATATATTGATGTTTATTTAAATAATAATTCTGCTATAAATAAAGACATGACTATAATGGTGCGTCAATTAGCGCCAACAACACAAGGTATTCCTTTAGAAATTTATGCTTTTAGTAGCGATAAACGTTGGTCGAATTATGAATATATTATGTCTGATATTTTCGATCATCTTATTGCAGCCCTACCTTATTTTGAATTAGAGGTTTTTGAGCTACCTAGTCATTCTAGTTTTAAAAATAATTAATATATCCTCAAGGTTTTAAAACCTTTTTAATGTGTTAAAATAAAAAAAGACCTGTCAGGTTTCAAAAACCTGACAGGTCTAAATATATAGTAATAACTAGCTGTTAGATATTAGCAGCTAACCAATCTCCAACTTCTTTAGTACCGTAAGCTTTTCCGCCATCGGCTAAATCTTCAGTAACAATACCTTTTTCTAAAGCACTATTAACAGCGTCTCTAATAGCCTTACCTTCAGCTTGTAAACCAAAGTTTTCAAACATCATAGCAGCAGATAATACGGTTGCCATTGGGTTAGCAATATTTAATCCAGTTGCTTGTGGGTAAGATCCGTGAATTGGCTCAAATAAACCAATATCAGTTCCTAAAGATGCCGATGGCATTAATCCCATAGATCCAGAAATAACAGACGCTTCATCTGTTAAAATATCACCAAACAAGTTTTCAGTAATTAATACATCGTAGCTATTAGGCCATTGTACCAAGCGCATGGCTACAGCATCAACAAACTCATAAGCAACTTCAACCTCTGGGTAATCTTTCTCCATTGCTTGAACCGTTTCTCTCCATAATCTTGAAGTTTCTAAAACATTAGCCTTATCAACGCAACATAATTTTTTACCTCGTGTCATAGCTAATTCAAAACCTTTTTTAGCCAAACGTTGCACTTCAGCACGTGTGTATACGCAGTTGTCAAAAGCTGTTTCACCACCTTCTCTTCTACCCTTCTCACCAAAGTAAATACCACCAGTAAGCTCACGTAAAAACACTAAATCAGTACCTTCAATACGCTCTCTTTTTAAAGGCGATTTATCTAATAAAGACGGAAACGTAAACGTTGGGCGTACATTAGCAAATAAACCTAAAGCTTTACGCATTTTCAATAGACCTTGCTCTGGGCGTACCTTTGCAGAAGGATCGTTATCAAAACGCGGGTGACCAATAGCACCAAATAATACAGCATCAGAGTTTTTACAAATCTCGTGAGTTTCATCTGGATAAGGCTCTCCAACAGCATCAATTGCTGCAGCACCTGTTAATGCAGGTTTCCAAGTAATTTCATGTCCAAATTTCCCAGCAACAGCATCACTCACTTTTACAGCTTGATCTATAACTTCTGGTCCTATACCGTCTCCGGCTAAAAGCGCAATATTTAATTTCATTTGTTTGTGTTTATTATAATCTTTTAATAATCTATTTTGTTTGGGCGTTCCTTTTTACTCATACTTACAAGGTTTTCAAAACCTTGCAGGATCGCAAAAAGTCGGGCTTTTCGTTGCAAGTCCTCGCTCCTCCTTCGTCGGGCTGTGGGCTTTCCTCTGCAATCCCTAACGCGGGTCAGTTTGCAGTTGGCAGTACGCACTCATTAGTCAAACTTATCCGCAGACAAGCTAACTCCCGTCTCCTGTCCACCGTCTTCGGTCATCCCTCTAACTCACTACAATATTCAACATTTTCTCAGTAGCTTTAATAGCCGAAACCGTTTGGTCACTATCTAAACCACGAGTTTTAAACTCTTTTTCAGGACTCTTCCAAGTAATTATTGTTTCACATAAAGCGTCAGAATTACTTCCTGGAGGAATTCTTACTGCATAATCAATAAGCTTAGGCAATACTATTTTCTTACTTATAAAAACATTCTTAACAGCATTCATAAAGGCATCATATTGTCCATCACCTTGCGCATGTTCCTCAAAAGTTTCATTCTCAATAGTAATAGAAACCGTTGTAGAAGGTTTTAATCCTTTAGAGTGTGTTAATACATAAGAGTTCACGGTTACCTTCTCTTCATACGTTCTATCTAAAACATCAGAAATGATATATGGCAGATCCTCTTTGGTAACGACTTGTTTTTTATCTCCCAACTCAATAATACGTTGGGTTACTTTTTTTAAGTCTTCATCGTTAAGCTGAAGTCCTAATTGTTGTAAATTCTTTTGAATATTAGCTTTTCCAGACGATTTCCCTAACGCATATTGGCGCGTTCTACCAAAACGCTCTGGCATTAATTCGCTAAAATATAAGTTGTTTTTATTATCACCATCTGCATGAATTCCAGCAGTTTGTGTAAACACATTAGCGCCTATAATAGGTTTGTTAGCAGGAATCATAACTCCAGAGAAGTTTTCAACCAACTTACTTACTGTATAAAGCATTTTCTCATTTACACCAATTTTTATTTCTGGCATAAAATCATTAATCACAGCAATTGTACTAGACATTGGTGCATTTCCTGCACGTTCTCCCATACCATTAACTGTTAAATGTAATCCATCTGCACCCGCTTTTAAGCCTTCCATAACGTTAGAAACACCTAAATCATAATCGTTGTGTGCGTGAAAATCAAAATGCAAGTCTGAGTAAGCATCTTTAATTTCTTTTATAAAATCATAAGATTCTTTAGGTGTTAAAACACCCAAAGTATCTGGTAACATAATTCTAGCAACATTTTGCGTTTTCAAAAAGGCTAAAAACTCAAAAACGTAGGCTTTAGAGTTTCGCATACCATTACTCCAATCTTCTAAATAAACATTGGTTGTAATACCGTTTTTTGTTGCTAAAGAAACAGTTTGCGATATTTCTTTAAAGTGCTGACTTGAAGTCTTTTTAAGCTGATGAGTTAAATGATTTAACGAACCTTTTGTAAGTAGGTTTTGAACCTTAGCCCCAGCATCAATCATCCAATTAATAGAAACACCATTATCAACAAAAGTCAAGACTTCAACTTTGTCTAGGTAATTGTTTTCAGAAGCCCAAACCGTAATATCTTTAACCGCTTGAAACTCACCTTCAGATACTCTAGCCGAAGCAATTTCAATACGATCAACCTTTAATTCTTCAAGTAAAAGTTTAGCAATAGTTAGTTTTTCTGAAGCAGAAAACGACACCGTCGAGGTTTGTTCACCATCGCGCAATGTCGTATCCATTATTTCTATGTGCTTAATGCTCATTGTTTAGAAAGGACGAGATTCAGTAAATGTTTCAATCTCACTTTTCATGCTTTGTAAATAATCAATATCATCAAAACCATTTAGCATGTTTCCTTTCTTATATCCATTAATATCAAAAGACTCTTGAGTTCCTGATGATAATAATGTAATGGTTTGAGCCTCTAAGTTTATTTCTAATTCTGTATTCGGATCAGCATAAATAGCCTCAAAAATTTCGTTAGCAAATTCTGGACTAATCTGTACCGGTAATACTCCAATGTTTAAACAGTTATTCTTGAAAATATCTGCAAAGAAACTAGATACTACACAACGGAAACCATAATCGTAAACTGCCCAAGCAGCATGCTCTCTAGAAGATCCTGAACCAAAGTTCTTTCCTCCTACTAATATTTTCCCTTTGTAAATAGGATTGTTTAAAACAAAGTCCTGCTTTGGTGTATCATCACCATTATATCTCCAATCACGAAATAAGTTATCTCCAAAACCTTCTCGTTTTGTAGCCTTTAAAAAACGTGCTGGTATAATTTGATCTGTATCTACATTCTCAATTGGCAATGGAACTGCAGTACTCGTTAATGTTGTAAATTTATCGTAAGCCATAATTTTAGTATTCAGTCTGCCAGTATTCAGTAGGCAGTACATTATTCTGTTTTATTTATAATTTTACTAATCAACAACTTTTCGTCATTACTTGACTGAAAAACTGTTGACTGAGAACTGCAAACTTATAGAAGCTCTCTTGGATCCGTTACTACACCAGTTACTGCAGCAGCCGCAGCTACTAATGGACTAGCCAATAAAGTTCTTGATCCTGGTCCTTGACGACCTTCAAAGTTTCTGTTTGATGTACTAACTGCATATTTTCCAGCAGGTACTTTATCATCATTCATTGCTAAACAAGCCGAACAACCTGGTTCTCTTAAAACAAAACCAGCTTCTTCAAAAATATCAAGTAAGCCTTCTTCTTTAATTTTAGCTTCAACAATATGAGAACCTGGAACTAACCAAGCTGTAACATTATCTGCCTTTTGTCTTCCTTTTACAATCGATGCAAAGGCTCTAAAATCTTCAATACGACCGTTAGTACAACTACCAATAAATACGTAATCGATTTTCTTACCAATCATTTGATCGTTTTCAGCATAGCCCATATAAGCTAAAGACTTATCGTAAGTTGCTTTACCTCCTTCAACAGATTCTGCAGTTGGAATGTTATTAGAAATTCCCATTCCCATACCTGGATTTGTACCATATGTAATCATAGGTTCAATATCTGCAGCATCAAAAGTTAATTCTTTATCAAAAACAACACCTTCGTCAGTTTTTAATGTTTTCCAGTATTCCATAGCGGTATCCCAATCTGCTCCTTTTGGAGTTTTTGGTCTTCCTTTAATATAATCGAATGTTTTTTCATCTGGAGCAACCATACCACCACGTGCACCCATCTCAATAGATAAGTTACAAACCGTCATACGACCTTCCATAGTCATGTTTTCAAAAACATCACCAGCATACTCAACAAAATATCCAGTAGCACCAGAAGTGGTTAATTGTGAAATTATATATAATCCAACATCTTTTGGAGTAACACCTTTACTTAAAGTACCATTAACGCTAATACGCATTTTCTTAGGCTTAGGTTGCATAATACATTGTGTAGTAAGCACCATTTCAACTTCCGAAGTACCAATACCAAAAGCAATGGCACCAAAAGCACCATGTGTCGATGTATGAGAATCTCCACATACTATTGTAGCTCCAGGAACAGTAATACCATTTTCTGGTCCTACAACGTGTACAATACCATTGTTTTCATGACCTAACCCCCAATGACTAATACCGTATTTATTAGCGTTATCTTCTAAGGTTTTTAATTGGTTAGCAGATAGAGGATCTTCAACAGGTAAGTGTTGGTTAATTGTTGGTGTGTTATGATCGGCAACAGCGAAAGTTCGCTCTGGATATAAAACACTTAAACCTCTACTCTCTAAACCTACAAAGGCTACAGGACTAGTAACTTCGTGTATTAAATGACGGTCTATATATAATACGTCTGGTCCATCTGCAATGTTTCTAACCACATGCGAATCCCATACTTTGTCAAACAATGATTTACTCATAAATATTTTAAATTTTAAAAAGGTTTACAAAGTTAAATTATATTACAGATAATTGAAACTTTAGACCGCATTGTTATTTTATTTTTATAAATAATATAATGGAAGTATAATTCATTGCATTTTATGCAATGAAAACAAAAAAATGATTATAATTTTTAAAGAAAAAAATGAACATCTACCTATAATCTGTCTTTTACATATTCAACTTGCGTTTTTCCATGCGGCAAAACATGACCATCTGGACCTATATTTACCATAACTATATTAGAAATGGTAATAATAGTTTCTCTTGTCATCATATTTCTAACCTCACAACTTAAAGTTAATGATGCTTTTCCAAACTTAATGGGCTTTATTCCTATTTCAATGACATCACCTTGTTTTGCAGATGCTTTAAAATCTATTTCACTAATATATTTTGTGACTACTTTCTGGTTTTCTAACTGAACAATACTATATAAAGCTGCTTCTTCATCTATCCAATCTAATAATCGTCCTCCAAACAACGTTCCGTTAGCATTTAAATCTTCTGGTTTAATCCATTTTCTCGTGTGAAATCTCATTTTTTCGGGGTTTTTATATCTTAATAATTATATGGAATAAAGGTATTAAATACTTTAATGTTGATAACCTCGTTAACAATTAAAATTCGAAATCTTATATGTAATTCACATAATCAATATTTTTAATGAAAATCTACAAAAATGGACACCAGACAATTCAACCTTAAAAGTATTCGCCCAGAAATTTTAAGCACAACAATTAATGATAACATGAGTGCAGATGAACGTTTTCAGAATCTAGTACTACGGCCTATAATCAAATTTCAAAATAATTTATTAATTGAAGTTTTTAGAAATTATATAACTAAACATAAATCTGTGTTTTATGATTTATCGCTAGATAAGCGTATGGTTTATATTGAAAATGCCATTCAAAAAGATATGAAATTACGAAATTCGATGAAAGGCATGGTGATTGGCCAGTTTACTGTTGAAGAATATCTAATTTATATTGAAAACTCTTCAGCGCTTAATAAACGTATGATGAATATTGTTAAAGAGCGATTATTAAGCCATATTCAAGTATTTGATAGGCCAGAATTGCTAGAAGCAGTATAGATTATTGTCATATCTAAACGAAGACGATTGAGGCTTTTTATAATATTATAAATATGTTATGTGATTTCTACTAGCGTTGAAATGACAAGAGCACTATAAATTAATCAATCAAAGACACACCATTTAAATCAGTTGTTAAAACGTCGCTCATATAGTCAAAAAATGGGCGAATAGCTTTAAATGCTGTATCAACCTCATTTAAGAATCCCGCTTCTAGAACTTCCTTATCAGTGTATTTTTTGGTGAAAATATATTGCTTTTTCTTTATTAAATCTATGGCGTTATGATCTTTTGCGAAACCTCTAGGAGCAGATTTTACTTCATCACCTATAAAAGTATCACCCCAAATACTGTTAAATTTTTTATTTGCTAGAATCTCACGAATTTCTGAATCATCCATTTCAAATTCTTTTCTAATTCGCATTAAATCTTCCTTTTCTGGTTGCCAAAACCCTGTGGCTATAAAACTTTCGTTATTTGGCTGAAGATGCAAGTAATAACCTCCTCTTAATCTTGGTTTTATTCTATTAAAAGAACCTCCAAAATGGGTTTTATATGGTAATTTGTTTTTAGAAAAACGAACGTCTCGATATATTCTAAATATTTTTAATTTATCAATTTCATCATGCAAATTTAAATTCTCGAAGACCGCTTGATAAACTAATTTAACTTCACTTTCCATAGCTTTAAACTCCGGCTTGTTTTCATTAAACCAATCGCGGTTATTATTTTTTTCTAATTTTTTGAAAAACGAAAAGACAGATTTTGGCACGGTAATACTCATAATAACGCTTAATTTTATAAAACTCTAAAATACAAAAAGTCCCGATTCAATCGGGACTTTTATTAAAATCTTAATGTGTTATTATTAAAGTTCTAAATTGTTTTCTTCAAAAATAATGGTTTTTATGGCTTGTGTAGCTTCATCATAATATTGCACTACAAAATCGCCTTTGTTATCAAAAAAACCTAAACCGTTATAACTATTTCCTTTAACAATATAGTTTCCAGGTTTTTGAGAATTCCAAGCTTCTCCAACACCAACAAACATATTGTTATTGTTATCAAATGCCATATTAAATCCTTTGTCATGTGGTGTGAATTTATAGTTCTGATCGCCACTTTTATAAAATGTTTCTTTAGACAGTATATCGTATTCATCATCTGAATCGTTATCAATCATGACCATTTTTTCTACTTTTTTAGTTGCATCTACACGGCCTTGATTTATTTTATTTTTGTCTTTACCATCCAGTTTAACATTAGAAGTTTCGCGCGTAATAATCTTTACTTTGTCTTCTTTTATGCCATCGCCATTTTTATATTTTATGGTTTTAATTTCTGTTTCTTGTTTTACTTCTGCGACATCTTCTTGTGCCATAGCTGTAGTACTTATAAAAACAGCAAATAGATATATTAAATTTTTCATTGTATTTTTTAAATTTTTAAATTAATTATTCGTTTTAAAGCTATTCAAAATTCGGGTTTATTTATCCGTTGTAGCTTCATTTTTTACTCGATTCTGGATAAACAATTGTATTTCATTGTTTAAATTTTTTGAATCTATTTTATTCCAGTTCGTCTTTTACATCATCAGCAGTATCCTCAATGCCATCTCCTACTTCTTCTACTGCGTCTTCAATTTTATCGCCTGTGCTTTTTTCTTCTCTACAACTTGTAAAGGCGATAGATATTGAAAATAATAAAACGAGTACTAATATGATTTTTTTCATGATTTTAATTTTAAGTTAATGTGATTGTGTTTATTTTTTTACTAATCCTTTTAGTAAAGAGAGTACAAATAATACCAGAAATATGAAAAATAATATTTTAGCTATTCCTGCAGATGCCCCTGCTATTCCACCAAAGCCTAATACTCCAGCTATTATTGCAATTATAATGAATGTGATTGTCCAACGTAACATAGTTTTAAATTTTTAAGGTTTGAAATAATAATTTATCAAGAACGATAAATCTACTCTAGTTGTTAGAGAATTGTTCCATAGGTGCTTGGTCGAACTTCAATTTATTATCAAATTGAAGTGTTCTGATAGGGAAAGGAATGTTAATTCCAGCTTTATCATAAGCTTTTTTAATTTCAATAATAGCCGTATTCTTCGCTTTTAATTTCTCTAGCATACTTTCCGCATCTATCCAGAAGCGACACAAGAAATTAATGGAACTATCACCAAACTCGGTATAATAAAACTCAACATTATCAATCGTTTCAACTTGATCGAACGTGTTTGCAATGGTTTCTTTTGTTAGTTTTTCTACTTCTTCTAGGTCAGATTCATATCCAACACCACAGTTTAGAAAAACTCTCATTTTTGTAGTTAAGGAGTAATTTTTTAAAGGATTTTCCAATATCATTTTATTTGGTATCACTACCATATTGTTATCGGCTTCCTTTAAGGTAAAATCTTTTAAATTAATATCTATAATCTCACCGGAATACCCGTTAGTTTCAACCCAATTTCCAATTTGAATTTTCTTTCTAAAAGATAATACCACACCTGCAAACGTATTAGATAAGGTGCCTTGTAATGCTAAACCAACTGCTAAACCTGCGACACCAGCACCTGCCAGTAACGAGGTTAACATTTTACTTAAGTTTAGAATTCCAAGCGCCAAAAATAATCCGGTTAAAACGACTACAACTGCAGATATTCTTGCAATTGTATTACTTATTGATACTTGACTTACACGTTTATCAACTAATTTTTTTACTAACTTACTCGTGTATTTTGCCATAAAGTAGGCTGCTATCATTACAAAAATTGCCAAAATTAGATTTGGTATATTTTGAATTATGGCAGATACCCAACTTTCTAGTTTAACTATAAGTTCGCTAAATGCTGTTCCTAATGTACTTTTCATTTTTTAATGGTTTTGATCGTTAATAATTGCTTTAATTAATACTGGTTGTTTTAATTAAAAAGCATTATTTAACGTAAGCCATTTTAGGATTTGAAACGTTTGAAGTGGATTTAGTCCATGCGTTTAGCATCCAACTAGTTTTTTCGATTTCTCTAATGTATGCGCCAATTAAATCGATAGTGCCTTCGTCTGAGACATTATTGGCTTTTTCAATAACTTTTGCCATTTGCATGATAAGTAGCTTATGGTCGTTTAAAGTGTCTGCAACCATATCTTGATCAGATTTATTGGATGGACTTTCTTTGATTGTTGCCGTTTCAAGATAGTCTTCCAATTGGCTCATAGGATGAAACCTTAAGGTTAAAATACGTTCTGCAATTTCATCGATTTTTACTTTCGCATCATTATACAATGTTTCAAATTTTTCATGTAAGTCAAAGAAATTTTTTCCTGTAACATTCCAATGATTACTTCTTAGTTTTTGATAATACACGTGGTAATCAGCCAATAAAATATTTAGTTCCATCACCACGGGTAATAATTCTTCGTCATTCATATTCAAATAGTTCATAATTTATTGTGTTTTTATTGATTACACTATATAAACTAAAGGATATATAAAAAATGTCAAGCGCTTTAACAGGTTTTAACCCTGAGGGCAAACTATTAACATAAAATTATGTTAATGTGTTAGAGTGGTGTTAAAATAATTAACAGGATTTGCTGAAGCGAATTTACTTAGTGGAAATCTATTTTGTTAAGAATTAAGCCAGAAGCTGGAGCGATATAATTCATTTTTATGTTACTATCTGGCACTAGACTATCTTGAATATCTTTGATGGTTAACTTGCCTTTACCTAAATCGATTAGCGTTCCCATCATTAACCGAATTTGATTTCTCATGAAACCCTTTCCTGCAACTCTTAAAAGAAATGATTGCTTTGGGAAATAATTAGCTTTATAAATAGTGTTTTCAATTAATTCACAAGTTAAGATTGTTCTTGTGTAAATGCCATTATCTGTAGGTTTATAACAATAGGATTTCAGATAATTTTCACCTTCAAAAAGTTTAGCACCTTCTTTCATTAATTCTATATCCAAATCATCCAAAATGGTTGTCATAATTGGTGCGCAAAACGGATGACATTTTTCACCATAAGTAAACAAATATAAATACTCTTTAATTTTAGAACTATTAATAATATTGAATTCTGCATCAACTTCTTTAATAGATAACGCTCTAATATCTTGAGGAAGGTTGGTATTAAATAGCTCTAAAAAAGCCGCTTCGTCTTCAATAGGTTCTCTTAGAAATAACTCAAAAAAAGCACATTCAGCCGAAACCATAGCATCAGTTCTTCCTGAACTTAAACTTTTAAAATACTTGCCTTCTAGAATAAAATTTAAGGTTCTATCAACCATTAAATGCAACGTTTTAACATTAGGTTGCTTTTGCCAACCATGAAAACGATAGCCCAAATATTGAATATTAATAAGGTAAAAGTATTTCTTCATTTTTATTTAAAAATAGATTTGAAAAATAGGTTATTTATTGAATGTGACAAAAAATTTATACATTGTTATATTAATAACTAACTAAAAACTAGAAATTATGACAAACTCATTAATTAAAAAACCGCCAATTTCATTTTGGATTGTAAGCGTAATAGCACTTATTTGGAATGCTATGGGAGTAAACGCCTATTTACAACAAGCTTATAATACAGATAGCTTTCGTGCCATGTATAGTGAAGAGCAATTAGACATTGCAGCTAATATGCCAACATGGGTTACAGCTGCATTTGCAATAGCAGTTTTTCCTGGAGCATTGGCTTCAATTGGACTATTACTTAAAAAAAGCTGGTCTGTAATACTGTGGGTAATATCTTTAATAGCAGTAATTGCGCAAATGTGCTATACTTTAATTAATGGATACGAATCGAATATGATTATGACCATTTTGATAATTGTTTTTGCATTCCTATTTACATGGTTTTCAAAACGATCTAAAGCAAAAGGTTGGCTTTCGTAACATAATACTTCTTAATAAAAAAGGCTTTAGATAATTCCTAAAGCCTTTTTTATTATTTATGTCTTCCTTTTAATTCTTTTTCAATATCCTTTAAGGTAAACCCTTTAGCTTGTAACAGCATTAAATAATGAAACATTAAATCTGCCGATTCGTATAAGAATAACTCATCGTTATTATCCATAGCTTCAATTACCGTTTCAACAGCCTCCTCGCCTACTTTCTGAGCCACTTTATTTATGCCTTTTGAGAACAAACTTGCTACATAAGATTTTTTAGTGTCTTTGTTTGCAACACGCTCTTTAATTACATCTTCTAGAGTGGAAAAGAACCCGTAATTAGATGTGTTTTCTTCTTTCCAACAAGTGTCTGTTCCTGTATGACAAGTTGGTCCAGCAGGGTTTACTTGAATTAAAAGCGAATCATTATCGCAATCATTTTTAATATCAACAAGACTCAAAAAGTTACCACTTTCTTCACCTTTAGTCCATAAACGTTGTTTACTTCTACTAAAAAAAGTTACTTGTTTTGTATCAATCGTTTTTTGATATGCTTCTTCGTTCATATAACCTAGCATCAACACATTTTTTGTTGTTGCATCTTGTATGATGGCTGGCACTAATCCGTTTGAATCGTATTTTATTGTCATAATTTCTTGTCCTTCCTGCGAAGACAGGAATCTATTTTTAATTATTGTTAAATCATGGATTCCGCATCAAGTGCGGAATGACAGAACGCGCTCTTTAATTAGATGCGAACTTCTATATTATTTTCTTTTAACTCTTTCTTTAATTCTGGAATTGGAATTTCACCAAAATGAAATACACTTGCTGCCAAAGCCGCATCAGATTTACCATCTTTAAATGTATCAATAAAGTGCTGTACATTTCCTGCTCCACCAGAAGCGATAATTGGAATATTTAACTCTATTGATAATTTAGCCAATGCCTCATTAGCAAAACCGTTTTTTGTTCCATCATGATTCATGGAAGTGAATAAAATCTCTCCAGCACCACGCTCTTCGACTTCTTTAGCCCATTCAAACAAATCTATATCTGTTGGAATACTTCCACCTGCCAAATGCACAAGCCATTGTCCGTCAACTTGTTTTGCATCAATAGCAACAACAACACATTGGCTTCCAAATTTATTCGATAATTCATTAACTAATTCTGGCCTTTTAACTGCCGAGGAATTAATCGACACTTTATCCGCACCACATTGTAATAACGCATCAACATGCTCTACACTTGAAATACCACCGCCAACAGTAAATGGAATGTTTACTTGCTCAGCGACATGTAAAACCATATCCAAAGTTGTTCCGCGACCTTCTAAAGTAGCCGATATATCTAAAAACACTAATTCATCTGCACCTTGTTCCGCATATTGCTTAGCCAATTCTACAGGGTCTCCTGCATCTCTTAAATCGACAAAATTCACGCCTTTTACAGTACGTCCGTTCTTAATATCTAAACAAGGAATTATTCTTTTTGTTAGCATTATACAAATTTTTCAAGTTCATAAAGACTTATTCTATTCTCATAAATAGCTTTTCCTATGATGACACCTTCACAACCTTGTTCGATTAATTTTGGCAATTCATCAATATGTGAAATTCCTCCTGAAGCAATCAACTTAATAGATTGATCGCTACTAGAATTACTACAAGAATCAATAATATTTTTATATAAATCGAATGAAGGTCCTTCTAACATCCCATCCTTTGAAATATCTGTACAAATTACATATTGAATACCTTTCTTTTGATATCCTTTTATAAATGGAATAACATCTTCTTCACTTTTTTCCATCCAACCACTAATTGAAACTTTTCCAGCATCACTATCGGCTCCTAAAATAATTTTGTTTCCTCCATATTTAGAAATCCAGCCTTCAAATGTTTCAGGATCTTTAACAGCAATACTTCCTCCTGTTATCTGTCTAGCACCAGAATTAAAAGCAATATGCAAATCTTCATTGGTTTTTAAACCACCACCAAAGTCAATTTTTAATTTTGTTTTTGATGCAATTTGTTCTAAAACCTTATAATTTACAATATGTTTAGCCTTTGCACCGTCTAAATCAACCAAGTGTAAATACTCAATTCCTGAAGCTTCAAACATTTTTGCAACTTCTAAAGGGTTTTCATTATAAACTTTCTTAGTATCATAATCACCTTTAGTTAAACGGACACATTTTCCGTCAATGATATCTATTGCTGGTATAATTCTCATAAATAATATTAAGAGTTAAATATAAAATATTAAAAGTTAGTTCCGTTTCTGGTTTCGCTTTGCTGTATTAATTGATGCTACTATTATTGCTAATAATTCTTTTCCTTCTTTTTTTAATAAGGAAATCTCTTGAACATGTTCAGGAAAAACCTCCTCAAATATCTCTAACCAATATACGCTTTCATCACATTCCTCTTCAACAATTTTAAGCTTATTAATAAAATCTGCTGTAGATTTTGCTCTTTGAGAAGCACGATAATTGGCACCTACAGAACTCGAACTTCTTATTAATTGATTAACAAAAGCATTATATTCTCTAGATTTTGGAACTTTAAAACAAAAATGCCAACAATCTAAAGCAAATCTTTTTGTTCTTCCAATAATTTCATTTTTCATTTAAACACCTAGTCTATTACTTTTAATATTTTATATCAAATATTTAATATCTAAAGCTTCTATAGTTCTAAAAAATTCTTTAATATCTGTTCTCCTGCTAAACTGCTTTTTTCTGGGTGAAATTGAACCCCATAAAAGTTTTCATGTTGTAGAGCCGATGCGTAATTAATGCCATAATCTGTTTTAGCAATAGTTTCATTACAATGCTCTGCATAATAACTGTGAACCAAATACATGTATTCGCTTTCCTTAATACCTTTAAATAAATCAGACTTTAAATCTTTAATAACATTCCATCCCATTTGTGGCACTTTCACATCGTTGGAAAAACGTTTTACATGGGATTGAAAGATTCCTAAACCTGCTGTATTCCCTTCTTCGGTCGACAAGCAAAGCAATTGCATACCTAGGCAAATTCCTAAAACAGGCTGCTTTAAAGTTGGAATCAATTTATCTAAACCACTTTCTTTCAACATAGCCATGGCTGTACTAGCCTCACCTACACCAGGAAATATTATTTTATCAGCAGCTCTAATCTCATCTGGATTATTGGATAAAATAGCATCAACTCCTAATCTTTTAAAGGCAAACTGTATGCTTTTAATGTTTCCAGCACCATAATTAATGATTACAACCGAAGCCCCATCTAGCTTCCCCGAAGGGAAAGAACTCTCACTCATATTTTTATTCTCACTCATTACTTATTTTTTAATCCCCTATGGGGGTTAGGGGGCCTACAACATTCCTTTTGTTGATGGTAAAAACATTTTATTAGAATCTCTTTTTACGGCCATTTTCATTGCTTTAGCAAAAGCTTTAAAAATACCTTCTATTTTGTGGTGTTCGTTTACACCTTCTGCCTTCACATTTAAATTACATTTTGCACCATCGGTAAACGACTTAAATAAATGAAAAAACATTTCAGTTGGCATATCACCAATCTTTTCACGTTTAAACTCAGCATCCCATTCTAACCAATTTCTACCTCCAAAGTCCACAGCTACCTGCGCTAAACAATCATCCATTGGTAAACAAAATCCGTAACGTTCAATACCTAATTTGTTGCCCAAAGCTTTATTGAATAATTCACCTAATGCAATCATGGTATCTTCAATAGTATGGTGCTCGTCAACTTCTAAATCGCCATCAACTTTCACCGTTAAATCCATTGCGCCATGACGACCAATTTGATCTAACATATGATCGAAAAAAGACAAGCCCGTGTCGATATCATTCTTCCCAGAACCATCTAAGTTTAATTTTATATATATCTGAGTTTCATTAGTGTTACGTGTTATTTCTTCAACACGATTTTCAAGCTTTAAAAACTCATAAATAGAAGACCAATCTGTACTTGTTAAAGCAATCGAGTTTAAAATTTCCTGTTTTGATGTTTCAATTTCTTCAGCCCCTAATTCTGGGTTTTCAGATAAATAAATACCTTTTGCCCCTAAGTTTTTAGCAAGTTCCATATCAGTAATTCTATCGCCTAAAACGAAAGAGTTTTCTAAATCATAATCTTCAGAAAAGTATTTGGTTAACAAACCTGTTCTTGGCTTACGTGTTTCTGCATTTTCATGAGGAAACGTTTTATCTATAAATACTTCTGAAAACACAACACCTTCTTTTGCAAAGGCATCAATTATTTTATTTTGAGCAGGCCAAAACGTATCTTCTGGAAAACTATCTGTACCCAAACCATCTTGATTTGTAACCATTACCAACTCATAATCCAACTCATTAGCTATTTTAGCCATGTATTGAAACACTTTTGGGTAATACTCAAGTTTCTCTAGACTATCTAATTGATAATCAACTGGCGGCTCTAAAACTAAGGTGCCATCTCTGTCTATAAAAAGTACTTTTTTCATAATAAGCCCCTCCTAACCTCCCCAAAAGGGAGGAACTTTTACTCGGGCGTGCAAAAGTTGTTTGTTATAATTCTTTTAACGCTTCAATTAATTTAGCGTTCTCTATATTAGTTCCAACCGTAAAACGCAATGTGTTTTTACAAAGTGGTTGGGTTGTTCGGTTTCTAATAACAATACCTTTTGCTATTAACTGATTGTATCTATTTGTAGCATCATCTACTCTAGCCAAAACAAAATTTGCTTCGGTAGGAAAAATGGTTTCTACAAAATTGATATTTTTTAAAGCTTCAATCAATATATCACGTTCTTTTAAAACGGATTGCACTTCTTCCTCTACCGCTTCTAAGTTCGAAATACGCTCTAAAGCACGTTTTTGAGTTAACTCATTAACATTATATGGCGGTTTAATTTTGTTTAAAACTGAAATAATTTCCGCGGAAGCGAAACACAGACCTAAACGAATTCCTGCCAGACCATAAGCTTTTGATAGCGTTTGAGTCACGATTAAATTCGGATAGTTATTTAATTCTGAAATCCAACTGTCTTGATTTGAAAAATCGATGTAAGCCTCATCAATAACAACTAAACCATTAAAGTTTTCAAGTAATGTTTTAATTTTCTCTGAAGCAATTAGGTTTCCTGTTGGGTTATTAGGCGAACAAATAAACAGCATTTTAGAATTTTCATCTATTGCGTCTAAAATAGCTTCAACATTTGGTTGAAAATCTGTATTTAACTTAACTTTACGCTCTTCAACTTCGTTTAAATTAGATAAAACAGTATACATGCCATAAGTTGGTGGTAACGTGATGACATTATCTTGCTTTGGCTCGCAAAAGGCTCTAAACAATAAATCTAAAACTTCATCACTTCCATTACCTAGTAAAATCTGGTTTTCTGGAATATTTTTTTGTTCCGATAAAACAGATTTTAATGAACGTTGTAGCGGATCAGGATAACGATTTACACCATTATCGAAAGGATTTTCATTGGCATCTAAAAAAATCATTTTAGAACCATCGGAAACATATTCGTCCCGCGCTGAACTATAAGCTTTCATGGCTTTAACGTTCTCTCTAATTATATTTTGGATGTTAAAACTTATCATTTTAAATCTTTTAATCGGATACTTACTGCATTTTTATGCGCTTGCAAACCTTCTGCTTCTGCCATTAACTCTATAGTTTCTCCAATATTTAAAAGACCAGCTTTTGATATTTTTTGAAACGTCATGCTTTTTAAAAAGCTATCTAAATTCACTCCAGAATATGCTTTAGAAAAACCATTTGTTGGTAATGTATGGTTTGTACCTGAAGCATAATCACCCGCACTTTCTGGCGTATAATCTCCAATAAACACAGATCCAGCATTGGTTATACCATCAACATACAAATCTTCATTTTTAGCACAAATAATAAAATGCTCTGGCCCGTATTCATTAATTAATTCGAGGGCAATTTCGTCATTTTCAACATAAATTAACTTCGAGTTGGCAATGGCTTTTTCAGCTATCGCTTTACGCGGAAGTACATTTAATTGCTTTTCAACTTCATCTGAAACATCATCAATTAATTGTTTAGATGTTGCTACCAAAATTACTTGACTATCTGTACCATGCTCAGCCTGACTTAACAAGTCTGAAGCGATATAAGAAGCATTTGCTGTTTTATCAGCAACAACTAACAATTCACTTGGTCCAGCCGGCATATCTATAGCTACACCATGTTTGGTCGCTAATTGTTTAGCAACCGTTACAAATTGGTTTCCAGGCCCAAAAATTTTATAAACCTGTGGTATCGATTCTGTTCCAAACGTTAATCCTGCAATAGCTTGAATACCTCCAACTTTTATAATTTTTGTTACACCACAAAGTTGTGCAGCAAACAAAATTTCAGGAGCTAAATCTCCTTCTTTATTTGGAGGAGAGCATAAAACAATTTCTTTGCATCCTGCTATTTGAGCAGGAACTGCCAACATTAAAACTGTTGAAAACAAAGGCGCTGTACCTCCTGGAATATACAAACCTACTTTCTGAATAGGTCTCTTTTCTTGCCAGCAATTAACACCCGAAGCTGTTTCAATTTCAATTTTCGATGTTTTCTGAGCTTCATGAAATACCTCGATGTTTTGTTTGGCTAATTTTATAGCCTCTTGAAGTTTTTCAGGAACAGACTGAATTGCTTTTTCAATCTCTTCTTTGGTAACTATATTTGATTCTAATGATATCTTATCAAACTTGTTGGTGTACTCTTTAATGGCATCATCTCCTCTATCTGATACTTCTTTGAAGATTTGATTTACAACATCTTCAATATCATCAACAGTCTGAGTAGGACGCTTTAAAACATCCTTCCAACTCGCTTTATTTGGATTACTTATGATTTTCATTCTTATTTAACTTTGAGTTAAACTCATGAGATTCCTGCCTTCGCAGAAATGACAAAATTAGTTTAAAGTACCATTTTCTCAATCGGACACACTAAAATACCTTGGGCACCATTATCTTTTAAAGCATCGATAACATCCCAAAAATCATTTTTAGGAATTACTGAGTGCACAGAACTCCATCCTTCTTCTGCCAAAGGCAATACCGTTGGGCTTTTCATTCCTGGTAATAATGAAATAATGGCATCTAATTTATCATTAGGAGCATTAAGCAAGACATATTTAGAATCTCTTCCTTTTAGAACAGATTTTATTCTAAATTGAATCGTATCTAAAATGGCTTGTTTCTCATCATTTAAAATTGGGGAAACTGCTAATACTGCTTCAGATTTTAAAAGGACTTCTATCTCTTTTAATCCATTTTTAAACAATGTACTACCACTTGAAACGATATCACAAATACCATCAGCAAGGCCTATATTTGGTGCTATTTCCACCGAACCATTAATGATGTGTAATTGTGCATCTATGTTTTGCTCTTTCAAAAACTTCTTTACTGTTTCAGGATAAGATGTTGCTATTTTCTTTCCGTTCAAATCCTTTAAGGAATTAGCGTTAGAATCTTTAGGAACAGCAATAGATACTTTACATTTTGAAAACCCTAAACGTTCTACAAATTTAAGATCGTTTCCTTTTTCTATTAAAACATTCTCTCCTATAATGGCAGCATCTACTACGCCATCTTTTAAATATTGAGGAATGTCTCCGTTTCTTAAATAGAAAACTTCAACAGGAAAATTTCTAGCCGAAGCTTTTAATTGATCTTTTCCATTATCAATAGATATTCCTATATCCTTTAAAATTTTCATTGAGTCTTGGTTTAAACGACCCGATTTCTGTACTGCAATTCTTAATTTACTCATTATGTTGTTTTTATGAGTTTGAAACAATCTTGTTGGCATTATAATTAAAAAACCCGCTTGATTGTCTCAAACGGGTTTAAAAATATATGTTGATTTTACTCAATACATTTTCACTTCGCTTGAGAGCAAATATGAAAATGATGATGTAATTGAATAAAATTCATGTCCTTTTTTTATCTGTACAAATATCTATAATTTATATGAATAAATCCAAATTATAAATACAATTCTTAAAACATTTCAACATTATTAATATTTAACCATTAAAAAATTAATAATTTTTAAAAGATTGTAATAAACGTTGAATTATTTTATTTGCTATTATTGATTTCCAAGAATAATTGGCATACCGCTATCTCCAGAACCAATTACAATTATTTTACTATTTGGTGACTCTGAAAGTTTAACTGTAGCTTCAATACCTTTATCTTGAAGAATCTTATCTGTTAATGATGCACTTAAAATACGATTTGATTCTGCTTTACCTCTTGCATCAATAATCACTTTTTCTGCCTCTTTTGCAGCTGTAACTAACCTAAATTCATATTCTAGAGATTCTTGCTCTTGCTTTAACTTACGCTCAATAGCTTCCTTAATAGTGATTGGCAATGTTACATCTCTAACTAAAACTTCATTAAGTTGCACATATTGCTTTTCTAAAATCTTTTTAGTTTCTTCGAAAATTTCATCTTGAATAGCATCACGCTTACTAGAATATAATTGCTCTGGTGTATAACGCCCAACTACACTTCTTGCTGCACTTCGAATAGAAGGCATAATTACACGTTGCAGATAGTTTTGACCAAGAGATTGGTGCAGATTTCCTAGATCCTTATAAACAGGCTCATACCATGCAGAAGCATCAATTTGAATTTCTAATCCGTTTGATGATAATACTTTCATTTTTTCAAAAAGCTCTTGTTGTCGAACTTCATAAATATAGACTTTGTTCCACGGTGCAACAATGTGAAAGCCTTCTCCCATTGGTGGCTCATCTACAACAACTCCTTTTCCAAAGGTCTCAAAAAGAACCCCTGCCTCACCAGAATTTATTGTTACTGCAGATTTTGCCAATACGACTACTAATAAAATTGCTCCGATTATAAAGGGCAACGCAACTTTTGGTAATTTTTCCATTATTTATTTTAGTTTAAATTAATCCGTTATATTTTCTTAAAAACCACTCTAAGCCTAAGCTTAATGCTATTATAGCTAGTAAATATTTCCAATCTATCAAAGGTATGGTATTTTTACTGCTTTTTTGAATTGGGACGAAACGATTATCGTTCAATAAGTCATTAATTACATTATCTGAATTAGCAATAAAGTAACTTGAGCCCGAACTGTTAGTAGCTAATTGTTCTAGTTTTGTTACATCAGCATTTAAAAATTGTTGCTCGACGTTATACTCTATAATTTGAAAATTACCAGACTTAGAGATATTTTCGTTTGTTGCTTTCACAGTAAAGCTGTATTCTGAAGGCGGTAAACTGCTTAAATCAACTTGATAATTATTATTTTTTAATATTAAAGGGAATGTTTTTTTCTCTTTAGAAGCCTTATTTGAAACGGTTATATTAAGTGTTTCACGAGTATCGAACACATAATTTTTATCGAAAAACTCTGCTTTAATTAGGATTGTTCCACTTCCATTATAAAACGATTCGTAATCTAAATTCAATCTACTTTTTTGTTTATTTGAAGCTAAATACTGAATTAACTTCCCAATAAAATCATCAAAAGCATTAAACGATTTTTCGTTTATATAAATCTGTGCTCGCCATTGCCAGATGTTTTCTCCAAATAAAACCGCTTCTCTTCTGCCATTAGCTTCGGTAGTTGCTAATAAGGACTCATTAAGACTAACACCATGAATGGTTTTATTTAAAATGGATTGAAAAGGAACATTAAATTTAACATTACCATAATTTGATAATAATGGTGGAAATGATTCGAAATTTATGTCATCAATAATAAAAGGCGCATAGTTAATGTTTAATACAGCTTGATAGTTTTCGGTTTGATTTGTTATATCCTGAGAATAGTTTTTAGAAACTCGATTTAAAAAATTAAGATCTGTTTTTGTTCCAACTATTACAAATAGATTCTTATTTAGCGATTCTAACCTACCAAACAAAGCATTAAACTTATTATCCGGCTGATACACTATAATCAATTGAAAATCATTTATTTGATTTATTAATTCTTTCGGGTTTAGTATTGAAACAGAACGTTGTTCATTAGTCTCAATACTTTTCTTTAACACACCTAAATCTGGATGTGAAAAACTACTAACAATTGCAATTTTTGTTTTTTGATTAATAACTTCTACAGCAAAATTCTTAGAATTATTAATTGTGTTCTTTTCGCTAACTAAAGCTTCTAAAGTCGCTCTATAATTACCAACGCCTACTCTATTTGCCGGCAACGTAAAATTAATTACTTTGGAATTATCATTTTTAGAAAACCTAAGTGTCTTTGAATACACAGTCGAATTCCCATTTTTAACAACAAATTTTGAATTTACAGCATTGTTTCCATTATAAACTAAAATAGCCTCGACGGGGAATTTATTTTTTAAATACGCGTATTTATTGACATTAAGCTGCTGTATTTTTAAATCGGTATACGTAATAGTATCTCCTAAAATTATTGGAAATACTGGTTGTTTATAACTATTTGTAGAGAATTGATAATCGTTACCAAAGGTTTGATTTCCATCGGAAATTAAAATAGTAGGTGAAACTGTTTGTTTATATATTTGATTTAATTGACTAAATGCTTTAGAAATATTAGTCTGTTTTTCAGAAAACGTTAAAGAATCTGAAGCTTTTAAGCTTTCACCAAAAGTGTAGAAATCAATATTAAACTTATTTAATAAGTCTGTATTCGTCTTTATTTTATCAATAAACTGAATAGTCTGATCATTATGTTTTAAATGCCCTACAGAACTTGAATTATCAACAGCTACAATAAGGTTTGGTTTTTCTGTGGATATTTTTGTTTGATCAAAACTAGGGTTGATAATTAATAACAGAACTGCAAATACACTTAAAAATCTCAAAAAAGCAAAAAGCATGTTCAACTTAGACATGCTTTTCTTTTTATAAAAATACTGAAAAAGTGCTAAGCCTAGCGCTACAATTCCAGCGAGTATAATGTAAATAAGTGTTTCTGTTTGCATTTAAAAATCTTTCGACTTGCCTATTTTAAGTAAGCATCCCGCCATCTACGTTCAAGGTTTGCCCTGTGATATAAGCACTCATATCACTAGCTAAAAACACACAAACATTGGCAATATCTTCTGGTGTTCCTCCTCGTTTTAAAGGAATTCCTGCTCTCCAACCTTTTACAACCTCTTCATCTAATTTAGCTGTCATTTCTGTCTCAATAAAACCAGGAGCAACTACGTTACTTCTAATGTTTCTTGAACCTAATTCTAAAGCTACAGATTTTGAAAACCCAATGATTCCAGCCTTGGACGCCGCATAATTAGTTTGTCCTGCGTTTCCTTTTACACCAACTACAGAACTCATGTTAATAATAGAACCTTTACGTTGCTTAAGCATAGTTCTCTGCACCGCTTTGGTCATATTAAAAACCGACTTTAAATTCACTTCTATAACGGTATCAAAATCCTCTTCAGAAATACGCATCAATAAATTATCTTTCGTAATACCGGCGTTATTAACTAAAACATCAATACTTCCAAATTCTGCAAGAACATCCGCAGCTAATTTTTGCGCTTCTTCAAAACTTGCCGCATTACTTTTATACCCTTTAGCTTTAACACCTAATGCATTTAGTTCCTTTTCTAATGCATTTGCAGCATCAACAGATGAACTATATGTAAATGCTACATTTGCTCCTTGTTCAGCAAAAACTTGAGCAATTCCTTTTCCTATTCCTCGACTAGCTCCGGTAACTATAGCCGTTTTTCCTTCTAGTAATTTCATGTATTTTATCTGGTTAGATTATTTTAATGATGATATATTCAAATATAACAAATACAAATGTCATCAAATAAAAAAACCTCACAAGATTTGCAAGGTTTTAATTTATATTATGAAGAAGTTTATCCTAAAACTTCAGCAATTTTCTTTCCTATTTCAGCAGGAGAATCTACAACGTGAATTCCACATGCTCTCATAATTGCTTTTTTCGCTTGAGCTGTATCATCACTTCCTCCAACTATAGCGCCAGCGTGTCCCATTGTACGTCCAGCAGGAGCAGTTTCTCCAGCAATAAAACCAACAACTGGTTTTTTACTTCCACTTGCTTTATACCAATGTGCAGCATCAGCTTCTAATTGACCTCCAATTTCTCCAATCATAACAACAGCTTCAGTTGCAGGATCGTTAATTAATAACTCAACCGCTTCTTTAGTAGTTGTTCCAATAATTGGATCTCCACCAATACCAATAGCTGTAGTAATTCCTAAACCTTGTTTTACAACTTGATCTGCTGCTTCATAAGTTAAAGTTCCTGATTTAGAAACAATACCAACTTTTCCTTGTTTAAAAACGAAACCTGGCATAATACCAACCTTAGCTTCACCTGGAGTAATAACTCCTGGACAGTTAGGACCAATTAACCTACAATCTTTTCCTTTTATATAACTTGATGCCGTAATCATATCTGCTACAGGAATTCCTTCTGTAATCGTAATAATTACTTTAATACCCGCATCAGCAGCTTCCATTATCGCATCAGCAGCAAATGCTGGTGGAACAAAAATTATAGTAGTATCTGCACCAACTTGCTCAACAGCTTCTAAAACTGTATTAAATACAGGTTTGTCTAAATGTGTTTGACCTCCTTTACCCGGAGTTACACCACCAACAACGTTAGTGCCATATTCAATCATTTGACTAGCGTGAAATGTACCTTCGCTACCTGTAAAACCTTGAACTATTATTTTTGAATTTTTGTTAACTAGAACACTCATATTTTCTTATTTGGATATTGGTTTACAAATGTAATTTTTTGAACTCACTTATTGAATTAATTTCCTTTAATTTTTTAATTGCTTAATAATATTTGGAATTTGTTTGATAGATGCCATTTCTTTTAGCTTAGAACGAACCTCTTGAATTGGAGTTCCCCAGTAAACTTGATTACCTTGAATAGACTTAGTAACTCCAGATTGCCCTTGAACAACGGCTTTTTTGCCTATGGTTATGCCGCTGGTGGTTCCTACTTGTCCCCAAAGGGTGACTTCATCTTCTATAACAACGCAACCGGCTATACCAACTTGTGAAGCGATTAAGCATTTTTTTCCAATAACCGTATCATGACCAACTTGAATCAAGTTATCAAGTTTTGAACCTTCGCCAATTGTTGTGTCTCCCGTTACACCCCTATCAATTGTGCAGCCTGCGCCAATATCTACATGGTTTTCAATAACTACGCGACCACTAGATTTTAGTCTGTCATAGCCTTCTGGCCTTTTTTTATAATAAAAAGCATTGGCTCCTAAAACGGAACCCGCGTGAATGGTTACATTATTTCCAATTACGGCATCATCATAAATACTTACATTGGAATGAATGATACAATCATCGCCAATAGTTACGTTATGGCCAATAAAGCTATTTGGCTGAATTATAGTGTTTTTACCTATTTTAGCTGAAGCTGAAATTGAAGTATTTGATGCTATAAAGGGTTTGAAAAAATCGGTAAGTTTATTGAAATCTCTAAATGGATCATCACTAATAAGTAGCGCCTTGCCCTTAGGACATTCAACCGCTTTATTGATTAAAACGATTGTTGCGGCTGATTGTAATGCTTTGTCGTAATACTTTGGATGATCTACAAACACGATATCACCAGGTTCAACAACATGAATTTCATTCATGCCTAAAACTTGAAAATTGTCGTCACCAACAAATTTACAATTAATGATATTTGCTATTTGCTTTAAAGTATGTGGTTTAGGAAATTTCATAACTGCTAACTGAGTACTGCAAACTGCAAACTGATTTTATTCTTTAACACGTTCTTTATAAGTTCCTTTTGCCGTTTCGATTTTAATTTTATCGCCTTCGTTAATAAATAAGGGTACATTAACTGTTGCTCCTGTTTCAACTGTTGCAGGTTTTGTAGCATTAGTGGCTGTATTTCCTTTTACACCAGGTTCAGTAGCCGTTACCTCTAAAACTACACTTGCAGGTAAATCGACAGATAAAGGCGCGTTATCTTCAGTATTAATTAATACAGTTACAACCTCACCTTCTTTCATTAATCCTGGATTGTCTAATGCTGCTTCTAATAAACGAATTTGAGTATAATCAGCTTCATTCATAAAATGATAAAATTCACCATCATTATATAAATACTGAAATTTATGTGTTTCAACACGAACATCTTCTAATTTATGTCCTGCAGAAAACGTATTATCCAATACTTTTCCACTTGTTACACTTTTCATTTTTGTTCTTACAAACGCGGGTCCTTTACCAGGTTTTACGTGTAAAAACTCTATTATTTTATAGATATCGTTGTTATAACGTAGACACAGTCCATTTCTAATATCACTTGTAGTTGCCATATAATTTAGTTTGATTTGAAATATCCTTTCATGATACCTCTATGTGAATTTTTAATAAACTGAAGAATTTCATCACGCTCTGGAGTTGCTTCCATTTCAGCTTCAATGATTTCTGCAGCTTGAGTATTATTATAATTTTTTTGATATAATATTCTGAATATATCTTGAATTTCTCTAATTTTCTCTGTGGTATAACCTCGTCGTCTTAAACCTACTGAATTTATTCCAACATAAGATAAAGGTTCTCGTGCTGCTTTTACAAAAGGTGGCACATCTTTTCTAACCAAAGAACCTCCAGTTACAAAAGCGTGATTACCAACTGATACAAATTGATGTACAGCTGTCATCCCGGCTAAAACGACATAGTCACCAATAGTGATATGCCCTGCCAGAGTACTATTATTTGAGAAAATACAGTTTTTACCAACAATACAATCATGTGCAATGTGGCAATACGCCATAATTAAGCAATTATCGCCAACTACAGTTTTCATTCTATCTGTAGTACCTCTGTTAATTGTAACACATTCTCTTATTGTAACGTTGTCACCAATCTCAACAGTAGTTTCTTCATCATTATATTTTAAATCTTGTGGTACAGCAGAAATTACAGAGCCTGGAAAAATATTACAGTTCTTTCCTATTCTAGCACCTTCCATTATGGTAACATTACTGCCTATCCAAGTACCTTCACCAATTATTACATTATTATGAATGGTAGTGAAAGGCTCAATAACTACATTTTTCGCGATTTTGGCACCAGGGTGCACATAAGCTAAGGGTTGATTCATAGTTATTTTACTTTAGATATTTGAGCCATTAATTCGGCTTCTGCACATAATTTACCGTTTGCGTAAGCATAACCTTGCATATGACAGATACCTCTGCGTATTGGAGTAATAAGCGAGCATTTAAATATTAATGTATCTCCTGGACTAACTTTTTGTTTAAACTTAACTTTATCCATTTTCATGAAAAATGTTAAATAATTTTCAGGATCTGGAACCGTATTTAAAACTAGAACACCGCCTGTTTGAGCCATTGCTTCAACAATTAAAACACCAGGCATAACAGGAGCTCCAGGGAAATGACCTTTAAAAAACTCTTCGTTCATAGTTACATTTTTAGTAGCTAGTACGTGATTTTCCGAAAGCTCAAATACTTTATCAATTAACAAAAATGGCTGCCTGTGTGGTAACATATCCATAATTTGAACTGTATCCATTAACGGAGGTTGGTTCAAATCAACTTTAGGCACATTATTACGACGCTGATTCTTAATTATTTTTGATAATTTTTTCGCAAACTGCGTATTTACAAAATGTCCTGGTTTATTTGCGATAACCTTACCTCTAATTCTTGTTCTAACAAGTGCTAAATCACCTAAAACATCAAGTAATTTATGTCTAGCGGCCTCGTTAGGATGATGAAGCGTTAAATTATCTAAAATCCCATTTGGCTTAACAGCTATAGAATCTTTTTTGAAAGCGACTTTAAGCTTTTCCATGGTTTCTGGAGATAAGGCTTTATCTACATAAACTATAGCATTATTTAAATCACCACCTTTTATTAAGCCATGTTCAAGTAGCATTTCAATTTCATGTAAAAAACTAAACGTACGTGAGTCTGAAATATCCTTTTTAAAATCTGATATTTGGTTTAATGTTGCATTTTGAGTTCCTAATACTTTGGTCCCAAAATCAACCATAGTTGTAATTTGATATTCTTTTGAAGGCATTACAAGAATTTCACTTCCCGATTCTTCATCTACATAAGATACAATATCTGTAATAACAAATTCTTCTCTAAAAGCATCAAGCTCAACAACACCAGATTTTTCAATAGCCTCAACAAAAAACTTAGAAGACCCATCCATAATTGGCGGTTCAGAAGCATTAAGCTCTATAATAGCATTATCGACATCTAGGCCTACTAAAGCTGCTAAAACATGCTCTGATGTTTGGATAGTTACTCCATTTTTTTCTAGACATGTTCCACGTTGCGTGTTTGTAACATAGTTTGCATCTGCCTCTATTATAGGTTCTCCCTCTAAATCTACTCTTTTAAAAGCGAATCCAGAATTAGCAGAAGCAGGTTTAAAAGTTAAGGTTACATCTTTACCTGTATGCAGCCCTACGCCTGTTAAAGAAATAGCTTCTTTAATAGTTTTTTGTTTTATTTCAGTATTTACTATTCCCATGTATTACTTCTCTAAATCATTAATATTTTTAACAATAGTTGGTAGGTTTTTAAAATGAACATACGACTTATTGTAATCACTCAATTTTAAAGCTGGCGAACCTTGTAAAATCTCATTATCTTTTACATGTCTACCAATACCAGATTGAGCTTGTATTTTAACATTATCACCAATAGTTATGTGCCCGGCAATACCTACCTGACCTCCTATCTGACAGTTTTTACCAATTTTTGAAGAACCTGCTACACCAGTTTGAGCAGCTATAACCGTATTATTTCCTATTTCTACGTTATGCGCTATTTGTATTTGGTTGTCTAGTTTTACACCCGCTCTAATTATTGTTGAACCTAAAGTGGCTCTATCTATTGTTGTTGCTGCACCAACATCTACAGAATCTTCTATAATTACATTTCCAATTTGCGGAATTTTACTGTAACTACCATCCTCATTTGGTGCAAAGCCAAAACCATCTGCTCCAATTATTGCGCCAGCATTTATAACACAATTTTTACCAATAATAGTTTCTGAATAAATTTTTGCTCCAGAAAAAACAATCGTATTATCATCTATTACTACATTATCTCCAATATAAGCGTTAGGAAAAATTTTTACAGAATCGCCCATTACAACATTTTCACCTATATAGCTAAATGCTCCTAAATAAACATTTTCACCGTATCTTGATGAATCTGCAATAAATGATGGTTGCTCTATTCCTACTTTATTATTCTTAACCGAATCGTAATACTCTAGTATTTTCGAGAATGCTAAATATGCATCATCAACTTTAATTAAAGTAGTTTCTACACGATTATCCGGCACAAAAGTTTTATTTACAATAGTAACCGAAGCTTTTGTTGAATATATATATGGTGTATACTTAGGGTTTGCTAAAAAAGTTAAAGCACCTTCAAAGCCTTCTTCAATTTTGGCTAATTTAGATACTTCAATATCAGGATTTCCTACTACATCGCCTTCTAGTATCCCTGCAATTTGTTGCGCTGTAAATTTCACACTTTGTAGTTTGATGTTGTTTTTTGTTTGATTGAAGCAAAAATAGGAAAAATGTGTTAAAGTTTAACCTTTGGGTAACATATATAATATTTAGTAACTGGTTTTGATAGCGCCTTAAGATTCAATTGATCTGATGCTTTAACTATATCTTGAATTTTTCCAGACTTATGTAAAATGTTAATCTGTTTAGTATTTAATTGATATGCCTGATTTGAAATACTGCCTTGAAACACAAAATACTTGGCTTCATCTTCTGAAACATTATACTCATTAACAATAGCTTCAATGTGCTTTTTTAAGCTGCTTTTTTTGATTTTTTTATTCTTTATTTTGATTTTAAGCAGGTTTCTATTAATAATCATCTCACAGAGATGACTAAGCACAAAGTCTTCATGATACTGCCATTGTTTCATTGCAGAGATGATATCATAATCGTCTAATCGAGAAAAAACCTGAAGTGTTTCATCATTAAAATTATCAAACGATATTTTGTTTTTCAAAAAGTACATAAGGGCATCGCTAGCTTGTAGTTTATGTCCTAAATCATATAACTCTTTAGCGCGCTGCAATACTCTAATAAGTAATTGCTCTGCAACTAATCCCGTTTTGTGCAAATACACCTGCCAATACATTAAGCGTCTGGCTATAATAAATTTTTCTACGCTATAAATACCTTTTTCCTCTACAACCAATTCATCATCTACGGCATTTAACATAGTAATTAAACGTTCACTATTTATATTACCTTCAGCTACTCCAGTATAAAAACTATCACGCTTTAAATAATCTGCTCTATCCATGTCCAATTGTCCAGAAATAAGCTGACACATAAACTTTCTTGGGTACTCTCCTTTAAAGATTTGGATGGCAAGCGTTAAACTTCCGTTAAATTCTTCATTTAAACGCTCCATAAATAACAACGAAATCTCTTCATGAGATACATTATTTACTATAGAATGTTCCATAGCATGAGAAAATGGACCATGCCCAATATCGTGTAAAAGTATAGCTGCATAAAGTCCCGTTTCTTCTTCTTCAGATATTGTAACCCCTTTAAAACGAAGCACATTAACCGTTTGTTGCATTAAATGCACACAACCAATAGCATGGTGAAATCTAGTATGGTGTGCACCAGGATATACCATATAAGACAAACCCATTTGCGTAATTCTGCGTAAGCGCTGAAAATATTTATGTTGTATTAAATCGAATATTAGCGAATTTGGAATTGTAATAAATCCGTAAATTGGGTCGTTTAATATTTTAAGTTTGTTCAAGCTTTAATATTTTATATTAAATAATTACAAATATAAGCCCATAATGGGCATTTTGATGAAAACGTTTTAATAATATAATTAATTACAATAATATGATAAAAATACTTTGGGTGGATGATGAAATTGATTTACTAAAACCACATATTTTATTTCTTGAAAAGAAAAACTACCAAGTAACAACTTGTAATAGTGGTACAGAAGCCATTGATGTATTAGATGATGAAAATTTTGATATTGTATTTTTAGACGAAAACATGCCTGGTTTAACAGGTCTTGAAACACTACATGAAATTAAAGAGAAAAAAGACAATCTTCCGGTAGTAATGATTACCAAAAGTGAAGAAGAATATATTATGGAAGAAGCTATTGGAAACAAAATAGCCGATTATTTAATAAAACCTGTTAACCCGAATCAAATATTATTAAGTTTAAAAAAGAATCTAGATCATTCCAGACTAGTTTCAGAAAAAACGACTTCAAACTATCAGCAAGAATTTAGAAAAATTGCTATGGATTTGTCTATGGTAAATAGTTATGAAGAATGGGTGAACTTATATCAGAAATTAATTTACTGGGAAATTCAACTAGAAGATATTGAAGATATTGGCATGTTTGAAATTCTGGAATCACAAAAAAACGAAGCAAACATTCAATTTGGAAAGTTTATAGAAAAAAATTATGCAGATTGGTTTAAGCCTAATGAAGAGTCTCCAGTAATGTCTCACACCCTATTTAAAGAAAAAATTGTTCCGGAAATTAGCAAAGAACAACCAACACTTTTAGTAGTAATTGATAATTTACGTTACGACCAATGGAAAGTGTTCGAGCCAATAATAAATAATTACTACAAGAAAGATAAGGAAGACGCTTTTTTTAGTATCCTACCTACCGCAACCCAATATGCTCGTAATGCCATATTTTCTGGATTAATGCCTAGCGATATGGAAAAACTATTTCCACAATATTGGAAAAATGATACTGATGAAGGCGGAAAAAACATGCATGAAGCCGATTTTTTAGAATCTCAATTAAAACGCTTGAGCTTATCACATTTAAAATATGAGTATCATAAAATAACTAATTTAAAAAATGGTAAAAAATTAGCAGACAACTTTAAATCTTTAAAAGACAACGACCTATCTGTTATTGTTTACAATTTTGTGGATATGCTATCACACTCTAAAACAGAGATGGAAGTTGTTAAAGAATTGGCTTCGAACGATAAGGCTTACAGATCTTTAACATTAAGTTGGTTTAAAAACTCTCCGCTTCTTGATATGATACAACAAGCCCAACAACTTGGGTTTAAATTAATTTTAACTACAGATCATGGCACTATAAACGTAAAAAACCCATCAAAGGTTATTGGAGACAGAGATACTAGTTTAAATTTAAGATATAAAACAGGCCGTAGTTTAACTTACGAGAAAAAAGATGTATTAGAAAGCAAAGACCCTAAGGAATTACATTTACCCACTATAAACATGAGTAGTTCTTATATTTTTGCAAAAGGTGATTTGTTTTTTGCTTACCCAAACAATTATAATCATTATGTAAGTTATTACAGGAATACATACCAACATGGTGGTGTTTCGTTAGAAGAAATGATCATTCCTTTTGCAGTCTTCAACCCTAAATAAAATCCATTAAAAGCAAATAACATCGATGAAATACATTATTTCTTAGGTTATTAGAATTATTTTATTTATTATTGTATCTAAATTTTATTGAAAATTGGAAATTCATTACGAAATTAATGAGGTTGAGCAAGTTGCAAAACAACTCATTGAAAATGTAAAAACAAAAACAATATTATTCTATGGTGATGTTGGGGCCGGTAAAACAACACTTATTAAAAGTATAGTTAAAGTTTTAGGTAGTGTAGATGAAGTTAGCAGTCCAACATTTTCAATTGTAAATGAATATAAATTAAAAGATGAAAAGATTTTTCATTTTGATTTATATCGAATTAATGATGCTGAAGAAGTTTACAATTTTGGAATAGAAGATTATCTTGAATCTGATTTTTGGAAATTTATTGAATGGCCCGAATTAATTAAGCCCATTTTATATGATGACTTTGATATAATTTATATAAAAACAGACATAAAAAACAACCGAATTTTAAGTTTAAACAACTAGTAAACAACCCTATAACCGCCTGCTAATGATACATAAATAACATATTCTCCTTTAAATTTTGAAGTTTTACGGGATACCCGCATCAAGAATTTTAAAAATCATTGTTTTTAACATAATTTTAACATTTAACGATATACTTCAAGATAGTCTTTGTATAAATTTGGAGTATTAATTAATTAAATCCCTTAAAAATGAAGACTAAAAAATTTTTAATTGCAATAGCAATTTTCGGAGGTGCATTATTTATGGCATCAGCGGCAACTCAGTACAACTTAGATGCAGAACAAACAGCAAAAATTGAAAAAGCAAGGCTCAAGCAAAAGCACATTGCCTAAACAAAGTAATATTGTTATAGGAAGTGTAGTTGCTACATTAATTGCTATAACACCTTATTTATTTTACTTACATGAAAGTGTTCCAAATGTACAAGTTTGGGACACTTTTTTATTTACTTATAATAGTGGTTATTACGAAAGTGTAAATCTTGTTTTTTGGGTTCTTACTGGCAAAATCTTACCTTTATATTTACTTTTTTTGTGGTTTTTTACCTGTAAACATTGGTGGTATCACACATTATTGGTTCCAATAGCAATGTATGCCTATCAAACATTAGATGTAATAAACAGAGATGTGGAGGTTTTTGATTCCAATCAATTAATATATCTAATTCCAGTAATGGCAGTTATTATTCCATCAATTTATTTAATTAGAGCACGTTTATTCAACAAAATTAATGAGGCAACAAAATCTATGGAAGAATTAGAAGATGAGTTTAAGATATCTCCTAAAAACTTTTGGGATAAAATAAAACAGTATTTTTAACTACTCTAATCTATCTCTTTCTTTTAAATCAATTTCTTTTTTATTATTAGTTAATCTAAAGTTTCCAAACTTATAATTAAAACCAAAAGTAATTAACCTGTTTTCAATTCTTGAATTCAATAGTACATCTTGATTTAAATATTTAGTTGTTTGTGTAAAGTTTAAGGTATTAAACACATCAACAACACCTACGCTAATAGAGGCTCTATTATTCCATAAAGTTTTTCTTAAACTAATATCTAAACTTGAACGTTCACTTAAATTAGAAGGGCCATCTACCAAAGAAGATATATACAGGTAAGATACATCTGCAGTTAAACTTTTATCTTTAAGGAAAGAGAAGTAATTAATTATTTGTCCATATAAACTCCATTGCTTGGTAGTAAACAATGCATTATCACTTTCAATTGCAAAGAATTGATTATCATAATAAAAGTATGATGATAAAACATACAAATCCCAATTATTAATAATAGATGTATACGTCGTAAAATCTAAACCATAAGAAATACTTCTATCAATATTCGTATTTATATATTTTAAAATATTTTCATCATTATCTTGGAATAATATTTCTATTGTAGGATCACTTTCATATCTATAATATGCTTCAAAAGTATATTTTTGGTTAAAGGTGTAACCCAAAGTAAAAACATCATCAATTTGTGGTTGTAAATTAGGGTCGCCTGTCAAATAGCTGTTATCATTTAAAAAGTACTTAAATGGATTTAATTCACTATATCGTGGTCTATAAATGCGCCTGTTATAATTAAAGTAAATTTCGTTGTTATCATTCAATCTGTTCAACACATGTAAAGATGGAAAAAACTTCCCGTATTTTTTATCATTTTTAGTGTTTGTTGATAATGAATTTCCTTTAATATTAGTTAATTCTGTTCTCAATCCTAATTTTAAACTCCATGAATCCCAATCTTGAGAGTAGCTATAATAAACCGCATAGTTAGTTTCGTCATACAAAAACGTATCTGAGTTTTCAAAATCTTGCTCACTTTCACCATTTTCAAAATTAAATTGATTTAAAATACTTTCTGAATTTATATTTGATATTTTAAAACCAGCTTCAAATAATCCTGAGTCACCGACGGGAAGCTCATAATCTAATTGACCTGTATAAAGTTTTATTTCTTGACTAGAAAATGTTTGAAATCTATTGTTTCTAATAAGTGACCTGTCTGGAAATAGATAATCGGTATCCACATTTTGGAAGCTAGAAAAATCGTAATTTGTATAATGCGCACTAATTAAAAGCTTCTCCCCTTCTTTTTTAAATTTATGAATATAATCTAAAGTAAAAGCTAGATTAAATGTTTCATCAACTTTTTCGTTATCTGTAATAAATGTAGAATCTAATACTTTAGTATTACTAAACACATCGGTTATAGAATTAATATCGGTTTGCGTGTTCTCACGAGGCGCTATAAGCATACTTGATGAAAAGCCCAGGCTATTATTATCATTTATCTCATAATCAATATTTGCATTTATATTTTGGTTTGTGGTTTCTCTAACACGCTTATAGTCCGTTTCCCAACTAGAGGTTGTTTCTCCTTCATCAAGGAAATTGACAAACTCATTATTATTTCGGTAATCTTTTCTTGGACTAATACTATAGTTTAAATAGGTGTTTAACTTTTTTCCTTTGAAAAAATGACTTGTACCTGCTGAATATTTTGGGTACTCACTACCTTGTTTATAATTTCCAAAAACACTTCCATTATAACCCGCCACAATATTTTTACTAGTAACAATATTAATAACAGCCCCACCTTCAGCTTCATATTTTGCAGGTGGATTTGTAATAACTTCTATAGATTTTATATTACTTGCAGAAGTGCCTTCTAGAAGCTGCTGTACTTCGTTTGAAGATAAATGCACTCGCCTATCATTTATATAAATAACTGGTGTAGATTGTTTTACAGTAATTTTTTCGTTATTTACTAAAACACCGGGAGTATGCTTTAAAACGTCTAGAACATTATTATTAGAGAGTGTAGAATTCTCAACATTAAAAACTAATCTATCAACTAATCGTTTAACGGTTGGTCTTTTTGCTACTATTTTTACGCCATCTAGTTCTTCAAAATTTTCTTTCAGCAAAATTAATCCTAAATCTAAATCTTGATTTAGTGATATCTCTTTTAAAAAATCTTCAAATCCTAAAAAACTGATTTTAATAGTATAATCGCCTTTATCAATGTTTTCAATTAGAAAAACACCAGCTTCATTGGTTGTAACTCCTTTTACAACTTCTGAATTCCCCTTATTTAATATAACCACATTTGTATACGCTATTGGTTTATTAAATGTATCATTTACAATACCATTTACTCTAAATTGTTGAGAAAAACATAATGTAGAAAGTAAAAAAAGAAAAAATGTAAGTAGTTTATTAAGCATGTGCTAATTTATAGAAACAAACTTAAAATAATAAATTTGAACGTGTAAAAATAATGCGACAAATGGTTATTTTATCTGACAAATAAAACCGTTAAAACACATTTACTATCTAAGTATGACATTTACATTTATTTATTAAGAATATATTTAAATTAAAAAAATTATTTGTAATTTGAAATTCAATAATCTGATATAATATATGTCTAAACAACCTCTTTCGCCTTTTACAAAGCAACAACTATTACCACAAGAAGAAACACTTGAAATATTTAAGAAAAAAGGAGAGCTTTTTATAGGGATACCCAAGGAAACTGCGTTTCAAGAAAAGCGAATTTGTTTAACACCAGATGCTGTTTATGCATTAGTCTGTAATGGCCACAGAGTTTTAATGGAGTCTGGAGCTGGTGAAGGTGCTAATTTTAGTGATAAAGATTATAGTGAAGCGGGTGCAGAAATAACTAAAGATGTAGCCAAAGTATTTTCTTGCCCAATGATTTTAAAAGTAGAACCGCCTACTTTAGATCAAATAAAGCTAATAAATCCGCAAACCATTTTAATTTCAGCGTTGCAATTAAAAACGCAGACAAAAAAATACTTTGAAGCCTTAGCTTCAAAAAGAATAACCGCTTTAGCTTTTGAATTTATTAGAGATACGGATGGTAGTTATCCTGCAGTAAAATCACTAAGTGAAATTGCGGGTACAGCTTCTGTTTTAATTGCTTCAGAATTACTTTCGGATACTAAAAATGGTAATGGATTAATGTTCGGTAATATTAGCGGCGTTCCACCCATTGAAATTGTTATTTTAGGTGCTGGTACAGTTGGCGAATTTGCAGCAAGAAGTGCCTTAGGTCTTGGCGCGGGGGTTAAAGTTTTTGATAATTCAATCACAAAATTAAGACGCATTCAATCTCAATTAGGACGTCCTCTTTTTACATCAACTATACAACCTAAAAATTTGCAAAAAGCTTTAAAACGTTGTGATGTTGTTATTGGTGCTGTTCGGGGAACTAACAGAGCGCCTATTGTAGTCTCTGAAAGCTTAGTGCAATCTATGAAAAAAGGTGCTATAATAATTGATGTAAGTATAGATATGGGTGGATGTTTTGAAACTAGCGATGTTACGTCGCACAAGCAACCAACATATATTAAACATAATGTCGTGCATTATTGTGTGCCAAATATTCCTGCCAGATACCCAAGAACAGCAACCGTTTCTCTTAGTAATATCTTTACACCTTACTTGCTTAAAATTGCAGAAGATGGTGGCATAGAAAATTCTTTAAGATTTGACAAAGGTTTAAAAAATGGATTGTATTTTTACCATGGCATTTTAACAAGCAAACCCGTTGGTGAATGGTTCGATTTAAAATATAGCGATGTTAATTTGCTAATATTTTAATCGAATAAGAAACTCCAACTTTAAAAAACTTTAATGAAACTTATTCAACGTATTGGTTATTATTTAGGTGGTTTTTCTATTGGATTAATCATTTTAGCCTTTTTTTTAAATGGAAAAAAAACATCTTGTGCATATGGTCCAGAATCAAGGGTTTTAAAAAATATAAACTCAAAAAATCTGATTTTTAGCCAAAATATTACAGATCTTTTAAAAAACAAAGTACTTGATTCTTCAGATATCGCCTATATTTTAAAGAAAGGAGATATTAACTTCTCTAAAAGTGAACCAAGACAAGAACCATGTGGTGTTTATGTTATTGAAGGTTTCTATAATGATGATGACGTTATTCTTACTGTCGAAAATTGTGATAGTATTGCTACACTTCAAAACCTAACTATCCTAAAATAATATGCTAAAACGCCTCTTTGATGTTGTTTTATCTTTAATTGGATTAATAGCTATTTCACCTAGCCTTCTATTAATTTCTATTTTAATAAAATTAGATTCAAAAGGCCCTGTATTATTTATTCAAGGTCGCGTTGGAAAAAACAACAAAGACTTTAATATTTATAAGTTTAGAACTATGCGCATGGAGTCTAATAAAAAAGGGCTTTTAACTTTAGGAAACAATGATTCAAGAGTAACAAAAATTGGCTATTTTTTAAGACGTTATAAAATTGATGAGCTTCCACAGCTTATTAATATAATTAAAGGAGACATGAGTTTTGTAGGCCCAAGGCCAGAATTACGCTATTATGTTAACTTTTATAATGAAGATGACATGACGATATTTAAAGTTCGACCAGGGATTACAGGTTTAGCATCTTTAAAATATAGGAATGAAGTTGAATTATTAAAAGCAGCTAAAGACCCAGAAACTTACTTTATAAAAACAATAATACCAGATAAATTAAAATACAATAAGGAATATATTAAAAGAAGAAATTTCTTTTTTGATTTAAAACTTATTGGACTTACTATTATTAAAGTAATTACCAAATAAACCTATAACTAATCTATAGGCTTGTAGCGCAATTTATTTATTCATATTTTACCAATTAATGTATTATATTGTCTAAATGAATACAGAAACTGAAAACCATATTGATGAATTATTAAAACATTCTGGTTTATTTTCTTCAGAAGATCTTTTACAAAAAAACAAAGAACAACTTAATTTTTCAAATGAAAACATTCTAATAACTGGTGCTTCGGGAACTATAGGTAGCGGATTAGTTAATCAATTGGTACGTTGTAAATTCAAAAAACTTATTCTTATTGATAATGCTGAATCACCTTTATATGAACTTATAAAATCGTTGGAGTTTGAAGAAAAAAGCAACATCCATTTCAAACTAATTGATATAACAAATAAAGAATCATTACAACATGTTTTTGCAGAGCACAAGCCCTCAATTGTATTTCATGCAGCAGCATATAAGCATGTTCCCTTAATGGAAACTCATGCAATATGCGCAGTAAACACTAATGTTTTTGGCACTAAATTACTTGCAGATTTATCTTATGAGTATAAAACCAAAAAATTTATATTTATTTCTACTGACAAAGCCGTAAACCCTATAAATGTTATGGGGATTTCTAAAAAGATTGCTGAAAACTATTTACATTATTTAAACACCAAAAATAATACACGTTTTATTATAACAAGATTTGGAAACATATTTGGGTCCAATGGTTCTGTAGTACCATTGCTAAAAAAACAAATAGAATTTGAGCAACCGTTAACTATTACTGATAAATTAATGTCCAGATATTTTATAAGTAAACAAAAAGCTTGCGGACTAATACTAGAACTTGCAAAAAATAATAATTACAACAACAATGCCTATACGTTTAATATGGGAAAACCCATTTTGATTTCAGATATTATTGAAAGATTAATTATAAAATGTGGTAAGCAAAAAAATAATTTAAAAATTAAAGTTACTGGCTTACGTCCTGGAGAAAAAATTCATGAAGAATTAAAATCAAATGACGAGATGTTAATTCCAACTGATAATGACGGCATCTTAATTATAAAACAACACGGAACTCCAGAGACAAACGAAATCAATTTTAATAGACTTAAAAAAATAACTCCTAAAACAAGTAATAAGGAAATCAAATCAATTTTAAAATCTTACCTCTAAAAATTACTCTACAAATTCTTTCTGCGTTTTTTTTCTTTAGAAAGCAAAGCCAGTTCCCTACCAGTTTGCCCAGCAACAGAAGTGTTTTCTTCTGCCCTTCTAATTAAATAAGGCATAACATCTTTTACTGGTCCAAAAGGAATATACTTGGCAACGTTATAACCATTATTTGCTAAATTATAACTAATATGATCACTCATACCATATAATTGACCAAACCATATGCGAGTATCATTATTTGCCAGTTCTTTTTCATTCATTAATTCCATTAAAAGATAAGAGCTATCCTCATTATGGGTACCGGCAAATAAAGACATACAGTCAATATTATTAATCATATAACGTAAAGCTTGATTGAAATTTTCATCTGTTAAAGCTTTACTTTCACAAATTGGAGATTTATACCCATTATCTTCTGCTCTATCATTTTCTTTTTCCATATACGCGCCTCTAACAAGTTTATATCCTAGAAAGTATTTACCAACATTCGCCTTTTCATGTTCTTTTTTTAAAAAAGCCAACCTATCGTGTCGGTACATTTGTAATGTATTATAAACTATAGGTTTTTCGGTGTTATACTTTTGCATCATTTTAGTTACTAAATCATCAGCAGCATCTTGCATCCAGCTTTCTTCTGCATCAATTAAAACGGCTACATCATTTTCTTTTGCTTTGTTACAAACAGTATCAAAACGCTCTACTACTCTTTGCCATTCACTTTCCTCTTCACTAGTTAAGTTTTCACCATTACCAATTTTTTCATATAAATAAATACGACCAAATCCGGTAGGTTTAAAAACAGCAATAGGAATAGCATCAATGTCTTTTGCAAAATCTATAATTTTTAAAATTTTATCTTTTGCCGCATCAAATTCTTTTTCATTTTCTTTTCCCTCTACAGAATAATCTAAAACCGAACTCACTCCTTTACTGTACATATTATCAATTACAGACAAGCAATCATCTTCATTAACACCACCACAAAAATGATCGAAAACGGTAGACCTAATTAAACCTTCAATGGGCAAGTGTGCCTTAATTGCAAAATTAGTAGCTGCCGTTCCAATACGAACTAAAGGTTCTATGGATATCATTTTAAATAAGAAGTAAGCACGTTCTAGTTCGGAATCTGATTTTAAAGAAAATGCAACTTCTGTATTATCGAAAATTAAATCTGTATTCATTACTATAAAATTTGATTAAATATAATTATAGCTAAGTTATCATTTTATATAAAAACTCCTTAATTTTACTGCCTTAAAAATAACACCATAATTTATGGATTCTATTAAAGCAAATGATAGTATTGTTCACTTCAATGAGAATTGCTACAGTTCAATAAATCAACATATTAAAGAAAATAATTTTTCTAAAATTTTCATTCTTGTTGATGAAAATACACATCAATATTGTTTGCCTAAATTTTTAGAAAATCTTGAAACAAACAAGTCTATAGAAATTATTGAAATAGAATCAGGAGAAATAAACAAAACAATTGATACTTGCGTTGGTGTTTGGAATACACTTTCTGAACTTGATGCCGATAGAAAAAGTTTAATGATTAATATTGGTGGTGGCGTTATAACAGATTTAGGTGGTTTTGTGGCTTGTACATTTAAAAGAGGAATATCTTATATAAATGTACCTACTAGCCTATTGTCTATGGTCGATGCTTCAGTTGGAGGTAAAACTGGTGTTGATTTAGGACATTTAAAAAACCAAGTTGGTGTAATTAGCAATCCAGATTTAGTACTTATAGACACAAAGTTTTTAGACACTTTACCTAAAGAGCAAATGCGCTCTGGTTTGGCAGAAATGCTTAAACATGGTTTAATTACAGGAGAAAATTACTGGAATAAATTTCAAGATTTATCAAAACTATCACTAGATAATTTAGATGAATTAATTCATGAATCTGTTATTATTAAAAGAGATGTTGTTGAAGAAGATCCTTTTGAAAATGGACTTCGTAAAACCTTAAATTTTGGTCATACACTTGGTCATGCAATTGAGTCCTATTACTTAAGCAATCCAAACAAAACAACATTACTCCATGGTGAAGCTATAATTGTAGGAATGATTTTAGCCAGTTATATTTCAACTGAATTAGTTGGATTCCCTAAAGAAACTACTTTAAATATCAAAAGCTTGTTTTTAAGTTATTACGACAAAGTTGAATTTGACAAAAACGACTTTCCTGCTATTATTGAGTTACTTAAATATGATAAAAAGAATAATCACGGTAATATCAATTTTGTACTTTTAGAATCTATAGGAACTTGTAAAATTGATTGTTTAGTTGATAATAAATTGATTCTTGATGCATTTGAGTTTTACGCTAGTTAAACAACTTAAAACTCATTTTTGGTCATAAAAAAGCATCTTTAAAAAAGATGCTTTTTTTATATTAAATATGTTTTAAAATATTTCTAAGCTTTTTTAAATCTTCCGAAAAAACCTTTTTTCTCTGGAGTGCCATAATATCCATATTTAGCACCATAACCAAAATTAGATTGCTTAACGTCGTTTACCACAAGCATCATATTATTAAGCTTATTTTCAGCATTTAACTCTTGAGCAAAGTTTAATATTTTCTTTTCAGTATGGTCTGCTCTTGTCATATAAATAGTATGTCCAGCATATTGACTTATTAATAAAGTATCTGTAACTAACATTGAAGGCGCTGTATCAACGATGACATAATCATAATCTTCCGAAACTTCATCAAATAAGTCCTTAATTCTGTCATTCATTAATAATTCTGCTGGATTTGGCGGCACTTTACCAGAAAGTAAAATATCTATGTTTATGTCATTTATATTATAATCATTAATAGAGTCAGCAATATTAACAGTTTTATCAGCTAAATATTCTGTTAATCCTAATTTCGAACTATCCGTATTTTTATCTTTTTTGTTTTTAAATGCTGAATAAATTTGAGGGTTTCTAATATCTGCTCCAATCAACAATACTTTTTTACCAGTATTAGCAATTGTAAGCGCCATATTTAAACTAAAGAATGATTTACCTTCACCATTAATTGTTGATGTAACATAAATAACATTATTATTTTTATTATCAACTTTTCCTCTTTTAATATAATCAAAGTTTGTCCTTATAATTCTAAAAGATTCTGACAATATAGATCTATCATTACGTTCGATTAAGCTTTTGTTATTACCAGATAATCTTGGTACTTCACCTAAAACAGTAATACCCTTTATTATTTTTTCTAAATCTTCTTTATTATGAATTTTAGTATCCAACAAGTTTAAAACATAGATAAAACCAAAAGGAATAAGCACCCCGATAATAATGGAAGCTAAATATACCGTTGTTTTTTTCGGTGATACAGCAATATTACTTGTATGTGAATCATCAATAATTTTTGCATTTGGAGATGTAGATATTAGTGAGATGGTTGCCTCCTCCCTTCTTTGCAAAAGAAATAGATATAAAGACTCTTTAACTCCTTGTTCACGTTCAATATCCCTAGACTTCCTTACTTGGCCGGGAACAGCATAAATTTTTGAGCTGAGCTTAGCCAATTGATTCTCAAGGCTTCTAATTTGTAATCCAACAGTTTTTGATGAATTATCTAAACTCTCTTGCAGATTATTTTTTAAGGTATTTAATTGTTGATCTAAATTTACTATTATTGGATTTTTTTCGTTCGAACTTTTTAAAAGTCGATCTCTATTATCCAAAAGCTCATTATACCTAATAGCGATTGAATTCACAGAACCATCAGATAGCCCAATATTTGAAGGTATTCGAGCAAAAGAATCATCGTTTATTTGATTCTTCATAAAATTAATTTTATTAAACTCTGTTCGATTAGTGGCTAATTGTTGTTCGGTTTGGGCATTCGATTCTAAATATATATTCGCTTCAGATGAAATATCTGTTAATTTATTTCCAGTTTTAAATGACTCAATCTCATCATCAACTTTTGAAAGATCTGTGGCTATTAAATCAATTCTTTTATTGATAAAATCGGCAGTATTATTTGATATAGTGTTTTTTTCTTCAATTGAAACTCTATTATATTCGGCAATCAAATTATTAATAACTGCAATAGCTCTATTACTTGAAGGATCGTCCAAAGAAAAGTTGATTACTTTTGATCCGTCAGATGCAGGAGAAATTCGAATTTTACTTCTATATCTCTCAGCTATTTTATCAATAGAATTAATTTGAACATAAATTGTTTGTCCAACTAAATTTGATAAATTTTCTATATTTGGAGTAATTATAATATCGCTTATTGGGGTTGGAACATTTCTTCCAAAAAACATTTTTTCGGAAACTTCTTCTCCAGTTAATCTAGAGTTATAAATAAAATTAAACGAAGTTTCAGAAGTTATTTGGACATTAAAACTAAAATTTGAAGCGTATATAACGGAATCTGGTTCAATAAAATTTACTTTAATAGGAGATCTTGTAATAGGGAAAAATTGGGTGTGATGAAATCGTCCTTTCGAAAAAAATTGTTGGTTTAATTTTAAATTTTTTACAACTCCCTTCATTAACTTTCGAGACTTTAGTATTTCAATCTCATCCTCAATCGATTCAACATCGGTATTCGAGGTAAGCCCCATATCACTAAGCACTTGTCCTGCTGGGTTAGAGCCAGCATCTTTACCCATAAGCATGATTTTTGCCGTGGCGTTGTATTCTGGAGTGGTATATCTTAAATAAAAAAAGGCTAATGTGATACAAATTAAACAACTCAAAACAAACCATATCCATTGTTTCAAATATGCTCCAATTTCTTTTTTTAAATCAAGGCTATCTGTTGGATTAACTGAATTTATTGTATCCATATTTGAATTCATAAACTAATTTCGTGTTACAAAAATTAATGCTGTAGTAATTAAAAAAGAAGTTATACTTATAATAGTTCCAATTCTAGAATCCCCAGAAGCACCACTTCTTGCAGAATTATTAGGCTCAACATAAACAACATCATTTTGAGTTAAATAAAAAACTGGCGAATTAAACAATTCTTTATTAGTTAAATCAACTCTCGTATAGGTCTTAGTACCATTAAAATCTCTAATTACCATGACATTCTCACGCTTACCTTTGATAGATAAATCTCCCGCCAAAGCTAAAGCTTCTAAAATAGTTATTCTTTCTCCAGAAACATCATACCTCCCTGGTGAACTTACTTCTCCTATAATAGAAATTCTAAAATTTTGAATTCGAATGTTTACTATGGGATCTTTTAAATAGTCTGATAGTTTTTTTTTAAATAATATTTGGGCCTCCTGTACAGTTAATCCTAATAATTTAATCTTTCCAAGTACAGGGAAATCAATATTGCCTTCAATGTCAATCAAATAATCAATTAACTGAGGTTGACCACTTTCGCCACTACCTTCAATAAGTAAATTGAATGGTTTAACCGCCTCTAAATCAAAAGTGGAGACAAAAATACTAACAATATCATTAACTTTAAATTTAGGTGCAAATGTATCGGTGTCTACTATAGTTTCAAAATCTTTTGCGTTTTGAAAGTAAACTACTTCTTTTTTAGTAACACATGATGAAAATAAAAGTAAAACAACTATATAAGTTATTTTAAACGCTTTTTTAATAAAATTAAAAACCATTATTTTAAGATTTGGGGTGTAAAATACGAGATTTTAAATAAAAATGCTATTTAACAGACTTAAAAACGTTAGAGTCTTTTGAGTTATTTTCTATTATTCCTTTAGCTTTTTTATAAACTTTAACCCTAGTATCGAATTTTTCATATTCTGAGTTATTAGATTTATATTCAGGAATTAAGCTTTTCATTTTCATTACAATATTATTGTTTTGAAAACGATTTGTAATACAAAGCTCTTCAATATCAGTCTTTATTCTAGAATAATCTAATTCTCTAGTTTTACTAATTAATATTTTTTTATGGTATGTAGACAATGTATTCTCACCATTAGCCAATAACTCTTCATATAATTTTTCACCAGGTCTTAATCCAGTAATTTTAATATCAATATCTTCGGGGTATCTTAAACCAGAAAGCTTTATCATATTTTTAGCCAAATCATAAATTTTTACTGATTCACCCATATCAAAGATGAATATTTCACCACCTTTACCCATGGTTCCAGCCTCAAGAACTAATTGAGAAGCCTCAGGAATAGTCATGAAATATCTAGTAATATCTTTATGCGTTAATGTTAAGTCACTACCAGCATCTATTTGTTTTTTAAACAAAGGAATTACTGAACCATTAGAACCTAAAACATTACCAAAACGAGTTGTAATAAATTTAGTTTTGCTTTCTTTTTGGAGACAACTTATATACATTTCTGCCATTCGCTTTGTAGCCCCCATAACACTTGTTGGGTTAACGGCTTTATCAGTAGAAACGAAAACGAATTTTTTAACGTTATAACGTGAAGCTGTATCTGCTAATAATTTTGTTCCATTTACATTAATTTTTATAGCCTCATAAGGTGATTTTTCCATTAACGGAACATGCTTATATGCAGCTGCATGAAAAACCATAGTAGGCTTATATGATTGAAAAATAGAATCAATTCTAAGTCCATCTCTTATATCTGCAACAATAGCAGTATAGTTATGCTTTCCATCACGTTTTAAATCTTGCTGAACATCATATAAGGCCGATTCTGCTTGATCTACTAAAATTAAATGTTTAACATCAAAGTTAGAAAGTTGGTTAACTAACTCGCTACCAATAGATCCCGCTGCTCCAGTTACAAGAACGGTTTCGCCTCTAAATTCGTTTAATAAATTAGGATTATCTATTTCAATAGGTGGACGTCCTAATAAATCTTCAATTTGCACTTGTTTAATTTGCTTAGCACTTAGTTCTCCATTTATCCAATCATCAATTGGAGGTACTTTTGTTATTTTAACTTCAGAATCTGACAAACTATCTATAAGTGTCATTAACTTATTGGCATCAATATTTTGATCAGCTACAATAATTTCATCAATATCATTTAATTCTACATACGTTTCGTTTAAACTAGTATAAGATAAAATAGGAACTCCATTAATAAATTTACCATTCTTATTCTTTTTAGCATTATCATCTACAAAGGCAAGAATGTTAAAACTAGCACTAGCATTATTTAGTAATGCATTATAAGTTACTATAGAAGAGTCTTCTGTACCATAAATAAGTACTCTTTTCGTTAACAATAATTTAGACTTTAAATATTTATAAGTCATTTTAAAAAGTAATCTACTAGCACTAAGTGCAACAAAACTTAATAAAGCATGCATAACTATAATAGACCCAGGTATTGTAAAACCAGGAACAATGCTAGCATATCTATTTAAAAACACGACAACAGCACAAATCAATGCCATTAAAACTATTGACTTAAAAACGTTTACAACATCTGTAAAACCTGTATGTCTTATAACACTTTTAAAAGAACCAACAATTAAGAAACTTAAAGCAGATACTACAAATACAAATGGTAATTCGAATAAAAACTGCTCCACATCAAAATTAAGTGTGAAATTAAATCTTATAAAATAAGCTAAAAAGAATGTCGTTAAGATTAAACTTAAATCAATTCCAAAAACCAGCCATTTAGAGGCATATTTTTGTGAATAATAGGCAAAATAATTATTTATCATAATTTGAGGATGTTTGTAATATTATTAAGAATTCTTTGTAAGTCATCTTGACTTAAGTTAGATCCACTTGGTAAACAAAGTCCTTTTTCAAAAAGTTTCTCTGAGGTCCCGTTAGTAAAATGCAAATAATCTTTGAAAACTGGTTGCATATGCATTGGTTTCCATAATGGTCTAGTTTCTATATCGTCTTTTAATAATTCTAATCGTAATTTTTCTCTAAGTTCGAATGATTCGGTCTCAATACAAGTAATCCATCTATTCGAAAAGAAATTTTCAGGTTCTTCTAAAAAAGTAACTTCTTTAAACTGAGATAAATGTTTTTTATAAAAATCAAAATTCTTTCTTCTTGCTTCCACTCTATCATCTATCACTTCCATTTGTCCTCTACCAATACCAGCTAAAACATTACTCATTCTATAATTAAACCCAACAAAAGAGTGCTCGTAATGAGGTGCATTATCACGGGCTTGTGTTGATAAGAATACAGCTTTATCTTTTAATTCTTTAGTCTTAACAATAAGAGCCCCACCACCAGAAGTAGTTATTATTTTATTACCATTAAATGATAATATTCCCATGTCAGAAAGCCCACCACATTCTAGGCTAAAATATTTACTCCCTAGAGCTTCTGCACTATCTTCAATAACAGGTATATCATACTTTTTTGCAATTGCATTAATTTCATTAACTTTATATGGCATGCCATATAAATGAACAGCAATTATAGCTTTAGGTTTTTTATACTTTTCAATTCTATCTTTTATTGCTGTTTCTAACAATTCTGGCGACATATTCCATGTCTCACGTTCACTATCAATAAAAACAGGTGTTGCTCCTTGATACATTATTGGGTTAGCAGAAGCAGAAAAAGTAAAACTTTGACATAAAACTTCGTCTCCATGAGAAACATCAAGTAGCTGAAGTGCTAAATGAATAGCAGCAGTTCCTGAACTAAGTGCGGCAACATACTTATCACCACCTAAATAGGTTTTCAAATCATTCTCAAAACCATCTACGTTAGGTCCCAACGGAGCAATCCAATTTGTTGCAAAAGCCTCTTTGACAAAGTTTTGCTCTGTTCCACCCATATGTGGTGATGAAAGATATATTTTTGTTTTAGTCAACACTTAAATTTAATTTTAAAAATTATCGCATAGGATTATAACCGTAGTTAAAAACAACTACTCTATTTAATAGAAAAATTAATAATTTTTTGGATATTCCCTCTTGCATATGTAACAAAATCAATAATTATATTAACAACTAAAATAATTAATATTAAACGTTTTAAAAATACTTATAAATATAACCTAACTTTATTTTTAGATAATATTTTAAGAGTTTTGAAATATATTTTATAATACCTTTAATACAATTAAATCAAAAATGCTATTAATCAATTCAATTCTGTTTTACAGGGTAAATTTAGTAATTGTTTTATTGCAACAAAGGAAGAAAAGAGTTAATTCGCTAAAAGAGTAGTTAAAATCGGTTAACTACATATTGCACATTTTAAAACAGAAAAAAACAGTAGGTTATCGATGTACTTATAGCTTACTTTTTTTCAACAAATAACAATATTTCAACTATTATCAAGGTTTAATATAAAATATGTGATTCAAAAAAATATATTTCATATCTCTTTAAATCACTTAATATATATTTAATACTCAATGTGAAACCTCTGCTGTTATGTCCTTTATTTTATCTGTAAATAATTCAGCTCCTATATTCGATAAATGTGTTTTGTCTCTCCAATAATCAAGAGTGTTGTTTTCTTTAAAAAAATCGGTAAAATCAAAATAAGTTAAATTCCTCTTTTTTAAAATCTCACTAAATTTAATATTATCATCTTTACAAGAATCAACATATTTTGGTGATGTAAAAATAATAAGTACTTTATTGTTTTTTTTACAAAAAACATTTAATTCATCTAAAGTAATATCATAAATATCGTTTAAAATAAACTCATTCTCGCAATTTGTATCGTTACTGTTTTTTTTAAGAATATTTTTGAGAATTTTTTTTTGATTTTCGTTGACATAAATAGGATCATAACCAAAATAATCTTTATAATTATAATTTGGTTTTAAATAGTTTTTAATCATACCTAGACTCTTACCATTATAACTTAAACTCCAAAAGTAGTTTTGTAATAAATTGTCTTGCTTTAACTTGTCAATTTCATTTTTTATAATTTTATTCCTATTGTATTTTGAAGATAAAGCCCTTATATCATTACCCAAATAGTCCTTGGAGAATGCATTTTCAGGATCTAAGTGTAACAATAATATTTGTTTTTTTTGTTTTGGCAAAAGCTTAATCAAGGTCGAAGAATAAGCTAATTTAGTGCCATCGACACCTACGTTAAAACTATTTTCTGCCAACTTAATTGGGTTTATACTATGGTTTGCTCTAGAACTTCCAAAAACAACTAAATCCAATTCTTCATTTATTTGTAAATATTGATTTAGTTTACCTATAGCTTGGCCAGTAAAAACTTTATCACTAACCTTATTAAGTACAAAAAAGATGAGTTTGTCTGTGAAAAATGAAATAACCAAAACTAATACGGTTGTTTTAAGAATATATTTAATAATGCTTAAATTCATAGTTTTAAAATTGAAAATAAATAAAATTATTTGAAGTCGAGTAAAAAAGAGTAATAAAAACTATTATCACTGTAGATACTATTGCAAGTTTTAAGCTGCTAAATTTAGCTCCAAAATCTTCTAAATTTACGTTTTTATTAAATAAATAAAGGTCAAATAATATTCCGATTGATAAAACCAAAATGGAATTTACAACTAGATTAATGTCTCCAATAAAAGGTGAGGAAAAGTCAAATAAAATAATTTTATTAATAGCTGTAAATGCAGAATTTAAATCTTGAGACCTAAAAAATATCCATGAGAATAGGACAATAGCAAAAGTAATTGGGTATCCTAAAAAGCTTAATTTATTTGAAATATTTAGGTTGTTATTAGATTTTAAATACTTTTCAACACTTAATACAATACCATGAATCCCTCCCCAAATTATAAAATTCCATGAACTCCCATGCCACAACCCGCCAAGTAACATTGTTAACATTAAGTTTCTGTAAGTAATTTTTATTCCTTTTCTATTTCCTCCTAAGGAAATATATAAATAATCTCTTAGCCAATATGATAAGGACATATGCCATTTTCTCCAAAATTCCGTAAGCGATTTAGAGAAATAGGGTATATTAAAGTTTTGCTTAAACTTGAAACCCAATAATTTTGCCGTGCCAATAGCAATATCTGAATACCCTGAAAAATCAAAATAAATTTGAAAAGCATATAAAAAAGTGGCAAAAACTATGGTAGTTGAATTATACAACCCAACATCACCATAAATTGTATCTACATAAGTACCAATAGTATCAGCTATAACTATTTTACGAACAAGACCAACTAATATTTGAAAAACCCCTTCGTTGAACCATTCTTTTTTCAAAAACCTCTTTTTTTCCATTTGCGGTAATAAATTGGAAGCCCTTTCAATTGGACCTGCAACTAATTGAGGAAAGAAAGCTATAAAGGTGAAAAACGAAATAATATCTTTGGCAGGATGAAACTGTTTTCTATAAATATCAATAGTATAACTTAAAGTTTGAAATGTATAAAAACTAATTCCAACAGGTAAAATAATATTTAAAGTTAAATCGTTTGGTTGCCAACCGAAGACATTCATTAAATCAGAAAATGATTCTGCAAAAAAATTATAATATTTAAAAACTGATAACAGTCCCAAATTCGCTATTAAACTTACAAACAACCAATTTTTTCTTTGCTTTTCAATTTTAGAATTAAATATTTTTGAACCTACAGTAAAATCGATAAAGGAACTGATAATTATTAAAGATAGAAACCTCCAATCCCACCAAGCATAAAAAACGTAACTTGACAATAATAATAAGATATTCTGTTTTTTTAAATCTTTGTTTAACAACCAATAAACGATAAATACAATTGGAAAAAAAACAAGAAATTCTAATGAATTAAATAACATGTAATTAATAGGTTAATGGTTAGTTAATAATACTTGAAGTATTATTCAGTATTCAATCAAGTTTCAATAAATGAAAATTTAAAAAATAATCAACAATTTCGTATGCTACACGCTCATGCCCATAGCAAGTCCAATGATTATCATGTTCAAAAGTCCAACTCTCATCATTATCAGAATTTAAAACAATAACTTTAAAGCCTGAGTTTTTGCATATTTCAATGATCTCTAGTTCAGAATTGGGATGAAAAACTAATATCTTATTCTTAATATTATAATTCAGTTTAGTGTAATCTAAAAGACTTTGTATTTCATTTTTATATTTAAAATCATCTATGGCTTCTTCATGGACTGTTTTTTCTGGTCTATCAACAATTTTTGATAAATTAAGAGGGAATTTATTATAAAAATAATACAAAAGTTTCCAATTATATAATACTTTTTTTAAGCCCGGAGACTTCATTTGTCCATATATTATTTCTTTTTTTTCTATATCTAATTGCATTATATCTACTGCTGGCTGAATATTAGCAACGCTTTCATAAAAATCTTTACTGTTTACATATACAAGATTATATATAGGGCTTAATGAATCTAACTGTTTAGATATTTCCATAGCTTCAATAAAAGATACGCCAGATCTAGCGGCTTCAATAAAATTGAATTTGTCTAAACGCTTTTTTAATAAAACAGATTGATGACACTCACTTGGGTTCATAAAATTTTCGATATACGAATCTCCAATAATAGTTATTAAATTATCGTAAGACTTGGGTAATTCACCTGGCCAACCAAATTTATTAACAACCCATTTATGCTTACCTCCTACCCAGTATCCAGATTGATTTGGGTAATACTTTTGAATGTTATATTCATCAATTTCACGTTTTGGCAAATCAGTAGTTGCATGCGTAAGCCGGACAATTAACTCTCCAACCAATAACGCAAAAAGAAAGAATATAATTAAGTTTTTTATGAATTTTTTCATACCTAAAATTGAAAATAAATAAATGCTTGTTCTTCACCGGCAAAACGAAACATAAGTACAATTAATAGTAAGTATAGAGACCATCTTAATGGCTTTTTTATATTATCAATACTTTCTAAAGCATATTCGCCATGTCTTCCAATCCATTCAACTATTATAAACCCAAATACCAAATACATAATAAAATTTGGGAATATGACAGGAACAGAAAATAAAGACCAAGAAAACATATCTCTTAAAAAAGTAAAAGCATGTTCAACTGTATTCGCTCTAAAAAACACCCAAGCAATTATTGTGATTAGAAAAGTTAAGGCCATTTGCGATATTTCTCTCAAATTTGGCAGATATTTACCTTGGGCAACTATATTAGTATTAACTCTATTTTTATTAGTTAACATTAACGGTAAAAAATAAAGAGCATTTAAAAAACCCCAAATGACAAATGTCCAATTGGCACCATGCCAAAACCCGCTAACAATAAAGATAATAAATGTGTTCCTAATTTTCATCGACGTTCCGCCACGACTACCACCTAATGGAATATATAAATAATCCCTAAACCAAGTTGACAAAGAAATATGCCAACGCCTCCAAAACTCTGCGATATCTCTAGAAAAATAGGGGAACGCAAAATTTCTTTTAAGATCAAAACCAAATAATCTAGATATCCCTATGGCAATATCGGAGTATCCTGAAAAATCCCCATAAATTTGAAAGGCAAAGAAAAAAGCACCTAAAAACAATGTGCTTCCTGAATAATCATTTGAATTATTAAAAATAATATTGGCATACTTTGCGCAATTATCGGCAATAACTACTTTTTTAAATAAGCCCCAAAGTGCTTGCCTAAGACCATCAACAGCATTAGCATAATTAAATTTTCGTTTTTTATAAAACTGTGGAAGTAAATTCGTAGCTCTTTCTATAGGTCCTGCAACTAACTGCGGAAAAAAGCTTACAAAGGCAAAAAAGGAAATTATATTTTTAGTAGGCTCTAATCTCTTATAGTAAACATCTATCGTATAACTCAAAGTTTGAAATGTATAAAAACTAATTCCAACAGGCAAAACTATGTTTAATGTGTTTACCTGTAATTTTTTTCCGAAGAAAGCAAAGGAATCAATAAAACTATCAATAAAAAAATTACAATACTTAAAGAACCCTAGAAATCCTATATTAACACATATACTAGTCCACAATAACAATTTACGTTTTGATATCTTTTTCTCCTTTTTTAATAATAAACCTATATTATAATCTAGAAAAGAGCTAAACACTATAAGCGATAAAAATCGCCAATCCCACCAGCCATAAAACAAATAGCTAGCAGCTACTATCAAAAGATTTTGATAGTTTAAATTTCTTTTAGTTACAAACCAATATACAATAAAGACTATAGGTAAGAAAATAAAAAACTCAAATGAATTAAAATACATATCTGGGGACTTGTAACATATTAATTAAAAAAAATCCTGCTATATTTAAATAAGTGGCAAATATCTTTTAACAAATATAAAATATCAAAAAAAATCTCCAAATAACAAATTTACACTATAACCTGCATAAAATAATATATTTTTAGTGCAAGACTTTTATCAAAAAATTGGCGAAATTTTGATAGACTACCTTTTACAAAAAAAATAAATGAGCAAATAATATTTAATAAACAAAATGATTAAACCAAATAAACAATCATTAAACAAATATTAACAAATGTTACATTTTAACAAAAAGTAACTATACTTAATTTCAATTAATTAGCTAAACAACCAATAAAAATCCTCTCTATTCTCGAGAATAGAGAGGATTTTTATATTTATAAAATTATTATAAAATTAATTCTAATTTAATTTAGCACTTTTTTATATATCTACTCGATTCAAAAACTCTTCTAGATTTGTATAACCATCACCATCCTCATCTAATTTACCATCTGATGCATCATTAGCATCCAAATAATCACGCATATTTTCCCAAATATCTGGTAAACCATCTTTATCAGTATCTAAATAAGATGTATCATTATTGGGGTCAACAAGCGGAGTTAAAATCCATTCACTCATTTCTCTATAAGAAGTAGCCCCATTATCATTTAAAGCAGCCTCAATAAAGCTTTCATCTTCTTTATCCAAATTAATAGTATAACTACCGTCTTCATTTAAACTTTTATTTGCACCAACATCATTTAATACACCCATATAACTATCTATTGCTGGTAAAAGAGGTAATTCAAAACCTAATGCTTGAGGCTCTGAACTTAAAAATAAGGAATCTGGCACTCTATCACCTCTAGATTTGCCTTCTGAATTTGAGAACCAACGCCACATAATAGTATTGTCTGCATTTGGGTCTGTAATTAAATCAGGATAAACAAGGTTACCTTTTGCAAAAATCTTTGGAGGACTTCCATAATTACCAACCCTATTTAACGTTTCGATTAAACCATCACCATTTTCACTATAACCTTGAGCTATTGTAACTGGCCCAGCTTTATAAAAATTATTTTGCTGATTTACTTCTGCTCTGTAATAAGCACTTGTTAGTCTATATTTCCAATTATAAATAACATTGTTTTTTATTTCAAACTTACCATGACCAGCAACATTGGGAAACCTATGACTAATATTATAAACATAATTATTATTCCAAGAAAATTCACCGGTCTCATTTAGCGAGTCATCAGTTCTGGAATTACCCATTATAGTTGCTGTATTATGACTTGGGTCACATTCAGCCAACACACTTCTTTGAATAGAAATGTTAGTAACAAACTTAGCAGGGTCATTAGTTGTGAAACTCCATATTTCATCCTCTCCCCACGAACCACTACAATGATCAATTATAATATTAGTACAACCCGTACCGGTAATAATGTCTGAATTCCCCAAGGTCGCGTTTTTTAATCCTCTAAATCTAACATACCGCATAATAATGTTATCTACATTTTGCATTGCTAAATAATTTCCAGTAATAGTGACACCATCTCCAGGAGCTGTCTGACCTGCTATGGTTAAATTATCATGCAGTCCCCCTGTTAATTTCAATCTTCCCAGAGTAAGTTCAAATTCACCTCCAACTTTAAACACCACAGTTCTTGGGCCTTGTCTTGTTATAGCCCATCTAAAAGACCCCTCAGTAGCAGTATCCTCCCTAGTGGTTACATAATAAACAGCGCCACCTCTACCTCCTGTAATATTAGAACCTGCTCCATAAGCAGATGGAAATGCTTTTAACTCTGTTGAAAATTCATCATCAAAATCTACATCATTTTCCTTTATATTAATTACTACTAATGCCGTATCACAATTGTCAGGGTTTAATGAATCACATAAAGTATATTCAAATGAATCAGTCCCAAAAAAACCCTCTTTTGGAGTATACGCTATAACATCATCGTTATTATTATCTACGGTGTTATTATCATTAACTGTTAAAACACCATTTTCAGGATTAGTATAGCTTAAAGAACCTGCTTCAGGTAAAGAAATATCATTTTCAAATAGAACTAATTCGACTGGCACATTCTCAATAGTATCAAACGTATCATCTATAACATCAACTAAAATTACTTCATCTTCATTCGTTGGCTCATCTTCTTCATCAGTTAACACATCCTCTTCTTTTATTACCGATTCTTCAACAACAAATAATTCTTCATTATTACATGAAGGCAATACTAGAATAAACAAAAAAATAATTATCAATAATTTGGGGGTTTCAAGTAGGTATTTCATTTCTTAAATTTTTAATTTTTGGAATTAGCAAAACCCACATTTTAAAACGACTTTAAATGTATTTCATCCAAGACGTTTTTGTTTTGTTAAAAAATTAGTAATTCCTTATATTCGATTTCGTATATATAATAATAATTAATAGTTTTGATTATGACTTTAGCACTTTTAAAGTTTTTTTAAACCTGTATATTAGACTTTTATTTACACGTTACAAGTACAATTCGTTATTTGTCAACTTGGTTTAAAAATTCCTCTATATTTGTGTAACCATCATTATCTTCATCACCTGAGGAAGTTTTGGTTAAAACCCCAAAGGTTGCTATTTCCCATACATCAGGCATTCCATCATTATCAGTATCATATCCTGCTGGTCTTATCTTTATAGGCGTTGAGCTTACGGCATTTTGATAAGCTATATAATGAGATTTGTTTCTAATTTCACCATCTTCCATATCACTTGCATAGGAATAAGATTGGTAAGTATTTGTTTTAACATAACCCAAATAATGTTCATCTACTGCATCTCTGCTAATTAACACATTACCCAAGCCATCTAAAGTTCTGCAAGCCCCAACATTATCTGGAAGGTTAGCACGGACTTCTTCTGCTGTCATAACTGTAGACATCTTACCTAAGAAAGGAAAAGCTTCTTCTGATTTAAAATCTACATGAGCTGTATCCCATTGTTTTGAACCCGCATAGGTTCCAGAAGTAATGTCAAATCGAAATTTCCAAAACTTTGATGCCCAATTATCGTCATTCGCTGACATCACACCATCAATAACATTTCCTGAAGTATGTATTCTTATATCATCAAGGGGATTACTACTTCTTATGTCTACCCAGTTAACATAAGGAGTATTTAATACATTTGTGCTCCTAGCACCCCTCTGATAGTAATTATTAATTTGATTGATTTGCATTAAATCATTTAAATGACCCGCAACAATCAATCTCGTATTCCAATTATGCACCATATTATTTATTACATCAACTCTTGGCACAACAATATTAGGAAATCTATGACTTATATTATACCATAAATTACCTAATAAACTAACTTTATCTGTGAACGCACCACTTAAATTACCAATTAATGTTCCCGTTTTACTCTCTGCTAATAAGTTATTTGAAAGCGTCCATGTATCAGAATTCCCTGTGACACTTAAAGCTTCATCACCACCCCAGGATATAGAACAGTGATCTATAATAGAGTTATTACAATTATTTACATTTACTGCATCACCAACGGTAGCTGCAGAGCCTCCAGGTCGGTAAGCTGGTCTAAATCGTAAATATCTTGTTATAACATTATTGGCGCTTGAAAAATATATTGATTGCCCAGTTATTGCGATACCTCCCTCAGGAGCAGTTTGCCCAGCAATAGTTAGGTTATCAGCATTAATACTTAAACTACTAGTTAAATTAATAGTACCTGAAACATCAAAAACAATAATTCTATTTGATTCACTTATAGCATCTCTGAAAGACCCTGATCCACTATTATTTAAATTAGTTACATGGTAAACTGAACCACCACGACCTCCAGTTATATCTGCTGCTGCACCATAAGCAGCCGGAAATGCTTTTAATTCTATTGCCATGTCATCTTCTTGAGGCTCAATAGTAATAGTTACTGTTGCAGTATCACAATTATCTAAATTCACAGCATCACAAATTGTATATTCAAAAAAATCAATTCCTGAAAAACCAGCATTTGGTGTATAAACTACAATATCATCTGTAAGATTATCTGGTGTTTCATTATCATCAATAGTTAACACGCCATTAGAAGGACTAGTATTAGATAATGTAATGCTTTCAGGCAAATTCACATCATTTAAATAAGCTTTAATACTCACAGCTGTATTTTCTATAGTTATAACAGTATCATCAACTACATCTATAGCAGGAACTGTATCTTCAGTATTTGGGTCTTCTTCTTCTTCTTCTTCTTCTTCTGATGGTTCTGTTTCTTCTGCTACTATAGCTGATTCCTCTACAACAAATATTTCTTCATTGTTACATGATGGTAATAAGAGTAAAAAAAATAAAATAAAAGTCAATAATTTTGTGTTTTTAAGTAGGTATTTCATAAAAATGTAAATTAGATTTTAGGGGCAAACAAATATACGTGCTTTATAACGTTATTATACGTATTTCGTCGTAAAAAAATATTAAATTTGTAGGTAATTAATACAAAGACGCATTTCATCTATTCAATTGGTATTTCATCGATAATTTGATTTAAATGATATACGTATTATCTAATGAAATAGACTTTAAATTATTTAAAATAAATAGTTTTTGTCGCGAAAATACGCCCTTAATCGGATAACATGCAATATTTGTTAATAACATGTAATAATTTTTTTAAAGATTTTCCGCATGTTTATAGCTTATTTGAACAATAATTTAATCAGCATATACTCATATCACCATATATTAAATAAGAAATCACACCTAATTTAATTTAATAAAACATTAATCGAGGTTTTATCGAGTAATTATTCTTTTCATCTCAATTTACTTTTACATTGATTTCTTTTTCACATATTTGTAATTAATAATTTTAATTAACTTCCTCAAATCAAAAAAAATGAAAATACTAGTAACAGGAGCTGCTGGATTTATTGGGTTCTATACTTCAAAAGTATTACTAAACCATGGGCATATAGTAGTCGGCTTAGATAATATTAACGATTATTATGATATAAATCTTAAATATGATCGGTTAAAAGAATTAAATATAGATAAAGATGAAGCTTCTTTATTTAATAATTTAACTAAAAGCAGAAATAACACAGCTTTTTCTTTTATTAGAATGAATTTAGAAAACCGAGAAGAATTACCTAAACTTTTTGAGAAAGAAAAATTTGATATTGTGTGTAATTTAGCTGCACAAGCTGGTGTGCGATACAGTTTAGAAAACCCTGAATCTTATGTTGATTCTAACTTAGTTGGGTTCTTAAATATATTAGAATGTTGCAGAAATTTTAAAATAAAACACTTAGTTTATGCTAGTAGCTCAAGTGTTTATGGTTTAAATAAAAAAACCCCATTTTCAACGGACGATAATGTGGACCACCCTATTAGTTTATATGCAGCCACAAAGAAAAGTAATGAATTAATGGCGCATACATACAGTCACTTATTCAAAATACCTACAACAGGGCTACGCTTTTTTACTGTCTATGGCCCTTGGGGTCGTCCGGATATGGCTATGTTTTTATTTACCGATGCCATAGTTAATAATAAGCCTATTAAAGTTTTTAATTACGGTAAAATGGAACGTGATTTTACATTTATTGATGATATTGTAGAAGGTGTTGTTAGAATTTTAGAACACCCAAACAAGGAAAGAATTCAAAAGAAAGACTTATATAAAATCTACAATATAGGTAATAATAACTCTGTAAAGTTATTAGATTTTATAAAAGAGATTGAAATAAACCTAGAAACCGAGGCTAGAAAAGACATGCTTCCAATTCAACCTGGCGATGTTGAACGTACCTGGGCAAACGTAGACGATTTAATAAATGACTACGATTACAAACCAAACACCTCAATTAGTCATGGGGTAAAATCATTTGTTGATTGGTATAAGAGCTACTACAAATAATTACCTCCTGTTGAATATCATTTTTTTATCGATTAAACTCATTTAAAAATCTACACTATGAATTTAATCGTAGAAAACGTCAACTTAGTATAAAAAGAGCCTAAGTTTAAATATTTTTTTACATATTTGCCGAAGCTATTAACAACAAACCCAAATTAAATGATAAAAAATCTACAAAATAAAACTGTATTAGTTACAGGTGGTGCTGGTTTTATAGGCTCTAACCTATGCGAGACACTTCTTTCTAATAACATTAAAACTGTTTGCTTAGACAACTTCTCTACAGGTAAACGCGAAAATATTGAACCATTTTTAAGCAACGATAATTTTAAACTTATTGAAGGTGACATACGAAATCTTCAAGACTGTCATGAAGCTTGTAAGGGGGTTGATTACATTTTGCATGAAGCCGCTTTAGGGTCTGTACCTAGGTCTATTAATGACCCAATAACATCCAATGATGTTAATGTATCAGGGTTTTTAAATATGCTCGTAGCAGCACGTGACGCAAAAGTAAAACGTTTTGTTTATGCTGCTAGTTCTTCAACTTATGGAGATCATGAAGCACTACCAAAGGTAGAACATGTTATCGGGAAACCATTATCACCATATGCCATAACAAAATATGTTAATGAATTATATGCAGATATATTTCAAAAAGCATATGGATTGGACACTATAGGTTTACGATATTTCAATGTTTTTGGAAGAAGGCAAGATCCAAATGGAGCTTACGCTGCTGTAATTCCACTTTTTGTAAAGCAGTTTATAAATCACGAATCTCCCATGATTAATGGTGATGGTAGTTACTCAAGAGATTTTACATATATAGATAATGTTATTCAAATGAACCTATTAGCTATTACAACTGATAACAAAAATGCATTAAACACAGTATATAATGTTGCTTATGGAGATAGAACAACATTATTAGAATTGACCTCTTTATTAAAAAAACATCTTTCTCAATTTGATGATTCTATTAAAAATGTTGTTATAAAACATCGTGAAAATAGAGTTGGTGATATTCCTCATTCATTAGCATCTGTTGAAAAAGCAAAAAAATTATTAAACTACAATCCAAAATTCAATATCAATGATGGTATTAAAGAAGCTGTTAACTGGTATTGGAAACATTTATAATAAGAGATGAATATCACGAAAATTTGCTGCATTGGTGCAGGGTATGTAGGTGGACCTACGATGGCCGTCATTGCTAAAAAAAATCCGAGTATTAGAGTTACTATAGTGGATATTAATCAAGCCAGAATTGATGCTTGGAACAATCCTGATGTTTCTAAACTACCAATTTACGAACCTGGTTTAGCTGAAATTGTTAAAGAAACTAGAGGTAAAAACCTGTTTTTTTCTACAGAAATCGATAAAACAATAGATGAATCTGAAATGATTTTTATATCTGTAAACACACCTACCAAAACATACGGTAAAGGCAAAGGCATGGCTGCAGATTTAAAATATGTAGAACTTTGTGCAAGAAATATCGCTGAAGTTTCAAAAACAGATAAAATTGTAGTAGAAAAATCTACTTTACCAGTTAGAACAGCACAAGCAATAAAGAGTATCTTAGATAATACTGGAAACGACGTAAAATTTGATATTTTATCTAATCCTGAGTTTTTAGCAGAAGGTACTGCAATTCAAGATTTGTTAAACCCTGATCGTGTGTTAATTGGTGGGGAATCTGAAGATGCCATAGAAAGTTTAGCTACCGTTTATGGAAGTTGGGTACCTCAAGAGCAAATTTTAAGAACTAACGTATGGTCTTCTGAGTTATCAAAACTTACTGCTAATGCATTTTTAGCGCAACGTATTTCATCTATAAATGCAATTTCTGAATTATGTGAAAAAACAGAAGCTAATGTAGATGAGGTTGCAAAAGCTATTGGTATGGACTCAAGAATTGGCCCGAAATTCCTTAAATCATCAGTTGGTTTTGGTGGTTCTTGTTTTCAAAAAGATATATTAAACCTTGTTTATATAGCAAGAAGCTTTAATCTTCAAGCTGTTGCCAATTACTGGGAACAAGTTATTATTCTTAACGATCACCAAAAAAGACGTTTTGCAGATAACTTAATAAGCACACTTTACAATACTGTTTCTGGGAAAAAAATTGGTTTTCTGGGATGGGCTTTCAAAAAAGACACTAATGACACTAGAGAATCTGCTGCTATATATGTGGCCGATCATTTATTAAATGAACAAGCAAATATTTCTGTTTTTGATCCGAAAGTTTCTAATGAAAAAATGCAATCAGATTTAAACTATTTAAATACAAGATCTGAAGAAGAAAACAGAAATTTAGTTCAAGCTACAGAAAATCCTTATGAAGCTTTAAAAGATGCTCATGCAGTCGCTATTATGACGGAGTGGGATGAATTTAAAACTTACGATTGGAAAAAAATATACTCAGAAATGAAAAAGCCTGCATTTATATTTGATGGTAGAAATATTTTAGATAAATCTGAAATGGAGGAAATAGGATTTGAATACTCTTCTATAGGTAAATAAAATAATTATGAATAAAGATAAAATTGCTATTATTGGATTGGGCTATGTTGGCTTGCCGTTAGCTAGACTTTTTGCAACAAAATATGATGTTGTTGGTTTTGATATTAATCAAAATAGAATTAATGAATTATTAAATGGGAATGATGCTACACTTGAAGTAGAATCTGATGTTTTAAAATCTGTTTTAAAACAAAAAGAAAGTGATGGAACAGGACTTTTTTGCTCATCAAATCTTGATGATATTAAAGATTGTAATTATTATATAGTTACTGTACCTACTCCAATTGATAAAAACAATAGACCAGATTTAACCCCACTATATAAATCTAGTGAAACTGTAGGTAAAGTTTTAAAACATGGCGACATAGTTATATATGAATCTACTGTTTATCCAGGAGTAACAGAAGATGAATGTATTCCTGTTTTAGAAAAAACAAGTGGTTTAAAATTTAATATAGATTTTTATGCCGGATATTCACCTGAGCGCATTAATCCAGGAGATAAAGAGCATACTGTAGATAAAATATTAAAAGTTACTGCAGGATCTACTCCAGAAATTGGAATAAAAGTAAACGATTTGTATGCTAGTGTTATTACTGCTGGTACTCACCTAGCCCCTACTATTAAAGTTGCTGAGGCAGCAAAAGTCATTGAAAATTCGCAACGTGATATTAACATAGCATTTGTTAATGAACTTGCTAAAATTTTTAACTTAATGGATATAGATACCCATTCCGTTTTAGAAGCAGCAGGAACAAAATGGAATTTTTTACCATTTAAACCTGGACTAGTTGGAGGACACTGTATTGGTGTCGATCCATATTATTTAGCTCAAAAAGCTCAGGAAGTTGGTTATCACCCAGAAATAATATTGGCAGGACGCAGAGTTAATGATGGTATGGGTCAATATATTGCCTCAGAAGTAATAAAACTGATGCTGAAAAATGAAATTCATATTAAAGGTGCTAAACTTTTGGTATTAGGTATTACATTTAAAGAGAATTGTCCTGACGTTAGAAATACTAAAGTTATTGATGTAATTAATGAACTAAAAAGTTATGGCGTTGATATAATTACCTATGATCCTTTAGCTAACCCAGAGGAAGTATATCATGAATATAATATTAAAACCGTAAAAAAATTACCAAAAGAAAAATTTGATACTATAATTTTAGCTGTTTCTCATAAAGAATTTTTACAAAAAGATTTAAAAGATTCATTAAAAACCAACGGGGTTATATATGATGTAAAAGGCGCATTAAAAGATAATGCGGATGCTAGATTATAAAACTCTATTTTAATATACAAAAAAATTGTGCTTAATTCCGCTTACTTAAATAAGTTAATTTCATATCTGCTCTATATAGGGTTGGGATTAAGTTTGATATTTGTTTATTTTGCTCAAGAACGTCTATATAGACAGATGACATTTGGGATTTTATCTTTAGGGCCAGAAAAATTTATTAGAGAATTCTCTGTTTTCTTAATATTCTTAACAGTAATTTTAAATTTATTTGTTTCGAAAAAAGAATATAAACCCAAAATATTTATCGTTTACTTAACATTGTTTTTATGCATAACATTAAATTTTTTATTAACAGGTCCAGGCATAGGTGATTTAACAGCCTTAATGGATAAAAGAGGTATAGGTACTTGGATTTGCTTTGGTTTAATATTCATATCCTATAACGATAAAAGATACGAGTTTTTCAAAAAATTTATAATAATATCTGTATTAGTAATTTCAGCTCTCGCTTTATTTAATTTAGTCGACTTTGGATCTGGAGCTTACAGAGGGCAGGCGCTTTCAAAGTACCGTGTATACGCTGTGAATATGATGTGGATTACGCCATATATATTCTTGATTACAAAAAACAATCCTAAACTAATTTTTTTTAGGTTTTACGCTCTTTTTATAGGTGTGTTTTTAGCTTTAATCATACAAACTAGATCATTTCTTTTAATATATACTTTGGTTATAGCTTTTGATTTTTTTTATACGAAGAAAAAAACATATTATACAGTTGGTATTCTAATAGCTGCTGTACTATTTGTTTTCATATTAATTAGTACACCTTCTTTAAGTAGCTCACTCGATTTATTAATGCAACGAGGAACGAATGATACTAGATCTGGTCAATTAGATGTATTTATAAGTCAACTAAATTTCTTTGAGGTAATTGTTGGAAAAGGTTATTATGCTTCATATTTTTTTAATGGTAGGTACTACCCTTTTCTAGATAATCAATGGCTCTTATTAATCTGGTGGGCGGGCTTCATACCAGCAATGGCATACTTTTATTTAACTGCAGTTATACCGATAAAATTATTTTTTAAAAAAAATCAAGATTATGAAACAAAGGTTGAAGCATTAATACTAATTATTTGGTGTCTTGCATGTGGTGGATTAGCTATATATACAATCATGATGATTGATTATTTCTTTTTTATAATATGCATAATTCAAAGTAGACTTTTATATAAATTTAGTAAGACATGAGTATAGATAGAGATTCTATTAAAAAAATGATTGCATTATACGGGTCTTCATTCATTGGAATTGCACTAGGTTTTGCTATAAGTATTTTTAATACTAGCGTATTAGGTAAAGAAGCGTTTGGCGATTTCAAATTTATAGAGATGGTATTTCGCTTTCTAGCTAGCGTAGTTTCTGTTGGTGTTTTTGTTTCTATAACTAGGATGTTAGCTATAGCTAAGAATAAAATCTATAAACATAACCTTATAGGTGTTTTTATTATAACTCTAGCAGTAGCTTCTCTAATTGGTGTTGTTTTTTTAATCCTTTTTTCCTTTTTAGAACCTCTTCTCTTCTCAAATAACTTAGGCCCTATTTTTAGAAAATATGCGCTCCTAATTTTTGCTGTACTTGGTGGTATAGCTCTCAGGGAAATATTAAAGGGATTAAATAAAATATATACACTTTCTATTCTTGGTGCTTTACCAGCATTCGCATATTTATCAATTGCATACATATATAGCTTAAATAATGCATTATACCTTGAAGATATTTTATTACTTTTTTATGGGCTTCAGTTTGTTTATATAGCTTTTATTATTTATCGATTGAAACCAACATTTAATATACAAAAATCACTTATAAGGGATGTTATTCATGAAAACAAAACAAATGGAAGACCCATATACTATGGGAGCTTGGCTGGTGTTGCTACTGCACATATAGTAGGCTTTTCTTTATCATACTATATTGATAATACTCAAGTTGGATTTTATACATTAGCAATGACGGTTTGCAGCCCTTTATTAATTGTCCCTTCAGTTTTAGGAACTACTTTTTTTAAAAAGTTTGCAAGCCTAGATTATATTCCAAAAAAAGTTGTGTTTTTTTCTCTTCTAGCAACTTTTTTTGCTCTCGCTGTATTTTATCTATTTATTGAAAAAATCTTTATGTTATTTTATTCCGAAGATTTTTATCCAGTCATAGGAATAGCAAAAATTTTAATTTTTGGTTTTTTATTGCATGGATTAGGAGATTTAATTAATCGGTTTTTAGGAGCAAATGGACAAGGGAAATTATTACGAAATGCAGCATTTGCTGTTGGGTTGGTTAATATTTTAGGATATACTATATTAGTATATTATTTTGGGGTTACTGGCGCTGTAATAACAAAAATAATTGCCAGCGGAGTTTATTTATTAATGATGTATTATTATTATACAAAATTCACAAAAAATATAAAACATGTTTAAAGGAAAAACACTATTAATTACAGGAGGAACAGGTTCGTTTGGTAATGCTGTTTTAAATCGTTTCTTAGATACAAATATTAAAGAAATTAGAATATTTAGTAGAGATGAAAAAAAACAAGATGATATGCGGAATCATCTTAAAAATGAAAAAGTAAAATTCTATATCGGGGACGTTCGAGATTTTAATAGTATTGACAGAGCAATGAGCGGTGTTGATTATGTTTTTCATGCAGCAGCATTAAAGCAAGTACCGTCATGCGAATTTTTTCCAATAGAAGCGACAAAAACAAATGTTTTTGGTACTCAAAATACGATAGATGCCGCTATAAAAAATAAAGTAGGTAAAATAATTTGCTTAAGTACTGATAAAGCTGCTTATCCCATAAATGCAATGGGGATTAGCAAAGCGTTAATGGAAAAAGTTGCTATAGCAGCCTCAAGAAATATTGCAAACAATGACACTACTGTATGTTTAACCAGGTATGGAAATGTTATGGCTTCAAGAGGTTCAGTAATACCCCTTTTTGTTAAACAAATTAGAGAAAATTTGCCTTTAACTATTACAGACCCAAGTATGACAAGATTTTTAATGTCTTTAGAAGACGCAGTTGATCTCGTTCTTTTTGCTTTTACTAATGGGAATCAAGGAGATTTATTTGTAAATAAAGCTCCCGCAAGTACAATTGGAGACCTAGCTAATTCGATTAAAGACATTTTTGGTGCTAATAATGAAATAACGATAATTGGAACTAGACATGGTGAAAAATTATATGAAACACTATGCACAAGAGAAGAAATGCAAAAAGCTGAAGATATGGGAGATTTTTATAGAATCCCTGCAGATAATAGAGATTTGAATTATAGTCGCTATTTCTCAGAAGGAGATGAAGATATAAGTGTTATAGAAGATTATCATTCACATAATACAACACAATTAACTAAAGATGATTTAAAGAATACTTTATTGAATCTTGGTTATATTAAAGATCGTTTAAATGAATAAAAAGCATGAGTTGATTTTGGGTGATTCTTTTTCAGATGATCGTGGAATATTATCATTCTGTAATAACTTTTCACTTAAACCAATCGTTAGATTTTATGAAATTGCTCCCAAAGACATTATCAATATTAGAGCATGGCAAGCACATAAAGAAGAATCAAAATGGTTTTATTGTACTAAAGGCGCTTTTACAGTTAACCTTGTAAAGATAGATTCTTTTGAAAACCCTTCTGATGATCTAGAAATATATACTTATGAATTAAATGAAGAAAAGTCTCAAATCTTATATATTCCTGGAGGCTATGCCAATGGATTTAAGGCTAAATTGAATAACTCAAAATTAATGGTGTTTTCAGATTTTAATCTAAATGACTCAAAAGAAGATGATTATAGATTTGAAACTAATAAATGGATAAAGAAATGGTAAAAATAGGAATAACAGGTCAAGCAGGATTTGTTGGGTATCACTTATACAATACATTATCATTAGATGATACTGTTGCAATAATTGATTTTAAACGTGCTTTCTTTGAAGAAAATGAAGCATTAAAAGCATTTGTTGCTAGTTGCGATGTTATTGTTCATCTTGCTGCTATGAATCGGGACGAAAATCCGGAAGTAATTTATGATACTAATGTAGGCTTAGTTTCTAAGCTAATAAAAGCTTGTGAAGAAACTAATAGTAATCCACATATTATATTCTCTTCTTCTACGCAAGAATCTCAAGATAATTTATACGGGAAATCTAAAAAAGAAGGGAAAGCTCTTTTTGAAAAATGGGCCACAACTTCAAAAGGAAAAATCACATCCTTGACAATACCTAATGTATTTGGAGCTTTTGGAAAACCTAATTATAATTCATTTATTGCAACTTTCTGTCATAAACTAACTCATGGAGAAGAGCCTAATATTATAAATGACTCCGAAGTGAAGTTGATTTACGTTAATGAATTAGTTTCTGAATTTATTGGAGTTATAAGAGAAAACACCAAAACAAATAAAGTTAACCCTTATACCTTTGAGTATTTAGTTCCATATACGAGTTCAAAAAAAGTTTCAGAAATCTTAAGTTTATTAAAATCATACAGAGATAACTATTTAATGAATGGCGAATTTCCTTCATTAGAAGATCCTTTTGAAAAAGCATTATTTAACACTTACAGATGCTATGTTCCTGATAATCACTACCCTGTATCATTTCAAAAGCACACAGATAATAGAGGTGCCTTTGTTGAAATAGCAAGAACTAATACTAGTGGTCAATTCTCTTTCTCGACTACAGTCCCTGGAATTACAAGAGGAAATCATTTTCACACTAGAAAAGCTGAACGCTTTGCCGTAATTGGCGGAAAAGCCTTAATACAATTACGGAAAATTGGCACAAATAAAGTGATTGATTACTACTTAGATGGAGAAAATCCATCTTATGTAGATATGCCTATTTGGCACACACATAATATTAAAAATATTGGAGATACAGAGCTTATAACATTATTTTGGATTAATGAGCCTTATAATCCAGAAAACGCAGATACTTATTTTGAAAACGTATAACTTATGAAAAAAATAAAAGTTGTTACAGTAGTTGGAACCCGACCTGAAATTATCCGGTTATCTTGTGTAATTCAAGCTTTAGATGCTAATGAAGCTATTCAGCATATATTAGTACATACAGGTCAAAATTATGACTATGAATTAAATCAAGTGTTTTTTGAAGATTTGGGGCTTCGTGAGCCTAATTATTTTCTTAATGCAGCAAAGGGATCTGCTGTAAATACTATTGGTCAAATTTTAATAAACATTGACCCAATATTAGAACAAGAGCAGCCAGATGCTTTTCTTGTATTAGGAGACACAAATAGTTGCCTTGCGGCAATTACTGCAAAAAAACGTAAAATTCCTATTTTTCATATGGAAGCTGGAAATCGATGTTTTGACCAACGTGTTCCAGAAGAGACCAATAGACGTATTGTCGACCATTTATCTGATATGAACCTTACATATAGTGATATTGCTAGAGAATATTTATTACGAGAAGGTTTACCGGCAGATAGAGTTATTAAGACTGGTAGCCCTATGTTTGAAGTTTTAAACAAATACTTAGATAAAATTAAAAACTCAGATGTATTAGAGCGTTTAAATTTAGAAGAGAAAAAATATTTTGTTATTTCTGCACATAGAGAAGAAAATATTAGTAGTGAAGCTAATTTTAATTCTTTAATCGAAAGCCTTAATCAAATAGCTGATACATATAAATTTCCAATTATAGTTTCTACACATCCTAGAACTAGAAATATGATAGACGCAAAGAATGTAAAAGTAAGAGACGAAGTGAAGTTTATGAAACCTCTTGGCTTTAATGATTACAATGCATTACAAAAAAATGCTTTTGCTGTTCTTTCTGATAGTGGTACCATTTCTGAAGAATCCTCAATATTAAATTTCCCCGCATTAAACATAAGAGAAGCTCATGAACGTCCAGAAGCTATGGAAGAAGCTTCTGTTATGATGATTGGATTAAAACCTGAGCGAATTTTGCAAGGTCTAGCTGCGTTAAAAGTACAAAAATTAAATCCTGAAAGAAATTTTAGAGAAGTGGCAGATTATAGCATGCCTAATGTAAGTGAAAAAGTAGTTCGTATTATTATTTCTTATATAGACTATATAAACAGAGTGGTTTGGTCTAAAAAATCTTAAATTATAGAATGAAGAAGGTTTTTGTATACAGTAATTTCGATTTTTCAGTTAAGAATGCTGGTGTAACTAGAATGTTATACTATGCGCAAGCTTTAGCTAATAAAAATACTTCTGTATATTTAGTTAGTTGTAGTTCATCTACTATTAATAAAAAGTCTTTTAAAGAAGTCCTTCCTAATGTGTTCATTCTCAATAATAATAATTTAACATATAGTTTTTTAGGTACTTTTAAATTTGTAAAAAAATTATATAAATTTTCAAAAAAAACACAAACGGAAAACGCTTTTATATTTTATCCCTCTCCCCTTGTTTATTTGGAAATAACATCTCTTTTTTATTTAAAACTAATAAAAAGAGAAGCTGTTTTTTATGAACTGAACGAGGTAAGAAAACACACCTCTGCTTTCCACAAAAAAAGTAGTTTTAAAAGATTAAAATATTCTATTAAAAAAATAATTTTTAAAACAAGTTTTTCTTTTTTGGAATTGTTTCTTTGTTTTTATGACGGGCTAATATGTATTTCTAGTGCCATAGAAGAATATGGAAAGAAATTTAATAAGAATACTATTAGAATCCCTATTTTAACAAATCCTGATTTAAAAAAAGAGTTCTCAAACATTATATATAGTAAAGGTAATTCTTTTAATATTGGGTTTTCTGGTAAAATTCATCCGGATAAAGAAAACCTATTAAACTTTTTTAAGGTTCTATCTAAATTGAAAAATAAAGGCATTGTTTTTACCCTTAATTTGTGCGGGCCAATTGAAGAAAAACATAAAAACTTATTACTAGACAAAGCTGCAAAAAGTTTAAATATTAAAGAAAATATAAATTATTACGGCAACTTGAATACCAAAGAATTGTCTACCTTTTTAAGTCAACAACAATTACTTGTTATACCAAGAGGTTATACAAAACAAAATCACTTTGGGTTTTCAACAAAATTATCTGATTATTTAAATCATGGAAAACCCATTTTAATTACGGATGTAAGTGATAACAAACTATTCATTAAAGATAGTTATAACGGTTTTATTGTACCAGCAGATGATAACGAAAAGATGCTTACTAAAATTGAGCAAATAGTAAAAAATTATAATGATATTTATGAAGTTATAGAGAGAAATGCAATGGAAACCTCGAAAAAGAGCTTTTATTACAGAAATTTTGAAAGCAGGATGAGTATTTTTCTTTTTAAAAATTAAACTAAATATTTTGAATAAAAAAAAACAAATTGATTGGTTTACAGTAGTTCTTGCAGACACACATGGAGGTGGTGCTGAACAACAACAGATTAATATATTCCAACATTTAGTTGATACTGGAAAAAAATGCTATGTTATTTGCCTTACTAAAAAAAACATGGGGTGCTGGGAGTTTATGGAGAAAAAAGGCAGAGTTCTCTATTTACCTTTTTCTAATAAGTATGCAAAAATATCTTATTTATTACTTTTCCCGGTATTGTTCTATACATTCTTAACAAAAAGAATTTCATATACTTTTACCACACAAACACTTATAAATAGTGCTATTGGGATTTTTAAAAGAATTGGTTTTTTAAAACGAACTAAAGTAATAGTTCGAGAGTCTAACTCTATTTTTAAACTTATGTCTGGTTTAAAGTTAAAACGATATGCGTTTAGTTATAAAATTGGTTATTCAAAAGTAGACTTAGTTATATGTCAAACTGAGTATATGAAAAATCAATTATTAGAAGCTTTACCATGGCTATCTAAAAAAGTAACTGTTTGTGTTATTGATAATCCAATTAATTTAAAAGCTATAGCTGAAAAAGCTAAAGAATATATAGAAGCATCAGAAGGTGAAGAATATATGGTAGCTGCAGGTTCACTGCATCCCAAAAAAGGGTTTGATATATTAATTGATTCTTTTTTTAAATTACAAGATAAACACCCTAGTATTAAGTTATTTATTCTTGGAGAAGGAAAAGAGCGAAGTTCTTTAATTAAACAAATTAACTCATTACATCTAGAAAATAAAGTTTTTCTTAAAGGGTTTACCAGTAATGTTTATCCATATTTTAAGAATGCAAAACTTTGTGTTATGTCTTCAAGAATAGAAGGCTTTCCTAATGTTCTTTTACAAATGATGTCGCAAAACCATAAAGTAGTTAGTACTATATCTGCTGGAGGCATTGAAAATATTGAAGGAATATTTACATCTCCAATAAAAGATGCAGAAAAATTAGCGTATTCTATCGATAAAGCATTAAATTCTAAAACCAAAAAAAATAGAGTGATTTTTGATTCTTTTTTAGCCAAGAGAGATCTTGAATCATTTATAAAAAAAATACACTTAAGATTACCTAAAGATATATGAAAACTTTTAAAACAATAAAAGTTTTTCATTATTTAAATTAAATCAAAATAAGCCTAAATCTATATTCAATGAAAAATGCTATTATTGTTGGTGCTGGACAAAATGGACAAGTATATGCCTCTTATTTAATAGAAAGTGGTGTTAATGTTATAGGTTATGTCGATGATGCTCCTAGTTTACAGGGAAAAATATTTCATAATATTCCTGTTATAGGGGTAATTAAAGATTTATATCTTAACAAGTTTAAAAATAAAATTCAATTAGTTTATTGTCCTATAGGAGTTAATTCAATAAGAGTTAATTACTTGAACTTACTAAAAAATGAAGGATACGAGACCCCATCTTTTTTTCATTCATCTGTATCATTTGGTCCAAATGTTAGTCTTGGAGAGGCTGTATATATACTTTCTGCTAGTGTTATTATGCCGCACACCACAATTGGAAACCATGTTATGATAAGTTCAAATTCAACTGTATGCCATAATACAACATTAGAGGATGGTGTTTTTGTGTCTTCTGGGGTTACTATTGGTGCCGGAATTAATATAAGGAAAAAAGCTTTTTTAGGAATAGGTTCAATAATAATGACAGGGGTTAGAGAAATAGGTAGGCAATCAATAATTGGTGCAGGTACTGTTATTATAAAAAATGTTTTAGAATATGAGACAATGATTGGAAACCCTGGAGTTACTTTATTAAAAAAATAAATTATATTTAAACTATATTTTTTATAATAAGGTTTATTAACTATCAGTTTCTAACAATAAATTGTTTGAAAAATAATGTTATAATATTTACAGTACGTTTTAAATGAAAAAAATAATAAGAGTTACAACTGTACCTGCATCTTTAGGTGGTCTTCTTACAGGACAATTAAAGTTTATGTCCAATCATTATGAAATTTTAGGTGTTTCATCAAAAGGAAAGGACAACCAAATTAATAAAGTTTCAGAAAAAGAAGATATTCGTGTAGAATCTATTGAAATGACAAGGCAAATAACACCTTTTAAAGATCTTATTGCTGTTTGGAAACTCTACAAACTCTTTAAAAGAGAGTCTCCTCATATTGTACATTCGCATACACCAAAAGCTGGAACTTTGGCTATGTTTGCTGCATATTTAGCTAAAGTACCCCAAAGGCTTCATACTATAGCTGGACTCCCACTACTTGAAGCTAGAGGAGTGAAACGTAAAGTTTTAAATACCGTTGAATATTTCACTTATAAATTTGCAACAAAAATATACCCTAATTCTCATGGTTTATTAAACATTATTTTAGATAATAAGTTTACAACTATTGACAAGCTAAAAGTAATAGGAAAAGGAAGTTCAAACGGAATAGACACTTCAACTTTTAACCCCAATATATATGACGCAAATTCTAAGCAAGAATTAAAAGATAAACTAGGTATATATGAAAATGAATTTGTTTTTGTTTTCGTAGGTAGAATGGTATCTGATAAAGGAATTAATGAATTAATCTCTGCATTTAGTCAATTAAACCAAAAATTTAATGATATTAAATTATTGTTAGTTGGTGATTATGAAAATGAGTTAGATCCGCTATTACCAGAAACAATAAAAATAATTGATAAAAATAAAAATATAATTTCTACTGGTTGGGTAAAAGACGTAAGGCCATATTTTTCAATTTCTAATGCACTTACTTTTCCAAGTTATCGAGAAGGTTTTCCAAACGTCGTCATGCAAGCTGCTGCTATGGAACTTACCTGTATTGTATCAGATATAAATGGATGTAATGAAATTATCACACATGAAAAAAATGGATTAATAGTACCCGTGAAAGATACTCAAGCATTAGTCGATTCTATGAGTTTTGTTTACCTAAACAGAATAGAATCAAAAAAAATGGGTATTAAGTCTAGAGAAAGTATTGTTTCTAACTATGAAAGAAAAGAAGTCTGGGAAGCTATATTAAAAGAATACCAAACACTTGAAAACCGGAATAAATAATACTATGAAATCAGAAGATTTAAAAATTATAACATTAACTAAAACTCTTCTAAAAGAAGCTCTTGACAATAATACATATTGGAGCTATAATACTAAAAATATTCCTTTTTCGAAAAGTAAAGCAAAATGGTTACTTGAAAACAGTAGAATTGAAGATGAAGATGTATGCGCTATTTTAGGTTATGAAAACCAAGATTTAGTGTCTTTTATATACATTATTCCAGATTTGATTAACACACCTAAGGGAGCAAAAAAAATGTTTTGGAGTAGTAGATGGTGGGTTGCAGAAAAATACAAAGATACTATACTATCAACATACACTAGAAATTTATCATTAAGTGCAACAAAAAACAAAACTATTATAAAATATATAGGTCAGGAAACAATTCCATATTATAAAAAACAACCGTTTACAGAGTTTTCAAAAAGAACGAAACATATTATAGTTTTTAGTTTAGACTTACAGCTTTTATTAAACAAGATTAAAATATTAAGAAGGGTTAAACCAATTATTAAATTACTGTCTATTTTATCTTTTTATTTAACTGCGCTAATTAACAAGATAAAAAACTATAAACAAGTTAAAAACTTAGATTATGAATATTTATCTTTTATTGATAAACATGCTTGGTCTTTTATTGAACCTTTTCTGAAAAATGATTTAGTTTTAAAAACACCAGAATATATTAATTGGCAAATTGATAATAATCAATATACTCAAACTAAAAACAAAAATAACTCATCACATTTTTGTTTAATTAATAGTTCGGGTAATAATATGTATAACTTAAGTTTTTTAATTAAAAAAGAAGACATTATTGGTTTTATATCTATTTTAATTACAAATAAAGAATTCCATGTACGTTATTTTATTACTGATGATAAAAATTATGATAATTGTGTTGATGCTTTAATGGATAACTTTATAAAATCTAAAGCCACAATACTTCATACGGAAAATGATAGATTAGGCAAACACATAAGTAAAAAGTATTTTAAAACATATTCAAAGAAAAGAGAATTATTCTCTCTTGTACATAATGATATCGATTTAAATACTGAAAACTATAATGTATACGAACAAGATGGTAATTTTGCTTAAATATTATTTTTATGAACCTTATTAACAATTTTAAAGAATCCTTCAAAAAAAATAAAAATAAAAATGCACTATGTATAAATGATGTTTTCTACACATACAGAGAGTTTTCGGAACAAATCTTAAAAATCAGGAAATTACTTCAAAGTAAATTAAATTCAGAAGAGAAACTAATAGGTTTAATTACTAATAATGATATACAAACCTATGCTTCAATTTTTGCACTTTGGTTGGAAAACAAAGCATATATACCATTAAATCCTGCTGCTCCAATAGAGAGAAATAAAGAAATTCTAAAATCCATAAATGCAAAATATATTTTAAATTCTGACGAAAGCACTTTTCATGTCAACGATATTTCTGTATTATTAACTCATAATATTAATAATGAGAACACTAACATAGTTGATGTTAAAATCAATAAAAATAGTATAGCTTACATTCTATTTACTAGTGGAAGTACTGGTAAACCTAAAGGAATACCTATTAACTTAGAAAATGTCGATGCACTTATAAATGCATTAACTTTTGATGGTGAATACATTTTAAATAATTCGGATAGATGTTTACAAATGTATGATTTGACTTTTGATGCGTCTTTAACAGCTTTTTTACCTGCATTTCTTTCTGGAGCTTGTATTTATACTGTGCCCCCAGATAGCATGAAATACTTTCATGTTTTTAAACTTTTACAAAAATATGAATTGACGGTTTTAAAAATGGTTCCTTCTATAATTCATTATTTACGTCCATATTTTCCTGAAATTAATTCTAAAAGTGTTCGTTATTGTATATTTGGAGGAGGGAAACTTTACCAAAATATAATTAAAGAATGGCTTAAATGTATCCCAAATAGTAAATTATACAATCATTATGGGCCTACAGAATGTACAGTATGTAGCACGTATTATGCATATCCAATTAATGCTAGCTTAAATAAATCGCACAATGGTGTTATTTCTATTGGAAAACCCTTGAATGGCTTTGATTACCTCATTGTTGATGATAATAATAAAACAGTCAATAAAGGAAATGAAGGCGAACTTTGTTTATATGGTAAACAAGTAACTCAAGGGTATTGGAAAAATAAAACTTTAAACTTAAATTCTTTTTTTATTAAAGAATTTAATGGAGAAACGAAACGATTCTATAAAACTGGAGATATTTGTTATGAAGATTCAGATGGCTATTTAATGTATGTTGATCGCAAAGATTTTCAAGTAAAAATAAGGGGTTTTAGAGTTGAATTAGGAGAAATTGAATTTCAGACAAAAAAAATAATAACCCAAAACAACTTAATAGTAATTGATATTAATAATTCAAATGGAAATAACGAAATAGCGTTAGTTATTGAAGGAACAGATTTTGATTTAAAAGATTTACAAAAATATTTACAAAGTGTACTACCAAACTATATGGTACCAACAAAATATTACTTTTTATCAAACTTTCCGCATAACAGCAATGGTAAATTAGATAGAAAAATATTAAGAAACTTAATACAACAAAATAAAAATGACTAAAGAAAATATTTTAAAAACTATAACCCAATCTTTTGTAAAAGTACTTGAACATGATAATTTTACTTTAACAGAATCAACAACAGCTAATAATGTTGATGGTTGGGAATCAATAACACACATGATGATAATTACTGATATAGAAAAAACGTTTAATATTAAATTTAAATTAATGGATTTAATGAGTATGGAAAACATAGCTGACTTAATTTCTACAATTCAAAAAGAAACTAAATAAAAATACATCATTAAATAATATTATATTTTTCAAATTATGGTTAAAAACAATTGGGCTTTTTTTTGTAGTTTTTGGGGTAAAAATGCTAAAGACACTATTGAATCTTATTTAAATAATTCATTAAAAAACTCTAACATATCTTTATTAGTATATGAAAGTGAACCATGCGGGGCAGCAGAAATAGCTAGATTAAATAATATTGACACCTTATTAATTAATAAAGACAATTTTAGTTCATCAAGAGAATATCAAAAAACTATTTTAAATGAATTATTAAAAAAAAATATCGATTTTATTTTTTTATTAGGCTATCAACACCTTGTTCAGAAAGATATTTTAAATGCATATCCTAACAAAATAGTTAACATACACCCTTCTCTTTTTCCCAGTTTTTTAGCCACAAAAACAGCTATTCAAGATGCCATAAATTATGGGGTTAAGTTAACAGGTATTACGACTCATATTATTGATGATAAATTTGATAGAGGTACTATATTGTTTCAAGAATCGATTCGAGTTAAAAAAAATGATTCATTAGAATCATTAACTCCTAAGTTTTCTAAAAAAGGTCTTAAAATGATAATTAAAACTATCAAAAAGATGGAGAAATCAGGAAAATAACCTCTCTTCCATTTATAATCTAAAAAAATATGAAAACTAATTCGTATATAAAACACAGAATAGGCATAGGTTCTTCTTTCCATAAGCAAGGTTTAATGAATTTAGATTTAATAGATTTAAATTTTGACTACGAAATATTTTATTCTGGTAGACAAGCTTTTAAATACATTTTAGATGAAATTCACCTAAAAAATGATATAGAAAAAATTTGGATGCCTGAGTATTATTGTCAAAATGCCATGAACGATTGGATAAAGCACAACTATAATAATATATATTTTTATAAAACTAAGCCATTTAAATTTGATAAAGCTATTGACATAAGTGCCTTTGCATCTAAAAAAGATGTTGTTTTATTAAATAACTACTGGGGATTATGTAGTACCATAGACAAGACAAAAAACGCCCCAATTATTATAGAGGACCACTCGCATGGATGGTTATCTGATAGATGCTTAAATAGTCAAGCAGGTTATTGTTTTGCTTCTTTAAGAAAATCGCTACCTATCCCTTTAGGTGGCATATGCTGGAAACCTAAAACTAAATTAACTGTAGATACAGAAAATTTCATAGAAGATAATTCTTTTTATAACGCTTGGAATATTGCGTATAAAGCTATGTGTGAAAAAAAACTCTATAAAGAATATGACAAAGCATCTAATAAACAAAATTATTTGGCAGGAGTTAATACTGTTGAACTATTTTTAGATCAACATCACAAAATTATAAAAGTTAAAGAAAGTGATAAGGCATATATAAAGAAATATCTAAATTATAATGTATTAGAAATTAAAAAAAATAATTTAAAATTTCTTTATGATTCTTTGATCAATATTAATTTTATAAAAATTATCAGAAGAAAAAATTATACTGCTTTTGGACTTATACTACTTTTTAAAGATGAAAAACAATGTAACTCTTTAAAAACACATCTTATACAAAATGAAATTTATCCATCTTTTTTATGGCCTAATAATGAACTTTCTTCTAAATGGAAATTCTCTATTAATATTCATGTTGATTTCCGTTATACTATAGATGATATGATATACATTAAAAACAACATAAACAATTGGATTACAGCTAATAAAACCAAATAAGATTATGTATAAATTATTTTTCAAACGATTATTTGATGTATTAGGAGCACTTATAGGCTTAGTAATTCTATTTCCTATAATATCATTACTATTTATTTTATTGACTTTATCAACCAAAGGGAAGCCTTGTTTTATGCAAAAACGTCCAGGTAAAAATGAAGAAATATTCACTATTTTTAAGTTTAAAACCATGAATGACAAAAAAGACAATAACGGAGTTATCTTGCCAGATACTGAACGATTAACATTTTTGGGTAAATTTATAAGAAAAACTTCTTTAGATGAAATTCCACAGCTTCTTAATGTATTAAAAGGCGATATGAGTTTTATTGGACCTAGACCCCTTTTAATTCGTTATCTACCTTACTATTCTTCCTCAGAAAAGAAAAGGCATCTAATAAGGCCAGGCATTACTGGTTTAGCCCAAATCTCTGGGAGAAATCTTTTAAATTGGGATGAAAGATTAAAAAAAGATGTCGAATATGTTGACAACATCAGTTTTTCTCAAGACCTTAATATTCTATTTATATCTATTAAGAATGTACTAACCTCAAAAGATATCGTGGTAGACCCAAGTTCTGTCATGGCAGATTTAGATAATTTAAGAAAACTAGATTAATTCATTTACATTATTGATAAATAAAGCTATTTTTAACTGATATTTCTGTAATACTTTTCTTTTAGCTAAAAAATAAACATTTAATCTAATTTATAGTTTTATGACGTTTCCGTATATTATTTTTGCGACATGAAAAATTACTTAATAATAAAAAGAACTCTCGATCTATTAATATCAATAGTGGCATTTATAATATTTTCACCTGTTTTTATTATTATTTTTATAATATTATTTTTGTTAAACGATGGTAAACCTTTCTTTTTTCAAGAAAGACCTGGTAAAGATGAAAAAGTCTTTAATATTATTAAGTTTAAAACAATGAATGACAAAAAAGATAATCACGGTGAGTTTTTACCTTTTGAGGATCGAGTTACTAAAATTGGTCATTTTATTAGAAAATATTCATTGGATGAAATACCACAACTATTAAATGTAATAAAAGGAGATATGAGCATTATTGGACCTAGACCATTATTGACTCAATATTTACCGCTTTATAATCATGAACAAAAAAAAAGACATAATGTTAAGCCTGGTATAACTGGGTGGGCGCAAGTTAAAGGGCGTAATTCTATTTTATGGAAACAAAAATTCGCATACGATATATATTACATTAATAATATTTCTTTTGGTTTGGATATGAAAATATTATTACTGACAGTAAAAAGAGTAATTATCCCTGAAGGAATAAATAATAAAAATGGACTAAACATGCCTACTTTTACTGGCGATAATGAAGAATAGTATTTAAATTAACTTCTTAAGAACATTATATATAAAAAAAACAAAACTCTAAATAATATAAATGTATAATCTAGATTTTCAAACTATAAATGATAATACAAATATTGACAAGTATAACAATATCTTAAAAAAGTTTAGAAAATGTAATACATTCTATTCTTTACAGTATAGCAATTATACTTTTGATAATAATTTAAATTATTTTTTTTTTAAAAAAAATAATAAAGCACTAATATTACTACCTGTTTATTTAAATAAAATTTCGTCAGAAGCTCTAGATTCTGGAGAAGTTTATTATGATGCCGTTTCGCCTTATGGCTATAGTGGCCCATTATTCAATGAATCTGTTGATGAGCGCGACATTAAAACCTTTTGGAATCAAGTTGATAATTGGTACAAAGAGAATAATGTAATTACCGAATTTATACGTTTTAACCTTGAATTTAATCATAAATATTATTCTGGACACTTAATTCCGTCTTTGAATAATGTAAAAGGAGAAATTAAAAATTTTGAAGATATATGGAGTAACTTCAAACAAAAAGTTAGAAATAATTATAGAAAAGCAGAGTTAAATAACCTTAGAATAGTCATTAATTCAGATAAAAAAAGTTCTGAAGATATTGGGGTTTTTTATGATATCTACATAAAAACAATGGTTAGAAATGACGCCACAAAAAATTATTTCTATACTAAAAGCTATTTTGAAAATCTAATTAACCTTAATCAAGAAAAGACAGTTCTTGTAGTTGTTTATAAAGGTGAAATACCTATATCTACAGAACTACTTATTTGCAATAATGATTTTTTATACTCTTTTCTTGGAGGAACTCTTTCTGACTATTTTAAATACAGGCCTAATGATTTTCTTAAAATAGAAGTTATAAAATGGGCGATTTCCAATGGAAAATCGCATTATATATTAGGTGGAGGTCGTCAAAACGATGATGGTTTATATCAATATAAAAAATCTTTTTTTCCTATAGATAAAGATGTAATCTTCTACACAGGTAGGAAAATAATAAATCAAAAAATATACAGCAAATTAATAAATCAAGAAACTATTGATAAAACTACTATTAATAATTTAATGATTAATCCAAACAATTATTTTCCAATATATAGGGAAATGCAAACTCAAATCACTCCTTCACTTACCGTTATTAAGAAAAAATCAAAATGGGATCAGACTTTAAAGGCAGTTGAAAATTATGATTTTTATCACACTTTTGATTATCATGAACTATCAAAACAAGATAAAGAGAAAACTATATTACTTAAGTATATAGAAAATAAGAGTATTGTTTGTATCCCTTTGATTATTAGAATCATAGAGAATACTCAATATTTTGACGCAACATCTGTATATGGTTACTCTGGTCCTTTAGTAAAAAATATTGACAAGAATTTTGATAACGCTAATTTTATAAAGACTTTAAATAAATACTTCCAAGACAACAATATTGTTTCAGTTTTTTCTAGACTAAATCCTTATATAAAGAATCAGGTTTATACACTTGAAGGCATAGGAGATATTACAAGTTTAGGTAATGTTGTAAACATAGATTTAAAAAAAAGCCTTCAAGAACAACGTGCTTTATATTCTAAATCAACAAAAAATAGAATAAATAAAATAAGAAAAATTTGTGATATAATTGTTAGCAATAAAAAAGAAGATATTAAACAATTTATTGATATTTATTGCGAAAATATGGATAGAGTTAATGCTAAAGACATGTATTACTTCCCTAAAAGTTATTATTATAACTTGGTAGAAAATAATGATATAGATATCTTATTCGCATTACACAAAGAAACCAATGAATATGCTTGTGCTGCTATGATGGTAAAAACCAACAATATAATTCAATATCACATATCTGGTACTAAAAATGATTATTTAAACTTATCTCCTATTAGAATTCTTATTGATGAAATGAGAATACGTGGAACAAATGAGAACTATGAGTTTTTTAATTTAGGTGGAGGTTTAGGCAATAATGAAGATGAACTTTTCAAATTTAAATCTTCTTTCTCAAAAGATTTTAAACCATTTTCAATTTGGAAACTTATTTCAATGCCTGATGTATATAAAGAATTAGTTAATAAAAAAGAAATATCAAATTCAAATATAAATTTCTTCCCATTATATCGATATGAAGAAGCTAAAAACTAATAAATTAGTTTTTCTTTAATAATTCTATCATGGAAGCTATTTGATTTGACACCAAATCTCTTCCATGATTATTCCAATGTTTATCGTAAATAAGAGTTTTATGTAAATCTGATGATTTAAAACATTTTGATAAATCTAAATATTTATAATTATTTTCATTCAAATGATTAATAAAAACTAATGGTGTTTTATCTGTCTCTAAAAAAAAAATAAACCGCTTTTTATTAAAACCATAAGTAGATACCAACTGATCAAAGTTCTCTATATACTTATCAACTATATTGGTTTTAGAAAATTTTAATTTTTCTTTTTTATTTCTTTTAAATGATATCAAATTTGAAACAAATTTTTTTCCTACATCAACAACACCTATACTCTTTAAATATGTTAAAAGCTTTATTTTGCGTAAGTTCTTATATAAGGGAGACTCCAATTTTATTCTACTTTTAATTATCTCATATTTCTTTCTTTCTAAATCTGTTTCAACCTCAAGACCAATAAAAACGTAATCTATTAAATCAAATTCTTCTTTATATTTATGTATTAAATGAAGTTGATCTGCCAAATCATATCCAGCGTAACCGTATTCATAAACTACTATATTCTCTAGTTTATTTTCTATTTTTTTTCCTATAGAATTATCAAAATCTTGATGAAAACCTTCAATGAAGGAATCCCCGACTAGTGCTATTTCAAACTTTGTTGAAGATGGATGAAACTCTCTGTAAGAATTATATCCAGAATTATTTATTCTGAACTTTGAAAAGTTTTGTCTTCTATTTCCTGTAACAGAATAACCTTCTTGAATAGGTTGCCATTTTTCTACTCCATACTCATCAATAACCCTTATGGGATGATCCTTAGTTAAATGAAGCACACGAATAAGCAATTCAATAACAATAAAAATCCCAATTAAATATATTATTAATTTAAAAAAAAGTTTTTTCATAATCTAAAATTGAAAATATATAAATGACCTATCTATATCGCTATCATAAAACAAAAGCATCAGAAATATAATAATAACATATACTATAAACTTAACTAGTTTAGATTTAAACTTAAACGGATTACGTTCATCTTTCCTAATTCTATATTCATACAATACAAATAATACTACCAAAATATAATAATCAACCATCCTATAACCCATTGGATGCAAATATGTTTCAAAAGAAAATTTAATAATTATTCTTTCAATGAAATAAAATGAATCTCGGATCGTATTTGATCTAAAAAATATCCATGAAAACGTTACCATGAAAAAAACCAATAGAGCGCTCCCTATTTCATAAATACCAGGGAATAATGATTTCTCACCTATAACATCATTCTTAAAATTAGTATTTTTTCCTAATAAAAAAACAGGTATAAAAGCTAAAGCATGAATCACCCCCCAAAAAACAAAAGTCCAATTAGCTCCATGCCATAAACCACTTATTAAAAAAACAATAATTATATTTCTAATAGATATTAACTTAGTTTTACGCGAGCCCCCCAACGGGATATATACATAGTATCTAAACCATTCGGATAAAGAAATATGCCAACGTCTCCAAAACTCTGCAATACTCCTTGAGAAGTACGGGAATTTAAAATTTGACATCAACTCTATCCCAAAAAGTTTAGCTGTACCGATAGCAATATCAGAATATCCGCTAAAATCTCCATAAATTTGAAAGCTAAAAAACACAACACCTAAAACAAGTGTTGAAGCTGGATATGAATTATAATTAGTAAAAATGTCATCAACAATGGGCGCTAATGCATCAGCTATAACCATTTTTTTAAACAACCCCCAAAGAATCAGTTTTATTCCACCAACTGACTGATTGTAATTAAACGTCCTTTTATTTATTATTTGAGAAAGTAAATTTGACGCTCTTTCTATAGGGCCAGCTACTAATTGAGGAAAGAAACTCACAAAAGCTGCAAAGGATAAAAAATCTCTAGTCGGTTTGATTTTTTTATAATAAATATCAAACGAATAAGACATGGTTTGAAACGTATAAAAAGAAATTCCGACAGGTAATATAACCCTTAAAGTCCATACACTTTTAATATCATAACCAAACAAAGATATCATATCTACCCATGAATCAATAAAAAAGTTATAATATTTAAAAAAACCTAAAAGTCCAACATTAAAAACAACACTTACCCAAAGCCATCGTTTACGAAGTAACTTATTTTTATTCGAGTCAATTTTCGACCCAACTAAATAATCAACTATGGTACTTATTAATATTAATGAAAGAAATCTCCAATCCCACCAACCATAAAAGATATAACTGGATATTAATAAAAGACCATTTTGGGCTTTCGTGCTATTTTTAAAAGCACTCCAATAAAGTACAAAGACAATAACAAGAAATATAAAAAACTCTAATGAATTGAATAACATATCTTAATACTAATACACACAAATATGAAGGAAGTTAAAGTCAATGTCAAAAAATATCTTTAAAATGCTAAAATAATTACTTGAAAAGCAGTTTTAATGATAAAGAAATCGGCTTATCATAAATTAGAAACAAAAAAAAGCCCCTAAAGGGCTTTTAAAATAAAATATAATGTAATCTTACAAATCATTAAATATAGAATGCATCAAACGTTTCTTATCGTTAATGCTTTCTTCAAGAGAGATCATAGTTTCTGTTCTATAAACCCCCTCAATATCATCTAATAAAAAGATAACTTCTTTTGCATGCTCTGTACTTCTAGCTCTAATTTTACAGAAAATATTAAATTTTCCAGTAGTAATATGTGCTACTGTTACATAAGGAATCTCATTAATACGTTCTAACACAAATTTAGTTTGAGAGGTATTATTTAAATAAACACCAACATATGCAATAAAAGAATATCCTAATTTTTTATAATCAAGCATCAATGATGAGCCTTTAATAATTCCAGCTTCTTCCATTTTTTTTACACGTACATGAACAGTACCTGCGGATATTAGTAATTTTTTTGCAATATCTGTAAACGGAATTCTTGTGTTATCAATTAACATGTCAAGAATTTGATGATCGATTTCGTCTAATTTAATTTTTCCCATAATTCACTATTCTTAAATATAAAGCAAAATTAATACATTTTCATTAAAAATAGAGCACAAATAGTATGTTTTATTTCGGTAAAAGCAATATTTTTTCATTATTCAATATCACGAAAACGTTTTCGTAACCTATTTTTAATGCTTTTCTTTCAGCATCAAATACTTCAGAACCTTTAGCATCAATCTCTTGGTGAGCATAAATACCTTTTAATGGTTCAATCTTTTCAACTTTTGGAATAAATTTTATTTCATTTTCAATTAAACGTTCTTGAAATTGAATTCCAATATCAACAGATTCATCGTTTACTTTAGTATTTCTAATAATGATATCTAAAAAACACTTATCATTCTCAGGAATATCAAAATAGGGCTTATATTTACTTCCTGTTATATCATTTTTTGCTATGTAACTTAATGACGTTATATATGATGTAAAAATCAATTCTCGTGTCTTATCTCGTCCATAATCATGTGCATAATGCCCTGCTTCAAATAATATAGTTGGTACATTTTCACTTTGAAACGTATCCCCTACGCAGTTTAAATTAAATGCATCATCATAAACACCAACTTGATTGGGAATAATATCTTGCAATGCCTTATTCATAACTCCTATTATTTCCATAGCTACCGTTCTAGTAGGCGTTATGGTACATTCAGCATCTTGAGCTGGAGCCAAAAATGATACTGTAGCAGAATTATTTGTAGTACCAGCACTAAAAATGGTGCGCTGTCCATGTAGGTTATAACAAAAATGTGGCTTAAAAGTATTAAATGCATCTCTTAATACATGACTCTCTGGTTGTGTTAAGTTTTGAGCATCTCTATTTAAATCTACTTCGTTAGCATTTATTCGTGTGTATGCTAATGCACCATCAGGATTTAAAATAGGAATAATATATAATGTACAAGCTTCCAAAATATATTTAAGATTGGATTCTGAATCTAAAAGTGTATTTAACAAATCGAAAATTGCTTTTGTTGTTGTCGATTCATTTCCGTGCATTTGAGACCACATTAAAATTCTCTTATTTCCATATCCAATTTTTAATCCGAAAATAGGATTATTTAAAACGGATTTTCCAATAGTTTCAACATGAATTAAATCTGTTAAATCTCCAAGTAATGGTTCAATGTTTTTATTGGTTATATATCGGTGAGATAAACGCTGCTCTTTATGTTTTAAAAACAGTTTTTTTAATTGTTCTAATTGCATAGTTATTTTTTAACGTTACAAAAGTAAACATTTACAATTTTACAATTGTAAACAATGTTTTCAATCAAATTGTATACATAAGTATACACAATTAGAATATGTTTAACGAAACAAACATAAAAAATTAACGCAATGCATATTAATTTAACCAAAAACCTTTAAATCAGAACATTAAATTAAATCACATAAAGTTTTACTACACTATTAAATCAAAATTAAGCACAATAAAAATGGATAAATAAAGTTATATTGTTACATTTGTAACACAAATTACCCCAAAACCACAATTTACATTGATAAACACAGAAGATTTTATAAAAAGACTCCAAAAAGTCATTAATTACTATGGGGAATCTGCGTCTTCTTTTGCGGAAAAAATTGGTGTACAACGCTCTAGTATTTCACATATTCTTTCTGGCAGAAACAAGCCTAGTTTAGACTTTATTTTAAAGATTCTATCTACCTACCCTGAAGTAGATTTGTACTGGCTTTTTAACGGCAAGGGATCATTTCCTTCTGAATCAAAAACGGAAACTCAAAAACCAAACAACACACCTCCTACTTTAAATCAAGATGAAGCAGTTGCAGAAATAAAAAAAGACAAAACCATTGAGCGCATTGTGATTTTTTATTCTGACGGAAGTTTTAAAAATTACGATAAATGATTGCGCAGTTTATTAAATTTGCAACTCAATAGTTTATTATGAGATTTTTATTATTTATAACTTTATTAAGCCTAACTAGCTGTTACGAAACAACTAGAAATTGTAAAGATTACAAAACAGGAGCTTTTCGTTTTGATTATACAGTAGATGGCATTTCTAAAAGTGGCGATTTTAAAAGGACCGAGCGCTACAGTATTAATTATTATGATGGCAAAACAGATAGCTCTGAAGTAAAATGGATAAATGATTGTGAATTTATTTTATACAAGATAAATCCTGTGTCTATTGCAGAAAAAGACCCAATTCACATGAAAATACTAACTACAACCGACAGCTCTTATACTTTCGAGTACTCTAAAGCATCTTTTAATGAAGGCGAAAAGAAAAGAAAAGAAAAAGGTGTCGCTTTTAAAATTAACTAGAATTAATCAAAAGGATATAAGAAATATTCAACCAGATTAAACTTCAACTCTTTTTTATCCGTTATCTCATAAGTTAAAAAAATCTCACCCCAGTATTCACCATCAGAGAAATCTGCTATTATCCATTTATGGTTGAGCATTTTTACAGTATTTAAAAGCATTTTCCTGCCCTCACTTGCCGCATACGGGATTATTGGATGCTCGCCTTTCGCTTCATTCAATTTATAAAGCTCATCTTTTATAAAAGGAATCAATTCATCAATTTCGTAACCTGCATCCTCAAAATAACTTATTGCATCTTCATTTCTATCTAAATTAAAATGAGATAACTCCATAATATCATTTCGCAATACAGCAACTGAATCTTTATACTTTATAAGCTGTGTTTGACTTGTTACCAACTTTTTATCTATGTCTTCAAAAATTCGTTTAGCACTTACATATTGAAACAACACCAAAAGCGCTGCAAACACAAACAAATACATAAAAATTCTTTGCTTCATTTTGTATATAATTTAAATTGATATTTTTAATCCATCATAAGCCAAAAACACATGCTCTGGAAGTGTTTTTTCTACTTCATCATGAAAACCCAATAAGTGACTAATATGAGTTAAATACGCTTTATCTGGGTTAACTTTCTTTATAAAATCTAGAGCTTCCTCTAAATTAAAATGAGATTGATGCGGCTGAATTCGTAAAGCATTAATAACTAAAACCTTTACGTTTTTAATCTTCTCGACCTCTTTATCTGGCACGGTTTTCATATCAGTCAAATATGCAAAGTCTTTAAACCTGAAACCAAAAACCTGCAACTTATCATGCTTTCCATTTACCGGAATAACATCCAAACCACCTAGTTTAAAAGGCTTGTTTTTAACCCTATGTGTTATTACTTCAGGCGCCCCTGGATATCTGTTTTCTTTTTTAAACACATAATCAAATCGTTTTTTTATAGATTTTAAAACACGTTTATGTGCATATATCGGGATATCACCTTGTCTAAAATAAAAAGGCCTAATGTCATCAAGACCTAAAACATGATCAGAATGTTCGTGCGTAAATACGATACCATCAATTTTTTTTACATCTTCGCGCAACATTTGATACCTAAAATCTGGTCCACAATCTACAACATAGGCCAACTCTCCCCATTCAACCAAAACAGAAACACGCAAACGCTTGTCTTTTGGGTTTTGACTTAAACATACTGGGTGATCACTTCCTATAATAGGAATACCCTGAGATGTGCCTGTACCGAGAAAAGTAATTTTCAAAAATCTTAAGTTTTCACAAAAATAAGTTTATTTTTTTGTTTGCTCTACTAATTTGATACCTTTGTAAATACAAGACGAAACCTATTTAATATATGAATATTACCATTAATGGAGATAAAGAGTTTGACGACATTCCTTCGCTAAAATCAAAAGCATTAAAAATCAATCTTAACTCAAATATTTACGGGTCTTTCGCCGAAATTGGAGCTGGACAAGAAACTTGTCGTCATTTTTTTAGAGCCGGTGGAGCTTCAGGAACTATAGCAAAAGCAATGTCTGCCTACGATAAAGATTTTAGTGACGCCATTTATGGTGCCGAAGATGACGGCAGATATGTTACCGAAGCACGTTTAAGAAAAATGCTTGCTCACGAAATGAACCTTATGGAAAACAGGTTGACTCGAGAAAAAAACCCAAGTAAAATATTTTTCACTTATGCCAATACTGTTGCAACCATTGATTTTGCAAAACAATTTAAAGGCCATGGCTGGGTAGGCATCAAATACCAAGTTGAAGCTGGGGCCGAATACAATGAAATTATTCTACATGTTCGCTTTAAAGAAACCGATGCCAGATTACAACAAGAAACATTAGGAGTTTTAGGAACAAACTTAATTTACGGAGCATTTTACAAGTACAATGAGCCTAAAAAATTACTTCGTTATTTATACGACCACCTTCATAAAGATCAAATTGAAATTGACACCATAAACTTTTCAGGGCCTGTTTTCGAAAATATCGACAATAGATTAATGAGTTTACAATTGGTTAAAAACGGCATGACGGATGCTGTAATGTTTGGACCAGACGGAACCAACGTTTTACCTGCGCGTATTTTTTACAAGAAGAATATTTTAGCCCTACGCGGAAGCTTTAGACCAGTTACCAAAGTAAACATGGCAATGTATGAGAAATCATACGAAATGTTTATTAAAGAGAATAAAGTAGACGAAAAGAAAACTGTTGTAGTTTTCGAAATCACACTCTCAAACTTAAGAGCAGAAGGAGAAATTGATGAACAAGACTTTATAGATAGAGCAGACTTGTTATGCTCTCTAGGGCAATCTGTTATGATATCTAACTTCCAGGAATACTACAAGGTGGTTGAATACTTCTCGAACTACACAAAAGCTCGAATGGGACTTGCTATGGGTGTTGGTAATTTAGTAGATATATTTGATGAAAAATATTATCGCCATATGAGTGGTGGTATTCTAGAAGCGTTTGGTAAATTATTCTTTAAAGATTTAAAAGTTTACCTATACCCGATGAATGACCCAAAAACTGGAGAACTTATTACTAGCGAAAATTTGAAAGTATATCCACGCATGAAAGAGTTATATAAATTCTTTAAATACAACGGAAAAGTAATTGACATTAAAGATTACGATAAAAACATCATGAACATATTCTCAAGAGACATATTACGAATGATCTCAAAAGGAGAAACAGGCTGGGAAGACATGGTACCAGAAGGAACCGCAGAATTAATCAAGGATTATAGATTATTTGGATACACCAGAAGACCATTAACACTTAGCAGACGAAAAGCGCAAAAGAAAAAATAAATTTAAAAACGGCTATTTAATTAAATAGCCGTTTTTTTTATGCCAATATTTGAGCAGCATGATCTTTAGTTTTTACTTTTTCAATAACACGCTCTACAATACCTTCTTCATTAATTAGAAAAGTCATTCTATGAATACCATCGTATTCTCTGCCCATGAACTTTTTAGGTCCCCAAACACCAAAAGCATTTATAACGGTTTTATCTTCATCAGCTAATAACGGAAATGGAAATTCATATTTATTTTTAAAATTTGTTTGTCGTTTTGCTGAATCTGCGCTTACACCAAGTAAATCATAACCTTGAGCTTGAAGCTCTTTATAATTATCCCTTAGATTACAAGCTTCTACAGTACACCCGGGCGTACTCGCCTTTGGATAAAAGAATACAACTAACTTTTTACCTTTGTAATCACTTAATGAAATAGAGTTTCCTTGTTCGTCTTTTGCCGTGAAATTAGGAACGACGTCCCCTTGTTTTAGTGTCTTCATAGTCTTAACTTTGATTTTTATCAAAAATACAATTTATGACTAAACAAGAAAAGGTAAATTTTGTTATTAATACACTTTATAAACTTTACCCAGAAATCCCGATTCCTCTAGATCATAAAGACCCATACACACTTTTAATTGCCGTTTTACTATCTGCTCAATGCACAGATGTTCGAGTAAACCAAATAACACCTATACTTTTTGCTGAAGCAGACAACCCTTACGATATGATTAAATTATCTGTAGAGGAAATAAAAGAAATTATTAGGCCATGCGGACTATCACCCATGAAAAGTAAAGGTATTTACGGTTTATCAAAAATACTTATTGAAAAACATAATGGTGAAGTACCTCAAAGCTTTGAATACCTAGAAGAATTGCCAGCTATAGGACATAAAACCGCCAGCGTAGTAATGTCTCAAGCTTTTGGAGTTCCTGCATTTCCTGTAGACACCCATATTCACAGATTAATGTATCGATGGAATTTAACCAACGGAAAAAATGTAGCTCAAACCGAAAAAGATGCCAAACGCCTGTTTCCAAAAGAATTATGGAACGATTTACACCTTCAAATAATTTGGTACGGACGCGAATACTCACCCGCTAGAGGCTGGGATTTAGAAAAAGACATTATCACTAAAACCATTGGAAGACAATCCGTTTTAACTGATTATTATAAATTAAAAAAGTCCTGATTTGTTAAAATCAGGACTTTTAAAACTTAATTTAGAAGTGCTTCAAACTTCATTTTATTACAATCTATAACACTTAAAGCCTTAGAATAGTTTAGAAGAAAACTAACCGTTTCTTCTTTCGGATCAAAATTTTCTAAATTTTTAATAGAATTTTCAGAGTAAATTTTTGCCATTTTTTTAAGTTAAGGGTTTATACACACCAATAACGTAGCAAAACTCACTTTATTGTATTAATTGGTTAAAACGATATTATGCTTATCAATTATCTTTCTTAAGTTAATTAACGCATAACGCATTCTCCCTAGCGCAGTATTAATGCTTACGCCTGTTCTATCTGATATTTCTTTAAAACTCATATCATTATAGATACGCATCATTAAAACTTCTTTCTGGTCATCAGGAAGCTCATTAACCAAACGTCTAACATCATTTTCTACCTGCTCTTTAATTAGTGTTTTTTCAGCATTCAATCCAGGATCACTTAAAACAGAAAAAATATTAAAATCGCCAGCATTGTCAAATTTAGGCATGCGGTTGTTTTTTCTAAAGAAATCAATCACCAAATTATGAGATATACGCATTACCCAAGGCAAAAATTTACCTTCTTCATTGTAAGCACCTCGTTTTAAAGTACGAATCACTTTTATAAACGTATCCTGAAAAATATCTTCAGCAACATCTCTATCGTATACTTTTGAATAAATAAAACTGTAAATTCGTTGTTTATGCCTTTTAATTAAGGTCTCTATGGCATTTTCATCACCTTTAATGTAGTTACTAACTAGAATAGCATCTGTAATAAGTTCTCGTTGCATAATGTTTACTTTTAACGCACGAAGTGAAGGCTTCATTGCTTGGGGTTATTAAGTTTAAAAGTAATTTTATGCTATAGATGCGTGTTTTTTAAGTTATTAGATGTTTCAAATATAACAACAATCATTCCTAAAAAGCAATAAATCATTATTTTTTTAACAATTTATTCGACAAACGGTTATTTTTTATGCTCGCTCACTTGTCTTATCTTTGCTAAATTATCTTCTTAAAAAATCCATGAACACTACTATTTCCGAAGTAAATCCAAAAGAAAACATCATTATAAAGGGTGCAAAACTGCATAACTTAAAAAATATCGATGTTGTAATTCCTAGAAATAAATTAGTAGTTATTACAGGATTATCTGGATCTGGAAAGTCTAGTTTGGCTTTTGACACACTATATGCAGAAGGACAAAGACGCTACGTAGAAAGCCTATCAAGTTACGCACGCCAGTTTTTAGGGCGGTTAAATAAACCAAAAGTAGATTATATAAAAGGCATTGCACCTGCTATTGCTATCGAGCAAAAAGTAAATTCTACAAATCCGCGATCAACAGTTGGTACAACTACAGAAATTTATGACTATTTAAAATTACTATTCGCTAGAATTGGCAAAACATATTCTCCAGTTTCTGGCTTAGAAGTAAAAAAAGATACGGTTACAGATGTTTTAAACCATATAAAAACGTTCCCTGAAAGAGAAAAACTTCTCCTACTCGCTCCTATTTATTTGGAAGAAGGACGCACTATAGAAGATAAAATTAAAACATTGCAACAACAAGGTTATGCCAGGATAAAGGTTAACGATACTGTTTTAAGAATTGATGAAGCAACGTCAATTTCTAAAAAAGATACTGTTTTATTAGTTGTTGATAGAGTTGTAACAAAACACGAAGAAGACTTTTATAATCGCCTAGCAGATGCTATACAAACCGCTTTTTTTGAAGGTAAAGGCGAATGCATCATAGAGACATTAAAAGATAGCAAGCAACGCCCTTTTAGTAATAAATTTGAATTAGACGGCATAAGTTTTCTTGAACCAAATGTACATTTATTTAGTTTTAACAACCCATATGGCGCCTGCCCTAAATGTGAAGGTTACGGCGATATTATTGGCATTGACGAAGATTTAGTAATTCCAAACACAGGACTCTCAGTTTACGAAAGCGCCATTTTTCCTTGGCGAGGAGAAAGCATGAGTTGGTACAAAGACCAGTTGGTTAACAACTCACATAAATTCGATTTCCCTATTCATAAACCTTATTTTGAGTTAACAGATGCTCAAAAAAAATTAGTTTGGACAGGAAACAAACACTTCGAAGGCTTAAATTCATTTTTTGCAGAACTAGAATCTAAAGCATATAAAATTCAAAACCGGGTTATGTTATCGCGTTACCGCGGAAAAACAAAATGTAAAACCTGTAATGGCAAGCGATTACGCATTGAAGCTAATTATGTAAAAATTGCAGGCGCAACCCTTACCGATTTGGTTGAAATGCCATTAGACAAGCTAACAAGCTTCTTTAAGCAGCTTGAATTAAACGATTACGACACACAAATTGCTAATCGATTATTAAAAGAAATAAATAACAGATTAGCTTTTCTTGCCAATGTTGGCCTAGATTACTTAACACTAAACAGGAAATCTAACACGCTTTCTGGTGGTGAAAGCCAACGTATAAATTTAGCAACTTCTTTAGGAAGCAGCTTAGTTGGCTCTATGTATATTCTTGATGAACCGAGTATTGGCCTACACCCAAAAGATACAGAACGATTAATTTCAGTTTTAAAATCGTTGCGAGATTTAGGAAACACAGTTATTGTAGTCGAGCATGATGAAGACATCATGAAATCTGCCGAGTACATTATAGATATAGGCCCAGAAGCAGGAACCTTTGGTGGCCATGTAGTTGCCGATGGCACATATGCAGATATTTTAGCTTCAGAATCCTTAACAGCAAAGTATTTAAATGAAGAGCTAAAAATTCAAGTTCCCAAAACAAGAAGAACTTCAAAATACCATGTAGATATTGTTGGTGCTCGCGAAAACAACTTGAAAAATATTGATGTTAGTTTCCCTTTGGGCATGTTAACTGTAATTACAGGTGTTTCAGGTAGCGGAAAAAGTACATTAGTTAAAAAAATACTGTTTCCTGCATTACAAAAAAAATTAACCGATTTTGGAGATAAGCCAGGGCAATTCACATCTCTAGAAGGCAATTTCAGCAACATCAATCATATAGAATTTGTAGATCAAAACCCAATTGGAAGGTCGTCAAGATCCAATCCAGTAACGTACATAAAAGCGTATGATGATATTAGAGCGCTATTCTCAAAACAGAAATTAAGCGCCATTAGAAACTACCAAGCCAAACACTTTTCTTTTAACGTAGATGGCGGACGCTGTGAGACTTGCAAAGGCGAAGGTCAAGTAACTATTGAAATGCAATTTATGGCAGATGTACATCTAGAATGCGAAACCTGTAAAGGCAAACGTTTTAAAAAAGAAGTACTTGAAGTGACATTTGCCAATAAAAATATTGACGACATTCTCAATTCAACTATCGATGATGCCATTGCCTTTTTTGAAGCCACAGAACAAACTAAAATTAAAAACAAACTACAACCACTTCAAGATGTTGGCTTAGGCTATGTCACTTTAGGCCAAAGCTCTTCTACCCTTTCTGGTGGTGAGGCGCAGCGTATAAAACTAGCGTCCTTTTTAGGAAAAGGAAACAATAAAGAAAAAGCACTTTTTATTTTTGACGAACCGACAACCGGTTTACATTTTCACGACATCCAAAAGCTTTTAAAATCTTTTAATGCTTTAATCGCGAAAGGCCACTCCATAATTGTTGTAGAACACAATATCGATTTAATAAAGTGTGCAGACCATATTATCGACCTCGGTCCTACTGGTGGTGAAAAAGGCGGCAACTTAGTAGCTGTAGGAACTCCAGAAGAAATCATAAAAATAAAAGCATCAGAAACTGGGAAGTATTTAAAAGACAAACTTTAGTATAAAATCTTTAATTATTTGGGCGTTACCTAAAGGTCGGGCTTTCCGCTGCAAGTCCTCGCACCTCCTACGTCAGGCTGTGGGCTATCCGCTGCAATCCCTAACGCAAATCCAACTCACAACAAACATCAAGCTAACGTTTCAACTTTTAGTAAAACAAAAATGCAAACATCCCTAAAAAAGTCGCTGTTAACGGCGCTATAAATAGCAAAAACAAAAACGACGTCAAACTAGCTTTAAAAAAGGTTTTAATCCATCCTTGCTGATAAAACCGTCTTAGCGCTAGGTATAAATATATAAATGCAGAAAACGCCACCAACCAATCAATCCAATCGGGAATATCAACAATAAAATTAATCCCAATAATCAAACTAAGCACAGTAAACAAAAACGAAAAATAGTAAAAGCTAAACACCAAATGGTGTGCATACAAGCCATGTTTTCTATATAAAATTTTTAGAATTAATGCGAAAATTGGTAATAAGAAAAACATCGCAATAGGAATCGTATCATAAAACGTTTGCAGAATACTTCCACCCTGTCTCGATTTATAAAACCTTAAAGCCTGTTTATACAATTTCCTTTTTAACCATCCAGCATCATCTGGCATTCCCATATCTTTATAAATAACATCATCAGGAGCATCCAAGGCTATTAAAGAATCGACAGATTTTGTACTAAAATCAAAATCAACCATTCCGTTTTTCCTAAAGTTTTCGGCATTTACTAGAGAATCCATTTGTTCCTCAGAAAAGTCATGAAGAAACTTGTTCGCCTTTAAAGTTTTACGAAGTTCAGCACGAGCAACAGAGTCTTCTATTTTTTGTTTCTCAGTCAAAACAACCGAAATAGAGTCCCTAATACGCACATCTGTAATATCTTTTAATATATTTTCCTTACTTGTAACTTCCGCTAACCCTTCATCTAAAGCCTGCACGGTGTTACGCTGAATAAACGAAAACAAAAAGAAAAAAACGACCGCAATAAATAAATACATTTGCGCAGGATGCAAGTATAACAAGCGTTTACCCTCAATAAATTTATCAGCTAAATAACCTGGTTTAAATAGTAAAGGAAAAAAGCTTTTAAAAAAGCGCGCATCAAAAGAAAAATAATTACTTATCGTGTTATAGAACAACACCTTTACAGTAAGCTCGTCTTTTGCTTGTTGCCCACAATGCGGACAAAACTTAAAACTTTCCTTAAATTGCTTTTCACAATTTTTACAAGTTTCTTTTTTACTTTTCATTTAAAACGATTGGTTATTTCATAAAAGTAATAATTTTTATAAAACTAACTATCTTTTCTCTTAAAACACTAAATAAAAACTATTCAAAAGACAAATCCATATTTATTTGCAAATCAACAACTTAATCATAGTCACGATGTTAATCTTAAGTTAACACCGGCTGTTTTCTATTTTCTTGGCACGCAAATTGAAAACTACTAAACAATAGCGAAAGCCGAAAAGCTAAAGAGTAGGCAAAATGAAATCCTTATGATTATGAAAAGAGTATTACTAGTATTTGCAAGTTTGTTGATAGGATTAACAACTGCAACCGCAACAGAACAAAACAACACAACATCGAAAATAAAATTAGAAAAAAAGAAAAACTACCGTAATGCAGAACCTATTGTGTTTATGGAGCGTGGCATAGAATTTTTAATTTTCCCTGATGGCACTTTTGATTTTAATACAAAAACAAATCATGCCTTTTACAATGATGCATATTACAGAAACAATTCTAGACGCAGCAACATGAATACCTCGCAAAGAGGCCCAAATGCAAATATTGGCTTTACATCGGCATACAAAAAGAATCGTGGAGTTTCTATTTTACGAGATAGAACCGGTAAAGTAAGAAGAATTGGAAATGTGTTTTTAAATTATGATAGACGCGGAAATATTACACGTGTAGGCTCAGTATTTATAGACTATACTCGAGGTAGAAACAAACTAGTAAATCAAATTGGTGGATTACGAGTTAACTATAACCGTTTTGGAGAAATTATAAACACTCGAGGGCATATTAACCGTAATAACAATAGAAATTATAATGACTACTACTATTTAAAAAAAAAAGGCAAAGTGATTAAACAAAATAAGGGTAAAAAAAGCAAAAGATAATTTATTGAAATTAGTCAGTTAAAAGTAAAAACCTCGAATCTATAATAGCTTCGAGGTTTTTTTATATTTCAAAAATCTGTCTCAACACCAATAATCAATTTTATTAATTACTTGTTATTGTTCATATAAGCTTCAACCCAATTAACTAAAGATGTTCCATGAACATTTTTAGCAACCACCACGCCTCTATCGTCAAGAATAAAATTAGCAGGAATAGTCTGAATGCGTATTTTTTTCAAGAAAGACGCATCATCCCCCTGAAGATCTGAAGCCTGAAACCATCTACCCGCCCCATCTTTTTCTACAGCTGCTTTCCAAGCAGACGCATCGCTCTCTAAACCATATGCAATAATTTGCAAGCCTTTATCATGATATTTATCCCAAATAGGCACTAAAAACTCACGATTTTCCTTTCTACAAGGCGCACACCAAGATGCCCACAAATCTATAATAGTTAGCTTTTTACCTAATTGCTCGTTAATAGAAAGTGTATCCTTCGTTAATAAAGGTAGTTTAAGATCTGGAAACACATCACCTATTAAAACCGGTAAATTGGAAGACTCACTTTTTTTACATAACTGTTTCACCCATTCATTATTGGGTTGTTGTTGTTTCCATTTATCACATTGACTCACCAAAAACTCGGGTACACGTTCATAATCATTTTCTGGGCTCACCCATCTTAACGCCACTAGCGCTGGCAAAAGATACGGCACACTATCTGCATACTTAATTAATTCCTTTTGGTATTGCAAAACAGCATGCTCTTTTTCCATTAATTGATCACCTTCTACTAATTGCCAGGGCTTTTCTTTAATAAAGGTTTCATATGCGCTCTGATTAACATCCCTTAAACTTAACAAAGCTTTATTTATTTCTGAAGGGTTTTTAATTGAAAAACTTTTTTGGAATTCTTCAAACTTTGCTATGATTTGAATACGCTCACCTAATTGCCAGGAAACAGGCATAAAATTAGCTTTAGTTAAATCTTCGTTTTGCAAAAAATTAGGAGCCTTTCCAGAATGTTGTATAGCTAATTCTAATAATGTAGGATCTGTGGCTTGTGGCGTGTTAAGGAACTCAAAACTGCCATCTGAATTCACTAATGCCGAATCTAAAACTTTACCAAAATAAGAAGCGGAAACCTCATTTAAATTACCCGGTTCAATTAGGTAAACATGAATACTTTTATTTTCTACACCTTCTATTTTTCCAGATATATACCCAGGAGAATTACATGCTATTAATGTAATGGTCATTAAAACAAGACCTGTGATATTTTTTATAGACATAGTTGCTATGAATTTTATTTAAAGACAAGACGAAGTTCGCGAAATTTTCTTTCAAAAACAACATAATACGTTCTCATTCTAAAAATAATAACAACTATTTTTTCAGTAAGCATAAGGCTTAAACCCACACTCCTATTTTTTGGCACGCTGTTTGTAATTACTAAAACAGTAACCTTTAAAATTTACAATTATGAAAAAGTTTATATTCTTATTAGCAGGTTTAATCCTTACGGGATTTACAGCAAACGCAACAACAACCAATATTGAAACAACTGCTAATACTGCAGCGGCATATTATGGAGGTTATAGCAACTCTTTCATATTTAATGTAGATGGTATTGAGTTTTCTGTATTTAGAGATGGTCAATTCGATTTCAATATTATTAGAAACAATTCACGCTTTGGCGTTAATGTTAATACTAGAAACGTAAACATAAGTTTCAACTCTGGATACGACTATGATGCTTATGTACAGTATGATGAATTTGGAGCAATCATTCAAATTGAAAACATTCCGATTTATTATGATTATTACGGACGTATTAGTCAAGCTGGAAATGTTAACATTTATTACAACAACTTTGGGTATATAAACCGAATTGGAGGGTTAAATGTTTATTACAGAAACAATGTGTATTCTCACTATACTGGATTTATAAACACATTTAACAGAGGCTATGTTTACAGACCATGGCACCGATATTATAGCGCACCAGCATACGATTATTGTGTAGTTTACAACAGGCCTTACAGACAATTTTACAACCCTGTACGTTACACTTATAACAGAGCGTTTCAAAACAATTCTAGACCAAGAACTGCTATTGCCAACAGAAGAGGCAACACAATAACAAGAAATAGAAGTTACGCTACAGTAAACAGAAGCAAAAGAAATGTAACTCAAGTAAATAGAAGTGCAAACTCTAGAAGATCTATAGCAAAAAACACAACAACAAGACGTAACAATAGCATAACAAATAACAATACTAGAAGAACAACGCCTAATGCGAACAGAGAAAAAACGAGAAAAACAACTTCTCGAAATAATACTCAAATAAATAACACGAGAAGATCAACTGGAAACGTTAGCAATAACAACAATAGAACGAGTACAAGAAACAAAACAGTTAATCGTGCACAAAATAATAGAACGGTTCAAAAACCAAAAAGCACAAATACTCGTACATATAATAGAAATAGCAATAACACTAGAAATACGCAAATAGCTCAACGTAGTAATGTAAGTAAACCAAGAACAACGCAAAAACGCACAGTTTCGAGGTCTACGCAAACAAGAACACCAAGAGCAACACAAAGTAGTAGTTCTAGAAACAATACAAGATCAACAACTTCAACAAGAAGACGATCGTAAAATTTTGGTTGGTTAGTTAAGAAAGCCCTGCAATATGTATGCCTCAAAGCGACATTGCGGGGTTTTCTGTTTTCTATTCCTGCGTAGTCCGGAATCTCATAAAAAAATCTCATTTCTATTACGTTTCGACTGCGCTCAACGTGACATCATTATTTAATTTGAAACCACCCTACCTAAGCTTTAAAAGCTTATTTATTAGTTTCGAGATATCTTCAGAAAAATTAAATCGATACACAACAAATACATAAAGTGTAGTTATCAAAAAAGATTTTAAACCTATATTAATTATTGGGTGGAATGGGAATTCCCAGAAATAAAACAAGAGCACACTTACTAATAAAAGTAAGGCTATTTTTAAAGTATAATTGGTAAAAGGAAACATTTTAAATTTTCTATAAACAAAAAACAATTTTATAGAATTATACATAAAAACCGCTAAAAATGTAGCGATACCAGCACCATTGATGCCTAAAATGGGGATAAAAACAATATTTAGCAAGACCATTAAAACAACTAGAAAAACACCTAAAACTAACACCATTCTGTAATAGTCACTATTAAATAAAATGGCATTATTACTACCTAAGGCATTATCATAAAGCTTTGATGTACTTATCATAAACACGACAAACAAACCACCACTAAATTCTTCCGGAATAACGTAATACAGCTGATTAATATTGAGTACAATTAGCAAGAAAATAAAACCACCAACAATAAATAAATTTAATGAGCTTCGTTTATACAAATCTTTTAAAGCATCAAAATCCTTTTCATTTAAATATTTAGCTGATAATGGTAATAATATTTGATGCATCGCACGCTGAGGCACCGCAATAACTGTAGCAATAAATATAGCTACATTATAATATGCAATCTCTTTAATATCAATATAGTGACCCAACATCACTTTATCAACATCTAACAAAATAGTAGCGATAGACCCTGCAATAATTATTAAAAATGAATACTTTAAAATATTACGCAGATTGGGTACACGTTTAAAAGTAATAACCGGGATCTTTATACTAAATGCATAAATATTCATGACCAACATTCTTAATACATAAACAAAAACAAGTCCAGCCATAAATTGCTCAAGATCTACCACTTCAAAATGCAACAAAAACAATAAAATCATAGTTCCTACTCTATGAAAAACTTCTTTCATAAAGTTTCCAAAAACAGTTTTCATTTGCACTTTTGCCCAAGCAAAAAACACTTCAAAATAAGCTAATGCAATAGCCACAATAAACGTATGCCATAAATAACTCTTAATGATGTCGTTTTTATTTGACAAGAAACTAGCAATCGCATCATAACTCACATAAGTGATAAATATTAAAGGAATTATAACACAAATTGGCAACACCAACATGAGCGTTAAAAAGCTATTTAAAGACACTCTAGATTTAAAATTTGAATAAAACTTAACTAAGGTGTTATGCATACCAAATGCCATAATTGGCATGATAACATATGCTAAAGACAGCATATAGCCAACCATACCGTAATATTCGTCACTTAAAAATTCTGTATAAAGAAATAAGGTATTAATGGCTCCAATAAAAAAACCCAAATAGGTAGAAATAATGTTTTTAAAGGATTGTATTGCAACGATGCCCATTATAATAAATTAGCTAGCGATTCAGTAAGTGCCTTTCTGTGATACTTTTGCAAACCAATTGGATGTACTTGCAATGATTTATTTTGAAATGCCTTATAATGCTCTAAGATAATTCTTTTTAACGAGTCGTAATCGGAATAATTAAAGTAATGCCCCGTATTAGTTTCTTTGATTATTTTTTCAACATCAGAACCATTTGGACCTACCGCTATAATTGGTCTTTTAGAAACCATATACTCAAATAACTTCCCAGGAATAATACACGTTGTTTCTTCTGAATCTATTTCTATCAACAGCAATAATTGTGACTTCTTTTGAAACACAATAGATTCTTTATGTGAAACATAACCTACATTATTTACATAATCACTTAAACTATTCTTGTCAATAGATTTTAACACATTTTCACTTACAGAACCAATAAAATTAAGTTGAAAATCTTTTGAAAAATCAACATGCTCTTTCGTTAAATCACTAAGTACTTGCCACAAAATTTCAGGATTTCGTTTTGATAATAACGACCCAATATGAGATAATGTAAATTTAGTATCCATCTCAAAATTAATAGTTGCCTCGTTATCATAACCATTTGTTATCACCTTAATAGGCTTTTCTGTTAGGACTTGAAACTCCCGTTTTGTAACAGAACTCGTAACTATAATTTGATCTGAAGCATTTAAAACCTGCTTTTCTAACTGCTTATGTTTTGCTTTTGAAGCTGCAGACAGCTTTAATTGTTTATGATAGCCAATGGTTGTCCAAGGGTCTCTAAAATCTGCCAACCACTTTACGCCTAGTTTTTGTTTTAACTGAAGCCCAATAAGATGCACACTATGCGGTGGACCAGTTGTGATTATGGTTTCAATGTTTTCTTTTTCAATAAAATCTAAAAGAAAGGCCGCGGAAGGCTTCACCCAACCTGCTCTAGCATCAGGTATAAAAAAATTACCTCTCACGTAGAGCATCAATTTTTCAACTAACGATTGCTCTTTTTGATCTGAAATAATACCCTTGCTTATGGTTTTAGAAGACTTATTTGAAAAAACCTTAGCTAATTTATAAGGCTCGTTTATTGGATGCTTAAAAATCTTAATGTCTTTTGAGACTTCAGACACCAAGCTTTTATCAATGATTGGATAATTAGGGTTTTCAGGAATAAAAACTACAGGCTCAACATTAAAACCTGGTAAATACTTAACAAACTTTAACCAGCGTTGTACTCCAGGGCCACCAGCTGGCGGCCAATAATATGTAATAATGAGTACACGTTTTTTATTCATCCTTTCTTTTGAACTCATAAAACAAACCGCCTAACACCAACAAACCAAGCAGTATTGAACTTGCTAACGCTATTTTACTACCTGTTTTAACCACATCTGGATCAAACTTAAACTCTATAACATGATTTCCTTCAGGAACCAACATACCTCTAAGAATATAGTTTACACGAAGGTGGCTTGCTTCTTGACCATCAACAAAAACCTTCCACCCACTAGGATAATATATCTCTGAAAACACAGCAAAACCTTTGTTGTTATTATTAGACTCATACTTTAAATAATTAGGCTTAAACTCTGTGAGTCTGATAGTTGCTAAAGAATCAACCACAAATGAATCATTATAATTAGTTTTAGCGAACAAAGGCTTCATATAAACCGCTTTGTTTTTAGAATCTAAACTATCTAACGCTTTTATTTCTTCGTTGGCAGTATCAACTTGTTCCAAAGCGCTAACAAACCAAGCATTACCATTTGCACTTTCATTTTCATAAGGAAACGCTGCTCCTTTTTCATCTTGTGCTACAATATATTTAGCATTTAGCATATTAAGCACATTAATATTGTTTTTCGCCAAATAAAAATCAAACACTTCTCTGTAACGTCTTAATTCAGCAGCATTATAGCCATCTAAAGAATTATGATAATACGAAGGTTTTGAAGGACCAGAAACTAAATCATAAACCCTGTAATGTTCCTTATCTTTTAAAATGTATTGATCCACTTCAGTAGCCTGAAAAGGTTTATTCATTTTTAATCCAGAAACAAAATCATCATTATTAACATAACGCCTATCTACTCCAACTAAATCAAACAGAATTAACGCAGCAAACGCTACAATAACCCATTTTTCTTTTAGTTTATCCTTTAGAAATAAATAAATAGCTCCTGCAGATAGCACAACTAAAATTAAAGTTCTTATAGTATCTTGTGTAAATAAGGTTTTTCTATCCGTTTTTAAAGCTTCAACAAAATCTTGTCCGTAATTTTGACGATAAAAACCATCGTTAACACCAACAAAATCAAACAACGACGATTTAAACAGCAAGAGCACCAAAGCCAATCCACCAGTTATTATAGCAGAAAACTTTAAAGCTTTAATCTTATCTTCTTTCTTTTCAAAATCATTAAATAGTCTAACCAAGCCAAAAATAGCCAATGCAGGAATACACAGCTCCAGAACTACTTGAATAGAACTTACAGCTCTAAACTTATTATAAAGCGGCACGTAATCAATAAAGAAATCGGTTAAAAACCCTAAGTTTTTTCCATAAGACAACAACAACGATAAAACTGTTCCTCCAACAAGCCACCATTTTAAACGTCCTTTAACCAAAAACAAAGCTAAAACGAATAAAAACAAAATAACAGCTCCAACATAAGCAGGCGCTTCAACTATAGGCTGATCTCCCCAATACGTTGGTGCACGCTTAGCTTCTTGAGCCGCTTGAGTTGTTGTTGCTCCTAATTTCCTAAATGCCTCATATGTAGCAGAATCTTTACCCACATCTTCTGAATTCCCACCTCCAGTAAAACGTGGTATAAACAAATTAAATGTTTCAACAATACCGTAGCTAAATTGCGTAATATAATCTCTGTCTAAACCAGAAGTCACTTCTTTTGGAGAACCATCTGGGTTTATAGTCAATTCACTTTTACTACGCTTGCTTTCTTTTACATATTCACTTGTAGCTAAAAAATTAGTAGCATTTAAAGCTATAGATAGCACTACAGCAGCAACCAAAACACCAATAGACTTAAAAAAATGCGGTAACATGTGTTTTTTATAAGCATCAACTAAATAAGCTACACCTAAAACAATAACCAAAAACATAAGGTAGTAGGTCATTTGGAAATGATTTGCTACCAATTCTAGCCCCATAGCAATGGTTGTCAACAAAAACCCTAGAACATATCGCTTCTGAAAAACCAATAAAATACCGCTTAAAACTAGCGGCATATAAGCAATTGCATGCGCCTTACTATTATGTCCAACACCTAGAATAATTATTAAATATGTAGAAAAACCAAAGGCTAACGCGCCAAGTGCTGCGAGTTTAAAATCTACTTTTAGCACCAATAAAAAGATATAAAAACTTAATAAATATAGAAATAGATAATCAGCTGGTCTTGGCAAAAACCGTAATGTTAAATCTAGTTTCTTAATGTAATTATGCGGATACTTTGCCCCCAACTGATAAGTAGGCATACCTCCAAACGCACTATTAGTCCAATAAGTTTCTTCGCCAGTTTCGGCTTTAAAATCCGTCTGCTGCTTACTCATACCAATATATTGGACTATATCGTTTTGGTATATTGCTTTTCCTTTTAAAACTGGACTAAAATAAGCTAATGAAATTATTATAAAACCCAGTAAAACTAATACATGAGGTAATATTTTTTTAATTGAAAATGACATGAAACGTTTTTAAGAAAATGATTCTGAAAAATAGTTATAATTTTTCAGAACTAAGCATATTGCTATTACTAAACTTTATTAGATAAGATTTTTAGGTAAAAGAAATAAAAATATAAGACTACTCTATTTCTTCATAATCCACATACTCACCTACATTTTTATTAGATGTTTTAGTTTGCGGTATTTTATCAATTGTAATTTCACCTTCTTTTTTCTGAGCCTCCTGTCTCTGTCCTTTACCGAATTGACCAAATTGCTCTCCAAAGCGTTGTTCTGCTTTTTTTGCTGCGAATTTAAGCAAGAAAGGCGCAAAAATCCTAGAAAGAACCTTGATTCCGTAATACACTAAGGCAATTATGAGTATGGTTTTTAATAAACCCATTTTTAAACTTTTAATATTTAATAAAACAAAAATACAATTCTATCCGTTTAAAAAACGTTCAAGAATGATAAAAAAAGCATAAAATATCTATATTTGAAAAAGTCTTTAATATATTTTATTGAAGCAATACACAAACTCAAGATTATGACCCCATTTAAATCTACATTGTTTTTCCTACTAAGTTTAATAACCACTCAGGCGTTTAGCCAATACACCGATGTTATAAATTCTAACAGACCAGGTGTTTCAAGAAGCGCCTTTTCTGTAGGCACAAATGTCGCTCAATTTGAAATTGGCCCATACAGCATTAAAGAAGAAAGAACGCCCGCCGCAGCTTATGACGTTTCTGGATTCGGTATAGACTTTGCTGCACGTTATGGATTATTACTAGAAGAATTAGAACTTAATATTGAAGGAACGTACCAAAACGACACTAAAACATTTGCTTCTAATTTTTCTTCTGAAGAAAGCCGAGCAAATTTTAAATTTTTAGCAATTGGAGCTAAGTATTTAGTGTTTGACCCTTATAAAAACGCTGAAGAGGAAAAACCAAACCTATATAGTTGGAAGGCTAACCGAAAGTTTAAGTGGAAGTCTCTAATACCCGCTGTATCAGTATATGTAGGTGCTAATTTTGACACCAACCCTAACCCTTATACTTTTTCAGGTATTGAAGGTTTTAGCCCTAAAGTTATGATTGCTACACAAAACAATTTTAATGGCGGCTGGGTATTTGTAATGAACTTAATTAAAGATAGAATAGGAACCGATCAATCAGATTTTCAATACTTATTAACTTTAACACACTCTTTCAGTCCGCAATGGGTTATTTTTGGAGAAACTCAAGGTATTAAAAGTGATTTTTATGCAGATAATCTTTTTAGATTTGGAGGCGCTTACTTATGGGGAAAAGATTTTCAGCTAGATACTGCGTTAACCTTTAACACAAAGGACACACCATCAGTTTTTAGTTTGAATTTTGGCGCTTCTTACAGATTAGATTTCCATAAGGATAAAGAAAAAGATATAGACAACGGCACTTCCGCTGAAGAAGAAGGACTAAGAAGAGCAAACCGAAAAGGAAAAAACAGAAAGAAAAGCAAAAAAGAAAAAGACTCTGTTGAAAAAATTAACAAACAAAAAAAGAAAGATATAGATTTTGATGACTAATAAATCATCAAATCGTTGCATTAAAATATGATAACACTTAAAGAAGTAAAAAACAAAAAAGACCTCAAGGCTTTTGTTAAATTTCCATTTACGCTTTATAAAGATTCCAAATACTGGACTCCGCCTATTATAAGTCAGGAAATAAAAACATTTGATAAAAAGGAAAACCCTGTGTTTGATGATGCAGATGCAAGATTATTTTTAGCATATAAAAACGGAGCTATTGTTGGTAGAATAGCAGCAATTGTAAACTGGCTTGAAGTAAAAGCGCAAAATCAAAAAAAAATGCGTTTTGGCTGGTTTGATTTTATTGATGATTTAGAAGTTTCTCAAACTCTTTTAAATGAAGTTGAAAAAATTGGAAAAACACATAATCTTGAATATACTGAGGGTCCTGTTGGGTTTTCTAATCTAGATAAGGTTGGGGTAATGACCGAAGGTTTCGATTCTATTGCGCCAATGGTAACATGGTATAACCATGCATATTACATTAAACATTATGAGTCTGCCGGTTATATTGTTGAAAAATCATACTCTGAAAGCAAGTTTCCTTTTGAAAATGTAAAACCAGAGTTTTTCAAAAAAGCACAAGAACTTATTAAAAGACGCTACCAACTCACACCTTTAAAGCTTACCAAAACTGAAGAGGTTATGCCCTATGCAGATAAGATGTTCGATTTATTTAATGACAGTTATGCATCACTATCGTCATTCGTAGCTATTAACGATGTTCAAAAGGAATATTTTAAAAAGAAATTTATAAGTTTTGTTAATCCAGAATATATCAAATTTGTAGTCGACAAAGATGATAACATGATTGGTTTTGCGATTGTAATGCCAGCCTTTGCTAAAGCTTTAAAGAAAATGAATGGGAAACTATTCCCTTTTGGGTTTAGACATATTATGAATGCCAAAAAGAATAGCAAGGATGTTATCTTTTATTTAATTGGAATTCATCCAGAATACCAAAACAAAGGTGTTCATGCCGTGATATTTAACGAATATTACGAAACCTTTAAGGCTAAAGGCATTGAAACGTGCTACAGAACACCAGAACTAGAAGACAATGAAGCCATACACAAGATATGGAAGCATTTTTCTCCTGAAGTCTACAAACGAAGAAAAACGTTTAGAAAAAATATCGCATAAAAAAATCCGATTCAAATTTGAATCGGATTTTTTTTATTAATTCTTATCGTTTTTATTCGCCCATTGCCGCCATCACCGCCGCAGAAAGACGCTTGTAAGTTCCATTATCTAATCGCTCTCTAATAGCATCAAATGCATTTAAAGTTTCTTCAACATCCTCTAAAGTATGTGTTGCTGTAGGAATTAATCTTAATAGAATCAATCCTTTAGGTATTACAGGGTAAACGACTATAGAACAGAATATTCCGTAATTTTCACGCAAATCTCTAACCAATGCCATAGCCTCAGGAATGCTTCCTTTTAAGTATACTGGCGTTACACAACTTTGAGTTGTTCCAATATCAAATCCACGAGCTTTTAAACCAGATTGTAATGCATCAACTATAGTCCAAAGATTCTTTTTTAACTCAGGCATAGTACGCAACATATCTAAACGTTTTAATGCGCCTACAACCAATTGCATTTGTAAAGACTTAGCGAACATTTGAGAACGCAAGTTATATTTAAGGTAATCTACAATTTCTTGATCTGCAGCAATAAAAGCACCAGTACTTGCCATAGATTTAGCAAAAGTTGCAAAGTACACATCAATATCATCTTGAACGCCTTGCTCTTCTCCTGCTCCTGCTCCGGTTGCTCCTAAGGTTCCAAAACCATGAGCATCATCAACAAATAATCTGAAATTAAATTTCTTTTTTAAAGCAACAATTTCTTTTAAACGCCCTTGTTCTCCTCGCATTCCAAAAACACCTTCAGAAATTACTAGAATCCCTCCACCTGTGTGTTCTGCCATTTTAGTGGCACGTTCTAAGTTTTTCTCTAAACTAACAACATCGTTATGCTTATAAGTAAAACGTTTTCCCATGTGTAAACGCACACCATCTATAATACAAGCATGAGCATCAACATCGTAAACAATAATATCGTCTTTAGAAACCAAAGCATCTATGGTAGACACCATACCTTGATAACCAAAATTTAAAAGATAAGCCGCTTCTTTACTAACAAAAGATGCTAATTCTTTTTGAAGCTGTTCATGTAAATCTGTATGACCAGACATCATTCTAGCTCCCATAGGGTAAGCAGAACCGTATTTGACCCCAGCTTCAGCATCAACCTTACGAACTTCAGGATGGTTTGCTAATCCTAAGTAATCGTTAATACTCCAGGTAATAACGTCTTTTCCTTGAAACTTCATACGATTAGAAATTTCTCCTTCTAGCTTAGGAAATACAAAATAACCTTCTGCTTGAGACGCCCATTTACCTAATGGCCCTTTGTCTTTATAAATTTTTTCGAATAAATCTTTCATTTAATATAATGGTATTGCTATTAAAACTAAGACATAACCTAAACTTGACAATCAATTTTAATAGAAAACTAAACATAAAATGTTTAAAATTAAAGAAGCCTTTAGTTATTAGTTAGTTGCTGCAAAATTAAATATTTATCTGGTTTGAGCATAATTTTTGAAGCCCAATTATTAACAATAATAAAAAAAGAGGTTAACTTTAGCTTAAACAGTAAAATTTCACCTCTATTTTAAGTATAAATTTTATTACTTTATGTATTGTATGTTTTCAGCAGCAGCTTCATTTATACTATCAAAGAAGCCTTGATCGTTCATCCACTTATCACTATACACCTTACTCATGTATCTCGCTCCGTGATCTGGAAAAATAACAACAACATAATCATTTTTAGAAAAACGACCTTCTTCTCCTAACTGCAATAAAGCCTGTGTTACTGCACCAGACGTATAACCAACAAACATACCTTCTGTTTTTGCTATTAATCTTGCAGTATGTGCGCTATCTTCGTCTGTTACTTTTACAAACTCATCTATAACATCAAAATCTGTAGCTGTAGGGATTAAATTCTTTCCTAACCCCTCAATTCTGTATGGATATATCTCTTTTTCATCAAACTCTCTAGTTTCATGATATTTTTTAATAACAGATCCAAAAGCATCAACACCTATAACTTTAATATCTGGGTTTTGTTCTTTTAAATACTTAGCTGTTCCAGAAATAGTTCCTCCGGTTCCACTACAAGCTAACAAATGTGTTACTTTACCTTCGGTTTGCTCCCAAATTTCTGGGCCTGTAGATTTGTAGTGTGCATCAATATTTAATTGATTAAAATATTGGTTAATATATACAGAGCCTTTCATTTCACTATGTAAGCGCTTTGCAACTTCATAATAAGACCTAGGATCGTCTGCACTAACGTGAGCAGGACAAACATAAACCTTTGCTCCCATTGTTTTTAGCATATCTATTTTGTCTGGAGACGATTTAGAACTTACTGCTAAAACACAATTATACCCTTTAATAATACTTACCATTGCTATACTAAAACCTGTATTACCTGAGGTTGTTTCAATAATGGTATCGCCAGGAGAAAGTATTCCTTTCTTTTCGGCTTGCTCAATAATATAAAGTGCAATTCTGTCTTTGGATGAGTGCCCAGGATTAAAGGATTCTACTTTTGCATAAAATTCACCTTTAAATTCAGAAGCTATTCTATTAAGTTTAACAAGCGGAGTATTACCTACTAAATCCAATACATTATCAAATACTTGATTTCTGTGTTTCATATAAGCTTTTTATAAACTGTAATATATTAAACGATCACAGCTCAAACCGAACAAAAATAAAACTTTTTTTTTAATCAACCATTAATCTCTTCCAAGTCCAGTAAAAACGCATACTCTAGAGCAACTTCTTTCAAACTTTCAAATCGACCTGATGCACCTCCATGACCAGAATCCATATCAGTATGCAACAACAACCTATTAGTATCTGTTTTAAGCTCTCTAAGTTTAGCTACCCATTTTGCTGGTTCCCAGTACTGTACTTGAGAATCATGTAAACCAGTAGTAACAAGCATATTAGGATAACTTTTGGCTTCTACATTATCATAAGGCGAATACGATTTCATATAATTATAATACGCAACCTCGTTTGGGTTTCCCCACTCATCATATTCACCAGTAGTTAAAGGAATAGTATCGTCAAGCATTGTAGTTACTACATCTACAAAGGGAACTGCAGCTAAAATACCATTATATAATTCTGGGTTCATATTAATAATAGCCCCCATTAATAAGCCCCCTGCTGAACCTCCATAAGCATATAAATGTTTATTTGAAGTATACTTTTCTTGAATTAAATATTTTGAGCAATCAATAAAATCTGTAAACGTATTTCTTTTATTAAGAAGTTTGCCATTCTCATACCATTCTCGTCCTAAATATTCACTACCTCTTATATGAGAAATTGCATAAATAAACCCTCTATCTAATAGGCTTAAACGGATACTAGAAAATGAAGGATCTGTAGTTGAACCATAAGAACCATAAGCATATTGCAGTAATGGGTTTGAACCGTCTAGCTTAATTCCTTTTCTGTAAACTATCGAAATAGGAACCTTTACACCATCTCTAGAAGTAGCCCAAATACGTTTTGATTCATAATTGCTTTTTTTAAACTTCCCTCCTAAAACTTCTTGCTCTTTTTTAACTTCGCTTAGCTTTGTTTTTAAATTATAATCAATTACAGAACTTGGAGTTATTAACGAATTATAGCCATACCTTAACCAATCACTTTCAAAATCTGGATTGTTACCAATGTAAGTTGTATAAGTTTCTGATTGAACTGGCAAATAATAATCTTCAGAATTATCCCAACTCATAATTCTGAGTCTATTAAGACCGTTTTCACGCTCATTTACGACCAAATAATCTTTAAATATTTCAATATCTTCAATTAAAGCCGTTTTTCTGTGTTGTATAACATCTTTCCAATGTTGTTTCTCAGTATTATTTTCGCTCGCCTTAGAAACTTTAAAGTTTGTGGCACCATCTATATTTGATATAATGTAAAAACTGTCATTATAATGCGCAATGTTATATTCTAAATCTTTGGTGCGCTCTTGAAAAACATTAAAATCACCTTCTGGAGTATCCGCATTCAAAAAACGATATTCTGAAGACAATGTACTTGAAGACCCTATAACAATATACTTTCTTGATTTTGTTTTGTATACAAACGTGTTGAAGGTTTCATCTGCTTCATGATAGACCTCTACATCTGTTTTGCTCTCTGTAAATAATTTATGCTTAAATATTTTATGAGAACGCAAAGTAACAGCATCCTTCATGGCATAAAATAGGGTTTTATTATCATTAGCCCAGGTAATACTTCCTGTCGTATTTAAAATCTTATCTAAATAGATTTCGCCAGTAACTAAATTTTTAATTTGAATAGTATATTGGCGCCTGCTAACTGTATCTATTGAGAATGCAGCCAAGGTATTATCTGGGCTTATAGAAATACCACCTAAATTAAAATAAGAATGGTCTTTAGCCATATCATTACAATCAAAAAGTAGCTCCTCTTTTGCCTTAAGTGTTTCCTTTTTGCGAACATAAATGGGGTAATCTTTTCCAGACTCATATTTGGTGAGGTACCAATAACCATTTAACTTATAAGGCACAGAAGTATCTTCTTCTTTAATCCTGCCTTTCATTTCCTCAAATAAATGATTTTGAAAATCTTTAGTATGACTCATCAATTGGTTAGTATAATCATTCTCGGCATTCAAATAATCTATAACTTCTTTATTTTCTCTATTATTTAGCCAATAATAATTATCAATTCTGGCATCATTATGAATTGTTAATTCCTTTGGAATTTGTTTAGCTATTGGGATTTGATTTATTTTTTTCAATGAAATATTATTTAAGCTATCAAAAATAGAAAATTTAAATAGCTTTGTATTGTAATAATTAATTTAAAAAAATATGTTTGGAGATATGATGAATATGATGGGTAAACTTAAAGAAACCCAAAAGAAAGTTGAAGAAACTAAAAAGCGATTAGATACAGTTCTAATTGATGAATCTAGTAATGATGGCAAACTTAAAGTAACTTTAACTGCTAATAGAACTATAAAATCTGTTACCATTGATGATGAATTACTTCAAGACAAAGAACAACTTGAAGATTACTTAATTCTTACATTAAATAAAGCTATTGAAAAAGCATCAAAAATAAATGAAACTGAATTAGCAGCAGTAGCAAAAGAAGGTATGCCGAATATTCCTGGTATGGATTTATTTAAATAACCAATCACTAGACCTTATTATATATTCAATTTATCACAGGTTCCACTAATAGATATTCAACAATCAACACCTTAATTAACAAATTCAACAAAAAACAACATCGTTAAAACGTTAAAAACTTTATATGAAATGTTAAAAAAAACCGACAAGATGTAATACAAAATTCATAAATCTAATAGTTTGGTATTTGGTCTAATAAAACCGTTACGAATTAGACCATGCAATATATTTGTAGATGTAAATTGTAAAAAACTATTTTATATTATGAAACACATTACCAAACTTTTTTTATTAGCAATACTTGTAGTATTTGCTTCGTGTCAAAATGAGACACTATCTGAGGGAGCATCTTCAATAGCTGAAGATGAATTAGCAATGGAAGACCAAATCTTAGTCTCTGATGGAGAAGAAGACGAGACTTTCGTTTTAAATAATGACTTAGAAGCTGAAATGCCTGCTCAAGAGCTTTCTTTTTCTTTATCAAGTGATTCTAAATCACATGGAAGCGCTTCATCAGAAGGAGATTTAGAGGCTTTAGAATTAAGCTTACCGGAATCTGTAAGCCTTAGTACAACTGAAAACCCTGCAGATAATGCATATTTTACTTTTGAAATTTTAGATACAGACTTAGCAGCAACAGGCTTAGAAGGATGGTGTGGAGATGTTGATGGATATTTAGAAGTTGAAGGTCCTTATACGTTTAATGTTTATTCAAGTTATGAAGATTTTCCGACTGAAGGTAATTTTGAAAACCCTCAAAATATGCCAGCAGTAAACTGGTTAATGAACCAAGATTATATTGGTAAAGTAAGTCCTATTTCAGGAGAAACTTATACTTATGGAATGGTTCAATGGGCTATTTGGCAACTTTTAGATGATAATAACTGTAGAGCTTGTTTTTATTTAACAGGTGATGATAAGGATGGATGGAGATCAAATAGTGATGCTTTAGAACCTATAGCAATGGAAATGGTTGATGCTGCTTTAGAAAACGGATTAGACTTTGTACCTGGCTATGGAGAACAAGTTGCTCTTTTATTTATAGCTCCAGATCGTAACCCTTCAAATCAAATAATTCAATCAGTAATTCAAATGGTTGACGTTCCTGCTAAAGTAGAACCTTGTAGCGATTGTGACGGAAAAGTGACTGAATTAGCATTAGAATTTGATTGGAGATGTGCAAAGAAAGTTGATCTTGTTCAAAGATATGAGAACACTTGTTACGGAAAAAGAATTTACTGTAATAGATATACGCAACCTGGTGAAATAATTAACGTTTCTGGTGCAAACCATGACGGAACTTTCGGAAAGTATATTTACATATACATTAACAACTGTTACTATACTAAAATCAAAACTGATTGTGATGTTAACATCGGTCCTGGTTATATAAGAGGTGTATTTAATGTAATTAGCGGAGAGAGCAGCAACGGTGGCGAACTTTGTGAATATGTTAAAACATACAATGACGGTTGTCGTAGATACTGGTAGAAACTAGTAAAATTAGATATAAACTAAAAACAGGAGCTAAATCAGCTCCTGTTTTTTTGTTTAATTTTAATAATAACTCTAAAAAGAGCTAAAATTATTAATTAACTTCTCATGTTTAGCATTTGTATAATCTAAATGTGTTACTATTCTAAGTTTTTTGTTTCCCATACTAATCATATATATGTTTTTATTGGCTAACCTCGAAATAAACAATTTTTCATCAACATCGTCATTAAGCTCAAAAATCACAATATTAGTTTCTACCTGCTCTACTTTTTTAATAATTGATAATTTAAGAAGCTCCGCCTCTATTTCTTTCGCTTTTTTATGGTCTTCCCTTAATCTATTAATATTATTATCTAAGGCATACAATCCTGCTCCCGCTAAATAACCAGCTTGTCTCATATTGCCGCCAAATATTTTTCTTATTCTTAAGGCATCTTTCATAATTTCATTATCACCTACTAAAACAGAACCTATAGGGCAGCCTAACCCTTTACTTAAACACACAGATATGGTATCAAATGCTCCCCCATATTGTTTAGTGCTTTCATTTTTTACAACTAAAGCATTCCACAAACGGGCACCATCTAAATGAAACCCCAATTGATTCTTATTACAAACATCTTTTATTCTTAAAAGCTCATTAAAATCCCAACATGCACCACCACCTTTGTTTGTTGTATTTTCAATTTCCACTAAACTAGTCTTACTGTAATAATAAGCATCTGGATTAATAGCTTCTTCAACTTGTTTGGCAGTAAACATACCTTGATTACCATCAATTAATTTACAAGACACACCACTATTAAAAGATGCACCACCAGATTCGTAATTATATATATGTGCATATTTATCACAAATTACTTGATCTCCAGGGTTAGTATGCAATTTCAATGCGGTTTGGTTAGCCATCGTTCCACTAGGAAAAAATAAAGCTTGGTCTTTACCAAACATATCTGCAATTTTACGTTCTAATACGTTAACAGTTTCATCTTCTCTAAATACATCATCTCCAACTTTAGCTTGCATCATTGCTTCTAACATAGGTTTTGATGGTTTTGTTACAGTATCACTTCTTAAATCTATAATCATTTATCGATTCTATTCGTTAAAAAGACAATTTGTCTATTAAATATTAAAATAAAAATAATCTTTAAAATTTATGTTTATTTAGAGTAAGTTTCATTTTACCTGAAGATAATTGTGGAATCTCATTAACATATTCAGTATTTATTATCGCATCGTCTCCTAAAAACTGTTTCAGCATTTTAACCATTTTCTCTTCTTGTTTAAACACACCATCAATATTGATTCTTACTAGATACGTTTTTTCACCTTCTTGTATCAATTGAGATTGTTTAAACTCCGGAAAGTATTCCAACTCATACACAACAGTAGTCATTATTTTACCTTTTGTATCGTAAATGGTATCCATTCTTCTTCCTTCAACTTTAAAAAACGACGGAGCTCCATTAAAACTGCTCTTTTCAACATCCATTATTGCTAAATCACCTGTATCGTATCTAATAAGAGGCATGTTAAAGTTAAATAAATCTGTAACAACAACTCTTCCTAAGGTACCAAAACTAACAGGAATATCTTTTTCTAAATCAAGTATTTCTATATAATAACTAGCCCAATTTATATGAAAATTATTGCCTCCATTTTTTATTTGTTGTGATAATATACCATTCTCCATATTAGAGTAGCGAGATAAAATATCAAAATCAAAATACTTTTTTACAGCTTTTTTAGTCGGTTCTCCTAATGGCTCTGCATTAGCTATCATAGAACTAATATTAGTCTTTATTGGTGGCGAATTAACAGATTCTAAATATTTACAAATTTCCCTAAATGAAGAGGTATAACCAATAAAAGCCTTGGTCGAATTCCCTTTAGTAATATCTTTTATTAATTTAGGAATGTTTTCTCCGTCTATTTCTTTAACATTAATAGTTTTAATATTTTGCAAAAAAGAAACTAAAAACCCTTTATTAAGAATACCTCCCCAAGCTCTTATATAAAATAACTTATGCCCTATTTTATAACCGGACTTTTCACTAAAATATAAGGTGTCGGCCGTATTTCTCTGTTTTTTATTAATATCTTGAAATACTACAAGTGGCGTTCCTGTTGACCCACTTGTACTAACTTCAAAACTTGGTTCGTTTTTATATTTTATGGAAAGAAAATCATCTAAATGTTCTCTAAGCATAAGTTTATTTACAACCGGAAAATCAGAAATAGAATTAAAACCTTTTTTTTCAAAGTAATAAGGAACTGTTTCCACGGCATGATTTAGAAGTTTTATTAAATAATCACTTCTTCTTTTTTTGGATTCATCGCTATCAAAATTCTCTAGAACGTGTTCTATATCATTAAAATGATTTCTTACTTTACTTCCTTTAATAAAATCAAGACACCAAAATGAGTAATACCTAACTTTTTCTAATACTTTCATCTTTTAATATATAAAACAAATTAACAAAAAAAAACTTAAGCTTTTAATAGAATAAGTTTTGAAATCATAGTTCCAAATAAAAAAATGTCGAGTTTATTTTTCTATTTTTGTTTAAAATAATTGAATATGATAACATCAGATCAAATTAAAGATCTAAATACACGCCTCGACAAACTTAGGCACTACCTTTGACATAGATGCCAAATTAATAGAAATACAAAACGAAGAAGAACAAACCTTCGACCCCAATTTCTGGAATGACCCAAAAGCTGCCGAAGTTATTATGAAAGCGCTTCGAGTAAAGAAAAAATGGGTTCAAGATTACAAAGATTTAAAAACATTAATTGAAGACCTTGAAGTCATTTATGAATTTTTCAAGGAAGAAGAAGCGACACTACAAGATGTTGAAAATAGGTTTAACAAAGCATCTGTTTTACTAGAAGATATTGAATTTAGAAATATGCTTTCTGAGGAAGGTGATAATTTAAGTGCCGTGTTACAAATTACAGCTGGTGCTGGTGGCACAGAGAGTTGCGATTGGGCAAGTATGCTTATGCGTATGTACTTAATGTATGCCGAAAAGAGTGGTTTTAAAGTAAAAGAATTAAACTTTCAAGAAGGCGATGTAGCAGGTATTAAAACGGTGACTTTGGAGATTCAAGGTGATTTTGCCTTTGGTTGGCTAAAAGGAGAAAACGGTGTGCACAGATTAGTGAGAATTTCTCCGTTTGATAGTAACGCAAAACGCCATACAAGTTTTGCATCCGTTTATGTTTACCCGTTAGTTGATGATACCATTGAAATTGAAATAAACCCTGCCGATATAGAAATTACCACAGCACGTTCTAGTGGTGCTGGTGGGCAAAATGTAAATAAAGTGGAAACTAAAGTACAGCTAACCCACAAGCCATCTGGTATTCAAATTTCATGTTCTGAAACTCGCTCTCAACACGATAACAGATCAAGAGCCATGCAAATGTTGAAGTCTCAGTTATATGAAATTGAACTTCAAAAACAGTTATCACAACGAGAAGATATTGAAGCTGGAAAAATGAAAATTGAATGGGGAAGCCAAATTAGAAATTATGTGATGCACCCATACAAATTAGTAAAAGATGTAAGGACTGCTCATGAAACGGGTAATGTTGATGCCGTGATGGATGGAAATATAGATGAGTTTTTAAAATCTTATTTAATGGCTATGGGGCAAAAAATTGAAGACGATAATCAATTATGAAAAAAATTGACACTATAATATTCGATCTTGGCGGTGTTCTAATAGATTGGAATCCTGAATATGTTTTTTTAGATGTTTTCGACGGAGATCAAAATAAAACACAATGGTTTCTTGATAATATATGCACAAGCGATTGGAACGAAAATCAAGATGCTGGTTACCCAATTGCTCAAGCTACTGAGGATCGAGTTTTACTTTTTCCCGAGTACGAAAAAGAAATACGACAATTTTATGGGAGATGGACAGAAATGTTAGGTGGTGAAATTACTGGAACAGTAGAGATTCTAAAAAAGTTTGTTGATTTAAAAAAATTTAAAGTTGTTGCTTTAACAAATTGGAGCACAGAAACCTTCCCTATTGCACTAAAAAAGTTTAATTTTTTGCATTGGTTTGAAGGCATTATAGTTTCTGGAGAGGAAAAAACCAGAAAACCTTTTAATGACATTTATAATTTAACTTTAGAAAAGTTTAATATAAAAGCTGAACATTCTATTTTTATTGATGACAACCTTAGAAATATTGAAGCAGCTAGTAAACTGGGAATACATGGTATTCACTTTAAATCACCAGAATTACTCATTCAACAATTAAAAACTTTTAATATTAATTTATAATGATAAAAATATACCATAATAACCGTTGTAGTAAATCTCGTAGCGGACTAGAACTTTTAGAAAAATCTGGTAAAGATTTTGAAGTAGTTAAATACCTTGAAAATGTGCCTTCAATTAAAGAATTAAGAGATATCATCAAGCTTTTAAACATAAAACCAATAGCATTAGTTAGAAAAAACGAAGCCATTTGGAAAGAAAAATTTAAGAATAAAGATTTAAGTGATTCTGATATTATTGCTGCAATGGCCGAATACCCAAAGCTTATAGAACGTCCAATTGTAATAAACGGAAATAAAGCTGTTATTGGCAGACCAACTGAATTAATTTCTACAATTTTATAGCATTATCCCTTAATTTCATTAACATAAATTTAACCTATTACCATTAAACCTTAAACTAAATTTGCTGTCAAATTAATTAAGGTTTAAAAGTTTTTTTATGGTTAAAAGTTACACGTTTCTCTTAATAATTTTATGTTTTTCTACTATGCTTTCTTTTGCTCAAAAATCGGAAGCAAAAGAAGTTAATATTTCAGGGCATGTTTTTGATAAAGAAACAAATCTTCCATTAGAGTATGCAACTATAGCCTTTTCAAACAAAAGTGAAAACAAAATAGTTACTGGAGGAATCACTGACATAAAGGGGGATTTCAGCATTCCAGTTTCTACCGGAATTTACGATATTACTATTGAATATATTTCATTTAAAACAATTACTCTTCTAAATAGAAAAATAACAAAATCTGAAAACATTGGTGATTTTTATCTTGAAATTGATGCCGAAGCTTTAGGAGAAGTAGAAATTATAGCAGAAAGAACAACGGTAGAATTAAAACTAGATAAAAAAATATACAATGTAGGTAAAGACTTAACTGTAAGAGGCGGTACAGTTAGCGATATTTTAGATAATGTCCCCTCTGTTTCGGTAGATGTTGAAGGTAATGTAGCTTTAAGAGGAAATGATAATGTGCGCATTTTAATTAATGGAAAACCATCTGGTTTGGTTGGTTTAAATTCTACTGACGCTTTGCGCCAGCTTCCAGCAGAATCTATAGAACGGGTGGAAATTATCACCTCGCCTTCAGCAAGATATGATGCCGAAGGTACCGCTGGAATTTTGAATATTATTTTACGAAGAAGTAAGTTACAAGGTTTAAATGGTGCGATAACAACTAATATCGGACATCCAACTTCTGCAGGAATATCAGGGAATATAAACTACAGAACTGGCGATTTTAATTTCTTTAACACCTCTGGTTACAGTTATAGAGAATCTCCAGGTAATGCCTTATCAGAAACCCATTATTTCAATGAATATTATGATGAGGATTTAATGATAGATGTAAATGATCCTGACACCTTTTTAAATGAATTTCGCGATTTTGATAGAGTTAGAAAGGGCTTTACTACCAATACAGGTTTTGAGTGGTATATTAATGAAACAACTTCCGTTACAACCTCTATGGTTTATAGAGATAGTGATAATACGTCTGACACCAAAAACTTAATAACAGAGCTTGATTTAAACGGTAATTTATTAAACCAATCTACCAGATTAGAACCTGAATTGGAAGATGACAAAACCATTCAATATGCTTTTAATTTCGACAAACAATTTAATGGTAATTCTGAACATAGATTAACTTTCGACTTTCAATATGAAGAAGCCAAAGAAGTTGAAAAAGCTATTATTAATGAAAATGGAATTGATACTGAAGATGTTGAGACAGTTGAAATTCAAAACGAAATACTTTTACAAACAGACTACGTTCAGCCCATTGGAGAGCAAGGCCAATTAGAATTCGGTTATCGTGGTAATTTTAACGAATTAAATACAGATTACGAATTAGCGTTTAACGAAGATGGCGAATTTGTTTTAGACGCCGATGTAAGTAACAACCTGATTTATAGAGAACATGTAAATGCAGCATACACACAGTTTGGAAGCAAAATAAAAGAGCGTTTTTCATATCTTTTAGGTTTACGTGTTGAAGATACACGGATTACAATAGAGCAAATTACAAGTAATCAATTTGAAAGAAAAACTTATACAGAGTTTTTTCCAACGGTAAATTTAGCTTATGAAATTTCAGAAGATCAAAGTTTTACGCTTGGATATAACAGAAGAATTAGACGGCCACGGTCCCGTTACATCAACCCATTCCCATCAAGAAGTAGCGCAACAAACTTATTTCAAGGAAATCCAGACCTAAATCCAAGCTATTCAAATTCGGTTGATTTAGGATACTTAAATAAACTTGGTAATGTTACCTTAAATTCTTCCATATATTTCACTCATGCAACAGATGTTTTTACGTTTATTAATGAAGACTCAGGAGAATTTGCTAATGTGAATGGAACAGATATACCTATTATTAGAAGAACACCAATAAATTTAGCAAGTAACGACAGAATGGGCTTCGAATTTACTGTAAGCTACCGCCCAAATAAAAAATGGAGTTTAAATAGTAATTTTAATCTTTTTGACTCAAAAACAAGAGGCGATTATAACGGTGTAACTTATGATGCTAATAATTTAAGCTGGTTTATTAGGCTTAATAATAAATATACTCTACCTGGCGATATCGATTGGCAAACTAGATTGTTTTATGGCGGACCAAGTGAAGATGCTCAAAATAAAAATAAAGGTATATTCTCCTCAAATTTAGCTTTTAGCAAAGATTTGTTTAATAATAAATCGTCTATTGCATTTTCAATAAGCGATGTGTTTAATAGCAGAAAGCGAAGAACAAATTCATATACCGCAACGTTTAATAGTTATTCTGAATATCAACGTCGAGAAAGAAGTTTTAACCTATCATTCACACACAGATTTAATCAAACCCAAACAAAAGAACGTGAAAAAAGTAATGGTAATGGAGAAGGCAACGACTTTGGTTTCGATGAATAATTCTAAATTATACTATAATAAAAAAGGGGAAACTAAATTAGTTTCCCCTGTTTTATATATTATTTTATGGTTTAAGCTTGACGCTTAGCTTTCTTTTCTTCTTTAATTTCCTTTAATCTTTCAATTATAGAACCTCCTATCCAATAAGGAATAACAAAAGTTAATAAGAATATCATTAACCAAAATCCTATTGTTAAAATAGTTAAGAATGCTAAAAAGCCTAAATACTGGTCAAAATCAAACATAATTGTAATTTTCTTTTATAAATACTTGCGCAAAGATAATGCAAAGCTATTTGTTATACAATATCAAAATAAGATTTATTAACAGAGTTATTCACTAATCAAATTGTTAACATAATATCTATATTCTCTAGATTAATAGATTTTAGACTTTTTTAAATAAAATAAGACGTGTTTAAATGTTAAAAAGAAGTCGTAAAAACTAACAAAAATCATAATTAAAAACATCTTAAAAGAATTATCTTAGCATCTTATAATTAAAGCAATTTTAAAATGAGTTACAGAATAGAAAAAGATACAATGGGCGAGGTAAAAGTACCTGCAGATAAACTTTGGGGTGCACAAACAGAACGTTCAAGAAACAACTTTAAAATAGGACCTTCTGCGTCTATGCCACTAGAAATAGTTTATGGGTTTGCTTATTTAAAAAAGGCTGCTGCATATACCAATTGTGAATTAGGAGCTTTGGCTATTGAGAAAAGAGATTTAATAGCTCAAGTTTGTGATGAAATTTTAGAGAGCAAACATGATGATCAATTTCCATTGGTTATTTGGCAAACTGGTTCTGGAACACAAAGCAACATGAATGTTAATGAAGTTGTTGCAAATAGAGCGCACCAGTTAGCAGGAAAAGTGATTGGTGAAGGCGACAAAACAATTCAACCGAATGATGATGTAAATAAATCACAATCATCAAATGATACGTTTCCTACGGGCATGCATATTGCTGCTTATAAAAAAATAGTAGAAACAACTATTCCTGGGGTTAAACAATTACGAAATACGTTAAAGAATAAATCTGAAGCCTTTAAAAATGTTGTAAAAATAGGTAGAACACACCTTATGGATGCAACACCTTTAACCTTAGGTCAAGAATTATCTGGTTATGTAGCTCAATTAGATCATGGCTTAAAATCGCTTGAAAACACGTTATCACATTTAAGTGAATTAGCGCTTGGTGGTACTGCTGTAGGAACAGGGTTAAACACACCAAAAGGTTACAGTAAACGCGTTGCAGAATATATTGCAGAATTTACAGGATTACCATTTGTAACTGCACCCAATAAATTTGAAGCTTTAGCTGCTCATGATGCCTTAGTCGAGACTCATGGTGCTTTAAAACAGTTGGCTGTATCTTTAAATAAAATAGCTAATGATATTAGAATGATGGCTTCTGGACCACGTTCTGGTATTGGAGAAATTATTATACCTGCAAACGAGCCAGGAAGTTCAATTATGCCAGGAAAAGTAAACCCAACACAATGTGAAGCATTAACTATGGTTTGTGCTCAAGTTATGGGTAACGATGTCGCGGTTTCTGTTGGAGGTATGCAAGGACATTATGAATTGAATGTATTTAAACCAGTTATGGCAGCCAACGTATTACAATCGGCGCAATTAATTGGAGATGCATGTGCTAGTTTTGAAGAAAATTGTGCTGTTGGTATAGAACCTAATCAAGAAGTTATTACTAAGCTTTTAAATAACTCTTTAATGTTAGTAACTGCTTTAAACACAAAAATAGGCTATTATAAATCTGCAGAAATAGCTAATACTGCTCATAAAAATGGTACAACTTTAAAAGAAGAAGCTATTAATTTAGGGTATGTTACTGCTGAAGATTACGATGCTTGGGTAAAACCAGAAGATATGGTAGGTAGTCTTAAATAATATAAAAACATATTACTAAGAAAAAAGACAGGTAAATTATATTTGCCTGTCTTTTTGGTTGGTTAGTTATATATCCTTAATAAATTATTCTCTAAAAAGGAAAACAGGTAAATATATAACTAACTTACTGTCCGGGAATTAACATTTGTTAAATCACTCAAGTTTTTTTCTAATTCTACTTAATTGTACTGCAGTTATACCTAAATAAGAAGCTATGTGATATTGTGGTATAATTTCATCAACACCAGGTAATTGTTTTCTTAACTCTAAATATCTATCTGTTGCATTTAAAGATATTAACTCCACTAGGCGTTTTTCATAAGACATATAAACACTTTCCAAAACTTTAGAATAAAACATGTTAAGAGATTCATGCTTTTTACACAATTCCATTAATTTATAAAAATCAATTTCATAAACTTCAGAATCGTTAAGTGCTTCAAATGTAAAAGATGAAGACTTCTTTTGAATTAAATCGGCAACCGGCCCGGCAAAACTTATTGGTAAATAAAAGCCTTTATTAAATTCTTTACCCGATTCGGTGATTAGGAAACAACGTAAAACTCCAGAAACAAGCATAAATACTTTTGAAGGAATTTCACCTAATTTTACAAGTTGTTTTCCTTCCTTAATTGTCTTTAATTCTGTGATTTTTAAAAGGTCTTCAATAAGTTCCTCTGGAACTTCACTAAAAGTATTTAAAAAATCATAATGAGACTCATTATAGTCCATAAACATTGGTTTTTAATAAACCGTAAATGATATGTATCAAATACAATTTAAGCATCAACACAAACTAAGAAACATTTGATTGATTGGTTAGATAGGGTTTAAAAGAGAATTCAATTTACTCATTTTATTTCTATTTCTTTAAAATTCTCTATAATTAGCAAAAAAAACTTGTTTAGATGCAAATCAAAATACATTATAAATTAATCTGATAGAGTAAATATTAATTTCAATTTATTGCATAAAAAAACCCCAAACATTTAAGTTTGAGGCTTCTTGAATTTATTAGTGTTAATTTAATACCTTTATTTTAGCGTAAACTCAGAGCTAGACACCAAATCTTTAGCATTAAAAACATTTACAACATAACGTCCTTTTTCAAATTTACTATCGCCTTTTGATGCAACAAACTCACAGATGTTAAGACTAGCATTCTCATAATTAAATTTACTAATCATACTGTAATTTAAAGTTTTTTCACCAAAAGTAACTTGCTCATTTAATCCTAAAGTATTGTTTTTTGGATCTATAACTTGAACATATAACTCTTCATCTCCAGCCTGTACTAAGGCATTTTTTGCAACGGTAAAACAAACCCTAATTTTATCAGCTCTACTCGCTCTTTCAGTAGGTATTAATTTACCAGATGTTCTTTCAATAACTCCAAATCCTTTTAATCCAACCGTGTTTAAAATAGCTGCATTAGATACAACTTCTGCTAAAGCATTATTTTGTACTAATAACGAATCTGTAAAAATTGTACGTTCTTCTAAACGAACACGAGTACTATCTAACGACGTTGCTAAATAAGAATTCTCAACTCTTAATGAATCATTTTGAGCTAATAACACATCCATTTCTTTTTGAAGCGAAGCATATTTACTTTTATATCTCCATAAACTTTTTACATTAGTTTCAGAGATTTTTAAAGAATCTATTAATCCTTGAATACGTCCTCTTGCCTCTATTAAGTTAGCATTAGATACTTCATTCTCACCTATAGCGTCATCATATTGCTTTGCCATAGCGTTTAAATCATTCATGACTAACCGCTTTTCTTCAGTCAATTCGTTTTCTACTTTTTTACTACTATTATACAAATTCATTGTATAAAAACCTGTTGCTAAAAATAAAACTAGCGCAATTCCCAATCCTACTTTAAGACCTGTGTTACTTTTGTTGTTTTCCATAATTACTCGTTTTAATGTTATTAAGGTTAATTCTAATTTTGTTTTAATTTTAGTTGTTTGTTTTAATGCTATAAATAAATATTGATGTACATTTAATATTCAAATTCATCTTAAATGGATAAACTAGTTTTATTTAACAAAAATACTTTAAATATATTATTAAACAAACGCCCTGGCGAATCCAAATTTGGTCAACATGTTAGCTTGTTAACCAGCATTTCTAACATATACGAACAACTTAAAATTTTAGACGTTACTTATGTGATTTTGGGCTTACCAGAAGATGTTGGCGTATTTGCAAACCACGGAAAAACTGGAGCATCAAAGGCTTGGGATGCCACACTTAAAGTTTTGTTAAACATTCAAAGCAATACATTTACAAAGGCCAATAATGTTTTGATATTAGGCCATTTAGACTTCTCTGAAGAACAATTAGCAATTTCAAAATTAAATCCATCCAAAAAAAAAGATATCATAAAAGCTCGTGAAATAGTATCAATAATCGATAATCATGTAACACATATTATCCATCAAATAGTTTTGGCTGGTAAAAAACCAATAATAATTGGCGGCGGGCACAACAATGCATATGGTAACATAAAAGGCACATCTTTAGCACTTGGCAAACCAATTAACGTTGTAAACCTTGATGCACACGCAGATTTAAGAGATAAAGAAGGTAGACATAGCGGTAATGGCTTTAGTTACGCTTACGCGGAAGGTTTTATAGATAATTACTTTGTTTTTGGGTTACATGAAAATTACACATCTGATAAAAACTTTAAATCATTAGACAAAACAAAAACTATTGCATACAATACGTTTGAAAGCCTAGAAGTTAGAAAAGAATTAAAATTTAACAGAGAACTTGAAAGAGCTAAAAACCATGTTTCTATCGATAATTTTGGAATTGAAATTGATTGTGATGCCATTGAAAATATTCCAAGTAGTGCCATGACCCCAAGTGGCTTTAGCGTTAATAGAACCAGACAATTTCTTCACTACTTTGCAAAACATAAAAACGCATCTTATTTATATATTTGTGAAGCAGCTCCAACAAAAAAAACAGCTACTCAAGTTGGAAAACTCATAACGTATTTAATAACAGATTTTATTAAGGCAGCTAATGGTTAATATCATTTCTTTTGAAAAACGATTCTCTAAAGATTTCTATAACCTAAATATAGAATGGTTACGAACATTTTTTTATGTAGAATCTTATGATGAGGACGTTTTAAGCAAGCCTGAAAAACACATTATAAATAAAGGCGGACGCATATTTTTTGCAAAATTAAACAAACAAATAGTTGGAACCGTAGCTTTAATGCCATTAGGAAACCAAGGTGAGTTTGAATTAACAAAAATGGCTGTATCTCCAAACCATCGTGGCAATAAAATTGGTCAAAAATTAATGCAACATTGTATTGGTTTTGCTAAAGAAAATGACATACCAAAACTCATTATTTATTCTAGCAGAAAACTTAAAAATGCCATTTATATTTATAGAAAATATGGTTTTATTGAAATTCCCGTAGAAACTAATTGCCCGTATAAACGTTGTGATATTAAGATGGAGTTGGTGATTTAATTGTTTTTAGTAAAAAAACATCCAAATCTTTGCAATACTTATTATCATCTTCACAGAGAATACTTAAGGTTTCAAGAATCAATTGATTTAAATATTCATTATTTTGATGAATAGCATATGCCAATTTAAATTCAGAATATGCGCCTTTAATGTTATTTCTATCTATTCTTGATATTCCAGATTTAATTAAAAAGTTAAAAGCCCTTTCATACTCATAATTATTTTGTGCAGTTAACTTTTTAGTATGCTCCTTTGAATAATCAGTAAAACTCTGAACAAACACACTAAATGAAATGATAAAAAATATAGCTAAACAAATTGCAATTATTCCAGAAATAATATTGTTTTCTTTAACAGAAGCTTTTATTTGAAAAGTTCTAGAGTATTTAGGCAACGGAGTAAATGAAGGTAGTCTTTCACGAACATACATTTTTGTTCTAGGTGTTCTAGAATAAATCCATTTTTGCAACCCCAAACCCATATAACCACCCATAACTTGCCTTTAGAGTATAAGTCTATAATTTAGGTTATTTGTTACTAAAAATAAATATATTTAATACAAAACTAAATGGTTTTAGAAATCAATAAAAGTATAAAACTACACATACCAACCACAAAAGAAACTAAATTGAGCCCTAAAAGCTTAATTTTGTTTATTTTATAAAAATGAAAACTTACTTTTTTAATATTCATTATTATAATTATTAACGTAATTAATAAAACTATAGAAACGAAAAGTAAAATATCTTTATAATCACTAAAACCATCTTCAAAAAACACAGAGCAAATAGAACAAATTAAAAAGTAGAAATATGAAGTTATAAACACCCAACCATATCTGTTTTTCAAAAAAACACCAATAGTTGGTGCAATCAAAATAATTAATGGACGAAAGACTTTATGAGTAACAATTAAATCTAAAAAATTATAAAAGTTCAATTCATCATCATAAATGAAAAAATTTAATTCTACTAATCTATTATAACCATAGATTGCTGAAACTATAAAAAGCAATAATATTAACCCATGGACAATGTAGACTAGTTTAAACCTCATGTGATTAATTCCCAACAGCCTTCAAAGAATCAATCTGCCTTTGCAATCTTGCAATTTCTTCAGCCTTTTTATCTACTTGAGGGATCACTTTTATAGAGTCTATAGATTGCTGAACCATGTCAATAGTTTTAGTTTCTTCAACAAAATAATATCCAATTTTTTCGCTAGCACGCCATGCTTCATTTAATTGATCGTAAACTGTTCTGTCCCATTGACTTGGGTGCTTAACATCAATCCAAACCACATCACGATATTCACTATCTACCAACACCAAGTCTGGTGTAGCAGAACCATCAAATTGTTGCTCATTCTCTTTACTAATAGAAGAAACGGTCCCCATAAAAAACATACGCTTTTTACCTGCAATATCTTTTATATAAGGCCTAAATTCAACGGGCGTATTGGCAGTCCAATCATACTCTTTACGAGATTCTTGTACCTTTAAAGGCATTGCAGAAACCCCTGCATAGCCTTGTTTTTTTGCCGCATGATTATAATAATACAATTTGTCTGTTCCGTCTGCTGGTACAAAAACACTATAACTTAAACTAGTACGCTCATTCCCTACTGGTTCTAAACCAAACCAATGGTATAAACCACTATAAGCGTTAGTATCTGTATCTGAAAAATTAAAATCGGTTACGTAGGGTTGCTGATTTTGATCTTTTGGCATTCCTGGTATTTTTACCGCTGTTTCCATATTCCAAGGTAATGGGTCGCTAAATCCTCCTAAGAATTTTAAAGATTCTGCTTGAAGCCTGGATACTTTTTCTGCGAGTGTGTTTTGTCCTATTAAATACTTATGGTTCTTCATCTCCTCTGGGCTTACATAAGTTCCTTTTCCTATTAAAATGCGCTCCATATAATCGTTAAAATCGTGCTCACCACTATCAATTACCATAACGCCGCCAAACGTTGGATAAGGAAACAAAAAACCTTTCCATTTTATTAAACTTACCACTTGTACCCATTTGCCAGAATCATTTTTCATATAATAAGTGTCACTAGGTTCCATTGTAAATAATTGGAATATATTGAAACGCTGTACTACAGCATTATAAGTGTTTCTGCTAAATTTTAAAGACTCACCTATGGAAAACGTTACAGGAATTCTATTCTCGCTTGAAAACCTTGGAAATGGCGTTGTACTTGATACTGCAAAAACTTCTTCAGTATTATCTGTCATACCTTGCCACATATACTTTTCTGTGGGTTGAATAGCCATGGTCCATTTGTTCTCTTCTCCAATTCTCACTAAATGTGGTAACGAAACATCTTTAGTTTCACCTACACTTTCATTTGCCATAGAAAATACATTTCGTAATGGCTGAATGCGTTCGTTTTGTGTTAATGGCAATTCATTTATTTCAAATGTATTTAAATGATTGAACACATTATACGTTTTCATATAATCATACATTTTAAAATGCCAACCTACAACGTATAAAACCCCGAAGAATACCACCAATAAAGCTAACATCCCTAATCTTCCACCCGTGGTAGCCGATTTTCTAAATTTCCTTAAACCCAAAAACAGAACAATTCCGCTCAAAAGAATGATGAAAATAAATTTCCGAACGAATAATAATGCAGGTTGATAATCGTCTCTTAAAACAAACAACGCTATAAGCAGAATTAGAGCTACAATAATGGTTATTGTTTTTTGTTTCTTTCCTTTATTCCAGTAGTTTTTAATCATATTACTTAGTTTGAAGCATGGCGTTTGAAGCGTGAAGTTTCTCACTCATACTTTATATTACTTTCCCTATATTTTTATGTTATTTCTTGACTGCAGACCGCTTACTGCTTAATAAAAACTGCAAACTTATAGCAGCCCTTTATCTTTCAATCGTTGTCTTGCACTTTTTCCTTCTGTATTAGGCTCTTTTGCTATTTCCTTTTTTGCTTCTTTAATCACTTTAGGTTTTTCAGTCTTTAAATCTTCAATAAAATCTTTCCCTTTTTCAATAGTATCAGTTACCAGATCTTCTATAGAATCACTTTTTTCGTCAATCACTTCACTAGATTTGAATATAAAATTAGCCAAATAGGTTCCCGCTAAAGTACCAACTATCATAGATGCAAAAATTGAAATAGTAGCAATATCAATGGGGATTAAAAACCGAACAACTACAATACCTATTAAAAACAAGAACCCAACAAAAACCAAGCGTAATAAGAAGGTTTGTTGATATATAAAACCTGTTTTATCATCAGGTTTCATTTGTAGTTCTTTCGAATTTATAATTTTATTAAAAAACCGATAGAGCACATTTCCCTTTGATTCTCTCCAATACAAAAAGATTCCGAATAGTATAGCGGCAATAAATACAATAAGTTCTAGTGTCATAATTTTTGTTTTGTTTGTCATTCCGCACTTGATGCGGAATCCATTAATAAATCCAATCTAAAGATAAATCAATCCAATTAATATTATCTTCTTCAATTAAATCAATTTTCCATTGTCTGTTCCAATTCTTTAATTGTTTTTCTCTTTTTATAGCATCATTTACGTATTGAAATTGTTCAAAATACATTAATTTATTCAAACCATATTTTGATGTAAAACCAGAAACTAATTTACGTTTATGTTCATGCATTCGTCTTTCCAAATTATTGGTTACGCCAATATAAAGTGTCCCATTTTTTATATTCGATAAAATATAGACATAGTATTGATGATAATTTCCTTTCATGCTCAATATGGATTCCGCATCAAGTGCGGAATGACAAAACGCTACTAACTAAACTATTAGTCTATAATTATTAAATATTGTTACTAATAGTTTCTATAGCCCAATCTTTTAATGAATCGTCCCAAGTTTTAAAACTAGCATAAAAGGCTTGTTTATCATACCAATACCAGAATAAAACATCTTTTTCAGAAATATTTACCAGTAATTTCCAAATTAAATCTTGATGTTTTGCTTCTAATGATGAATGTGGTTGATGCAAAGCTTCAAATAGCTTTAAATCAACAATATCGGCTATTTTATACTGGTTACTTGTTTCTAACTTCTCCAGATAAATCTCCACACTCATAACTTTTTTTCTTGCTTTTATATCGAGTTTATTTAAGTAACTTTTAAATAAAATTGGATCATTCAAAATATCCTTAACCGGATGCTGAGTCTTTTTTAAATACTGAGCCATTTCAAATTTCTTGATACGTTCGTATCGTTTTGTTCCAACTACTTTTTCTAAATCATACTCAATAATAACATGATCGCGGAGTTTATCCATAAGCTCTGGTTGAGCTATATGATAAATTAATACATCGTAATTTGTATCTTTAATAGCTTCTTTATACCACGTTTTGTCTTCAAAAACCACTATAGGTTTTATAAAATCACGTAAAATATATACGCCACCAAAAGATCTTGTATAAAATGAATCTGTGTCGTATTGTAATTCGTGTAAATCTAAATTCCTAGTTCTTAAATCACCATACGTTTTAGCAGAATTTAATAGTTGTTGATGTAAATCTTCATCAATAAAATTATTTCCTGTTTCAAAAGTTTTAATAAGCTTTAATTGTTCTTTCTGAACGTTTTTCAAATTATCAATTAAATGAAAATGTATGGAGACTTTATCATATTTCAAGACATCTAAAGGTTCATAAAAAGCATCAATACCTTGGTCGAAATCTAAACAAATAGCACAATCTCTGGTAATGTCTTTAATTTTTGCTCCATGAATTTTAAAGACAAACTTCATTATGTCTCTATCAAACGTATGAAACGGTAAATACACAGGTTTCCCTTTTTGAAGCGGAGAAATGATGATACCATGCGGATTTGCCTCACCATTATTTAAATACTGTAGGTCTTCTTTTTCTTCTGCAACTTCGGGGCTCCAGCCAATACCATCTATATGGAAAGCTTTGAGCTTCGTTTCTGCGAAACCAAGTTTTACTAGGCATTTGTTGTAACGCTCAACAAGTTTTCCGCTTACCGGAATGAGTTCACTTCTATATAGATTTGCTTGTTTTAGTTTGTCCATTTTTTATTATAATTCAGAGCTTATGAATTTAGTTGTTACACGGAGGTTCACAAAGAAACACAGAGATTCACAGAGTATTCTCGTTGTAAAATGAACTGATAAAACTGTTATAATATTCATATGCTTTAAAATATTTTCTCCGAGAAGCTCTGTGAAAACTCCGTGTGTCTCTGTGTAATAATTTAATTCTCCAACAACTTATGAATTTGAGCATATTGCAACAACACAATAGTTCGTGTATCAACTATTTCACCATTATTAAGCATATTTAATGCGTTTTTAAAAGGCATTTCTATTACTTCAATATCTTCATGTTCAGATTCTAAACCACCACCTTCGTTCACTTTCATATCATCGGTATATTCACCAATAAAAAAGTGCATTTTCTCTGTCATAACGCCTGGCGATGAATACGCTTCATAAACCTTTTTAACCGATTTTAAACGATATCCAACCTCTTCTTCAGTTTCTCTAATAATACATGCCTCTGGATTATCCTTATCAAGCATTCCTGCAGCAATTTCAACTAAAAAACCATCCTTATTATCATTTAAATAGGTGGGCATTCTAAATTGTTTAGTTAAAATAACCGTTTGCTTTTCTTTATTATATAACAAAATGCCAGCACCATCTCCTCTATCGTAAACCTCTCGCATTTGATTGACCCACTCGCCACTCGCCATTAAATAATCAAAAGTGACTCTATTTAGAATATAATAGTTATCTGAAAGTAAAGTCTTTTTTATATTTTTAATTTGATTATCGCTCATTTTCAAATGTGTTTCTAGCTTTGGTTTCAATATTCAATTGATTTACTCTTGCATCCACTTTTCGTTTAAAATCAGTATCTGCAATAGTTGCAACGTTATCTAAATAGCGAACCACTTCTTGACGACGGATTTCTGAAAAATCCAAGCCTTTCATATTACCACGCATCAATTCTTGAAGCATATTAAACTTGGTGTCGTAATCTTGTTTGAAATAGATTTCTGGATTTTCAAACCAATCTTCTTCCAAATCAAAATCTGTTAATCGTAATGAAATTGCAGATTGAATATTACGAACATCACGAGATGAAAAGAACGGGAATACGGCTTGTATTTCCTTATATAAATTAGCATAAAATAAATGCTGATTCGTTTTAAAGTGCTTTTCTACATGATCATAAACATCGTGAACACGCTGTTCCGTTGGTTTATCGATAGTACTCAAGATATCACCCATATTCTTAGCTAAACCTTGGTCTTGCAAATAGCTATAATTCTCTGGGCCTTGCATGTTTACAAAATCAGGCATGGTATCGTCTAGTTTGCGCCACCAGATATGATCTTGATCTAGAAAATCATGCTCAGTTCTAGCACCATCAATTTTAAATCGGCCTTGCACACGAGAAATCACAGCCTTATCTAACATTTCTGGAAGGTTCGTAAATAACCCAATGGAACTATTACCATAATTAACAGCGTAAGCGCCTTCAGTATATCTTAAAAACACACCAATTACTTCTTTTACACCAGCAGAAACACCTTGTGCTGTGCGCTCTTGTAAATTATTTTCAGCATCATCAATAGGTGCAAAAATTAATTTGGTAGGATCTTGCATGGGTTTCATCCACTCCACCATTTTTTCTGCCGAACCTCCTTGAAAAGTTGATATTAATGTATCTGGCATAGGATGAAATAGAAACGGAATATCTAAAGTATCGCAATGTTCTTTTAATCGTGTAGCAATGGCGGCAATCAACATACTCTTTCCTGTTCCAGGAATTCCGTAGCCCATAAAAACCGGCATAAAACCTCCTAATTCTTGAAACGGATTTTTCTTAGCCGTAAAATCATAACTCAACATACGTTCGGTTAATCGACGTGCGAAGTGTTTTGCATCTCGGTTACCAACAATTTGCTCGAACTGAATTTTATTAAACTCAATACTTTTTGCTGTGCCTTGAAATACATTATTCCAACCAGAAACAGCAAACTCACTCTTTTCAAGTTTATAAGTTCTATCCTCAATCGTTTCGGTGTATTCTAAACTACTTTTTCTTAACTGAATTTCATCAATCAAAGCTTCAAAATACACGACTGTAAAATCTATTACATCTTTATCAGATTTTATAATTTCTGGATGCCCCAAATACTTATCATAATAAAATAAACTGCACGATATCCCTTTTAATGGTGACATTAAAGACACCTCTGGAATACCGGCGAATTTCTGTTTCATAACGCTTAAATCGTCAGATGCATGCGGTTTTAAATCGTGTAATATTTTATACGCCTGAGAAAACAACATAAATGCAGTAGCGGTATGCATTTTACTTTCAAACTCACGTTTTCCATTGTTATCTAACGCCGATTTATTCTCATTTAAACTGGATAGACCCGAAGCATCATAATAACTATCCTTTATCCAAATACCAAGTGTAATGCCTTCTTGAACTGCATATAGTGTTTGATTTAAATAAATAGGAATTGCAACAGAATCTGGCAATAAACGCTTTTTTAAAGCCAAAATGGTTTTTGATACCGAAGTTATACTAGCAGAACTTGAACCGTTATTTGCACGAGACAAATACAATAATATAGATTCGTCTTTGGCATCTTTATCTCTATTTTTTGCACGAGACCCTTGCTCCCATTGTACACTTTTCAGGTATGAGGAAGCTTTATCACGAAGCATGTCAAGTTCAGATAATTTTATTGGGAATGTTGAGTTGTGTTCCATGTTTTAGTCTTCAGTATGCAGTCTTCAGTCTTCAGTATTTACTCTTGAGACTTACTCTGCTGTAAATATTATTTAAATTTATCTGGGTTATTGATCATGTAATTAATGAGTTTTCCAATTTCTTCACTTTTATTTTGTAATTCTAATCGTTTCGCTTCTGAAATATATTCGCATGCTAAAGCAAACTCAAGCCATAATTGAGTTTCTGAATTTTCACTATCAGCATCGGATAATTTACTTTTAAAATGCTTTTCATATTGACGTTTTCTATAACCTTCAGCAATATTTGAACAAACTGATCGACTTGAACGAACCACTTGAGAGGTAAGAGCAAAAACTTCTGACTTAGGAAAAGTTTTAGTCAAATGAAATATTTCCATCGCTAAATCAAACCCTTTTTGATACGCTAATAAAGTTTTAAAGCTCATTTTTTTTCTTACTGTTTAATCTTATCTATTTTTGACTGTCAACTGCCTACTAAAGACTGCTTACTTCTATTGGCGGTTTAGCCAAATTATTCATCATTTCAGGTGTTTTGTTATAAAGCAGTTGAATAACACGATGTGGCGCCAAAACATACTTTTGTTTAAAAACATCGCCCCAGCGTTGTAACACTTGCTTACTAAAAAAACCACCTTCTTTAAATTCACTTTTTGAAGTAACTTCATTTACTCTTAAAGAGAAGGCATAAGACTCTAAAGGAATTTCTTTTTTACCAATACTCTCTAAAATAGTGTGGGTTACTACATGCTCATCCTTAGCAAAAACGTTGTGTAAAGGCCCTAAATCTATTCGTTTAATATGTTTTGGAGATACTTTTGGCAATTTCCTGTCAATAGTATAGGCCATAGTATCTAGGGTCATATCTCTATCGGCTACTGTTTTCAACACCTCATATATGTCGTCTCGATAATCGTTTACCCGATTGCCATCATAATTAAAATACATAAAACATATAAATGGCCGATTGTGCGATACATCATAAAAACTCCAACTAATTAATAAGTCGGCTCCAGAATCTTTTGGTGCTGTTACAATTTTACCTTGAACAAATCGGTTGAATATATATTGTTTATTTACCGAAGTATAATACACTATAGAAGCTGCTTGAAATAACTTAAGTTTTTTAACTGGCTCCTTTTTTCTTAATAACGTATCTATAAATTCTTTTTTAAGTGTTGCAATTGGGGTTAATTTTCCCAAATATTCATCACGCAATTCTAGATCGTTAAACAAATAGCGGAATTCCAAATAATTAGGAAGCCCAGAATCTGTTAAATCCACTTTCATGTTATCCTCATCGTCATACATATACTTAACACGCATCGCCTCAATAGAATACAATAACAAATCGCAATATTGCTTAAACAATTGTACTTCAATATCGTTACATATTTTTTCTTTTTGAACCGCTACTATTAATTCTTTAAAAGCAAAATCCACCATTTTATGATAGAACACATACTGTTCTTTGGAATCGAGAATTGCAGAATCTAAAGGTGTGACAATGTGATTTATGGACATTTTATAATTTAAAAATTGAAATAGACTTTTACAATTTGGGCGTTACCACAAGGGTCGGGCTTTCACTACTCGCTCCCTCCAAAGTCGGGGAGCTCAAACATGCCGTTCAATCCCTAACGCAATGCAGAGGTTCATTCAAAAAGTATAGTTTCATTTGATGTTATTCCCGCGAAAGCGGGAATAACAAAATTATTTTAAGACAACAAATCGTCGTCGTTAGCTTCTGGTTTTGGTTCTGGTTTTCCTGCTGGCTCACCATCATCACCCGAAGGTGTTGTATTATCGGCATTATAATAATCTTCAAAAATCTCTTTCATATCGATACCGTAACGCTCTGCAAAATTCTTTTGAATCTCACCATCTTTAGCACGAATTTCTTGTAAAGCCTCGGCATAACTACTGTAAACACCTTGCATTACTTTTTCGTGAACTGGAATGTTATCCATCATATCTTGACGCGCTTTAGCACTCGCTGTATGCATAGATGCTAAGGTTTCACCAATATGCTCATCGGTTTTAACACCTAAATGCTCCAAAATGGCAGCAAATTCTTGATCTGTTCTTGCTTTTAAAGCCACAACATAACCATCGTAATATTTAAGACGCTCTTCTGTATCAGACTTTAACTTAGCACGGTGCGTTTGTAAATTGCTACGTAACGATGTTAATACTTTTATAGTTAAATTATGCTTGTGCACAAAACTATCTTTACTTGCCGCCAATGTAGTATATGCATTTTTAAGGCCTTCAAGTTCTTCAACCTTTTGCTCTAAAGTGGTCATTTTACCTATAGCTTCAGAATATTCGGTAGATTGCTTATCTGCAATATCTTCTAATTCTTGACGCGCTTGTTTTAGTAACGCATAGTTTTCTTCTAGCTTCGCTTCTACTTCTTTCTTTTTCTCTAATGCTTTGGTATGATTTTTTGAAGCTTCAACAATCGCATCTTTTAGCTTTTCTTCTACTTCTTTAATTTCTACCTCACGATTTTTTAAACGTGTAACCGCTGCTTGAGACTTATATGATAATTCACTTAAAAGGGTTTGTACATCGGCACTTTCAATACGCTCTTGAAACATCGCTTTTGCTTTATTATCGGCTCCTGCTCTTGTTTTTTCGGCTATGGCAAACTCTGCTTCTTCTTTTTTGATTTTACTTTTACGCCCCCAAAGGTTATTCCACCAAGTGTCTGGTTTGTTTTTAGCATCTTCTAATTCGATTCTTGCACGTTCTAAAGCTTTTTGGGCATCATCAATAACTTTCTGCTCGGTTGCATTAAGTGCAGAGAATTTTTCGAACATGATACCAACCTCATCTTGATAGTCGGTTAAATCTTTAATAGCATCGAGAAGTGTTGTTCTATCTTTTTCTGCCATGTGTACCACATCATCCAAAGTAGCGTTCAGTATTTTTTGACGCGATTCTGGATCATCTTCTTGAGATAATTTAGATTTCATAGTGTCAATGGCTTTTCCCCAATTAACATCTACTTTTTCAGTTTTTTCGTTAGAATTTGTTTCTAATAAATCAAAATCATCAGACATGGTATATTTTAAGTTTTAAGTTGAACAATAATATTAAGTAAGCAATTTCGTTAAAAATTCTGAATTTAAAAACGTAAATGAATATTTACTTTTGAAAATTTTGGATAATTATTTTATTACTCAAATTATAGGTATTAAAATTTATCAAAATGTTACAGTTAATAAAAAAATTCAGACGTTTTATTAGATTATACTATATTTGTTAATATTCAAAAAAAATATTGCTGCATTTACTATGCTTACAAACTACTCCCTTATTAGTTTTAGTTCCATTACTTTAATAAATCAATCTGATATTGTAACTGTACTTATTATTGTTACTGTTTTTTTCGGAATATTACTTCTTCTAGGCATTAGAAAATCATACAAACTAAAAAAAGAAAATGAGCGCTTAGATGCCATGAATAAAAAAATTGCCGAAGATGATGAAGATAAACCCTATAAGGATTTTACAGATGGGCATATGTATGGCGGTAATTAATTTCAAAGTAACTTATTAACACAATATAATTTTATATAAATAAAAATGCCCACTAAAAAAGCGGGCATTTTTATTAAAATATAATTTCAAATACTATCTAACCAATTTCTTATACTTAATACGCTTCGGCATTAAGTCGCCACCTAAACGCTTCTTTTTGTTTTCTTCATAATCAGAGAAACTACCTTCAAAGAAATACACTTGAGAATCACCTTCGAAAGCTAAAATGTGCGTACAAATTCTATCTAAAAACCAACGGTCGTGACTAATTACTACTGCACAGCCGGCAAAGTTTTCTAAACCTTCTTCTAAGGCTCGTAATGTATTTACATCAAGATCGTTAGTTGGCTCATCTAAAAGCAATACATTACCTTCTTCTTTAAGTGTCATGGCTAAATGCAACCGGTTACGCTCACCACCAGAAAGTAATTTTACTTTTTTGTTTTGCTCGCCTCCAGAAAAATTAAATCGACTTAAATAAGCTCTAGAATTTACTTCTTTTCCACCCATCATAACCAACTCTTGTTCATCACTAAAGTTTTGCCAAATGGTTTTCTCTGGATCTATATTAGCGTGTTTTTGGTCTACATACGCTAGTTTTGCTGTATCCCCAACAGTAAACTCTCCTTTATCTGGTGTTTCCTCACCCATTATCATTCTGAAAATAGTAGTTTTACCAGCACCATTTGGTCCAATAACACCCACAATTCCTGCTTGTGGTAAGTTAAAGTTTAAATCGTCGTATAACAACTTATCATCATAACCTTTTGAAACACCTTTAGCCTCAATAACATTGGTTCCTAAACGCGGCCCATTTGGTATGTATATTTCAAGTTTTTCGTCAAGCTGTTTTTGATCTTGACTCATTAACTTATCGTAATTCTTTAAACGCGCTTTTTGTTTCGTTTGACGTCCTTTTGCACCTTGACGAACCCAATCAAGCTCACGTTCTAATGTTTTTTGACGTTTAGAAGCTGTTTTGCTTTCTTGCGCCATACGTTTAGACTTTTGGTCTAACCAAGATGAGTAATTTCCTTTCCAAGGGATTCCTTCACCTCTATCTAACTCTAAAATCCAACCCGCAACGTTATCTAGAAAGTATCTATCGTGCGTTACAGCTATCACAGTTCCTTTGTATTGTGCTAAATGATGCTCTAACCAATGTACCGATTCAGCATCCAAGTGGTTAGTAGGCTCATCTAAAAGTAAAACATCTGGTTCTTTTAAAAGCAAACGACACAAAGCCACACGACGTTTTTCACCTCCTGAAAGCACACCAATTTTCTTATCACCATCGGGAGTACGTAGGGCATCCATGGCTATTTCTAGCTTTGTATCAAGCTCCCAAGCATTTGCAGCATCAATTTGATCTTGCAATTCAGCTTGTCTTGCCATGAGTTTCTCCATTTTATCGGCATCGCTATAAACCTCCTCTAATCCAAATTGGTCATTAATTTTATTGTATTCATCAAGTATAGCAACCGTTTCAGCAGCTCCTTCACGAACAACTTCCATGACTGTTTTATCATCATCAAGTTGTGGTTCTTGCTCTAAATAACCAACTGAATAGTCTTGTAGAAAGGTAACATCGCCTTGAAAATTCTTATCTACACCTGCTATAATCTTAAGTAAGGTTGATTTACCAGAACCATTAAGACCTAAAATTCCAATTTTAGCGCCATAGAAAAAACTTAAATAGATGTTTTTTAAAACAGGCGTATTTGCACCTTGAAATGTCTTGGTTAAACCAGACATTGAAAAAATTACTTTTTTATCGTCACTCATTGTTGTTTGTTATAAATTATTAAGCCGATTATACGCGTCCCTTTAAGGCATTAAACACCCATGCAATAGCAAAAAACCCAATACCAACTGTAGCAAAACCCCAGCCAGCAACATCAGTATATCTATATGCACCCATTAAAATTAATAGTACACCCATAATAATCATTAAAATGGTTGCCCAAGCTAAAACTGTATTTTTATTCATCGCCATAATCTTTTCTTTTATTGGTTAGTCTGAAAGCAAATATCGTAAATTATTATGGAAAACAACTTCAACTTAAATTCAATATCTCACTATTAATATAAATCTTTAAATAAAATCTCAAAAGAAGAATTGAGACTCTGTTTAATAAACTTTTTGCCATTTTTAATGTAAATACCATAATATTGCAAAAGAGATAGATATAATAGCTAAATGAAACTAATTATTGATTTTATTCTTATTGTTGGATTACTTACTTGCTTAGTATTTGTAGTCAAAATATGTAAAGCAAAAATCAAATTAATATCTCACAAAATACTCATTGCAATATTTGCATCATTAATAATAATTATTTTAAATTTTTATGCAGATTTACATGATATTAACATCTTATATATAATCACTTTATTTTTTGAGGATGCATCAAGAATATTGCTAGGGGGATTAATTTTTATTTATATAAAATCTCTTTTTATAGAAAAGAAAAAACTAAATAAGACCATATTAATTAATGTAGCGCCTTACGTGCTATACACTATAGTTTTTTCATTACCTATTCTGTTAATCAATTTTGGATTAAAAACAGATTTTAAGTATCTGATTGCATTGAAACATACCTCCAATTTGAATTTCTTCAAAGCCATTTATTTATTGGTATATATTTTATTATCACTAATGCTTTTTAATAAGTACAAAAAAAAATATAAACTTGACTATTCTACATTTTACCAAGCAAACTTTATATGGGTAAAACGTATGCTTATAGGGGCTTTTATCGTGATCTGTATTGACGTATTTACTTTTCTTATTGATTATTTGTATGACACAGATTTTGACACTGGATTTATTACTGTTATTGCTTTAATTATAATTGTATTTTATCTAGGTAATTATGGTATTAATCAACCATTTGTATTCTTATCTAGCCCACTAGATCATGATAAAGAATCCCCAAAAAATGTGTTCTCGAAAAAGGAAATTGAAACCTTAAAGTATAAAATTGAAAACACCCTTCAATATGAAAAGTTATACTTAAATCAAGAACTAACATTAAAAAAACTAGCAACTAAAGCTGAAATATCAGATAAAAAATTATCATTCTTTTTAAATCAACATTTAAACACCTCCTTTTATGATTTAATAAATTCTTATCGAATAAAAGAATTTAAAGAAAAAATAAATTTATCTGAATACGAAAAATATTCTCTTGTTGGTATAGCTTATACTTGCGGTTTCAATTCTAAAAGTAGTTTTTACAGAATATTTAAAAAAGAAACAGGAATTTCGCCTGCTCAATTCAAAAAAAATACTGCGAATAAGTCCTAATGCTTCTATTGAGACTTTTATTTCTAAATATTGAGATATACTTGTGATATTCAGTTTATCATACAGATTAAAATTTCAAATAAACATAATTTTCTGGTGCTTATTTTATCTTCCCATTATTCATTTAATGCAAGCTGTAAAATAAAATGAGTAGTAAAAAAAAAACAGAAAAACCAAAAATAGAAGCTCTATTAAAAAGTAGTTATTACCTAAAAAATGAGAAACAAATAATGTGCAAATTCTTTTCTAAATATTTGATTAAACAATGTATTTGCTATTTGTTTTTAATAAGCTCATTGAGTATTTATACTCAAAATCAAGAAGAAAACAAAAATAGTATTAGTGTTAATTTTGGCTACCAATCAGGAGTACTAAACGATGCTAACTTCTCGCCATTAAATTATAACCTAAACGGGAGTAATTATACATTGGAATATGTAAGGTATGGAAGTCATAAAAAACACATCTTGTGTATGCAGGTTAATGCTGGGTTTAACACACTCTCAACAAATGCCTCAGGGTTTTTTGATACGGATATTATACAAGTTCAGTTAGGTGTTTTTTATGTAAAGAGACTAAATCAAATAACTTCTGAAAGTACTTTTTATTTAGGCGGTCAATTTAGATCACAAGTTAAATCGCTAGATTGGGAGAATACAGAATCATTTAGCTATTTAGCAACACATAGTCTAGGCATAAAAGGTCTTTATCAATATAGAATAACAAAAAAAATAGTTTTCAAAGCTTCAATATATTGCCCTTTTATATCGCTACTAGCCAGACCTCCATATAATGGAATTGATGAAGAAATAATTGATAACCAAGATAATGCTTTAGCGCTTATTACCAATGGTACTATAGAATCACTTAATGCGTATTTTGAATTAGAAACTGAACTTAATCTAACATACATACTTACTAATTCATTAGCCATAAAAGCAAATATTTTATTTAATTACAATACAATAAATAAAAGAAATAAATGGACACAATTTCAAATATTAACTAACGCTGGTTTAGCTTATAATTTTTAAAGCATGAAAAAAATAATTACACTACTACTTTTTTGTATATCAGTTTCATGCGAAAAGACAATACTTGGTGACGATGAACTCAATACACCTATCAATAATTTTGAATTATTATGGCAAGATTTCGACGAGCATTGTTCTTTATTTATTTCTAAGAATATTGATTGGGATGCTACCTACAATCAATTTAAACCTCAAGTAACAAATAATACTAGTGAAGAAGAGCTATGGCAAATTTTTTCTGAAATGCTAGAAACTTTTGATGATAGTCATATTAACTTATATTCTGAAAACGATGCAGAAGTATTTACATCTGGTTTCGCTTTAAATGAACAATCAAAAAATGAATTTAGCAAGGCATTAATTTCTACAAAATATTTAGATTATAGAACAGAAGTAACATCCGAAGACAATCTATCATATGGAAAAATTAAAGAGAAAAACATAGGTTATATCTACCTAGGCGCAGAGGATGGACAAAATCCAGGAATAATAGAGAATGTTATTGAAAAACTAAACCCTTACGATGCCATAATTTTTGACATTCGACAAAATACTGGAGGCTTTGAAAGCTATACAAGGCGCATAGCAAGTGCTTTTGCTGACAATGAAAATCTAGTTTACTCGACACAAACACGTAATGGACCAAATCACAATGATTTTGACGAAAAAACTCTATTCTATTCTGAAAGGATAGGAACACAATATTCAAGCCCAGTTGTATTACTAACAGATAGACGTACAATAAGTGCTGGAGAAAGTTTAGCCTTGTATATGAAAACATATAATGAAGTAACTCAAATTGGCGATACTACCGCCAGCGATTTTTCTACAGTAAGTAATCGTCGTTTTTTACCTAATGGCTGGAGTTACAAATACCCCATACAACTGCCTATGAAACCTTCTGGTGAATTTTTGGATGGCAATGGTAATATTCCTGATATATACGAGAAAAATATAGAGAATGATATAATTAACAATACAGATAAAGTGCTAGAACGCGCAATTATTTTTTTATTTGAACAATATAATATAGATTAATAGTTAAAACTATATGTATAGTATGAAAAAAATAGTCACTCTTATATCATTTTTATTTATAATTGCTAATGCCTGTACACAAGGTGAAAATAAACTAACAAGTTTAAAATCTGTAAGTATATCTAAAACAAAGTTAGATAGTTTAAAAACGGTTTTGCACAGATACGTAGATAGTGAACAATTAGCAGGTATACAAACGGCTATTCTTAAAAATGGAAATTTAGTACATTATAACTCTTATGGTTATGCAGATATTAAAAATAAAAAACCACTAGATAGCCTAAGTATCTTTCGTATTTTTTCTATGACTAAACCAATTACATCTGTTGGTTTAATGCAACTCTATGAGCAGGGTAAGTTTAAACTTGAAGATCCAATACATCTATATATTCCTGAGTTTAAAGAAATGACTGTTTATAATAAAGACAATAAAATTATACCAGCAAAACGCCAAATAAAAATTATTGATTTATTAAGACATAGTTCAGGAATTAGTTATGGCAGAAGTCCTAACCCAAGTTTAAATACTAAATATACTGAAGCAAGCTTAGGGAGTTCAAAAGGCTTAAAAGAATTTATTAATAGAATAAGTAAGCTACCATTATTATTTGAACCAGGAACAGATTACGAATATGGGCATTCCACCGATATTTGTGGATATTTAATTGAAGTTTTAAGTGGTCAATCTTTAGATGAATATCTTCATGAAAATGTGTTAAACCCATTAAAAATGAAAGATACTCACTTTCAACTTCCCGAACATAAAATAAACCATTTTACAACGGGTTACCGTTCTGGAGAAAACGGAAAACTTGAGATTGCAGAATTACCTAATGAGAGTATGTTCATCAATAAACCAAGCTTTATTAAAGGTGGTGGTGGCTTAGTTTCAACAACCAATGATTATTTAAACTTTTGTAGAATGCTTTTAAATAAAGGCGTATTATTTGACCACCAAATTTTGAAACCAGAAACTATTGATTTAATGACTAAAGATCATTTAGAATCAGTTCGCAAACACACACCTAGATTACGAATTCTATCAGGTGAAACAGGTTTTGGTTTAGGATTTTCTATTGCCCAGAAAGAAGATAAATCAATAGTCTATGGTTGGGGAGGCGCAGTAGGCACATATTTTAGAATTGACCCTAAGCAAGATTTAGCTTATCTTATGATGATTCAATTATCCCCTTATAAACAACTCAATTTAAGAGAAACGTTTCAAAAATTGGTTAATAATTCAATTATTGACACTAGTAAAAAACAAAAAATTATTAAACCAATATTATTAGACAAATCTATGCTTTCTGGTACTGGATTAAAGCCAGTTAAGCTAAAAGACCAACCAAATCGTGAATTTTTTCAGGGTCAATTATATCGTGGTGAAGCGTTAAGTGCATATATGATTTCCAGTAGTACTGCATCAAAAGACTTTGAAAACTTTCCTATTGAGGAATTTGTATATCTATCTAATGGTTCAATGAATTTTAATACTTTAAATACTAAATCTTATGAATTTGAAGCTAATAATTTTTTAGCAATACCAAAAGGCTATAAAGGAAGTATAAAAACAATTGGTAATCCTCAATATCATTTAGAATTATCTATTATTTCAAATAAGAGATCTCACCAAAAAGAAGTATCAAAACTAAAGCAACCTCTTTTAATTGATAAAAATTTACTGTATCTTCAAAATATACAATTGAATGAGAATGGCACTTATAAAAATATTCTTTATTCTGGAATAGAGATTATTATAATTCTCGAAGTTGAAAAACCAAGAAATTTAATATTAGATAATACTCAAAAAGAGCAAATTATTCATATACTTGAAGGCTCAGTATATATAACTACAAAAGATGGCATAAAACAGGTTTTCAAAAAGGGAGATTTCTTTGTTTTACCTAAAAACTTTAATGGTAAATGGGAGAGTAATAGTTCAGACTTATTTCGCTCAATTATCATAAAAGCAAATATTTAATTATTAAAAAGTATTCCATGACAGAATACTTTTCGCTATTAATGAATTAGGTTTGACTTAGCTCATAGGCACTTCAACAATAATCAATTCTGAATTACTATTTGATTTAATTTTTACATATTCTAACTCAGAAATACCTATAGCATCTCTTTTTACTAACGTATTATTAACTATTTCTACCTCACCATCAACAACAAATATGTAAAATCCATTTTTACCAGATTTGATCTTGAGATCAATTGATTTATCTTTATCTATAGTTGAACGATAAATATAAGCTTGCTGGCTTATCGGTAAGGCCTCGCCTTCCAACTTATCCTTAGGAGCAACAACCGTTTGCAACTCATTTTTCTGATTTTCAGCATCAAATCTACGTTGCTCATAATTTGGTTGCACACCCATTTCCTCTGGTATAATCCAAAGTTGTAAAAAGTTAACTTCATCTGTTTTGCTATCGTTAAATTCCGAGTGTGATAAGCCCGTTCCCGCACTCATAACTTGCACTTCGCCCACTTCAATATCAAGTTTATTTCCCATACTATCCTTGTGTGATAACGCCCCTTTTAGAGGAATCGAAATGATTTCCATGTTTTTATGCGGATGCGTTCCAAACCCCATGTTTGGCTTTACTAAGTCATCATTTAAAACTCTAAGTTTACCAAAATTCATGCGTTCAGCATTTTGATAACTCGAAAAACTAAACGTATGGTAAGATTTTAACCAACCATGGTCTGCATAACCTCTTGTTTCTGCTTTGTGAATTACTGTTTTCATTATCTAATTTTTTATAATTATTATTTGGGAGTTACCACAAGGGTTGGGCTTTCCGTTGCAAGTCCTCGCACCTCCTATCGTCGTGCTGCGGGCTTTCCTCTGTAATACCTAACGCGTGTCCCTCTTCTACGCTTACAATGCACTAATTAGCCGGAAGAAACCCCATTTTACCCATTTGGTAATCGCGCATCGCTTCCATAATTTCAGTTTGCGTATTCATAACATAAGGTCCATATGTAGTTACAGGCTCATTAAAAGGGTTACCAGAAATAAATAATAGTTTACTTGCTTCATTACCTTTAATTGAAAACCCTTCCCCATCTTGATTAAATGCAATCAATTGATTTTTATTTAATTTTAAGGTTTCAGAATCATTAATCGAAACATCACCTTTCAATAAATAAATAGTTGATTGATGAGAATCTGGGACATTAATATTAAACGTTCCACCAACTTCAACATCAAGTATAAAAGCATTTACAGATGTTTGCGTTTGAATACGTCCATAAACACCATCAAGTTCCCCAGCAATAATTTGAATATTAATCTTTCCATCATCAGAACTTACAACTCTAAAATCTTCATTCTTAACGTGCTGATAATTCGCTTCAATCATTTTCTTTTCCGCAGGTAAATTCAACCATAATTGAATACCTTCTAAAGTACCACCTTTTTTTACAAAATCTTTTGTTGGTGCTTCAGCATGAATAATACCTCTACCGGCCGTTGTCCATTGTACATCTCCTGCTTTTACAACACTTTCATTACCCAACGAATCTCTATGAAATTGTTCGCCTTCAATTAAAAATGTAATTGGTTCAAATCCTCTATGCGGATGTGGGCCTAAATCAAAAGGATTGTTTTGTTCCGAAATGTCATAGGGTCCATAATGGTGTAATAATATAAACGGATCTATATTATTAATATGCTGTGTAGGTATGGGTTGTCTCAATTGTATAGGGCCCATATTAACAAAATCACTTCGACCTATTGTTTTTATTGTATTTAGTTTCATAATAATTACTTTTATAATACTTTCCATGGAAAGTATTTATTTAAATTTTTTTATCTAATCTTATCCAATAAATCACTTAAAGTAGCTGCCTCTGCTTCTGTTAAATTTTCTAGTAAGTCATCTTTTAAGTTTGCTTCGATTTGTTTTAATAAAGCTAAACCTAAATCAGTGATTTCGATATGAACAACACGTCTATCTCCAGGACATGGCAACCTTTTTATTAAATCCTTATCACTAAGCTTATCCATAAGCCTTGTGGCATTAGGTGCACGTTCAATCATTCGTGCTTTAATCTCTTGTACTTTAAGTGGCTCACTTGAACCACGAAGGATTCTTAAAATATTAAACTGTTGAGGAGATAAACCATAAGGTTTAAAAAATTCATTATGAACACTATTTATCCAATTAGCGGTGTAAATAATGTTTAACATCGCTTTTACTTTGTTGTTCACAAACTTAGATTTTATATCCTTTGAAATATCTCCCATGACTTTCTTTTTTGTTATAATGAACTTTGAAATGCTTTTACTTTTTGTTTCAAATCTGCATTCAATTCATCATTAACAACCTTTCCTTCAGAGAAATTATCTCCAAAAGAAGGAAAACTAAAATCTGCTACAATATTACCCCCCATAAAAGGGAAGCGGCCTTTAGCTATTTCTAATACTGTAGCTCCTCCTCTACCTCCTGATGAAGTTGCCATTAAAAGCATAGGCTTTTCGCTCCACAGTTTTCCGTCTATTCTAGACATCCAATCGAAAAGGTTTTTAAAAACTGTTGCATAAGCACCATTATGCTCTGCTAAAGATAATACGATACCATCAGAAGATTTTATAGCTTCTAAAAATTTGTGCGCGTTATCAGGAATACCCTTTTCATTTTCTAAATCAATACCGTAAAGCGGTAATTCAAAATCGTTTAAATCTAAAACTGAAGTTTCAACATGTCCAACTAAACTAGATGCGTATACCGCTAACTGTTTATTAATTGACGTTTTACTGTTACTACCTGCAAATGCTATTATTTTTTTCATGTTAGTTAATTATTCTTTTGTTAAAAATATAAGACACTATTAATAACACAAATGCTATTAATGCCCCCATTTGTTCTCCGTCACCAATCATATAATGTGCAAAAAACGCTAAAATAAATGCAAAAAAGAAACCAGCGTAAGCCCATTCTCTTATAGTACTAAAATTAGGATTCCAAATTGCAAATAAACCTAAGAGTTTAGCAACAGCATAAGGATAAATAATATAGGTTGGATAACCAAATCCTGCAAACATTGCTGCAACATCATCATGTTTAAAAAAATACATACTTACCGAAAACAACATTAATAATGTTAATAATCCAGTTGCGATGTAATAAATAATTTTATCTCTTTTCATTTTTTGTACATTAAATTATTATGATACAAATATAGAACAAAATTATTTATATTCCAAGGAATATATTTCCATGTAATATTATTTAACAAAATATTCACTTTTTATACCAAATTAGGTTTTGTAAATTCGTAACAAATAATCAGTATATGGATATCAACTTCAATAAAAACGAAGATCATAATAAACTCTTAGTATCAGAACTACAAAAACGACTTGCTAAAGTAAGTTTAGGTGGTGGTAAATCACGAATTGAAAAGCACAAAAGCAAAGGTAAAATGACTGCTAGAGAGCGTGTTGATTATTTATTGGATGGGAAAGAAAAATCAATTGAAATTGCAGCTTTTGCAGGAGAAGATATGTACAAAGAGCATGGCGGTTGTCCTTCTGGCGGCGTGGTTGTTAAAATTGGTTATGTAAAAGGAAAACAATGTATTGTTGTGGCTAATGATGCTACGGTTAAAGCTGGAGCTTGGTTCCCTATTACTGGCAAAAAGAACCTTCGTGCACAAGAAATAGCCATTGAAAATAAATTACCAATTATATATTTAGTAGATTCTGCGGGTGTCTACCTTCCATTACAAGATGAAATTTTTCCTGATAAGGAACATTTTGGTCGTATTTTTCGAAACAACGCAGTAATGAGCAGCATGGGAATTACCCAGATATCTGCTGTTATGGGTAGTTGTGTTGCTGGTGGTGCCTACCTTCCTATTATGAGTGATGAAGCTTTAATTGTTGATAAAACAGGTAGTATTTTTCTGGCAGGAAGTTATTTAGTAAAAGCCGCTATTGGAGAAAGTATTGACAATGAAACTTTAGGGGGCGCAACAACCCATTGTGAAGTTTCTGGTGTAACAGATTATAAAGCTAAAGATGATGCTGATGCTTTGAATACTATAAAGAATATTATTGATAAAATTGGTGATTACGATAAAGCCGGGTTTAACAGAAGTGAATCAAAAAAACCAAAAGAAAACCCTGAAGAAATTTATGGTATCCTGCCTAAAAGTCGTGCCGATCAATATGATATGTATGAAATTATTAAGCGTTTAGTAGACAACTCTGAATATGATGAATATAAAGCTGGTTACGGACAAACTATTATTACATGCTACGCTAGAATTGATGGCTGGGCCGTTGGTATTGTTGCCAACCAACGTAAATTGGTAAAAACAACAGGCTCTAAAACTAAACCAAAAGAAATGCAGTTTGGTGGTGTGATTTATAATGACTCTGCAGACAAGGCTACTCGTTTTATTGCCAATTGTAACCAAAAGAAAATCCCGTTGGTGTTTTTACAAGATGTTACTGGCTTTATGGTTGGTAGCAAAAGTGAACACTCTGGAATTATAAAAGATGGAGCTAAAATGGTAAATGCTGTTAGCAATTCGGTGGTGCCGAAATTCACAGTAATTATTGGGAATAGTTATGGTGCTGGAAATTATGCTATGTGTGGAAAAGCTTATGACCCGAGATTGATTTTTGCATGGCCAAGTGCAGAACTTGCGGTAATGAGTGGAAACTCTGCCGCAAAAGTACTACTTCAAATTGAAAAAGCATCTTTAGAAAAGCAAGGCGAAAAATTCACCAAAGAAAAAGAAGACGAACTTTATAATAAAATTAAGCAACGTTACGACAATCAAGTTTCACCTTATTACGCTGCAGCGAGAATTTGGACAGATGCTGTAATAAACCCTTTAGATACTAGAACTTGGTTAAGTATGGGTATTGAAGCAGCTAACCACGCTCCTATTGAGAAAGCTTTTAATTTGGGGATTTTACAGGTGTAATTATGTTAGTAAATAATATATAACCAACCAGCTTGAGATTTATTTGATTCTTTAAGTTTTAACACATAATAATAAGTGCCAACGGGTACTTTTTTGTTACGCTTGATTACATTTTTTACATTAGCAATACCGCCCCAATCATTTTTATAATTATCAACTTTATAAACTACAGATCCCCATCTGTTAAATATTATTAATTCATTTTCAAACGCTTCTATACCTTCTATAAAAAAAACGTCGTTTATACCATCGTCGTTTGAAGATACTAAATTCGCTACATTAATATCATCTTCTGAAATTAATGCTCCAAAAGTAATCACTTCATAATCAGAAGGATTAAAAAGAAAAGAATTAATTGTGCCTTCGGATAAATTTCCAGTAACATCTGAATTCCCTAAGTCCTTCCATTGTTTATCTGCAATATGCCAACCTACAACTCTTAACTTACTTAAATCTGTTACTAATCGATCAATTTCACTTTCAGAATTCCAAGTAAGGGTTACCACAGAATTATCTGGACCATTAAAGTCCCAAAACTCAATAATACTTACTTCACCAATTATTGTTTCTAACTGCTCTGTACTAAAACTCTCTATAAATGTTGATGGAAAGTTTGGGTTTTCATCAAAATAAGCAGCTTTAACTATTGTACCAGGCGAATTATTAGTGGTAATAAGTGGTCTTAATTTATCGTTATCACCTATAGGAAAACTAAATGAAAGATCGCCAGAGTAACTCGCATAGCCATCGGTATTTCTTTCATCATCTTCTAAAATATAGAATGAATTTTCTAAATAATCTATTGAAATACTTGGATCTTCTCTTGGAGTGATAACATCTCCCACAATATAACTTACACTATTTGTTACTTCTGTATTTATATCTAAATATAAATGATTTACAACATCGACTTCCATATCGTAAAAACGAGGAACTTGAGTTCCAGAGATAGATAGCGAATAGTCTTCGTTATAAAACCCAGCTATTCCTAGGTTTTCATTAAAAGTACCATCATTTATAAGATCGATATGAAAACCAACTTGAGCGTCTTCATGCATTTGAACATTACCATAGTTTTGAAATGCAGGTTGTGCATAACAATTACTGATAACAATTAAACATATGCAAAAAAACAGTTTCATAATTTTATTTATATGCTGTAAATAAGACTACAACATCTTCATTTTGTACATCTGCAGGCTGAATATTTACTACGGGATTAGTACTACTTGCAGTTAAGACACCGTTGGTATAGGTTACATTTATTGTAAAACCATCTGGGGTAAAACCCGTAAAAGCTCCACTAATTACACCTAAATTAGTACCATTTTGATCTCCATAACGCAGGCCTAAGCAATTAGAGCTGCTGGCAAACCTAGATATATCATTAATAGAGTTACCATGTCCTCCAACATAAATGACTTGTTGAGTTATAGAGCTATCGTTATTAAGTCTTACAAAACCATTCATGGTTCCAAAAGAATTACTAATGCCTCTTGCATTATTCCCTACACCATTATCTGTATTAAGATTTAAGGACTCTACATTTGCATGTGCAACAAAACTGACTTGACTTGGTTGAAAAGGAATAGCGGAAACCGTAGTTACTCCACTACCATTAACAATAAAAAAGCCATTATATACATTTACAGAATTTGACACCCAGTTTGTACCATCAAATGTTTTTGTAACACTCGTTGTACCACTTGTATCAAACCAAACATCGCCTTCAAGTGGATCTACAGGAGCAACAGCAGCCGTAGTTACTTGATTGTTTCTAATGATTTCAAGCGTTCCTTTATTATCAATAACCCTAACTTCTTGGGCGTTAATTGCTAAAGTAACAATCAACGCCAAAGTTAGTATTATAATATTTTTATTAATTAGGGAACTTCTCATTTTATGTGTTTTAAATAACAGATATCTTAGTTAACCCATTGTACTTCAAACACATCATCAGCATATATTGCCCAGTCGTTTGGGGCTGCACCACCTGGTACAAGAGTAACTACTCCTGCAGCAACTGTATAATCAAGATTTGCTACTAGTTTAGCTCCATTTCTGTAAACCCATACTTTTTGGTATACTGCTGGTATAGAACCATCTGCTAATGCAGGTGCAGTTCCATCAGCGGTTGCCGTTGCTGTTAATTGTCCTGCTGCAACTAGGTTTGTAGCTAGGATTTTTTTAGTTTCTCCTGTTGCTTCATCTCTTACTAAAACAGTCCAACCCGATCCAGTTGCTGTTGCAGCTGTAGAGCCATCTGTTGCATCAGTTGAAGCCAAATCTGTTGCTGTATCAACTAATTCTAATCCATCGATTGCAAAAATAGCACCAGAAGCATCAATATAGGTATCATCTGTTAATGCACCTCCTAATTGCCATGTAGATACTATACCTCCGTCTGGGGTTGCATCTGTTAAAAGCGTAATACCATTTTGTACTTGTAAATACTTTTTAGTACCCTTATTATCAATTACTCTAATGGTACCATTAAGAACAGAAGATTGTCCTACTTTTTCACCAGCTCCAACATCACCTGTTGTCTGTTGTGCATTACCTAAGCTGAAAGTCATTACAGCTATTAATGCTAATCCTAATTTCAAAAAATTGTTTTTCATTTTTACTTTGTTTAATTATTAATTATTATTTGGGGTTATTATTAATTCAATTGTACTATTCTAATTTCATCACCATCATAGCAAGTGGCTTCAGTTTCTACTTCTATCGTGGTAGCATTTATTCTTGTGAATGCAATACGAGCTCCATTTCTGTAAACATCTAACTTGTCTATATCTGTGAATGACGAAGGTGTATTAAACTGTGTTTGCCCATTATTTGCTATAAACACAACTTGTTCCTGTCTAACAAGGTTTGAAACTGATACCTTTTTAAGCTCGCCCGATGTATTATCAACAACAACTATACTGTTTGATGAATCATCTAAAACCGTTTCCTGCAGACCTTCTATCGCAAGAGTATTTACTGCATCTGTAGTAATTACTGTTGGTGTTATTAATGAACCTCCAAGCTGTATTATGTTACTAACAACAGACACACCATTATTGGCATCAATAACTTGATTAACAGGAATCCAATCTGTGCCATTAAATGTGTAAATATCTCCAGTATTTTGATCTACATATATATCGCCAGCTATAGGATCTACAATAAATGCATTAGGTGGGCCATTACCTCTTCTTGGATTTATATTAATAGGAAGCCATTGGGAACCATCCCAAATACTAACTAAATTATTAGTATTGTTAAACCAAAAGTCTCCTATATTATTATTTGTTGGGCTTGTAGCAGCAATGCTTATATTAGGTTCGTCGCAAAGGTTTTTCCATGCTAAACCGTCAAAAGCAAAAACACACTCTGCGTCTATATTATAGACTAAAGCGCCATATAATGGACTAAGAGCATTCATTTGAGTTTCGCTTAATCTAGTAATAACAAGTACTTTGTTATTACTTTCTAATTCTAAGATGGAATTTGAATCAATTAAAGAAGGGTTATCACCAACTTTAACTTGAGAGAACATCAAGAAAGGAAAAGCAAACAAAAATAGAGCTGGGGCTAATATTTTACTGTTTATACTCAATTTATTTTTTTATTAAAATTATGTATCTATAATTATGACACATAACAATTCAAATAGTCACATTTCGTAAGTAAAATCTTAAAAATAACATTTACTTACAGCACGAAATTAGATAACTAATGACTTTTTAAATTGATTATTCGATGAATAAAAATTAAGTGTAGATGAATAACTGAAAGAAGCTGTTAAACAGTATTATAAATTTATTTAAAGTGTAATATCTTATTTAAAACAAAAAAGACTTCGAAAAAAGTCTTTTTTTGTTTTAAATATAATAATAAGGGATAATAAGAAATTAATTATTTTATCTCTGTACCAAAAGGAAACAGCAATTGAATTCCTTTTTTCTCAGACATTGTTTTTATTTCTTTTAATAATTTATAATTCTCCTCGCCTAGTTCTTCTTTTAAAATAGTTTCTTTGGTTTTAACTATACCAAATTTTTCTAGCATCTTATCAAGATCTTTTTCAAAAACAGGAAACTCTTTAATTTGATACTCGTTAATTTCTGCAGCTTCAGCAGCATATTGTAGTGCCAAATCCAAGCCTCCTAATTCATCAACCAAACCATTATTAATAGCATCAATACCCGTCCAAACGCGCCCTTGTGCAATGGCCTCTACCTGATCTCTAGTTAAATTTCTTCCTTGAGCAACACGTGTAGAAAACAAATCATAGATGTCTAAAACACCTTCTTTTATAAATCTTCGCTGTATATCATTTAATGGTTCAAAGAAACTATAAGTTACTGCATTTTGATTTGTGATTACCTGCTCTGCATTAATCCCCATATTATCGGCAAACTCCTTTCCGTTTGGTAACATTCCAAAAACACCAATACTACCTGTAATAGTTGTTGGTTCTGCAATAATTTTATTGGCGTTTGATGCAATGTAATAACCGCCTGAAGCAGCCATATCCCCCATGGATACAATTACGGGTTTTACTATTTTAGTCAATTCAATTTCACGCCAAATTAACTCACTTGCTAAAGCACTTCCTCCAGGAGAATTTATTCTTAATACAATAGCTTTAATATTATCATTATTTCTAGCTTTTTGCAAAGACGTATTCATAACGCCTTGACCAACACTTCCTAACTCGCCTTCTCCATATGTAATATCGCCTTCTGCATAAATGACTGCAATTTTATTTTTGTTATAGTTTATTTTTTTATCGGCATGAATAGCATAATCTAGAATTGGAATTACATTTAAATCTTTGTTTGTATTAATTTCTAAAGCGTGTTTCATTCCATCAACATACTCATCATGATAGGCAACTTTATCAACTAAATTAGAAACCTCAGCTAATTTTGCATTTCTAGCTAATAAACTATCTGCAATACTATTTAATTTATCTACAGGAATATTTCTGCTAGAAGATATGTCTTGTTTTATCTGGCTCCATAGTGAATTTAGATACACCGATATTTGCTCTCTGTTATTTTCACTCATTTCATTAGCGATAAAAGGCTCTACGGCACTTTTAAATTTACCAAGTCTAACAACTTCCATTTTAAGCCCAGATTTTTCTTGAAAATCTTTAAAATACAAGCGTTCTGAATACAGCCCTTTAAATTCTACCGCACCAACTGGATTCAAATAAATGGTATCGGCAACAGAACTTAAATAATAATCTTTTTGAGAATAGAAATCGCCATAGGCCACAATAAATTTCCCAGATTCTTTAAATCTCAATAAAGCATCTCTTAAGGCTTTAGTTTGAGAGATTCCTGCATTAATGAAATTATTATCTATGGATATTCCTTTTATTTTAGCATCTATAGACGCATAATTTATAGCGTTTATAATATTAAAAAGTCCGTTTTTATTGTTTTCATTTAAAAAAGGGTATTCTGCAAATTCAGTTTTTCCTGCATAGTCTTTAATAGGAAAATCTAATGTTAACTCTAAAACAGAATTCGCTTTTACTTTAATACCTTCTTCAGTACCTGAACCAAATAACATACCCAACAGAACCAACCCTATAAAACATATGGCTAGAAACACAAAAATTCCTATAACTGTAGAAAATACACGTTTAATAAAATTCATAATTTAAAGTATGTGATATGAAGGCCTTGTTATATTAAGTTTAAGGCCTCTAAAGTTTTGTTTCTATGAATTTTACCAGATTTAGTTTCTTTAAAATTAGTTACAAAATGAATTTCTTTAGGCTTTTCATATTTATCTAACTCACTAAAAATTGAATTATCTATATCTCTTTTTTCTCCTTCAACAACTAAAATAAGTTTATCACCTAATGTATCATCTTCTCTTGAAGCAATAAAAAATTCTCCAGGTATTTTATCTTGTAGCTTACTTTCTATTTGTTCTGGATACAACTTAATACCTCCAGAGTTTACAACGTTATCAAAACGACCTAACCATTCGAAACTAGAATCTGAAATTACATTTACAATATCATTTGTGATAATTTCTTCATCTGATAATTTTGGAGCGTTAATTACTAAACACCCTCTATCATCTTTAGAAACTTTAATACCAGGAAGTGTCGTAAAAAATTCTTCTTCTTTTTCTCCAGTAAAATTATTCAGTTTTTTTACAGCTATATGAGATACTGTTTCAGTCATCCCATAAGTTTCATAAACATTAGGTTTTTTATCTTTTATAAGATCGACAATAGCTTGAGAAACTCTACCACCACCAACTATTACTGTTTTTATGTTTTTTAAATACTTTGCGAAATTTTTAAGTTGCATTGGGGTAAAAGCGCAAAACGTATAATCTTTTTCGTAATCAATTAAAGGTAAAGCTGCAGGTTGTACCATATCTAATTCCAAACCTAAAGCAATAGCTCTTACAATTGTCATTTTACCAGCAATAAAGTTTGATGGCAGGCAATTTAAAATTTTATCACCTGGTTTTAATTTAAAATAATCGCCAGTTGCTATTGCCGAATTTACCATAGCCTGTTTCTTTATTTTAACATTTTTAGGTTTTCCTGTAGATCCAGATGTTTTAACAATAATATAGTCTTTTTCATCTAACCAATCTAATAGAAAGTTTCCTAGTTCGTATTGATAAGGCAATCCTTCCTTAACATAACTATAAGCAACTTCCATAAGGTCGTCATACTTGTAGCTTAAATTATCTAATTTAAATTTTAAGTGTACATTTCTGTAATTTGGTGTCATAATATCTAATCTATAATTTTATAATCTTCTTTTGGTGGTTCTATTACGCTTCCTAAAAGTTTATCTTTCCAATTGGTCCAATTATACTTTTTAGATAGTATAAAAAGTAAAATAGGAAAAACAACAAAAACGGGCACAAATATTTCTGCCAAAGCCATTTCTGAAGGATCTGATAAATCTTTTAATATTGAATGTGTTTGAAAAGCAGTCCAATCTGCTGTTACTAATAATGCTGTAAATAAATTATTAGCGGCATGAAACCCTAAAGCTAACTCTAATCCATCATCCATTAACGTTATGATTCCAAGAAACAAACCGGTTCCTATATAATATATCATAATAACTGGTCCTAATTTATCTACTTCTGGGTTTGCAATATGCATTAAACCAAATATTACTGATGTTAATAGAAGTGGCACCCATTTACTTTTGGAAATCACACCTATACCTTGCATCAAATAACCTCTGAACAAATATTCTTCAAAACTAGTCTGTAAAGGAATAAAAAGTATTGCAATAACCGCTAAAATTAAAAAAGGTTTAAGCTGAAAATTAAACTCATAATCTTCTGGACTCATATAGTAATCAATTAACACAAAACTACTTGAAATTATACCCCACAAAATGAATATAAACCAAAACCGTTTCCAGTCAATATTTTTTCGAGCAGTTGTTAACGAAACTAAAGACTGTTTATGAATATATTTTACCCATAAAAAAAGTAGGCTTAAGCCAACTGCAAAAGGTAAAAGCATTTCAATTAAGAACCTATTCTCACCTTTAGATTTTATTTCAGATTGAATAATTTTATCAACATCTAGATTTAATAATTTTATAGCTAAATAATTTAAGACCATTAAACCTAGGAAACCTCCCGGTATAAGAAGATATTTCCAAAATTGGAATTTCCCTTTATAAGCCTGTTGTATATAATCCATAATTAAATATTAAATTTCCAATCTACCATTTTAAGGTAGTGCAATTTACCATTTTTTACTTGTAAAGGACTCTCAAAATTATTTAAAAATAAACTTCCTGTACCAAGTCCTTGCGGTAAATTACTTTTTTTTGTGTATGTGTATTGTGAAATGGCATTTAATCCTATATTGCTTTCCAAAGCACTTGTAATCCACCAACCAATATTTTGGTTTTCAGCTAGACTAATCCATTCATCACTACCTTTAAATCCGCCAACCAAACTAGGCTTTAAAATGATGTACTGCGGATTAATAATTTGTAGTAAATCCTGTTTTTTTGTTACACTAAAAACACCTATTAATTCTTCATCTAAAGCAATTGGTAATGGTGTGTTTTCACAAAGTGAAGCCATAGCTTCTATTTGCCCTTGTTTAATAGGTTGCTCAATAGAATGTAAATCTAATTCTGATAACACTTTTAATTTCTCTAAAGCTTCAGAAGGATGAAATGCGCCGTTAGCATCTACTCTTAATTCTATATCGTTAGATGAAAATTCTTTTCTAATTGATTTTAAAAGATTTAATTCTGTTTGAAAATCTATAGCACCAATTTTCATTTTAATACAATTGAAACCCGCATTAATTTTTTCTTTGATTTGCTGATTCATAAACGCCTCACTTCCCATCCATATTAAACCATTTATAGGAATTGAATCTTCGCTATTAGTGAATTTAGAAGGAAATAAATTAAATGAATCTTCACTTTCAAAAGATTTAAAAGCTGTCTCTAAACCAATTTGAATACTAGGAAACTCAATTAATGCCATTAATAATGCATCTAAGCCTAAGTCAATATGATTACAAACCCATTTAAGTTTATCTTCATAATCTGGTCTATCATCTATGGACAAGCCTCTAAACAGCCCACATTCACCAATACCTTTTTTATGCTCAGATTGTAGAAGAATAAACCATGTTTCTTTTGTTTTTAGAACACCGCGGGAGGTACCGCTGGCTTGTTTAAAATTTAAAATGTGCTTTTTGTAAGTAGCTTTCATAATTTTTTCAAAAATACACATTGTATATAAAAAAAACAGGCATCTATTAAATTTTAGATGCCTGTTTTCCTAACTAACTAAACCAAACTAATATTATTAAATAAATTTTACTTTACCTGTTTCCATATCATAAACAGCAGCTACTATTTTAATTTTCCCCTCTTTCTCTAAAGAAGCCATTACTGGCGACATTTTTCTAATGTCTTCAACCGTTTTAATAGCATTATTATTTATAACACTATTTGTGAAGTCTACATTTTTTGAAGATACTTCACCATTCTTTTCTGTGAGTGCTACAGATGGCTTTATTTCATTTAATAAATCATTTAAAGCATTCATATTCATAGAGGCTGCATCTGTGTTATCAATAGCATGCTTTACAGCACCACAGGCTGTGTGCCCCATAACTATAACTAATTTTGAACCAGCTACTGCAGATGCAAATTCCATAGAACCTACAATATCTCTGTTTTCAACATTACCGGCAACTCTTGCTACAAAAATATCACCAATACCTAAATCAAAAACATCTTCTACAGGAACTCGACTATCAACACAGGATAATACTATGGCTTTTGGATATTGACCGATTGTAGCTTTTCTACGCTGTTCTGAGTGATCCCTGCGCGTTAGATTGTTATTTACAAAATTTTCATTTCCTTTTTTGAGCCTTCCAATAATTTCGTCTGGACTCATATTTGCTTGCTCTTCAGCAGTTAAAATACTTTTAAGTGGTGTTTCTATAACTGTATCAACCACCGTTTTTGTTTCTTTTTTTGAATCTTCACAAGAAATTAGACCAATTGCTAATACTGCGATACCTAAAATTTTTAAACTTTTTTTCATAGCTATATATATTAATTGTTAATATTAAATGTTAAAAATTGTGATGAAAACTTAATTGAAGCTGCCCTTTACCCCAAGTCACCGTTTTTTGATTCATCCAACCTAGTTGAAATCTTTGTCCTGGTTTTAAAACATACCCTAATCCTAAATACGTTCTATTTCTATCAAACAACTCCACACTTCTAGCATTACCAATGTTTGTTTGACCATTAATAAACAATTCGTTATAGAAAGCAGCATATACTGCATTTTTTGATAGGTCTTTTTTATTTATTGGTACATTTATAAAAATATTGTAACGATACCTTGTTCTAAAATCTTGATCTTCCACAAAGCGTTGCTCATATCTAAATCTATGATTTAAATACACTCTATTACCTAATTTCTGGGGAATTAATGCTTCTTGATACAGTCTCGTTTCGTTTGTTGTATCATTACTATCTCCAAAAGCTCCAGTAGTAATATTTGCTATACCAAAAGTGAATAGAGCCTCGACATTTTTTGGTGTATATGTTAGTCCTGTCCTAATTAAAAGCTGCTCTAAATCTCCTATGGCATTCCAATTTCTATATTGCAAATCCCCTTGAACTCCAAATTGACTGTTTTCAAATTGATTATTGAAAAAATACATATACCATGCACCAGTTTTTGATTGTTCCACTTGTGCTTCGCAATACAATACTGATAGTAAAGCTAATATTAATAGTTTAAATCTCATATTTGAATGTTTTAATTTCAATATTAAAAGTAATACTATTATATTAATAAAAAAAAGATGTTACATCATTTTAATTTATGATGCAATAAGGAAAGTAAATTGATTATAAATTTATAATTCTATGGATTCGCCAATTAGTAATAACATCAAGTCTTTATCTCTATCAAAAAACTTTCGCTTTGCTACTTCGTGATCTATTTCAATGTAACCAAATGTATCATAATGATAGCCTAAAACTTTATCGCACTCAACAAAATCACTAGCTAAAATAGCATCATCTATTCCCATGGTAAAATTGTCGCCTATTGGTAAAATTGCTAAATCTAACTTGGTTTGCAGAGGTATTAACTTCATATCGAAAGTTAAAGCAGTATCACCAGCTATATAAATGTTTTTATGTTCGCCTTCAATTACAAAACCTCCAGGCTGGCCACCATAACTTCCATCTGGAAATGACGATGTGTGAATGGCATTCACATATTTTACAGACCCAAAATCAAAATCCCAAGTTCCTCCATGGTTCATGGGGTGTCCTTCTAATCCTAATCCTGAAAAATGAGTTACTATTTCGTAGTTTGAAACAATTATAGCACCAGTAAGTCTAGCTATTGCTTCCACATCTGCAATATGATCTTGATGTGCGTGTGTAACTAAAATGTAATCCGCTTTAAGCGTATTTATATCAATTTGCGATGCTTTTTCATTAGGCGTAATAAAAGGATCAACAAGAATATTAATATCTTTTATTTGAATGCCTAAACTTGCATGACCGTAAAACGTGATTTTCATATGAAAAGAATTAAAGTTTAAAAAAAATAATTTATAATGGCAACAAATATCCAACTCCCATTAAAACCGCTAACAATACTGTTGTTAACGCTAACTTCTTAAGTTCTGGGTCAAATAATTTTGGGTCTATGTTTCTGTTTACTCTTTTTAAATGTAACAGTAACGGCACATAAGTAATCATGAAAATTAAATTATATGGCGATGTAAAATATAAAACCCCAAACAATCCTGATAATATGATTGCACCAAAAACTAAAACATTATGATATTTCTTAACATTTCGTTCGCCTAACTTTACGGCTAATGTAATTTTATTAGCTTTTTCATCTGTCAATCTATCACGCATGTTATTTAAATTTAACACAGCTGTACTTAATAAACCAATAGTTATAGCTGGTAAAAATGTAACATGGTCCAATTGTTTTGCAAATAAAACATAGCAACCAATAACACTAATAACACCAAAAAACAAGAACACAAAAACATCGCCTAAACCATTATAACCATAAGCATTACTACCTACCGTGTAACGAATTGCTGCAACAATAGAGCCAATAGCTAGCAGAAAAAACAATAAAGTAAGCAAAAAATGCTTTGAACCAAATGCAGCAAATATTAAAGTAAAAGCAAGAATAATTGAGATAACAATATTTAATTTGATAGCATTAAATAACTCTTCGGGCAAAATGTCTCCAGATTGTATGGCACGTTCTGGACCAATTCGATCTTCATTATCCGTTCCTTTTATTCCATCACCATAATCGTTTGCTAGGTTAGAAAGAATTTGAAAACTAAGTGTTGTTAGCAAGGCAAGTATAAATATATCCCATTTAAAAACCCCATTATAATTTGCAAAACAAGCCGCTAAGATAATACCAGCAATTGAAAGTGGTAAAGTTCTTAAGCGCATTGCAGAAATCCAAGTAGAAATATTTTGCATTATGGAATCCATTTTTTTGCAAAATTAGGCTTACGCTTCTCTAAAAAAGCATTTCTTCCTTCTATGGCTTCATCTGTCATATATGCTAATCGTGTAGCTTCTCCAGCAAAAACTTGTTGCCCAACCATACCATCATCAGTTAAATTCATAGCAAATTTTAGCATTTTAATAGAGGTTGGAGATTTTGCTAATATTTCTTGAGCCCAATCATAAGCTGTGCTTTCTAAATCATCATGAGGAATAACCGCATTTACCATGCCCATATCATAAGCTTCTTGAGCAGAATAATTTCTTCCTAAAAAAAAGATTTCTCGAGCCTTTTTTTGCCCAACCATTTTTGCAAGATATGCAGAACCGTAACCACCATCAAAACTAGTAACATCTGCATCTGTTTGTTTAAAAATAGCGTGCTCTTTACTGGCCAACGTTAAATCGCAAACCACGTGTAAACTATGTCCGCCTCCAACGGCCCAACCAGGCACAACAGCAATAACGGCTTTTGGCATAAAACGAATTAAACGCTGAACTTCAAGAATGTTTAAACGATGATATCCATCTTCTCCAACATAACCTTGATGGCCTCTAGCCTTCTGGTCGCCTCCACTACAAAAAGAATACACACCATCTTTTGTTGATGGGCCTTCAGCAGATAATAAAACGACACCTATATTTACATCTTCATTTGCATCATAAAAAGCATCGTATAATTCACTTGTTGTTTTAGGACGAAAAGCATTTCGAACATTTGGTCTATTAAATGCAATTCTAGCGACACCATTACACTTTTTATAAGTAATATCTTGATACTCTTTAACTATTACCCATTCAGGTTGATTCATGTTTGTTCTTATTTTATTCAAAAATAAATTTATTTCATTAGAATGAACAATTTCATTTCAAAAACTTTAAAAAAACCCAAGTAAAACGGATATAATTCAGAATTACACATTATGTTATAAAATTGCATACTACACAAATTAACTCCTAAGTAATTATAAAGTCAACAATTTTTAATATGATAAATTGGACATCTAATAAAAATACAAAATAGGTACAACTACGTATTGTTTGTAGTCTTTTATTTATTAATTTTGTTTTGAAATTAAATGAGATATTAACACTTTATTGACAAAAAAATTGCATTTAATCGGAATAATTAGTATTTTGCCGAAAATATAAACCCCATTGCCTATGTTATTAACAATTACTTTAATTATTTTTAGTCTTGTAGTTATCAATTTATTTCTTTTGAAATTTAGTTGTAATAAAACTATTAAAACTCAAAAGGTTGATAAAAAGCCTATCGTATTAAGAACTCGCATTGTTATTTCTTCTGCAGAACAAACTCTAGCTCCTACTGGAAGTTAGTTTTTGTTAAAATGAAGAATATAAAAAATTAGTGTATGAAGATTTTTTCGTACACTAATTTTTATGTTTAAAATATTTACTTGTAATATTTTAAACTATTAAATTATCATTTTTTTTCTTTCGAAGTTTATCTGTAACACTTTTAAATCAAAGAAAATGGATAAAATCTCATATTCTTAGCACTCTTCAATTGCTATTTCTTCAATTCAAAATACTTGTTATTATTGAAAGTTAATGTTTAAAAGTGACGAACAGAACTATTAAGTGTCTGATAAGCAGAACCTTTAAACAAACGCCTATGTTATTAACAATTACTCTAATTATTTCTTGTCTTGTAATTATCAATTTAATTCTTTTGAAATTTAGCTGCAACAAAACTATTAAATCAAAAAAGATTGATAAAAAACCAATTGTTTTAAGAACTCAAGTTGTTAATTCATCAACAGCTCAAATACTTGCTCCAACAGGAAGTTAATCACTTTATTTTATTTTTCAAGTGACCATTTACAATATTTTGTGTCTTACTTACTGATAAATAAACAGACCCCAAAAATGTACTTCATTATATATTCAACTTTTCTTTTTGTTTCAATTGTTTTAGCACTATTTATGCTCTTTCATGTACATTTGAGAAACAAAAAAAATTAGTAGACTCTACCACACTATTGACTTGATTTTATTTTTTGTGAGATACTTATTTGTTTCACTAAAGTTTTTATTTCCAAACCAGTACCCTCTATTGGCGCTTAAAGGAGATGGGTGACCCGATGTTAATACACAATGTTTTTTAACATCAATCAATTTAATTTTCTTTTTAGCAAAACCTCCCCAAAGTAAGAACACAATGTTTTCTTTTTCAGCACTTAACAATTTTATTATTGCGTCTGTAAAGACTTCCCAACCATTTTTTTGATGACTTCCAGCCTCATGCGCTCTAACCGTTAAGGTTGCGTTTAACAATAAAACACCTTGATTAGCCCAACGCATCAAATTTCCGCTTTCTGGGTAAGGCTCGCCTAAATCGGATTCAATCTCCTTAAAAATATTTTTTAATGACGGTGGATGATTTATACCATCATGAACAGAAAAACACAAACCATTAGCTTGCCCTTCACCATGGTAAGGATCTTGACCAATAATAACCACTTTCACATCTTCAAAAGCACAATAGTTAAAGGCATTAAATATTTGATTTTCAGGAGGAAAACAAGTGTGCTGTTTATATTCAGATTGCACAAATTCAGTAAGTTCTAAGAAATAGTCCTTCTTAAATTCTTCTTTCAAATAGGATTTCCAACTTTTATGAATATCAAAGTTCATTTTATATAAGATTTAATAAAACTAAAATAATACTATCTTTATTCTAAATAAAAAATACGGTATTGAAAACACTAAAATTCCCAACAGCACAAACCATATTAATAATTATTGCAGGATTAGTAGCTATTTTAACTTGGTTTGTCCCTTCTGGAACATATGATACTTTAGCCTACGATAAAGTTGAAAATACATTCATAAAAAAAAATTCAGATAAAAGCACCACACTTCCGGCAACACAAGAAACGTTAAACAGTCTTGATATTAAAATCCCAGTAGAGAAATTTACAAATGGAGATATCTGGAAACCTATTGGCATACCTAATACGTACAAGCAAGTTGAAGCAAAACCTCAAGGCATCATTGCCTTTATAAAATCCCCAATAAAAGGTATTATTGAAGGCGCAGATATTATTTTTCTTGTTTTAATAATTGGCGGACTTATAGGTATTATTAATTACACCAATGCTTTTGATGCAGGTATATCATGGCTTGCCAAAACGCTAAAAGGTTACGAATACGTACTCATAATATTAGTAACCACCTTAATAGCAATTGGAGGCACAACCTTTGGCCTAGCCGAAGAAACCATAGCCTTCTACCCCATTCTTATTCCTATATTTTTAGCTGCAAAATATGATGCCATGGTACCATTAGCATGTATTTATATAGGTTCTTCTATCGGGTCAATGTGCTCAACTACAAATCCATTTAGTGCTATTATAGCATCTGATGCTGCAGGTATAAATTGGACAACAGGAATTACAGGGCGATTTATCATGCTAGGTTTAGGCACACTTATTTGTATCCTTTACATCATCAGGTATGCACAACGCGTAAAAAAAGACCCAACAAAATCTATTATTTACGATCAAAAAGAAGAAATAGAACAACATTTTGGCAGCACAACCAACGATTCCATAAAGTTAACAACGCGCTTACGTTTCATACTCATCATTTTCATTTCTTGCTTTATTGTTATGATTTATGGCGTATCGCAATTAGAATGGTGGTTTTTAGAAATGACAGTTGTTTTTCTAATAGGCGCCATTGCCATTGGTATTGTTGGCCGTATAAAAGAACACACCTTTGTAGATGTTTTTATAAAAGGCGCTGGAGAGTTATTGGGCGTGGCCATAATTATTGGAATTGCCAGAGGCATTACCATTATTATGAACGACGGACAAATTAGCGATACCCTATTATATTATGCCAGCAACGCAACAGATGGCATGAACAAAGGCGTATTTATAAATGCCATGTTATACATTTATGGCGGGCTGTCATTCTTTATTCCATCGTCTTCAGGAATGGCCGTATTAACCATGCCAATCATGTCGCCACTAGCAGATGGTGTTGGCATTGGAAGAGAAATGATTGTAAACGCCTACCAATACGGCATGGGTCTATTCGCTTTTATAAACCCAACAGGATTAATTCTAGCATCTTTAGCCATTGTAAAAGTAGGCTACAACAAATGGCTCAAATTTGTAATACCATTAGTCATTATTTTAACTGTTTTTACAATGCTTGTTTTAACAATCTCGGTTTATCTATAAAAAATAATTTGGGCGTTACGCCTCCTAAGGTCGTCGTCGGGCTATTCGTTACAAGTCCTCGCACCTCCTAAGTCGGGCTGTGGGCTATCCACTACTATCCCTAACGCGATTCGTACCACTATTTCAACTCTAAGAACTAAAACTGAGAGGTTTCAAAACCCTTTAACCTAAGTTCTATAATATTATAATTTAGATAAAAGCTGTAAAATTGAGTGATTTTTAATAGCGCAGCGAAAAAAATTATATCGAAATTAAGATTTTGTCCTTGTCAAAATAATTCTCGATACACTTCTCCTTTAGTCGAAGTACTCGAATTGACATTCAATATAAAAATAGAACTCAGCATTTAAGACAAAATTCTTACCATTAATTCTCTAAGTAAATCGCCTTGCGGAACAGCATTAGAGCCAACACCTTTGCTTCTTACATCAAACTCACGTAATGTAGAAATCACAGCACTAACCTTTCGCATCGGGAAGTTTCTAGCAGCCGTTATATAATCGTTAACAAAATATGGGTTTACTCTTAAAGCCGAAGCTACACTTCTAGGAGACTTATCTTTTAATCCATGAAAATGAAGCAATTGCGAGAAATAACCAAATAATAAAGCCACCGTAACCACCATAGGATTATCCTTTGGGTTATCAGCAAAATAAGTAACTATTTTATAAACCTTAAGTGAATTACGCTCGCCAATAGCTTTACGTAACTCAAAGTTGTTATAATCTTTACTAATCCCAATATTCTGTTCTATATGATCGGGAGAAATTTGAGTTCCTTCAGGTAATACAATCTGAAGTTTTTCTAACTCGTTATTAATTTTACTTAAATCGGTACCCAAAAACTCAACCAACATTTGCGCTGCTTTTGGCGAAATTGTATATTTTTTAGGAGAAAGCACCCGACGAATCCAATCGGCAACTTGGTTTTCATAAAGTTTTTTACTTTCATAAACTATCCCCGTTTTTTTAAGGGTTTTATAAAGCGCTTTACGTTTATCAATCTTTTTATACTTATAATTTACAACCAAAACTGTTGTTGGTTGTGGGTTTTCAGCATATTTAGCTAATTTCTCTATGGTGCGCGATAAATCTTGAGCCTCCTTTACAATAACCACTTGGTATTCGGCCATCATCGGGTAACGTTTAGCTTGCCCAACAACATCATCAATAGTTACATCTCTACCATACAAGACCATTTGGTTAAAACCGCGCTCTTCTTCAGCTAAAACAGTATCTTCAATAAAATCAGAGATTTTATCAATATAGTAAGCCTCCTCGCCCATTAAAAAATAAATAGGCTTCAGCTTTTTGTTTTTAATATCAGTAACTAATTGTTTGACTTCGTCCAAATCGGGATAAAAATTTCTTTAAAAATCACTTCAAGTGACATTATAATGATAAATTTGTGAGGTGCAGCAATTAAATTTCCACACATATAACTTCCGATTCAAAAATAGCGAAAATAAAGTTTCCATTTTTGATCCTATACGGAAAAAATTTATCGTTTTACAACCCGAAGAATGGGTGCGCCAACATTGCATTCATTTCCTAATGCAAGAAAAAGGCTATCCTAAATCTTTAATTAATGTTGAAAAAGAATTGATTATAAACGACTTAAAAAAACGATACGATATTGTAGTTTATAATTCAGACGGCAGCATACATCTTATTGTAGAATGTAAAGCACCAAAAATAAGCATCAAACAAAACACATTCGATCAAATTGCACGTTATAATTTAGAGTTAAATGCCACATTCCTGATGGTAACCAACGGATTAAATCATTATTATTGTCAAATGGATTTTGAAAACGAACGCTACCAGTTTTTAAAAGAAATCCCGGAGTTTAGTTCTCAGTAAGCAGTCTCAGTAAACAGTAGCATAAATTGTAAAAAAAGGTAAACAAAAAAAAAAAAATAAAAAGCACTAAATTAAATTTGAAACTAGCCATCGTCATACTTAATTGGAACGGAAAAAAACTCTTAGACCAGTTTTTACCATCGGTTATTCAACACTCGCAAGGTGCCGATATTTATGTGGCAGACAATGCCTCGACCGATGATTCTATAGCATTTATCAATTCCAATTACCCAACAATCACGGTCATTCAAAATAAAGAAAACGGTGGTTACGCCAAAGGTTATAACGATGCTTTAAAAACAGTAGAAGCCGATGTTTTCTGTCTATTAAACAGCGATGTAGAAGTTTCTCCAAATTGGCTAGAACCCGTTTTAGAAACCTTTAAAGCCAACCCAAAAACAGCCATTATTCAGCCCAAAATATTAGATTATAAAAACAAAGCCTATTTCGAATATGCTGGCGCAGCAGGTGGGTTTATAGATAAATATGGCTACCCGTATTGCAGAGGACGCATTTTTGAAACCATAGAAAAAGACGAAGGCCAATACAACGATACCACCGAAATTTTCTGGGCAACAGGCGCCTGTCTATTTATTAAAAGCAAATTATATAAAGACTTAAACGGTTTCGACGAACACTTTTTTGCTCACATGGAAGAAATCGATTTATGCTGGCGTGCAAAAAACCTTGGGCACTCCATTAAATACGTTGGCACATCTAAAGTGTATCATGTTGGTGGCGCCACACTTAACGAAACAAACCCTAAAAAAACCTATTTAAATTTCAGAAATAGCCTCATCACATTAACAAAAAATGCCAACGGGTTTGTACTAGGTAAACTATTTGTTAGGCTAATATTAGATGGTATTGCGGGTATTAAATTCTTATTTGCATTAAAACCCAAACACTTTATAGCCATTCTAAAAGCACACTTTAGTTATTACACGCATTTAAACCGTGTTTTAAAGCAAAGAAAAGCTACAAAAAACAAAATAAACTACTATTCTAGAACATCTATCGTGTTCGATTATTTCGTAACTAAAAAAAGAGATTACAAAAGTTTATAAGTCGTTAATAAAACACTTAATCTAAACCCACAAAGCATTAAAAAAATGCCCAATTTAATTTAGCGGCAAGCCTTAGCGTACATAAATCTCGATTATCACGTAAAAGTTTTGTTAAGAATGTTAAAAACGAGCGATTTTTACATATTTTTGTATAAATATTTAGAAAATTAATCCTTTAATTATAATCATGAAGAAAATTTTATTACTTAGCGCATCAGCAATGCTTTTACTAAGTTCTTGTGTATCAAAAAAATTGTTCACAGATCTTGAAGCAAAACAAAAAGAAACTCAAGATTTACTTAATTCTGCAACAGTAAAACTAAACTCATGTTTAGAAGACAGAGCTTCTGCTACTGCTCGTGTTGAGGCTATGAAAGATCAGTTAGACGATTTAAAAAAGAACAACAACGCTTTAATTAAAAGTTCTCAAGACTTAACAGAATTAACATCTAAAGGTGCAACAAACCTTGAAAAGTCTTTAGAAACTTTAAAAGAAAGAGATTTAAAAATAACACGTTTACAAGACGCTATTACCAGAAAAGATAGTGTAACATTAGCTTTAGTAACAAGCTTAAAACGCGAAGTTGGAATTAACGATCCAGATATTGAAGTAAACGTAGAAAAAGGTGTGGTGTTTATCTCTATTGCCGATAAATTATTATTCCAAAGCGGAAGCTACAATGTAACATCAAGAGCTAAAGAAGTATTAGCCAAAGTAGCTAAAGTAATTAATAGCAAGCCAGATTTCGAAGCTATGATAGAAGGTCATACAGACAGCCAATCATACAGTAAAGGTGTGTTAATAGATAACTGGGATTTAAGTGTAAAACGTTCTACATCTATTATTAGAGTATTACAAAGCTTAGATGTTAACCCAGGGCAGTTAATTGCTGCAGGTCGTAGTTCTTACGTGCCTTTAGCAGATAACCTTACGGCAGCAAACAGAGCAAAAAACAGACGTACACGTGTGGTTATCCTTCCAAAAATCGATCAGTTTTACGACATGATTGAAAAAGAAATGAAAAACCTTGAAGCTGGAGGAACTAACTAATTCAGTTTCCATATCATATTTAAAAGCTCAATCGAAAGGTTGGGCTTTTTTTATGGCGCCTGCCTACACCGGCTGGTAGGCTTAACGCGGGCTTAGTAAATCAACTTAAAATTTGTAATATCGTTTTGGGTATCAGAAAAGAAAAAACCGATGAGTAGTAAAAATAAATGATGCTACTAAAAAAACGTTAAAGCTTACTTAAATATACAAACAGAAAAGCACCTTACTTACGTAGCGCTCTCGTGGTTTTTAAACCAATGCCCGTGTCCGTATGATGCTTTAATATAAGGCTAAAATATATAATTCACGCTTAAATATCAGTTGTGATTTGATTTTAAATTGTATTTTTACGTGAGAATTTACAAGAATAAATTGTTGCAAGACTGCAACATAGCTGTTGTGAATTGATTTCAAATTGTATTTTTACGTGAGAATTCACAAGGCACTAGGTCAAAATATTTTCATCGGGGTGGTTGTGAATTGATTTCAAATTGTATTTTTACGTGAGAATTCACAAGTATGGTTATCAAGTTCGACTCTTAACCAGTGTTGTGAATTGATTTCAAATTGTATTTTTACGTGAGAATTCACAAGATAAGTTACGGGTTTTATTATTTAATAAGCGTTGTGAATTGATTTCAAATTGTATTTTTACGTGAGAATTCACAAGCGTTGGTATACGATGTTTTTAACTCCACTAGTTGTGAATTGATTTCAAATTGTATTTTTACGTGAGAATTCACAAGATCTCTAGCAGAATCAATCGTTATGCCTACGTTGTGAATTGATTTCAAATTGTATTTTTACGTGAGAATTCACAAGAAAAATCTTCTAGTAATGAATCGTTTGTTTGTTGTGAATTGATTTCAAATTGTATTTTTACGTGAGAATTCACAAGGTTTAATTAAAATGCAAAAACGACTAAGTAGTTGTGAATTGATTTCAAATTGTATTTTTACGTGAGAATTCACAAGCTTAATCTTTTTTAACACCTTAGAAACTACGTTGTGAATTGATTTCAAATTGTATTTTTACGTGAGAATTCACAAGTTTTAATTTATCTTCATGAACATCAGCCCAGTTGTGAATTGATTTCAAATTGTATTTTTACGTGAGAATTCACAAGGCCGTCTTGGTTTCTTTTAACGAGTCCGCTGTTGTGAATTGATTTCAAATTGTATTTTTACGTGAGAATTCACAAGGTATTTTTGAGTAACAGGTTTTAAAACGTTGTTGTGAATTGATTTCAAATTGTATTTTTACGTGAGAATTCACAAGAACCCAATTTCTAAAGCTTGGTTAGAGTTAGTTGTGAATTGATTTCAAATTGTATTTTTACGTGAGAATTCACAAGAAAAATGCAACGTTTTATATTAATGAATTAGTTGTGAATTGATTTCAAATTGTATTTTTACGTGAGAATTCACAAGAAAAATGCAACGTTTTATATTAATGAATTAGTTGTGAATTGATTTCAAATTGTATTTTTACGTGAGAATTCACAAGAGTATGATTATAAAGTAATTTTAATTGTATGTTGTGAATTGATTTCAAATTGTATTTTTACGTGAGAATTCACAAGATTTTCTACCAGAGTTAGGCGAGAAGTTTAGTTGTGAATTGATTTCAAATTGTATTTTTACGTGAGAATTCACAAGGGTATCGTTATTATAATTATCTGTGGCGGTGTTGTGAATTGATTTCAAATTGTATTTTTACGTGAGAATTCACAAGTATTTTGGTGCCGATAGTTTAAGTCATTTAGTTGTGAATTGATTTCAAATTGTATTTTTACGTGAGAATTCACAAGTGCACCATGATTTATAATATGAAGCATGGTGTTGTGAATTGATTTCAAATTGTATTTTTACGTGAGAATTCACAAGATTTACCAATAGCTTCGGTGTATTTATCTAGTTGTGAATTGATTTCAAATTGTATTTTTACGTGAGAATTCACAAGTTTGTTTTTTATCGGCTAAAGTTATACCACGTTGTGAATTGATTTCAAATTGTATTTTTACGTGAGAATTCACAAGTGCTAAAATATATTGCTGTTTTTTATTGCAGTTGTGAATTGATTTCAAATTGTATTTTTACGTGAGAATTCACAAGTTAATGTTATAACAACTGTAAGTACTAATTGTTGTGAATTGATTTCAAATTGTATTTTTACGTGAGAATTCACAAGCGTTGGTATACGATGTTTTTAACTCCACTAGTTGTGAATTGATTTCAAATTGTATTTTTACGTGAGAATTCACAAGAAATTGACGCATCACGTTTTGCGGAACCATGTTGTGAATTGATTTCAAATTGTATTTTTACGTGAGAATTCACAAGTGAATAAACAAAAGTATAATGGCAAATTCAGTTGTGAATTGATTTCAAATTGTATTTTTACGTGAGAATTCACAAGTATAGAATTTTAAATCATAACCTGTGGAAAGTTGTGAATTGATTTCAAATTGTATTTTTACGTGAGAATTCACAAGCTAATGCTATTGGTGTTTTAGTCCAGTCGCGTTGTGAATTGATTTCAAATTGTATTTTTACGTGAGAATTCACAAGGAATATATACGGAAGAAACAGAGAGTGCGCGTTGTGAATTGATTTCAAATTGTATTTTTACGTGAGAATTCACAAGTAAATTTAATCTCGCTAAAGAAGTAAGCAGGTTGTGAATTGATTTCAAATTGTATTTTTACGTGAGAATTCACAAGATTAATAACTCATACAGGCACACCATACTAGTTGTGAATTGATTTCAAATTGTATTTTTACGTGAGAATTCACAAGGTCAATCCCGATTTATTGAGTAAAACCAATACATCGGGATTCCTTTTTTGAAACCAAAAATTGCAACAAACTTATTCTACAAAATCATTTAAACCTCTAATTTCAATTCCTAACGATTAAAATAGTTGAAGTTGTTGAGTAGGCTGAGGCATATCTACTTCTTTTAAACCATGGAATAACTCCATATTACCAAATTGTTTATCGGTTATTTCTAAAATACACACTTTGCCGTGTTTGGGCAAACTTCGCTTTACTCGTTTTGTATGTACTTTTGCATTTTCTCTGCTTGGGCAATGTCGCAAATAAATGGAAAACTGAAACATTGTAAATCCGTCATCTAGCAATTTTTTTCGAAACTGGCTAGCCGCTTTTCGTTCTTTTTTAGTTTCCGTTGGCAAATCAAAAAACACAAGTACCCACATAATTCTATAAGCATTATAACGGTTTTCGGTTAACATATTTATGTTGTTAATCTAACACAGGATATTTTATTTGTCTTAATTCGCCTGTATAACATTTATAGAGGCTAGCGGTGGTAGTCGTAACGGCTACCATCAAAGGTCTTATTACACCTTCTATTTTAACATCTTGAGTGGCTATTGTTAAAATATGAGCTTTTATCTCTCTAGTTAATTCTTCCTGAATGCCATGCATTGAAACGTAATTAAAAACCAATTTATCAATAAAAGGTCGGTACGGCTCCATAATATCATCGGCCAAACAGTAAGGGTTGTATTTGTTTCGATGATAAATACCCAAAACTGGCAACAAGCCACTACTAACCAAAGCTCTAGCCACGATACTTCGCAAAATAGCATACCCAAAATTCAGCAAATTATTAGGTTCTGCTCCAAAACGACTTCTCGAAAAATCATTAAATAGATGTCTCCAATAATACTGTGCTGCCATGCCTTCTCTATTTGTTGCGTCGCCACTTTTAACCTCTAAACTATAAGTCAATAATGGTTCGGATGCTTTGCTGCTTAAATCTAAAAGCGATTTTTGATTTCTAATTTTTTGCTCAACAGTTTGCTTCCACAATTGCTTTTTTAAAGGCTCAGATACTTTAAGTTGACTTTTAATTCTTTCTGAATATTCTGAGTGCCCATACAAAGGCAACATTAAACCTAAAGGCAAATGGTGCGCATCACAATTTACAACAGCCACATTATTGCCCTGCAAACGAATTAATAATTGATTGCTAATGGTTATTTGAAAATGGTCTAAAACCAACAACGCCATATCTTCAATAGGAACTCTCCCCTTAATAGTTTTAGATTCAACATCCTCAACTAGCATTTGGTTTTGTTTAATTTTCAAATATGAAGAATTACCTATGTATATGGTTTTTTTAATCATAGTTCAAACTTAATATTCCCCAACATGGACTATTTCTCCTAAATGATTAAGACGAATTTTCACTAAATTTCTTAATGGCTCTGTGCTTTGAATAAAATTATAGGTTATTTGGGACAATTTCTTTTTGGTTTTCAAAATTTCATTTGTAACAACTTTTGTTTCTAAATGATGACAAAACATATAATTCTTAGTAGCAATTTTTTGAACTCTAAACAAATGAGGACTAATCAAGGTATAATTAGCTTTATCCAATAAATCAATTTCATTAATACTGAAATCATCAGAAGGAAAAACAAACATTTCATTTTGTTTCATTGTAAACAAAAACTCCCACCCTTTTTCTTTATTATATTCCTTATCAATAATTGAGACATCGGCATTAACGTTAGCTACTGCTTCATAAAAAGGAACTACCTTTTCTTGTAATTTACCATTTGAATCTTTATAAATAGCAACGTGATGATTATTTCCTGTACTCACAAAATCAGCAGGTACTTGTTCTCCTTTTTCATTTAAAAAATCTTTACCCAAATGGTCTTTTTTATGATGCAAAGTTTCAACATTACTAACACCAGAAATCGCTACTCTTTTAATTTGTAAACCTTTTTCTTTATTTAACCATATTGGGTTTTTATCTAAATCTGAAAAGGCTTCTTTTGCTTTACCACCAAATGCTTTCAATCGGTTTTCTAAAATTTCTTTAACCTTTAAATCTTGAATTTTTTGTAAACTTTTTAAATCTTTAAAATTATCAGGATTTATAGGTTTTCTAATGGTGAAAATAGTTTCGAAATATTGAGTTTTTACTTCTATTGGTATCATTTTCCCATTTTCTAATAAAACTGGGTTTTTAGTCACACTATTTTTACCAGAAAATGCTTTTTTAGGGTCTCCATTATGTTCTTCTAACCGTTTTAATAATGCTGCCCTATACAATGGTTTAGTAACTTGATTTATTTTATCTAAAGTAAATTTTGCAGATATTTTTTCGGTTTTCACTACGGCTTTTTTTCTACCAGCATAAACGGTTTCTTTATGTAATTGCCCTCGTGGAGTAAGCTGAACAACAGTTTTATAGCCATTTTTAGTTTTAATTATATTCTTGTTTTTTGTAACGACTTTGTTTTTTGCTTTAAACGATACTAAAATCGATTCGATATGTTCTTTGGCTTCTTCCCTAAAATAAGGCATTGGAGGAACAAACTTTCGTTTTTTACGTCCTTCGTCTCGTCCATACATTTTTGTTATTTTATTTCTTACGGCAAAAAGCTCATTATTCTTCTCATTTCTTGATGCATTTAAATGATTTAAATAATTAACATGGTTGTATGTGGTAAAAGCAACGGTTAAAGCATCCATGGCATGATGACGATGGTCGTTACGTTTTGTCCAATCAATAATTTGTTCGATTTTTTTACCATTTTTTCGTTCTTGAATTTCGGTTAATCCTAATGCTTTGTATTTAGGGAGATTTAACTCTTTCATTACATTAATTAAATCCCAATCTTCTCGAAGCTTATCGGTAATGCTTCCCGTTGTAGTATTTACCGTTCTAAAAACCTCTAGCAACAATTGCTTTGCCTTCTTTGCTATATATTGACTGTTTCTTAAATCGCGTTCTATAAAGCCATCGGGCAATTCGCTTTCTTTCATTAATAGCTTATTATACTTAGCTCTACCAATAGCTTTTGCATCATATAATGCTTTTACTCGTGCCTGATAATTTTCTAAATCTGAAGCATAATTGTTTTCAATAAAATCAAAAGCAGTAGAATCTCCTTTATCTTTATTTGGCGTACTAAATGCTAATGTTTTGTTTGAAAACGAATCATCGAATAGTTTTGCCTTAGGAATAATATGTTCTATTTCAATTTGAGATGAAAAAAGCTGCTCTTTTCGTATAAATTTATTTGTATAAAGACTTTTATAACCATTTGTGCTTAACTCCTCATAAAGTTTATAACGAATAATATCATTTCTAGAGGCGTTTTTAATACCAAAATCTTTAGCTAAAATTTTTCGAATATCCTCATGCAGTTTTTTTCCAGCATTTACATAAGTTGTAGTTTCTGCTCTTTCCTTAGCAGATTTTTTTAACTCTCGTGCTAATTCTATTCTAACCTCGTCAGGTTTCCCGTAAGTTTCTATCACTTGATTAATTACATTAATCATTTGATTTAAAATTTTCTCTACAACAGGATTTCTTAAACTATTTTTAGGAAGCAATTCTAAAGTGTCTTTTAAAATTCTTGTTTTAGCTTCTTCTTTTGTTAAGTGATGAGAGTGTCTATATCCTGCTAATTTGCAAGCTTCAGAAAACTCATGACCTTCTTTTAAAAATGGTAATATTTTTTTAACAGCTTTTGCACTTAAACTTCCATAATCTTGAGGAAAAGAAACTCCAGCCAACATATCTCCGTATTCTTTTTTAAAACCATATTTGTTAAAAAGATTCTTTTTTAATGACGTATTCGAATTGCCAAACAATAATACATCTTCCTCTTTTAACTTCACATCATCCTCGGTTGCATATAATAAATGCCAAAGTTGATAGCTTAATTGTTTGTCAAAATTATTTCCATCAATAGCACTTTCAAAGTCCAAAACCTCCGCTTTAATACCTATTATTGGAAATATATTTTTTAATTCATCCTTTATTTCTTTAGCAGTTTTTTTAGCCCAATCAAATCCATAACCTTCGTTTTCCGCAATGTTTTGATATACATTATATAAAGCTTTATTAGTAGAATTGCCTTCTAAACCTTCTTTATAATTTAAAGTCCAAAGTTTTTTAGGTAATTCCATCAACTTTAAAACTTCATCGGTTTTTAAATTCCCTCGTAGATTTAATTCTTCAAAAAGCAATGTTTTATCATCTTCATTTAAAATTTTAATTGCTTTAGTTTCTTTGTTTTTAAATTGTACATTATTTAAAACTTGCCATATTTTGAACTCTTGAAATAACGGGGAAGATTTAGGAAGCACTTTATGTTGCTTTTCAAATTCGCAAATAGAAATAAGGTGCTTTTGTGATTTTAATTTACGCTGATAAAAGATGACAATATCTCTAATTTCATCTTTTAATTTATTTGTTAATTCTGGATGAAATTTTGCTTGCTTTTCCCAAATTTCTTCAAATTCATTTAAATAATCTTGTCTATAAAATACTTGGTTTTTTAAACTAGTATGTGGATTTTTTTGAATTTGATTATATAAATTCTCACCAACAGTTTCTTTATTAAAAAACAACTCTTTACTCCTATCACTAATAGCTCCTAAATAACCACTAGAGTTATTTAAATTGTTATTAATCTCAACTAAAACATAAGCAACTTCAGGTAATTCTAACTTTTTTGAAAGTGCGGATACTCGCCATTTATAATGTTGTAGTTTTACTGCATCTCGTTTCCCTTTATTTTCAGCAGTATAAATTTCATGTATTGCTAAAAATCGTTTTCTAGTATTTTGTTGTCCTTGTCCATCTAACGCTTTATAAAACTCATCCGTAAAAACCTTTGGATAAAATTGCTTTTGGTATTCCCAAATAGCATCAAATTCTGCTCTTAAATCTGAGCGATAGAAATCAGGAATAAACTTTTTACCTTTTTCTAGTAATTCTAAAACTAACTGTCCTGGTGTAATTTTGCGGTCATACATTTCTTTGGCAACTGCCATCCCATCAATTAAACTTCCTTCCTCTTCATTTTTAGCTTTTCTACTGCTTTTATAACCTCTTTTTTTATTAATAGCCAAAAGTACCCTTGCAAAAGCCTCTAAATCAATTTTTTCTTTTACAGCTTTTGCTCTAAATGCTAAAGTTTCAAACGTTGAAGAATTGCCTGTTTCTGCTAGAAGCGTTTGTTTATCAATAAAGTTTTCTTTTAAAAGTAATTCAATTAAATTTTTTCTTCTAAGTTTAAATCGATGCAGATTACGTCTTGCTCCTCGTTTTAATGTTCTATCGGCATTTATTGAAAGTGGTCTTCCTTTTTCAAAATCAGTTTTTTCATCAACAGATAACGGATTTACACGAACACCAAGTTTTATAATTTCAGAAGTTTCCTCTTCATTCTCCGCTTCTTTAACCAACGCCCAACCTATAGATGCGGTTCCTAAATCTAAACCTAATACTTTTTTCATATATTATTTTATGTTTTCTTTAATACTTTAAAATTGCTAATTATTTAAGTTTTTAATTTACTGAAACCCGTAATTTCAATTAAAAACATTTTGTTATATTGCAGTACAATTTGAAATCAATTCACAATAAGGATTATTCCGTTGTGAAAACATTCAAAGCGGTTCTCACGAATCGCTTTTTTTAATTGTTGCTTTTTGTGCTATAAATTCTTAGAGAGAATCTAAAAATAATGAAATTATGTGATTTTTAACCAGCACATAAAGAAAATTCTTAATCAAAAACAAGACTAAGAATTATTTGTAAACTTATTATTGGATTAATTAAAAAATGTAACTTTTTTTAGGATGATACGAGTGAATAATTAGCTCAATTTATTTTACAATCGATAAATTTCATTAAAACGGAAACCTATCTTTGTATTAACCGAACCCATACAAAATTAAAATAACGTTCAATTTTAAAACCAAGTAGCAAACGAACCCGCGTTAGGCCTGCCTGCCGGCAGGCAGGGATTGAACGGCATGTTTGAAATCCCCGACGCAGGAGGGATTGAGTAGTGAAAGCCCGACCCTTGTGGTAACGCCCAACTTCTCGATACAATTCCTCATACTTCAGAATTACTCGAAGTGGAATTCAAAAACTAACTCACCCACTTCATCATTAAAGCACAGGCAAAGGCCGCATACGTGCCTAAAGCATAGCCTAATACCGCTAACAATACACCCACAGGCGCTAACGACGGATGAAAAGCACCAGCCACAACGGGTGCAGAAGCTGCACCACCAATATTGGCTTTAGAGCCTACTGCCAAAAAGAAATAGGGTGCTTTTATAATTTTAGCGACTATAAAGAGTAAGCCTACATGAATGATCATCCAGACAAAGCCAATGGCAAATAAACTTATGTTTTCTACAATGGCATTTAAATTCATTTTCATACCTATGGATGCTACTAAAATGTAAATAAAAACAGTCCCAATTTTACTTGCGCCTGCGCCTTCGTAACTTTTTATTTTTGTAAACGATAGGATGATGCCAATGGTTGTAGCTGTGATAATTAACCAGAAAAAGGAGCTTCCTAATCCGAAATCGACCAGTAAGGGTGCGTTTTCTTTTATCCAAACCCCGAGGTTATCGCCTACTATATGCCCTATTGAAGTGACTCCGAAACCTATACCTAAAAGAATTATTAAGTCGTTAAAAGAAGGCACTCTAGCGGTATCTAAAGTAAATTTTTCCATTTTGTTTTTAAGTGCTGTAATGGACGAATTATCGGCTTTGAAGTAGTTATCTATTTTATCTGATTTGGCAACGCCAAGTAACAAAAATGCCATCCAGACTTCGGCAACCAAAACATCTACTACGGCCATGATACTAAACAGGCTATCGCTTACCTCCCATTGCTCTTTCATGGCTAGTTGATTGGCGCCGCCGCCAATCCAACTTCCGGCAACGGTTGATAAGCCTTTCCATAACTCGGTGCCTTCTACCTCTATTAAAATATCTGGTGCTACATAATTAAAAAACAAAATAGCCAAAGGACCACCAATCATAACACCAACTGTAGCCGTTAAAAACATAATTAATGCTTTTGAGCCTAATTTAAAAACGCCTTTTAAATCGATACTCATGGTTAAAAGTACTAAGGATGCTGGTAATAAAAAGCGTGAAGCCATATAATACAATTTGCTTCCGCCGATAAACTGTGAATATGAAGCCGCTTCTATATTGTGAGCAACTATATATTCCTTTAACGTATTTAAATTGGTGACTCCTTCTAAATTTCCGTATACGGATTGTAAATGTTGTATGGTTGCCGAAACATCTATCCATTTATCTGCTATTAACCCCACGGAACTCAATACAGACGGTATAAAATAGCATAATAAAAGCGCTGGAACTATTTTGTAAAATTTTGAAAACTGTGGTAAACTAGATGAATAAAATATGAGTGCTAGCGTTACAGCTAAAACACCAAAGATTATGGTGTCGTTTGCAAATAAAGGGATATCACTACTAATTTCTGATATGTTCATGTTTTGGTTTTAATTTATAATTATAGAAACGCTGTCGTTTCGAGTGAATTTTACGATTAATTTGGTTCTCGATACGATTTAAAAAAAACATCGAAATCACTCGAACTGACATTTAGTTTCATTTTATGCTTTAAAAAAAACGATGCTTTTAAAAAATTTCTAAACTCCCCTTGCCTTCTCTTACAACTATAGGTTCTTCTTCTGATAAATCTATTACGGTTGAGGCTTCGTTATCACCATAACCGCCATCTATTACCAAATCGACCAAATTATCCCATTTTTCTAATATTAATTCTGGGTCTGTGGTATATTCTAAAACTTCATCTTCGTCATGAATAGAGGTTGATATAATGGGGTTACCAAGTTGCTTTACAATCTCTAAAGCAATAGTATTATCTGGCACACGAATACCAACTGTTTTCTTTTTCTTAAACGGGTTTGGTAACGATTTTGAACCCGGAAGTATAAATGTATATGGCCCCGGAAGTGCGCGTTTTAATATTTTAAAAACCGAGGTGTCAATTTGTTTTACGTAATCACTTAAATTACTTAAATCGTGACAAATGAATGAAAAATTAGCCTTTTCTAACTTAACACCTTTAATTCTAGCTACTTTTTCTAAAGCCTTAATATTAGTAATATCACAGCCTAAGCCATAAACGGTATCGGTAGGATAGATAATTAATCCGCCTTTCTTTAATATCTTAACAACCTTATTTATCTCCTTAGGGTTCGGGTTTTCCTTATAAATTCGTATAAATTCCGCCATAATAATTATATTGTCAACTCGTTTAAGTAAATATATTTCTAATTTATGAAATTTCTAAAGGTTGTTGTATTTAATTTAATAGTAATCCTATTCGTTTTTAGTTGTTCTAGTGAGAATAACACTATTGAAGAAACAGAAACGGGATTAAATCCGTCTGAATATTACGAAGCTTTAAACATAAGTTATGGCGATGATGTAAACCAAACTTTTGATTTGTACTTACCTGCCAATAGAACTGTAGATACCGAAATCTTAGTATTAGTGCATGGCGGTGGGTGGTCTTCTGGCGATAAAAGTGAAATGAATGCTTTTGTAACACTTATTCGTCAAGAATTTCCAAACAAAGCCATAGCTAATATTAATTACCGTTTGGCAGACACTAATATTTCGCCTTACCCAATGCAGATTAATGATATTACCTCGGTTATAAATTATTTAAAAACCAATAATTCTAAATATACCATATCTAACACTTTAGGCTTTATTGGTGTAAGCGCTGGTGCGCATTTATCGTTATTATGGAGTTATGCCTTTGACTCTGCTAATAATGTTAAAATGGTTTGTAGTGTAGTTGGACCAACTAATTTTACAGATCCAGCTTATTTGGAAGATGCAAACCCAATTGTTCAACCATTAATAGACTTATTTGGTATTAGTACTGAAACGGCATTTCTGGAAGAAATTAGCCCATATCATCAAGTAAAAACAACGGCACCACCCACTATTTTATTTTATGGTGGTAAGGATCCTTTAATACCAACAACCCAAGGTATCGCAATGCGCGATAAACTTTTAAGTCTTGATGTTACAAATGAATTTACCTTATATCCTGAAGAAGGACATGGTTGGGATGGCATAGAATTACTAGACACTTGGACAAAGCTTAAAGCGTTTATCCAAGTGCATTTAAACTAACGCATTCCGCCACCGCCACCTCCGCCACCGGAGCCACGCATTCCGCCGCCGCCTTGATTCTGGCTCTGACGATTATTAGATGGTTTTTCTGGTTGCATGGCTTCTTTTGTGTCTTCCTGATATTTTAACCATTTTTTGTACTGTTTTTCATCAAGAATAGACTCTAAATTTTTATTCAGCTTCATTTCTTCTTCTTGAACAGCTATTTTTGCTGGTTCTATTTTTTCTTTTGATAACCGCATAGTATTTCTCATAACATTCCTACTGTCATCATTCTGCATATCATTATCATCCTGCATACCTCCGCCGCTTTGCATACCATAGCCTGATTGTTGTTGCCTTCTATTTTGCATGGCAGATTTCATTATGGTATTCACAAACACGTTTAAAGTGTCAAAATTATCTTTGTTTAATAAAGCTATTTCTTGAACGTTAGTATTGTATTTGTTAATAGCTTGCCTAACATTAAGTATTAAGTCTTTATCTTTCTTTTTAATTTTTATTTTTTTTACAACTTCTTTATCATCATAAGAAAAGATACCTGCCATTTGAGACGCATTAAATTCTGGTCTTTCTTGGCGTTCTTGCATACTACCGCCTTGGCCCATGCCACCGCCTTGACCTCCTCGCATTCCGCCACCGCCACCGCCGCCACCTGGTTGGGCTTGCGTAATATTAAAACTTAAGGCGCACAGTAATAAAAGAAAAACTCTCATATCGTAATTGATTATATGTTTATTAAAATTTAGATGCTTTATTAAAAATAAACTGGCGGGCTTTAATAAAACTTTAACATCACTCGTTATGCATTAAGATAAAATACTGTCTATTCAAGTATTTTTAGAATCAAAAATGAATTATACATGACTGTCTGTTTCTGGCAGGTATTAAAAATTAGAATTTCATCTTTCATAATAGTTCTCGATACGATTTTTTACTAAAAAAATCACTCGAACTGACACTTGGAAACTGATTTAACTAAAAACACAAAAGCATTTTATTAGCATTATAAGTTTTTACCCAATAACCTCCAGCTTAGCAAAACGAAGTAATAGCTTTTTTACACCACCATGCTGAAAATTAATTTCGGCTTTAGTATCTGCTCCAGCTCCTTCAATTTTCTTAACCTCTCCTATTCCAAAACGTAAGTGTTTAACAAGATTACCAACAGCTAATTTATTATCAAACAAATTGGCTTCGCCTTGACTTTTAGTTACGGGTTTTAAATTTTTAGGCGTTGTAACCTTAAATTTTTCTGTTTCTTTTTTAGCAGAATTCCCTTTTTTGAATACTGGTTTTTTAGCAGGTTTGTATCTAATTTTATTTGGATTAGCCTTAGCTGGCTCTACATCTCCAAAAATATCGGCAGAAAGCATGGGGTTAAATCTGCGTTCTTCAATTGGAGTTACATTATCTAAATATTGCTCATCAATTTCATCTATAAAACGACTAGGCTCAGAATCTACCAATTTCCCCCAACGGTATCTTGATAAGGCATAGGTTAAATAGGCTTGCTTTTCTGCCCTGGTAACGGCTACGTAAAAAAGACGACGTTCTTCTTCCAATTCGGCACGTGTATTTCCACTCATGGCACTTGGGAATAAATCTTCTTCTAAACCAACAACAAACACATTAGAAAACTCTAAGCCTTTTGCTAAGTGAATCGTCATTAAGGCAACGTGATCTGGATCGCCTTTATCAGCATCGGCATCTGTAGCTAAAGCAACATCTTCAAGAAACTCTGCTAAAGACCCTGTGGTATCGGCAATTTCTTTTTGCCCTTCCACAAAATCTTTCATACCGTTTAAAAGCTCTTCAATATTTTCCATTTTAGCCACACCTTCTGGCGTGCCATCTTTATTGAATTCTTTAATAATACCTGTGGTTCTGGTAACATGTTCTGCTAACTCAAAAACATCTGCAGTTTGATTGAGTACTTGAAAGCTTTCTACTAGCGTTACAAAATTTTGAAGTTTTGTTTTGGTTCCAGAATTTATATTAACATTGGTTTTATCAATGTTTTTCATCACCTCAAAAATGGTACGATTGTACCCATTTGCAGCAACAATAAGTTTATCTACTGTAGTTTGACCAATACCTCTTGCTGGAAAATTAATGATTCGTTTTAAGGCTTCCTCATCAGCCGGGTTTATTACCAACCTTAAATATGCAATAACATCTTTAATCTCTTTTCGCTGATAAAAGGATGTGCCACCATAAATTCGATAAGGGATATCACGCTTTCTTAATGCATCTTCAATAGACCGTGATTGTGCATTGGTTCTATATAAAATAGCAAAATCGCTATTCATTTGCTGATTTTGCATTTTGCTATCCCAAATAGTACTTGCTACATAACGCCCTTCATCACCATCGGTTAACGACCTGTGTACTTTTATTTTTTCACCTTCATCATTGGCTGTCCATACGATTTTATCAAGTTTCGTTTGATTTTTATCAATGATTGAATTAGCTGCATTTACTATATTTTTTGTAGAACGGTAGTTCTGTTCTAATCGAAACACTTTTACATCGTCATAATCATTCTGGAAATTCAAAATATTATTAATGTTCGCGCCACGGAAGGCATAAATACTTTGCGCATCATCACCTACCACACAAATATTCTGAAATTTATCAGATAAAGCTCTAACAATTAAATACTGCGAGTGGTTTGTATCTTGATACTCATCTACCAAAATGTATTTAAATCGGTTTTGATACTTAGCTAAAACCTCTGGAAAACGCGTTAACAACTCATTGGTTTTCAACAGTAAATCATCAAAATCCATAGCGCCTGCCTTAAAACAGCGGTCTACATATTCTTTATAAATATCTCCCATTCTTGGGCGTCTTGCCATAGCATCAGCCTCCTTAAGTTCTGGGTTTTGCATATAAGCACGAACCGTAATCAAACTATTTTTGTAAGATGAAATTCTACTTAAAACCTGCTTGTATTTATAAATATCTTTATCAAGATTCATTTCTTTGATTATAGAGGCTATCAATCGTCCTGAATCTTGAGAATCGTAAATAGTAAAATTACTTGGGTACCCTAATTTATCTGCTTCTATCCTTAATATTTTTGCAAATATGGAGTGAAAGGTTCCCATCCATAAATTCTTAGATTCGCTAGCACCAACAATTGTCGAGATACGCTCTTTCATTTCTTTAGCCGCTTTATTTGTAAACGTAAGCGACAAAATATTAAAGGGATCAATACCCTTACTCATCATATAAGCAATACGAAATGTTAATACACGTGTTTTTCCTGAACCTGCGCCAGCAATAACAATCATAGGGCCATCAACCTGAATTGTAGGTTCTAATTGTGCTTCGTTTAACTGGCTTAAATACTTTTCCAAATCATCTTCATTTTTATATCGTGAAAATAACCATTGTTATACTTTTTTCCCTTCAGAATTATTAATAATTATAAACAATTAAAAGATATTTTTGCATTCATGAATTTTGAATATATTTAGACTTTATAAAAAGAACCTATGGATTTAGTATTACAGTTTTTCTCAAGTATAGCATGGTGGGGTTGGATTTTAATCGTTTTAGCATTTGTAGCTATACGAGATGTATTTTTTCAACGATCGCACACTATTAGTCATAACTTCCCTATTGTTGGGCATTTACGCTATTGGCTAGAGAGCATAGGTCCGGAAATGCGCCAATATTTTGTGGCTAATAACAGAGAAGAATTACCATTTAATCGTATAGAGCGTGGTTGGATTTACGCTTCGGCAAAAAAAGAAAACAACTACGAAGGTTTTGGAACGGATAGAGATATTCATGCGCATCAGCATATTTTTATAAATAATGCTATGATGCCTTTTAAATTACCAGAAAATCATCCTCATAAAATCGATAAAACCTTTTTGCCTTGCGCAAAGGTAATGGGTGAATTCAATAAACGAAAACGACCATATCGACCTGCTTCTATAATTAATGTATCTGCTATGAGTTTTGGTTCGCTTTCCGCAAAAGCGATAGAATCTTTAAACAAAGGCGTAAAAATAGCAGGAGCCTACCATAATACCGGTGAAGGTGGATTATCACCATACCACAGTAATGGTGGTGATGTGGTTTTCCATTTTGGTACTGGGTATTTTGGAGTTCGATCTGAAGACGGTGGTTTTTCAATGGAAAAAATGGTCGACCTTGTAAACAAGAACCCCTTTATACGCGCCATAGAAGTAAAACTATCGCAAGGTGCTAAACCAGGAAAAGGTGGTGTTTTACCAGGTGCAAAAATAACAAAGCAAATAGCAGAAATTAGAGGTGTTGAAGTTGGTAAAGATGTACTATCTCCTCCTACTCATAAAGCATTTTCTAATGTTCCAGAAATGGTCGATTTTATAGAAAAAATTGCCAAAGAAACAGGTTTACCAGTAGGCATTAAAGCCGCTATTGGAAAATTAGAGCAATGGGAAGAGTTAGCCGACATAATGAAAGCCACAGGAAAAGGCCCTGATTTTATTACCGTTGATGGCGGTGAAGGCGGAACAGGTGCAGCGCCGCCAAGTTTTGCAGATCACGTTTCACTACCATGGGTTTATGGGTTTAGTGATTTATACAGACTATTTCAATCTAAAGGCTTAAGTGAACGTATCGTGTTTGTAGGTAGTGGTAAACTTGGTTTTCCTGCCAAAGCAGCTATGGCGCTTGCAATGGGTGTAGATTGCATAAACGTGGCTCGTGAAGCTATGATGAGTATTGGTTGTATACAAGCTCAAATTTGCCATACCAATCGCTGTCCTGCTGGAATTGCTACTCAAAAAAAATGGACGCAAAACGGTATTAATGTACCTTTAAAATCTGAGCGTTTAGCACAATATTTTAAAACCTTTAGAAAAGAGTTTATAGAAATTACACATGCCGCTGGTTACGAGCACCCATGCGAGTTTAAAATGAGCGATATTGAAATTAATGTTGACGACCATAACCTTTCAAAAGAACTAAACGGAACCTTTATGTACCAGAAAACACCAGTACCATTTAAAGGGGTGCAACATTTAAAAGATTGTATGCATTTGGGAGGTGTGGAATAAGTTTTCATCGCAGTCACAGGTTACAGGTTACAGGCTTACTTAAATAAGCTAAACACTTATATTCTTTTGGTTTTATGTTTTTTTGGGCGCAACCACAAGGGTCGGGCTATCCGTTACAAGTCCTCGCACTTCCTTCGTCAGGCTTTGGGCTATCCACTACTATCCCTTGCGCAAACTAAAGTAGAACCTTTTAAATTAAAACAAGCATCACGTTTTAAAAACTAGCATTAAACATAATAGTTTAAAATATTTTTTGTCCAATAAACACAAACCACCTATGTTTGTAATAAAATTATCTTTTTATGGAAATTAGTAGAATTCTAGACCTTTTTTTATTTGCAATACCTTCATTAATAACAGGAGTTATTGCCTATTATTTTTTTAAAGAGCATACCAAAAATGAAGATGGTCGTAGACGGTTCTTATTAAAAAAAGATATGCAGGTAAATGCAATGCCATTGCGCCTCCAAGCTTATGAACGTATGGCGCTTTTTTTAGAACGTCTTTCGCCTTCCAAACTATTAATTAGAATAACTCCAATATCCTCAAATAAAGAAGATTACGAATCCTTACTTATACAAAGTATAGAGCAAGAATTTGAACATAATTTATCGCAACAAATTTACATTAGCGATAAATGCTGGAACATCATAACAACAGCGAAAAATGCGACAATTCAATTGATTAGAAAAGCCAGTATGTTAGAAAAAACAGATACTGCAAATAAGCTAAGAGAAGTTGTTTTAACAGAAATGATGGAGCGCAGATCACCTAGCGATGCAGCGCTTTCTTTTATTAAAGAAGAAGTTTCAGACTTGTGGTAAATCACTTTCTCGCAACTCATTAGATCGTGCATGTTCGCACTTTTGTTTTGCATAATAATAACCTTGTTGCCACCAAGAAGTCATTAACTTTTTATTAAACACTAATGAGTTTTCGGTAAGTTTTGCGGGTGTATAATATAGATTGAGTTTTACATCTTTATTTTTTGCTGCCAACTTCCCTATTAAAATATCACTACGCTCAACCTGATCTAAAAGGTGCCCAAATAAGCTTAACATCAACGAAAAAGGATTTTTACCAAGCACTTTATTGTATTGCATACTCTCAGACTCTAGAATAATGGCGTCAATTTCCGTTGCACCACGCAATATAGCTTCACGAATAGGAACTACGCATCCAAAAGCACCATCGGCATATTCAAACCCATCTTTTTTTGCTAAAGACATAAACGGAATATAGTTACAAGAAATCCAAATCCAATCGCAAAACTCATCATAACTAAAGTCTTTAATAGACTTATATTCCACAATGTTTTTAGACAAATTAGAGACCGTTACAACCACATCATGTTTCGCTTCTTTTATAGCCTTAAACTCATCATAAGTAAAATGTTTTTTTAAGTAACGACGTAACGCCTTACTCTCTCCAAATGTTCGTTTTCTTTTAATAAACTGCCATAAAGAATTTAAAAAATCGATAGAAACATACTCTCTATCACCTTTTCTACGAATTACAAAAGGACTAACGCTAAATATATTATTTTGATTAACATTAGTAAATACTTTGTGAATTTTATCAACCTTACCAGCTGCTAAATGCGGTATTAAAAGACTTCCTGTAGAAGTGCCTAAAAACATATCATAATCTCTACCTTCTTCCTTAATTAAATACTCTGCAACACCGCCTGCATAAGCGCCTTTGCTTCCTCCTCCAGAAATTACTAATGCTTTCATTTTTTTAATTTAAACAAAAATATAAAACTTAATATCTATTTGGTTAGTTTAACCATTTCTTTTGCAAATTTAGAAAACCGCCAATTATGATGTTTAGTAGCTTGTTCAAGGTTTTCTTTACATTTATCAGTACAAGCTTGTATTTGATATAAATATTGAAATGCATTTTGACGAATTTCAAAACCATATTTAGGACTCGTATAATCTATTAACTCTTGATAATAACCGCGTATGTTTTTATCTTCAAAATCTGCAGAGACTAAATTTAATGCCAACCACAATATTCTAACATTCTTATCACTAAACCCTTGAATACCTTCGGTTTTATCTAAATATTTTTGTCGCTCTTGCGGAAAGTTTTTCCATAGATTGAATAAGGCCGCTTCAATGGTTATATATGATTTATCATTTAGTAGTGATTCGTATTCTGTTTTTAATTCTGAAGGGATTTGAGTCATTGATTTAGCCAAAGCTTGACGGACTTTTAAACTATTTTTAAAATCTTCCTTATCTACATGACTAGTAATTTGGGAAACTACTTTTATTTTTGCTTCATCTGAAATTCCAGAAACTAAATACTCCTTACATTTTGAAGTATAAGCTTCGCAATCAACCATTAAATACTCCTGAATAAATACAGAATTCTTAAGGCTTCCTAAAGCGATATCATAATTAAAACTTTTACCCCTAAGCCATACTTCAACAAATTCACTTAAATCCTCTCCATTAGCCTTTTCAACTTCACTTATAAAATCTTCTGTATCAACATTTTTAAATTGATGCTTTTTCAAATAGTTCTTAACGCCTCTCTTAAAAGCCTCATCTCCAATTTTCTCTCGAAGTGAATGCAACACCCAAGCCCCTTTTTTATAAAACGTTGTACTACTGGATTTTGGATCTAGCAACGATGTGCTTCCGCCAGCTTTATCTTGTTCTAACAATTCTTGGGCATATTCATACAATCGCCAATAGTAATAATCGTCTCCAAAAATATCGCGTTCTGCTAATAACGCATAATAGGTCGCGAAACCTTCTTGCAACCAATGGTGTGTCCCAGAAACTTCGGTAACCAAATCTCCAAACCATTGATGCGCCAATTCATGAGCGTTTACGTTTACATAGTTTTTATCTACAAACGCAATGGAATCAATTACAAAACTATCTGCAAAAATTGTGGTACTTGTATTTTCCATACCAGCATACAAAAAGTCCTTTACAGATACTTGTTTGTAGTTTTGCCAAGGATATGGTACGCCAATTTCCTTTTCAAGAAAATCGAACATTTGCTTTGAGTAACGATATGTTGGCTCAACTTTCAAAGAATCTTCAGGATAATAATACATTTCTAAAGGAATACCACTTTTAGAATATTCTATCTTCTTATCATATTTACCAATAACTAAAGCTACTAAATAGCTAGACATAGGGTTTTCCATGTCAAATTCCCATAAATTATATGTTGGCGTTTCTCTTTTAGAAACCATGTTTCCGTTAGAAATAACTTCGTAACCTTTTGGTGCTACACAACTAATATCGAACTCTATTTTATCGTTCATATCGTCAATAGATGGTAACCAATGGCTTGTGTACTTACCTTGACCTTGAGTCCAAATTTGATTTCGAGAATCATCATCCCAACCAATAAAATACATGGCTTTTTTAGGTGATGCAAAAAAGAGAAAATTGAGCGTATAAGTTGTAGATGCTTCAAACTGATTATAAATGATAAGCTTCTTCCCATCATTTTTGAATTTTACAGCGCTTTCGTTTAACGCGACATTTAGGAATTTCATGTTTATAGCATCCAAATAAACCGAATCGGTTTGCTTTAATATATCAAATTTTATTTCATAAGAATTAAAAACCGTACTATCAACTTTCATTTGATTAAAAGTTAACACAGTCTTTACTTCTTTAAAATCAACAAATTCAGTTTGTTGCGCCATTAGAAGGTTTACGCTAAAACATAAAATAAAAAGAAATCGATTCATGATTTTAAATATAGCAAAGATTAACCCAAAAGAGAAAATTTCTGCTAGAAACTATGAAACTCTATTAAATTAGCTTCATAATATTGCTCGCCAAGTTTTGATAATAGATTTCGAATAACATCACTATCACCATCAATTGCTAAAGCAGAATATCCAACATCGTTTAATTTTCCTAAACGTAAATCTTTAATATTTATATGCTTTGAAGCCAATGCAGACAGCAATATTAGTAACACTCCTGGCGCATTATGATGCTTTGTTAAAATTACCTTATCGCTTAAGGCTAAGTTTAATTTTACGCCATCCATTTCAAGTAAATACACACCTTCACTATAATAATTAGGCATGGCAGCATTTTCTTGATAGGTTAAATTTTTAAAAAGTCCAGTATCTGTTCCTTTAGTAAAATCTATAGCGCTTTGCACTTTACCATTTTCATTATCAAGCGATAAAAAGGCAACTGCCGTACCATCATTATTCGATTTTAAACGCGCCGTTTCCACATTAATACCTTCTGAAGCTAAGGTGTTAAACAATGAAGAAATAACACCAGGCGAATCTATATGCTCTGAAAACAAGCCATTAACAATGGTTTGTGTGTTTTTAGGTATTTCGTTAGTAACGGTTATTGATTTGCCCCACTTTCGAATTCTAATCGCGTTATAATCGCCCATTCCTGTGGCGCTTCTATACAAATCTACAAACTCAGAAAAAGAACCACCAAAAGAAAAATCTGGAATTATTCGTCTTTGATTATCATCTAGCCTTTGGTTTAGCAACTCAATACCTTTATTTAAAACCGTATATTTTACTTTTAAATCATGATCATCATAAATAGTACGATTTTCAGGAATTAATTTAGAATAGCTTACATAACTCTCGTAACCAGCTTCCTGAATATATTCTAAACTTTCTTTATAATTTAAACCGTAATAACGCACGTGATGTGTGTCTGTACCAACACAAACCGGTATTTGAAGTTCGTTGGCACGTCTAAGAATACTTTGAACAGGGTATACACCAACACCTTTAAACTTTCCAGCCATATTAACATCTAGAGACAAATTTCTATCTGCAATAAGCTCTAAAAGCGTTCTAAATTTATTAGCTAATGGGTGTGCACTAGTTTCAAAATTCACTAAAGCTTCGGGCATATCCACATTCAGTTTTGGCAAATCGATATGGCCAATTATTTGAATCATATCTCCAAAACAATGAATCATTTGAGTCATTTCATCAAAATAACCGCCCCAATACGCTTCAAGACTTCCGCGCATTTTTAATAATTCTTGAGCCTCCTCTTTAGAGCCATCATACGGCAATCCTTCTGGTGCAAAATGAACGGATCCAATAACATAATCTGCATCTTCTGCTTGGAAAATCTTTGATCGACTCCATTGCAAACCAATCTCTGGTCCCATCCACTCTAACTCAACACCATATTTTATATTTATTTGACCGTCATATTTCTCACGAAGATCTGCAATACGCTTTGGATAATTTAAATACGATCTATTTCCACGAATAAACTTCACATTTGTATCCGTTTCAGCGATATAACGAAAGTTTGTTAATCTTGGAGAATGAATTATAAACGTAATACTTGGGTTGCCTGCTTCAATAGCTTTATCAACTATATCTTCTAATTTATCAATACCATGTTTTACATGATCTTGCTCCGTACCTGCATGAATACCGTGTGTTTCCCAAATAAATTCGTTGAGTTTTCTCATCAATCAATATACTTTAAATTATCTTTTAAGAATATCAAATTTAACTAATGAAATAGAATTACATACTATATTTAATATTTTTCAACCATTTTTTTAAAAGAAAATAACAATACCAATAAAAACATCTCAAATTCATAAAGAAACTAAGTAATTAATTAATTTTGTGTTTATGTCTGTAAAATTACAAACTCCCATAGATTATTTAAAAGGCGTTGGTCCAAATCGTGCCGATTTGCTACGTAAGGAGTTAGGCATACATACGTATCAAGATTTAATCAACTTATTTCCAAATAGATACATAGACAGAACCCAGTATTACAAAATAAACCAATTACAACGTAGTAATGCCGATGTACAAGTTATTGGGAAAATTACAGGATTTAAAGAAGTAGCCCAAAAGCGAGGAAAACGCTTGGTTGCAACCTTTCAAGATGAAACTGGCACGATGGAATTGGTTTGGTTTCGAGGACAAAAATGGATTAGAGAAAACTTAAAGCTTAACAAAACCTATGTGGCTTTTGGAAAAACCAATTGGTTTAGCGGAAAATTCAGCATGGCACATCCAGAATTGGAGTTGCAAAAAGAACATGAAAAAAACATGCGATCCGCCATGCAACCCGTGTACCCTTCTACCGAAAAATTAAATAATAGAGGCATTACAAATCGCGTGATTGGAAAAATCATGCAACAATTATTTATTGAAACTAACGGAAAATTTAATGAAACGCTATCTGATAATTTACGTTCAGAATTAAAATTAATCAATAAACAATCTGCACTTTTTAATGTGCATTTCCCGAAGAATCAAGAACTACTTTCACGAGCTCAATTTAGACTTAAATTTGAAGAATTATTTTATATTCAGCTGCAATTAATTATCAAAAATTTAATTCATAAATCGAAAATAAAAGGCTTTCCTTTTAATCAAGTTGGAACCTATTTCAATTCGTTTTTTAAAGACCATTTACCCTTCGAATTAACCAACGCGCAGAAACGCGTTCTAAAAGAAATTAGATCAGATTTAGGTAGTAATGCACAAATGAATCGGCTTTTACAAGGCGATGTGGGCTCTGGAAAGACCATTGTAGCGTTCATGTCAATACTCATGGCGATTGACAACGGTTATCAGGCCTGTTTAATGGCGCCGACTGAAATTTTGTCAGCACAACACTATAACGGTTTATTAGAATGGTGCAACAAACTGAATATCAATATAGAAATATTAACTGGTTCAACTAAAACTTCAAAAAGAAGATTAATTCATGAATCTTTAGAAAATGGCGAATTACAAATATTAATTGGCACCCATGCCCTACTTGAAGACAAAGTAAAATTCAAAAATTTAGGACTTGCTATTATAGATGAGCAACATCGATTTGGAGTAAAACAAAGAAGTAAATTGTGGAAAAAAAGCAACCCACAAAGCCCTCCTCAATCCTCCCATGGGGAGGAAGTAAAAACTTTACTTAAAAAATATATGACCGCCCGCCCATCGACCTATAAATTATTAAAAGAACTACAGGTTGAAAACAAAAAAAATAGCACTCAAGCTGAATCTGTTTTATGGGAATGTTTACGAAATAAAAAGTTAGATTATAAGTTTAGAAGACAACATATCATTGATGAATTTATTGTCGACTTTATCAATCTAGAAAAGAATTTAATAATTGAAGTTGATGGTGGATATCACAATACCATAGAACAAAAAGAAGCAGATGACTTAAGAACCCAAATTCTAAACGAAATAGGTTTTAAAGTTATAAGGTTTACCAACGAACAAATTCTAGGAGATATTGATAACGTTTTGAGTTATATTTCGAAATGCTTAAAAAGCCTCCCTTCTGGGGAGGTTGGTGGGGCTTCTGCTATCCCACCACATATTTTAGTGATGACCGCAACACCAATTCCTAGAACCTTAGCGATGTCTGTTTATGGCGATTTAGACATCTCCATAATTGATGAATTACCACCAGGAAGACAAGCCATAAAAACAGTACATAGGTATGATAAAAATAGACTGAATGTTTTTAAATTTATTCGGGACGAGATTGACAAAGGGCGTCAAGTTTATATTGTTTATCCTTTAATTCAGGAGAATGAAAAAATGGATTATAAAGATTTGATAGATGGCTACGAAAGTATCTCAAGAGATTTTCCAATGCCAAAATACCAAACATCGATCGTTCATGGAAAAATGAAACCGGCAGATAAAGATTATGAAATGCAGCGTTTTATTAAAGGTGAGACTCAAATTATGGTTGCCACTACAGTAATTGAGGTTGGCGTAAACGTGCCAAACGCTTCTGTTATGATTATTGAAAGCGCAGAACGCTTTGGCTTATCGCAATTACACCAATTACGTGGTCGTGTTGGACGAGGTGCAGAACAGAGTTACTGTATTTTAATGACCAGTCATAAATTGAGCGCAAACAGCAAAACCCGCTTGGAGACTATGGTTAGAACTAGTGATGGTTTTGAAATTGCAGAAGTCGATTTGCGTTTACGTGGTCCTGGAGATATTATGGGGACGCAACAAAGTGGTGTTTTAAATCTTAAAATAGCCGATATTATTAAGGATAACGACATTTTACAATTAGCAAGACATCATGCTAAATCGGTTTTAAAAATAGACCCTTCTCTTTCTCTTCCTGAAAACCAAGTGTTTTTAAATACTTATAAACAACTTGGGAAGTATAAAAATATTTGGAATTATATTAGTTAAACTATTTAAATATCTGAATTACTACAAACTATTCTAGCATAAATCAAAATATGGCATTTTCTTATCTAAAAAAACTAGCGTCTTTAATCTGTTTTATTGGCTTTTTACAAAATACCCTTTACAGTCAAACAATAACCGGACAATTAAAACAATATCATAAAACCACCTTAACTTTTGAAGGGCTAAATTTAAGCGAAAAACCTGCAACATATCTAGATTACAGGATGAATGTAACCTTCACTTCTCCTTCATCAGCAGTTTATATTATACCAGGTTACTTTGCAGCCGATGGTCATGCTGCCGAAACTAGCGCTACTTCCGGAAACAAATGGCGATGTCATTTCACACCCAACGAAATAGGTACATGGAATTACTCAGTATCATTCCGAAGCGGAATAAACGTAGCTGTGAGCACTAACCCTTTGGATGGTAAAGCAACATCTATAGATGGTAATTCTGGAATGTTCGAAATTATAGCAACAGATATTAAAGACAACGATTTTAGAGCCAAAGGTAAATTACAATATGTAGGTAAAGATTTTGCGCAATTTGATAATGGAGATTACTATTTTGAAATTGGTGCCGATAGTCCAGAAACATTTTTAGAGTATGACGATTTTGATGCTACGCCATCAAGACATGATTATGAAGAGGTAGCAAATAATTATTCAAACGGAGATCCTAGTTGGCAAAACGGCAAAGGCACAGAAATTATTGGTGCTGTAAATTACTTAGCAAATCAAGGACTCAATATTCATTATTTTTTAACTATGAATATAACAGGCGATGGAGACAGAGCATATCCTTTTCCAAATAAAACAGATTACACGACCTATGATGTTTCAAAGCTCGACCAATGGCAAATCGTTTTCGACCATATGTATAATAAGGGTATGGCACAAGAATTAGTGTTAACAGAAACTGAAAACAGTAATTGGTTTGAAGATCAAGAGGGTATTTCTAGACAAACATTTTCAAATAGCAGAAAGTTATATTACAGAGAAATGATTGCCCGGTTTGGATATCTTAATATAATTTACAATTTAGGCGAAGAAGCTAATTGGGATAGTGGTGGCGATGAATACGAAGCAACGCATATTGAAGAAGCCGCAAATTACATTAAATCGTTAAGTCCATATAACGACTTAATTAGTGTCCATAACGGACCAAGTAAAGATTTTAGTATTTTTCCAGAATTAACCGCTCTACCCGGTAAAAGTGCATTAACAACGATATCACTTCAAGCAAACTTCCAAACCATAACACACGGGCATAATGAACTTTTGAATGTAAAAAATTTATCTACAAAAAACAATAAGGAATGGGTTGTTCGATATTCAGAACCATATAGCAGCAAATTGCCTAATATAGAAACTTGGACAAACAATTCGCTTTGGGCATCAATCACAGCTGGTAGCGCTGGAATTCATTATTATTCTCATAATGGTGATATTAAAACAGATGATTACAGATTACATGAAAAATATTATGAACGTATGCGTTATGCCAAAGCATTTCTAGAAAACAACAATATTCCTTTTCAAAATTTAGAAAGTAATAATGCCGCGGTAAGCTCAGGATATTTATTAACCGATTTTAAAGACCATTATATTATTTTTCTTCCCAATGGCGGGTCAACAGCTATAGATATTTTAAGCTCTGGTAATTTTGATTTAAAATGGTTTGATCCTAGACACGGAGGTGCCTTAAAAAATGGAAACATAACAAAGGTGTCTAACGGTATTGGTGTTGCAATAGGAGAAGCGCCAAACTCAATAACCTCAAGTTGGGTGGTGCTTTTAAAAAGGATAAAAACTGAATAAGTAAATTATATTAGCTAGTCTTTTTTCAATTTCTATCTTATACCTACTTTTACAAAAACGAAAAATTATGCTTGGCTTAAAATTAGCAACAGACCCACGATGGGTAAACATTGTAGAATCGAATATTGAAGAAATACTTACCGATCATGCTTGGTGCGAGCAAAAAGCTGCTACAAATGCCATAACAATTATTACTAATAATAGTGAGCATGAAGAATTGGTTACCGAGTTAATAAAATTGGCTCAAGAGGAATTAGAACACTTCCAGATGGTTCACGACATAATTAAACAACGTGGTTACACATTAGGAAGAGAGCGAAAAGACCATTATGTAAATGAGCTTTATAAATTCATGAACAAAGGCGGAAACAGGCAACAAAGTATGGTTGACAGACTTTTGTTTTCTGCCATGATAGAAGCACGTAGTTGCGAACGCTTTAAACTTTTATCGCAACGCATTAAGGATCCAGAATTATCTAAATTTTATCATGATTTAATGATTAGCGAAGCTGGACACTACACCACTTTTATTGGCTTTGCGCGTCAATACGGAAAAGGTATTGATGTTGATAAACGTTGGCAAGAACTTATAGATTTTGAAGGTGAAATTATTACTAATTACGGGAAATCTGAAACAATTCATGGCTAAGACGCAACTATCTGCAACTTTCTGCATCTACAAATAAAGTTTATTTATGAAAATATTTTCTACGCTAATACTTATAACTATTTCTTTATGTGCTGGTCTTTGTTGTCCGGAAGAAGACGATTATAATTACGAATACTTTGAAGTATTAAACGACACTATTATTAGTATTGAAAACGATGAAACTGTATTTCAATTAAATGATACCATTTTCATTAATACATTAATTAAAAACAGCCAAACTACGGTTGACAACGAAACCATAATACTATCGGATCTTTTAGACTTAGACGCAGACCCTATTCTATATAACAACCTCATTTTATATAAAGAAACAAGCTTTGGCACACTAGCAAAAATAGCTGTTACTAATAGTAATATTATTATTCTAGATGGTTTAGCAGACAACACTTACGACGAGTTAATTGAAGTTAAAAACATGTATAACAGCGTTAACTTTTCAAGTAAATTTGGTATAAAACTTCTAGAAACAGGAACTTACTATTTAGGAACGCCTAACCTTGATTATTCAGAACGTGTAAACATTACCGGAAGCTCAGGCTACGACCGTCAAATAAACATTCAATCTAAAATTATTGATTCAGATGAAAATGGAGCCTATAAATTTATAGTAGAATAAAAAATAAAAACTCAAACAAATTAAATGTTTGAGCTTTTAAAACTGATTATAGTTTGATTGATGAATTGTTGATTGAGTTTGAAGTTAACTAGAAATACATAACGGACCTGTTAGTGTTTTGTTAAAAAAACCATATCACTCTGTTATTTAACATTTTAACATTTGAATTTTCATTACTAAAAATCATCATTATAATGTTTAACTTTGCATTCCTTTATTTTTAGAGCGCATACTTAGGAATGATACACATCCACGAAAAAACATTACAAGATTTAGAGTTTCAAACGGTTTTACAACAGGTTAGTGAACTTTGTATTACACCACTTGGGCATGAAAAAGCATTACAAATTTCGCCCTTTAAAACTCAAGAAGAATTAAAGGCTTCTTTAGGTTTAACTAACGAGTACGTATCTTCATTTTATAATGACAACAGAATACCTAATCATGGATTCGATACCATTTCTAAAGAATTACAATTACTCAACATAGAAAACACCTATTTAGAAGTTCATGGTTTAAAAAAAATAGTAGCCATGTCTATTACTGTAAATGCTATTGTCGTTTTCCTAAAGAAATTCGAAGAGTATTACCCAAACTTAAATCAATTTGCATCGCATATTGAGGTTACTAAAATTCTTATTGAAAAAGTTGATGGTATTGTAGACCGTTTTGGCGATATAAAGGATAACGCCTCGAACTTATTGTTTGATTTACGTCAATCAATTAACAAGGTAAAAGGCAAAATAAACGCCAGTTTTAGTAGTGCTTTAACCAACTATCATAATCTAGAGTATTTAGATGATATTCGAGAATCTGTAGTTGAAAACAAACGTGTATTAGCTGTAAAAGCAATGTATAGACGTAAAGTTAAAGGCTCTATTATGGGCGGCAGCAAAACCGGAAGCATTGTTTATATTGAGCCAGAAGTCACGTTACAATACACCAGAGAACTTAATAATTTAGAATACGAAGAGAAAGAAGAGGTTATTCGAATTTTAAAAGAAGTAACGGATTTTATGCGTCCGTTTTTACCATTATTAAAAGATTATCAAAACTTTTTAATTGATATAGATGTGATTTCCGCGAAAGCGAAATACGCAAAATCTATGAATGGCATACTTCCTGAGTTTTCGGAAGACAGAAGCATGTTATTACGAGATGCTTATCACCCACTACTCTATTTAAATAATTTAGAGAAGAAAGAAAAAACATTTCCGCAGACTATTACATTAAAAAAAGACAGTAGAATTATTGTGATTTCGGGACCCAATGCAGGTGGAAAAAGTATCACTTTAAAAACAGTTGGTTTATTACAAGTTATGCTGCAAAGCGGTATGTTAATCCCTGTTCATGAACGAAGCAAAGTATGTTTGTTTGACAGAATTTTAAGTGATATTGGTGACAATCAATCTATCGAGAATCATTTAAGTACGTATAGTTACCGTTTAAAGCAAATGAATTATTTCTTAAAGAAGTGTAATAAAAACACCCTCTTTTTAATTGATGAATTTGGTACAGGAAGTGACCCAGAACTTGGTGGTGCTTTGGCTGAAACTTTTTTAGAAGAGTTTTACCATAGAGAGGCTTACGGTATTATTACAACGCATTATTCAAACTTAAAAATATTGGCTAACGAGATGCCTTTTATGCTAAATGCGAATATGCTTTTTGATGAACGTACTTTAGAACCACTTTTTAAACTCGTTATCGGTCAAGCCGGAAGTAGTTTTACGTTTGAAGTAGCACAAAAAAATGGGATTCCGTATAGTTTGATTAATCGTGCTAAAAAGAAAATTGAACGCAGTAAGGTGCGTTTTGATGCCACTATTGCAAAACTTCAAAAAGAACGCTCTAGACTTGAAAAAACAGGACAATCTTTAAAGCAAAACGAAAAGAAAAAACTAGAAGAAGCCGATAAGCTTGAAGAAATAAATAATAAAATACAAAAGAAGCTTGAAAGCTATCAAGAATTATATGATAGCAACCAACGTTTAATATATTTAGGGCAAAAGGTTAACGATATTGCCGAAAAGTACTTTAATAACAAACAGAAGAAAGCCTTAATGGACGAGCTTTTTAAAGTGGTACAGATTGAAAACTCTAAACGAAAAAGAGTTTCTGCAAAACAGAAAAAAGCCATAAAGCATAAAGAAAACCAAGTAAAACAAGAGGCCGAAAAGAAGGTTAACGTTATTAGGAAAAAGAAAAAAGCCGAAAAGAAAAAAGCGGCAGAAGCACCACCAAAACCAAAGGCTATTATACGCATTGGAGATCGCGTTAGAATGGAAGACGGACGCGCCATTGGTACCATCGACAAAATTGAAAAAAACAAAGCTGTTGTTAATTATGGTATGTTTACGACGAACGTTAGCTTAGACCAATTAGAGTTGGTTGAATCTATGAAAAAATGATAAACATCCCAAAACATAAAAAATTAATCCTCTTTGATGGTGTTTGTAACCTATGCAATAGTTCTGTATTATACGTTATAAAACGTGATAAAAAGAACAAGTTTATATTCGCTCCTCTGCAAAGTGACGCTGGAAAACAAATTATTCAAAAGTTTAATATTGACACTTCACAAGTAGATTCTATCCTATTATATAATCCTGAAAAAGAAACGATTCATTACAAATCGAGAGCTGCTTTAAAAATAGGGTCTCAATTAGGTTTCCCAACAAATGTATTAACTATTTTTTTAATCATCCCAGACTTTATAAGCAACTTAGTTTACGATTTTATTGCAAAAAATAGATATAAATGGTACGGAAAAAAAGAATCTTGTATGATTCCTACGCCAGAATTGAAGAATAAGTTTTTGGAATAATTAGCATTTAAAAGGTACTAGTACTTTTCTAATACAATAACGCAACCTTTCTAAGTTTTACTCATCTAATAAGAAACGCTTTAAATCATGATAAAGAAATTAGCCTACTTTATAATACTTACAGTATGTATTTGTTGTAAAGCCGAAGATGATGGTCTACCAGATTGTTCTACCGTTTCATGTGCAACTCCATTTATTCTTATAGATTTAGTTGATAATACCACAAACGAAAACATCATTCTTCAAGATAATATTTCTGATACAGCAATTATAATAAGAGACGCTTCTGAAAATACATTTGATTTTACTACCATTAAAGCCTCAGGCTTACTATATATAGAAAAAAAGAGTACATCTGACTTTTTAGAAATACTCATAGATTCTGAAATAATAACTAGTCTATCTTACAACACATCAGCGCCAAACACCAATGAATGCTGCGATTTTGGCAATCTTATTGACGTACAAATAAACGGTAACACCTTTAAAGTAGAAGATAATACAGTTACTATTTATTTATAAAATAATTATTTCTTCAACTCCATAAAAGTATTTAGTTAAGAGTGAAACTCACCCAAATTAGTAGTTAACTCAACTAAAAGTACAGATAACTCATTCTTCGTTTTTTAATGGTGTAATTGGTTATAAGTTTATTCGAAACTTAAAACAACTCATCATGAAACAGCTATGCATTTTATTTCTTTGCTTCACGGCTTTTGCCTTTGCCAACAACACCAATCCTACAACATCTAAAATAAAAGCAGTCACCGTTTTTGTAGATGGAGCACAAATTACACGATCTGCAACTATCTCATTACCAGCTGGAACAACAGCGTTTTCGTTTACTAAACTCTCCCCTCACATTCAAGAAAATAGCATTCAAATTTCCGGATTAAACGATGCTTCCATTTTATCCATAAACTATGCGATAAACCATTTATCAAAACTCGATAAATCTGAAGCTATAGAAAATCTTAAGGCCGAAATCGAAGCGTTAAAAGATGCCATGCGCATTGAAGAAGATATTATGTCGGGTTACGAAGAAGAACTCAATATTATAAAAGAAAACAGAAAACTGGGCAACGAAAATGAAGTAGTTAGTCTTGATAAATTAAAACAGTTTGCAGCCTATTACAGAACACGCATGACTGAAGTTAATAAACTGATTCATAAATCGTTAAAAAATAATCGTGCGTATACCGAACAAATTAACGATATTAAAAAACAACTTCAAGAACTTAATGTCGATGATAAAATTCAATCTGGCGAAATAAAAGCTAAACTTCATACCAATGTAAGCAAGCAACTTAATTTGGTTATAAAATACAATGTTAAAAATGCGGGATGGTTTCCTATTTACGATTTAAAAGCCAAAGACATTAATAAACCACTCGATTTACATTATAAAGCACATGTGTACCAAAACACAGGTATTCGTTGGGACGATGTTAAATTAACACTTTCTACAAACGACCCAAACACCAATAATTTAAAGCCAGAAATGAATCCTAAATACTTAAATTTTGTCAGCAGACATAATAATTACAAAACCGAGAACGCTACTAAACGCTATGACTATAAACACAATCCTTTTGTAAAACAAGTCAGCGGAATAATTACAGATGCCAGCGGAGAACCTATTCCTGGTGTAAACATAACCTTAAAAGGTACAAGTCGTGGCGCTGTTACCGATTTTGATGGGAATTTTTCAATTGAGCCTAAAGGCGCTAAAGAACTTGAAGTATCATATATTGGGTTTCATTCTGAAATTATTCCAATTCACTCGAGTGTTATTAATGTGAGCCTACAAGAAGATGTTTCGGCGTTAGATGAAGTTGTGGTTATTGGTTATGGTACAAATGTCGAATCTGCGCTTTCTGGAAGAGTTGCAGGGGTTAGAGTAAATGGTACGCCAGGAGCTACAAGTTCAAACATAAAAATAAGAGGCGCTGGCTCTTTTAAATTTAAAGGCACACCATTGTATGTTGTAGATGGCATTACCACAAGCGCAAACGCATTTAAAAAACTAGATGAAGATAGAATTGCAAGCATCGATGTGCTTAAAGATAATTCTGCAACAGCCATTTATGGCAGTAGAGGATCTAATGGTGTCATTGTAGTTACCACAAAAAAAGGAAGCCTAACAACAAACGGCGATGTCATCACAGAAGGTATTACCAATACTAATTTTGAAATACAGAAACTTACATCTGTAGAAACCGATGGCAATATTACCGTTATTGAAATTGATAAATACACCGTTCCAGCAACGTTTTCATACTTTGCAGCGCCCGTAATTAATGAGAATGTGTTTTTAACTGCAAAAATTGGAGCATGGCAACAATACAATTTATTACCAGGTGAAGTGAATATCTATTTTGAAGACAGTTATTCGGGTATTACAACCATTAACCCGTATGCCGTAACCGATAGTTTAACGGTGTCTTTAGGTGTAGACCCAAATGTGGCTATTAAAAGAAAACCTATTAACAACTACAAGAAAAATGCCTTAATTGGTAATAACAAAATCGTAGAAAAAGCCTATGATATCGAACTAAAAAACAACAAACCAACAGCCATAGATATTGTTATTGTAGACAGAATTCCTGTAAGTCAAAATAAAGATATAAAGGTTGATGCTATTGAAACCGGAACCTCAAATTACGATGCTAAAAAAGGGGTTTTAAAATGGAAACGAACCATTTTACCTAACCAAACGAATACTTATAAGTTATCATATACTTTGAAATATCCGCGGTATAGAAATATTAATTTGTAGATGTCAATTGTTAATAATTAATCTTGTTTTGAAACTATGTTTGTGAGAAAAATTAACTAAATTCGTTTGTCAAGCGATAAAGTTCATAGAAACGGAAGTTTATCTTTGCGTTATGTACAATAAAGGCAGCACAAATTTCCTTAAACAATAAATATCTTTTTGCATTATTGATATTAAATCAAATCTTTTAATAAAGACATATAACTTTTAAGTTCTTCATCATGAGGATTCATTTGGAGTCCAAAATTAATTCGACCCATAAGATGATTTGTATAATTTCTTCTAGTTTCCCCTATCTTTTCTAAGTGATTTTTTAATCCGAAATTTTTAATGTAATGACAAGCTTGTCTAATTTCTCTCCTATCTTTCTTAGAAATCTGAACTTTTTCATTAACAATAACTCCGGTAACCATTTGACGCCTATAATTAGGCATTTTTTTTGTTTTGGCCTCATTTAAACTAAACCCTAAATCATTAAGCATATTTTCTACTTCAATAACAATTTCTTCAAATGGAAAATCAAAATTACCTGAAAAAGTTAAATCATCTGCATATCTTGAATATCTCCCTCCCATTGATATAACTTTATTGCCAATTAAGTTATCAAATTCTCTTAGCAAAATATTTGAAATAATTGGACTAGTAGGTGCTCCTTGTGCCAATTCATTTTCAAGTGAACAAAGTTTACATAAAATCCCTGAAAGATGATTGGTATACCCAAAATTAGAAAACATTTTGAAAATCATTTTCTCGTTTATATTTCGGAAAAAATCCTTAATATCCAAAGCAAAAACAACTTCTTGACTTTTATGCAAAAATGCATGCTTAAAAACAGATCCATTCTTTTTATATGCTTTAGCGAATTTACTAACAGGTACATTTGCTAAAATAACATCTATAATCCACCTCTGAATTTCCTTCAAACTTGGTAAAGGCTCAGAAATTAGCCTTGTTCCTCCAGCTTTTTTTGGTATTTCATAATGTCGATAAAATGATTTCTGATAATAGCAAGCTCTTCGAAGAAAATTTATGCGATATCCAACTAATTTAGATAAATGCAAATCATCATAAACTACAGGACATCCATTTGAATTAAGAATTAATTGATAATTTAAGCAGGCCTCAATTTCATTTTCTTCTAAGTTCCTTTGAAGTGCCTTTTTTTTAAATCGATCAATGTAATTTTTATTCTCCATAAATCATTAAAGGAGGGTTTGAAATTCCCTCCTATTATTTCCTCTAACGAATATCAGCATGAAAAATGCTGTTTCCAAAACAGTATTTTTTAGGCTGAATAGCTTGAAAGTAAGTTCTCTTGTGGAGTTCGACATCGTACTCTAACTTAAATACAAAGTTACAAATTTTCTTGAACTTTCTGAATTATCCTTTTTAAACTTTTACTATTAGGAATAAAAGGCACAGATATTGAACTTTTTCTTTTAAGTTTATTCTTGTAATCTGGTAAAATCCACGAGCTCATACCACTTGAATTAACCTCTTTTTGACTTTCATCAAACTCTTTTAATTTGTTATATCCAGATTTTGTTAATTCAATAGTTTCATTTGTTCTCAAGACATATTCTTTCGCTATTAACTCTTTTAAAAAGGTCAAAATCTCATCATATTCGTAACCATATTTCCTCATTCCATTGAGATTATCACTAGATTTTAGTACAATGAGTAAATGCAAATGTTCTTTTTTCATAATTTAAAATCTTGGAAAAATGGGTTTACAATGTGGTTCCTTTCTTTTGAAAGAATTCCAAAATATAGGAAATGTATTATTTGGAGTACGAACCATCGAAACAGCTGCTTCAGATTTTTTAAACCCCAAAGAATAATCGCGATGACAATCTATATCACGTTCCATTTCAATCATTATATCTTTATATTTTATTGACTCAGAACCATTGAAGTAATCAGTAATTGCTCTTTGAACTGTTTCTCCAAAAAAACAAGACTGATATTTCGCAGAAATATTACTCAATCCCGAAGCCATTCCAACTAAACCTAAAATATTTATGTTTTCAATTTCAAGAACACATTCACTCAATACCCAAGTTAAACAATCTTTTACAGTTTTACCAGAACCAATAAAGTCATCACAATAAATTATCAATGAATCTTGCAAGTTAATATGACCTTTATCTATTTTATCTTGAAGTACAAGGTGATTTTTTAGTGGAATTATATTGAGATTCTCATAACGAGGGTAATATTTAATAAAACTAGCCTTGGATAAATAAGCAATTCCAAGGGAACTCTTTATCTTTCCCATATCTGTTTTTTTGGAAATCGGTATAAAGATTATGTTTTTAATCCCTTCAAACTTAGCAGGTGGCATTCTATTTAAAGCCCTTAAAAAAAGAGCATTATATTCTTCGTTGGGAGCCCAAAGATACCTGTCTAAAATTTGACTTATTAAGTATTGTTCTTCCTCGTTAAGGGTTGAAATTAAATCTCCGATTCTATTTAAGGCATGCTTATGACCTTGAAATTTTGTCCATCCTTTTCTTTCGAAAAACTCCTGAAGTTCTATAAGTTGATTTACATCCATTGCTATGATAAATATAATACCTTTCTTGGATTAACAAAATGGTAAATAAAAAAAAACTGAACAAAACAAAATACAGGCTATAATTAATTCGGAGTTTGGTGTTTAATTCAAAGTTTAGTGTGTTTTCATAAAGTCCGCCAAATCTTTTGATTTAGCTTTAGAATAGAAAAAATAAAACAAAATAAAAGTTTTGGCTAATTGCTTAATCGGAAAATCATTACTTATAATTCCGAACAAACCATAGTCGAGACGTTTAACGAACTTCCAAAAAATCCACATTTTAGTTACTTAGAATATATCAATCTTATAAAATACGATTAACCCACTTTAAGAATCTTCTTCAAATGGCTATAAATCATTTGTTCCATAGGGTCGTAATCGCCATCTGCAAATGCCATGAGTTTAATATCGGCAAATAAATCAGCTAAATCGTTACGGTAATAATCATGGGCTTTTACAGCTTCAATGATGCTTTGAATGCTTTGGTAATCGTTATCGGCATCAAACTGCCCACTCATTCGATGGTAAACTTCTTTATCAACACGACTTAAAATGTATTTTTCTTCTTTTCTCGATTCATTTAAATCAGAATTTGAAACATAGATTAGAATATAAGCTAACAACTCATCTTTAGTCCATGTGCTTGGGTTATCCATATCGCCTGTGGTTAAACTCCCCCACTCTGTCCAAGAACCATCATAAACAGATAGGTTTTTATATCCTGATAGTTCGGCTCCTAAAGCTAAAATACAAGCAGTAAGTCCAGATCCACATGAAAATATAATAGGTTCGTCTTGTTCTGCAACCATATAAAACGCTTTAGCTAAGTCTTTTTTAGACTTTAGCATACCATCTTCTAACAAATCTGTAAATGGTAAATTAACCGAGTTAGGAATGGTTCCCATACGCAAGCCTGCTCTAGGTTCTGGTACTTCACAATTAAATCTACCAGCAGAACGGGCATCAATAATTTTATGAGTTTCATTTTTCGCGGCGTTTTCTACATCATCAAAAAACTTCATGTAATTGGGTTGAAGGTTTGCTATGAAATCGCCAGTTTCACCTTCATAATTCTGCATGAGTTCTGTGTCGTAATTTGCTTTTTTCCATGCAGGCAATCCACCATTTAAAACCGCTACATTATTAAATCCAAATGCTTTAAATAGCCACCACACACGGGCGCTAGAGTAAATACCTTTATCGTCGTAAGCTACAATAACACTATCGTGATTAATACCTAAATCTCTGGCTGATTCTTGAAATTGAGCTGTAGCAGGAAATGCACTTGGAAACGGATCGTCAAGATTGCTAAACTTCTTTTTAATATCGAAAAGTCTGGCGTTTGGTATTTGCTCTAATGAAATATCAAAAACCTTATTGATTGTGCCATCTAGAATAATAAGATTATCGACGTTTCTATTTTCTTGAAGCCATTCTACTGAAACTAAAGGCGATGTTAATGTTATATTTGAACTCATCTAATATCTTTTATCACGCAAAGACGCTAAGGCGCAAAGCGTTACATTAATTGAATAGGTATATCTCTAAATAAAATTAAAAATTTATTTCACAGCTTCATAATTATCGTCCCATTCTTTAGGCTTTGGGTCGTGTAATTTACCTAAAGACTTTGCCACCATCATAGATACCGTAGCATCGCCTGTTACGTTTACAACGGTTCTACACATATCAAGCGGTCTATCTACAGCAAAAATAAGCGCGAGACCAATAGGTAATAATTCCGCAGGAAATCCAATAGACTCTAAAACAATAACGAGCATAACCATACCTGCACTTGGCACCGCCGCACTTCCTATGGACGCTAATAAAGCCGTTAACACAATAACCAATTGATTGGTAAATGTTAAGCCTTCTGGCCAAATAACTTGCATGATAAACACAGCAGCAATGCCTTGATATAAACTAGTACCATCCATATTCACGGTAGCACCAACTGGCAATACAAAACCGGATACTTCTTTATCGACACCTAAATGCTCTTCAACACGTTCCATAGTAACTGGAAGTGTCGCCGCACTACTACTAGTTGAAAAGGCTAAAAGTTGCGCAGGACTTATTTGTTTTAAAAACCACATTGGTGATTTTTTAGTGTATACACTTACTAAAATTAAGTAGAAACCAATCATTAAAATTAAGCCACCAACGACACAGAATGCATAGTATAAAAGCTTGATTAAAATTTCGACATCGTCAAAAGCAATAATTACGTTTGCTAATAAAGCAAATACTGCGTAAGGCGCGAAAAGCATGATTAAATCTACCATTTTCATGACTACCTCGTTTAAAGAATCGAAGAAATTCACTAATGGTTTTGCTTTTTTATCGCCAATTAACAACAAACAAATACCAACAAAAATGGCAAAGAAAATAACTTGAAGCATAGACGCTTCGGCGAATGATTTAAAAATATTACTCGGAAAAATATCTACTAAGGCTTGTAAAGGGCCAGCTTCTTTTTGAGCAGAAGCTTTCATTAATTTATCGGTTACACCGGCATCATTTTCATATTTAAGCTTAATTTTCTCTATGGTTTCTTGTGGCATTCCGTTTCCTGGTTTTACCACATTTACAATACTTAAACCAATTACAATAGCAACTATTGTAGTCGCCACATAAATCCCTATGGTTCGTAATCCCATCGATTTTATTTTAGAAATATCTTTTAAATCGGAAATACCTTTTATTAGCGATGCTAAAATTAAAGGCACAGCAATTAGTTTTAGAAGATTGATGAATATGGTTCCAAATGGCGCAATCCAATCGGCTACGAATCCTTTTCCGCCATCAACGGTATTCATAATAAAACCAAAAATGATTCCAAGAACCATTCCTATTATAATTTTCCAATGTAATGCTAGTTTTTTCATAAAGCCTCTCCTAGCCTCTCCAAAGGAGAGGGATTTTTTTAAATTTATTATTTTGAGACAAGATAAGTATTTTTTGATGTTTTTCTTTTTTTTATAACTAACCAAATAATTATGATAAGGATTTCGAAAAAGGTAAAAACTACAAACCACGCTTCTTCAAAACCGTTGTAACTACCACCTCGAAAGGAATACCAATCAATATTATCATAATCACATTTAACTACTCCATTAGTGACATTAATATTGTTCTGATAGAATATATATGTAACAAAATAGTCGCCGCCGCCCGTATAATTACCTCTCGACTTACTAACTAAAACCGAAGGTGTTGTGTCACTTTCTCCAGAAAGAATTGTGATTTGTTTTACTGCAGATTCCTTACTATAAATAACATAATCAGATTTAAAAAGATGTAATATTGGAGGATATGGATTGTAATTTTCAGCTTCAGCATACGGTATGTGCTTCTTTTTTTCTTGAGATTCTAAATCAAATTTATTTCCAAGTTTAAGACCTAGCAGCCTTTCTTCCATTTCGGGAGTAAAATCAAAAATACGATCGGCGCTTTTAAGCTCACTATCAAGTGTAGCTTCATGAATACTTTCAAAAATCCCGTTTACTTTCAAGAGATATTCTGTAACTAAGAAGTTAAACAAAATGAATCCAAAAATAATGCATACCCACTTTATTATTCTTATTATTACTTTCATTTTAATTCGGTTAGTTGTATTAATTGAAAAGAGAGATTAATAGTTTATATATCTAGAATAAAACGTAATGGACTTAAAAATAGTATAAAATATAGCCTTGGCAGGTATTGTAAAATTGAAAGATTGACTAAAATTTAGCTGATAATTTAGCCCCGATTGAAGCGGCATCCTTTTTAAAACCTTATAAAAACTAAAACTTAGTAAGTTACTTGAATAAACAAAAAACCACGTTATTTTTCTTATAGAAAAAACGTGGTTTTAAAAAGATACAGCGGAAAGCGGGAATAGCTTCTAATAAGAAACTTAAATTCCAGCGATTTCGCTTATTTCGGCTATAAATTTATCACCTAAAGCATCGGCTTCTTCTTGAGATTTTGCTTCGGTATAAATTCTAATAATTGGTTCTGTGTTACTCTTACGCAAGTGTACCCAACTTTCTGAGAAATCGATTTTTACACCATCGATTGTTGTTAGTTGCTCGTTTTGGTAACGTTCTTCCATGGCTTTTAAAATACCATCGACATCTAAACCGGGTGTTAATTGTATTTTCTTTTTACCCATAAAATAACTTGGATATGTTTTTCTTAGTGCACTTACACTCATTTTTTTATCGGCAAGTAAGCTTAAGAATAAAGCAACACCAACTAGAGCATCGCGCCCGTAATGTGCATCTGGATAAATAATACCACCATTACCTTCGCCACCAATAACGACTTTATTTTTTTTCATGAGGTTTACTACGTTTACCTCGCCCACGGCACTAGCTTCGTACATGCCACCATGTTTTTCGGTAACATCGCGTAAGGCGCGAGTTGAACTCATATTACTTACTGTGTTTCCTGGTGTTCGGCTTAATACATAATCTGCACAGGCAACTAACGTGTATTCTTCACCAAACATGTCTCCGTTTTCGTCCATAAAGGCCAAACGATCTACATCTGGATCGACCACAATACCAAAATCGGCATTATGCTTTTTCACTTCGGCAGATAAATCTGTTAAATGTTCTTTTAATGGTTCTGGGTTATGCGGAAAGTGGCCGTTAGGCTCGCAGTATAATTTTATAACATCTACTCCCAATCGCTCTAAAAGTAAAGGAATAGCGATACCTCCAGTAGAGTTTACACCATCTACTACCACCTTAAAACGTTCTTCTTCAATAGCGGTTACATTTACTAAATCTAAATCTAGAACTTCAATAATATGCAAGTCTATGTATGCTTTATTTTTTGTGATTTTTCCTAAACTATCCACATCTGCAAATGCCATATTATCGCTTTCTGCGATATCTAGAATTTTTGCACCTTCAACAGCATCTAAAAACTCCCCTTTTTCGTTCAGTAATTTTAAAGCATTCCATTGTTTAGGGTTATGGCTTGCTGTTAAAATAATTCCACCATCAGCATGTTCCATTGGCACAGCAACTTCTACAGTTGGTGTTGTAGACAAACCGACATCAACCACATCTATACCTAAACCAATTAAAGTGTTCATCACTAGGTTTTGAATCATTTTACCAGAAATACGGGCATCTCTACCAACTACCACTTTGTAGTTTTCTTTTTCGCGTTGTTGTTTTAACCACACACCATAAGCTGATGCAAATTTTACAGCATCTATAGGTGTTAGGTTCTCACCTACTTGTCCGCCAATGGTTCCTCTAATTCCTGAAATTGATTTTATAAGTGTCATTATCTAAATTTATTTTTAAGTTTTAAAAATGGTTTTTCAAAATATTGATATGATAAATGTGCTACCAATATAGTTAATATAAATGTTGAAATATTTATTAAAATAATTGTTGTTGTATCATTGAATAGTTGATAATTTTTAAGTTCTAAAAATAGGTAAACTGTTGCGTTTAATGCAATGACATGATACATATAAATGCCATATGAAATTTGTCCCAAATAATTTAATAGCTTGTTTTTAATTTCAAATTTAAAATTATTACAACTAATAGCATGTACAAAAAAACTAAATAGAATTGCAGTTAGCAAATTTTTTAATATACTACTTTCAAATTCAAAAATATTTGTAAAGAAATAGATAATAATTAAAATACAGCTAGTTAAGGTATATAGTTTTTTTGTTTTTAAAAACTCCAGTCTTTTGTTTTCTTCTAAAATGGCTATTATACCTCCAGAAAACAATAAGAAATACACAAAACTAAATCTTCGTAAAACCTCAAAATCTGGAATATGGTATAGTATAAAATAAGCAATAGTGATACCTACAATGACTTTGAAAATTTTATTTTTACTTACAAAGTAAAATATAGGCGCTACAAAAAGATAAAATTGTTCCTCAATACCAATAGACCATAAAACTTCTAAAATACCTCCTGGCATATATAAACTAGCAGATACATTTGGAAGAAAAAACACAGTTAATAAAATACTATTAGTTATGTTATAGTCATTATCAAAAGGAATATTTAATACTGGTAATATAAAATGATAAAACAAAAACCCAAAAATTACAATGACGTAATACAATGGAAAAATTCTTAACATACGTCGTATATAAAAATTCTTAATTGAAAACCTGTTGTTTTTTTTCTCAATAAAGATTAACCTTATTATTAAAAAACCGCTTAACACAAAAAACATATAAACCGCTTGTATGCCTTTTGAAAAAATAGGTAACTCATTAAAATAAGCTAATCCCTGATTTCTAGACAGATTAGGTATATGCATTACCATAACAATTGAAGCTAAAAAAAAACGTAAAGGATCTAAATTGGGAAGCTTCTTCAAAAATTCGAAATTTGTGCTTCAAAAATACATATATTTATTCAATGAACTACTTAGCACATATTTATTTATCAGGAGATAACAATTTAGTAACCATAGGAAACTTTATTGCTGATGGTATAAAAGGAAAACAATATAAAACCTACCCAAAAGATATACAAATAGGCATACTATTGCATCGACATATAGATAGTTATACTGATGCGCATAAAACCTTTAGGCTAAGTACTAAAAGGCTTCATGAAAAATACGGACATTATTCGGGTGTTATTGTAGATATTCTTTATGATCACTTTTTGGCGAAAAACTGGAAAAAGTATTCTGATACCCCTTTAGACGAATATGTTGAAACATTTTATGATTCTTTAGAAACTAATTACGATATACTTCCTTTAAGAATTCAAAAAATGATGCCTTATATGCTTGCGGATAACTGGTTGTTAAATTATGCATCTATAGAAGGAATATCAAGGGTTTTAGATGGTATGAACAGACGTACAAAAAACCGTTCTAGTATGAATGAAGCTGTTGTAGAACTCGAAACCTTTTACACCGAGTTTGAAAATGAGTTTTCTGCTTTTTTTGAAGAAATTATTGCTTCATCTAAGGAAAAACTAAATCTTTTAAAAAAAGAATTATATGCATAAATACATTTTATCTTTAATATTACTTCTCTTTTTAGTTTCATGTAAACAAACTAAAAAGACAGCAACACCGGTAAAAGGCTTAATAACCAAAAACGCTATGGTAGTTTCTGCTCGTGTTGAAGCTTCAAAAATTGGAAGCGATGTACTCAAAAAAGGTGGTAATGCTTTTGATGCTATGTGTGCAACACAATTAGCTTTAGCGGTAGCTTATCCCTACGCTGGGAATATTGGAGGTGGTGGCTTTATGGTTTACAGAAAAGTAAATGGAGATATTGGCTCTATCGATTTTAGAGAAAAAGCGCCATTGGCGGCCACAAAAGATATGTATCTAGATGAAAACGGTGAGGTGATACCAGAAAAAAGCACCTTAGGCGCTATGGCAGTTGGCGTTCCCGGAACTATTGCTGGTATTTTTGAAGTTCATGAAAAATTAGGTTCATTACCCATTGAATCCATTATAAATCCAGTAATAACATTAGCAAACAAAGGTGTTATTGTGACCAAAAAACAAGAAGAAACCATTAAAGCGTATCAACCACTATTTCCAAAAGCTAATAAAGACACTATTCTTTTTGATACGCCATGGAAACAAAATGATACTATAAAATATCCTGCTTTAGCCAAAACCTTAGAGCGTATCTTAAAACATGGTAAAGATGAATTTTATAAAGGTGAAACAGCCAAAATACTGGCTAAGTTTATACAGGATAACGGAGGTATTTTAACCGAAGTAGATTTAGCAAATTATGAGGCTAAATGGCGCACGCCTGTAGCATTTAATTACGACGAATTAAAGATTATATCAATGGGACCACCTTCTAGCGGTGGTATTTGTTTAGCGCAACTCTTTAAAATGATAGAACCGTTTGATTTAAACACCTACGGACACAACTCATTAAAAACCATTCAAGTATTAACAGAAGCCGAAAGACGCACTTATGCCGATAGAAGTTTCTATTTAGGAGATTCAGATTTTGTGGACATTCCATTAGAAAACCTAATAGAAAGTAATTATTTGAAAAATAGAATGGCTGATTTTTCTTTTAAAAAAGCCACGTTATCTAGCAAAGTATCTCATGGTAACATTCAAATTATTGAAAGTGATGAAACCACCCACTACTCCATTATCGATCAATTCGGTAACGCTATTGCTGCTACAACAACCTTAAACGGCGCCTTTGGTTCTAAATTATATTGCTCAGAACTCGGTTTCTTTTTAAACAACGAAATGGACGATTTTAGCAGTAAACCCGGTGCGCCAAACATGTTTGGACTAATTGGAGCTGAGGCCAATAAAATTGAACCAGAAAAACGCATGCTAAGTTCTATGACACCAACTATTGTAGAGAAAAACGGTAATTTATACATGACACTTGGCACACCAGGAGGATCAACCATTATTACTTCTGTATTACAAACCATATTAAATGTGCATGAATTTGAAATGACAATGCAAGAGGCTGTAAACGCACCACGTTTTCATCATCAATGGTTACCAGATGAAATAAGAATGGAACCTAACACATTCGATAGAGTTTTAGTTAATAATCTTGAAAAACTAGGCTATTCCATTAACGAAAAGGACTCGCCAGTAATTGGCAAAGTCGATGGAATACTTGTTTTAGATGATAACACGTACGAAGGTGGTGCCGATTATCGAGGAGATGATACGGCCGTCGGTTTTTAATCATTTTCTTTTTATAACATTATCATATTTAATAATTTAGTTGCCAACAAACCCTAATTCAAAGCCCGTTATATGGCTATTAAACCTAAAAAAATATTAAAAATAATAGTTGGTGTTATTATTTTCTTAACGCTGCCAAGCCTGTTATTTTTTGGTTTCCTGTACTTTAAATATAATGAGGAGTTACCAACAGGTATTCAAGGTGAACAAGCCGATGCTTTAGCCTATAAAATGTTAGACGCTCTTGATTATGAAGCCTATAAAACAACCAATTACATTGAGTGGACATTCAAAAAAAGACATCATTACGAGTGGGATAAACAAAATAACATGTGTAATGTCTATTGGAAAGACAACAAAGTAGTTCTAGATTTAAACGACACATCAAAAAGTAAAGTTTACATACATAGTTTCAAGAATGAAAGTGGTATGGCTCAAGAGTTAATTGAAAAAGCCATTACATACTTTAACAACGACTCCTTTTGGTTGGTTGCTCCATATAAAGTATTCGATAAGGACGTAGAACGCAGGCTCGTTAAAACTAGCAGTAACAACGATGCGCTATTGGTTACTTACACATCAGGTGGCTCAACCCCAGGCGACTCCTATTTATGGTTACTAGATGATAATGGCAAGCCAATGGCTTTTAAAATGTGGACATCAATTTTGCCCATACAAGGCTTAAAAGCTTCGTGGAGTGATTGGACAACCACCAAAACTGGCGCACAACTTCCAACCTTCCATAAAATGTTAGTTCTTGGTTTAGAAATTAACCATATAAAAACAGCAAAATAAATTATTTTTTTGGCGCAACCCAAAATGGTCGGGCTTTCACTACTCGCTTCCTCCTACGTCGGCGAGCTCAATCAAACCGTTCAATCCCTTGCGCGGGACATTCTGCTAGCGTTCCTTATTTATTAAAACAATCAACATCTCCGAGAATAAAATTACCATTTCACAATCAAAACTTCACAAGAATTTAACAAACAACAAATAATACCTACTTCATTTTTAATCACAAAAAACGTAACTTCGCAACTTTGCCAATTTATGAGTCAATTCACAGATTTTATCGAAGTTAAAGGAGCACGTGTTCACAATCTTAAAAACATTGATGTATCCATCCCACGCGAAAAACTTGTTGTTATTACAGGCTTATCAGGTAGTGGAAAATCATCATTAGCCTTCGATACTATTTATGCCGAAGGGCAACGACGCTATATTGAAACGTTTTCGGCCTATGCTAGACAATTTTTAGGTGGTTTAGAACGTCCAGATGTCGATAAAATTGATGGACTTTCTCCAGTTATCGCTATCGAGCAAAAAACAACAAGTAAATCCCCGCGTTCTACAGTAGGAACAATTACAGAGATTTACGATTTCATGCGTCTACTTTTTGCGCGTGCTAGTGATGCTTATAGTTACAATACGGGCAAAAAAATGATTAGCTACAGCGATGAGCAAATCAAAGAACTAATAACCAAAGATTTTAAAGGAAAACGTATAAACATCCTATCTCCCGTAATTCGCTCTAGAAAAGGACATTACAGAGAGTTATTTGAACAAATAGCCAAACAAGGCTTTGTAAAAGTAAGAACCGATGGCGACATTCATGACATTGTAAAAGGGATGAAATTAGACCGTTACAAAACTCACGATATAGAAATTGTAATCGATAGGTTAGTTATAAATAACGAAGCCGACAACGACAGGCGCCTTACCGAAACCATAAACACAGCCATGTATCATGGTGAAGATGTGCTTTTGGTAATAGATCAAGACACTAACGAAACACGTTATTTTAGTAGAAGTTTAATGTGCCCTACCTCTGGAATTTCATACCCAAATCCAGAACCCAACAATTTTTCATTTAATTCACCAAAAGGTGCCTGCCAAAACTGTAATGGTATTGGTACGTTATACCAAATCAACAAAGACAAAATTGTCCCAGACGATTCATTATCTATAAAAACCGGTGCATTAGCGCCTCATGGGCCACAAAAAAACAGTTGGATTTTCAAGCAACTTGAAACCATTGCACAACGCTTCAATTTCGAATTAACCGATGCATACAAGGATATTCCAGAAGAAGCCAAAAACATTATTCTATATGGCGGCAATGATAAGTTTTCGGTTGAAAGTAAAACACTTGGCGTAACAAGAGATTACAAAATAGATTTTGAAGGTGTTGCTAATTTTATTGAAAACCAATACAAAACCGCAGAATCTAGATCGTTAAAACGTTGGGCTAAAGACTATATGGACAAAGTAGCATGTCCAGTTTGCGAAGGGTCCCGATTAAGAAAAGAATCGCTTTACTTCAAAATAAACGAAAAAAACATAGCTGAATTAGCTAATACAGATATTGTTGAACTTGCAGAATGGTTTAAAAATTTAAACGAGCATCTTTCAGAAAAACAATTAAAAATTGCCGAAGAGGTTGTTAAAGAAATTAAATCGAGACTACAATTTTTATTGGATGTTGGTTTAGACTATTTATCATTAAACAGAAGCTCAAAATCATTGTCAGGTGGCGAAGCTCAACGTATTCGTTTAGCCACTCAAATAGGATCGCAACTGGTTGGTGTGCTTTATATTCTTGACGAACCTAGTATTGGTTTACACCAGCGCGATAACGAAAAACTTATAAATTCATTAGTATCACTTAGAGATATTGGTAATTCGGTCATTGTTGTAGAGCATGACAAGGATATGATAGAACGTGCAGATTACGTGATTGACATAGGTCCAAAAGCTGGTAAATTTGGTGGAGACATTATAAGCATAGGTAATCCTGATGAATTAAAAACCCATAATACACTAACAGCAGACTACTTAAACGGCAAAAAAGAAATTGAAGTTCCTAAAAAACGTAGAAAAGGAAACGGTAAGTTTTTAGAACTGAAAGGCTGCACAGGAAATAACTTAAAAAATATTTCTGTTAAATTTCCTTTAGGAAAAATGATAGGCGTAACAGGTGTTTCTGGTAGTGGTAAATCTACATTAATTAACGAGACACTCTACCCTATTTTAAATGCCCATTATTTTAATGGTGTAAAAAAACCAATGCCATATAAAAGCATTAAAGGGTTAGAACATATAGATAAGGTTATTGATATTAACCAATCGCCAATAGGGAGAACACCTCGAAGTAACCCAGCAACATATACGGGTACATTTGGCGAAATTAGAGCACTATTCGCAAAAATACCAGAAGCTATGATTCGTGGTTACAAAGCTGGACGTTTTAGTTTTAACGTAAAAGGCGGACGCTGCGAAACGTGCCAAGGTGGTGGTTTACGCGTTATTGAAATGAATTTCTTGCCAGATGTTTATGTGGAATGTGAAACCTGCCAAGGCAAACGTTTTAATCGTGAAACACTAGAAATTCGTTATAAAGGCAAAAACATTAGTGATGTATTAAACATGACTATGAATGAAGCCGTAGAATTCTTTGAGCATATTCCTAAAATTCATAAAAAGTTAAAAACAATTGTAGATGTTGGCCTAGGCTATATCACACTTGGGCAACAAAGCACAACACTTTCTGGCGGTGAAGCTCAGCGTATAAAATTAGCGACAGAGCTCTCTAAACGCGATACAGGAAATACTTTCTATATTCTGGATGAACCTACAACAGGTTTGCATTTTGAAGATATTAGAGTGTTAATGATAGTTTTAAACAAATTGGCAGACAAAGGTAACACCGTACTTATTATTGAGCACAATTTGGATGTTATTAAAACCGTTGACCATATTATAGATATTGGTTACGAAGGCGGAAAAGGCGGCGGACAAATAATTGTTGAAGGCACGCCAGAAGACATCATAAAACACAAGAAAAGTTATACAGCCAAATTCTTGAAAAAAGAATTAAATTAGCCTAAAAGACTTAAAAAATTAAGACAAAATATAAAAACATTTAAAAGATAAAATAATGAGAAAAGAAAAACACCATAAAGGTTGGAACGAAATAAAAACGAATGATTCTTGGGCTATTTTTAAAATCATGGGCGAATTTGTCAATGGTTTTGAAAAAATGAGTAAAATAGGTCCTTGTGTTTCAATTTTTGGTTCTGCAAGAACAAAACCAGATAATAAATATTATAAGTTAGCAGAATCTGTTGCTAAAAAAATTGTAGAAGCTGGTTACGGTGTTATTACAGGTGGTGGTCCAGGTATTATGGAGGCCGGAAACAAAGGTGCACATTTAGGCGGTGGTACATCGGTTGGTTTAAATATTGATTTACCTTTCGAACAACACGACAATCCATATATAGATAACGATAAAAGCTTAGATTTCGACTACTTTTTTGTTAGAAAAGTCATGTTTGTTAAATACTCTCAAGGCTTTGTAGTTATGCCTGGTGGTTTTGGAACTCTAGATGAACTTTTTGAAGCCATTACGCTTATACAAACTCATAAAATAGATAAATTCCCTATAATACTTGTTGGAACAGATTTCTGGGAAGGTATTATGGGCTGGATAAAAAAGACCCTTTTGGAAGAATTTGGAAATATTAGCCCAAAAGATTTAGATCTTATTCATTTGGTTGATACAGAAGATGAAGTTATTGCTATACTTGATAGTTTCTACAAAGAATCTGGCTATAGTCCTAATTTTTAAAAGGTTTCATTTCCATAACTATTAAAATTGATGTTTATTATGCGGGCATAATAAACATCATGTCAAGCTATAAGCCATCATATTTCACTATATTGCGGCGCCTTACATGAATAAATTAACCATTAATGTTGCTTAAAATTGAAAATTAACTTTTTTAATTCGATCATATTATTATTAATCTGCTTTACAAGTTTTGGTCAAAACAAAATTGATGTCAAGGCTGATTTTGATATAGATCAAAAGCAAATAAAGATATCTCAAACTATTCATTATCAAAATACTACTGATGATGAGTTAAATACTATATACCTTAACGATTGGAACAATAGTTATTCAACTAAAAAAACGCCCTTAGCCATTAGAATTGCTGATGAGTATAATAACGATTTTCATCTTGCAAAAAATGACGACCGAGGGTTTTCTGTTATTACTTCAATAAAACAAAATAATCAAGATTTAGAATATACTCAATTAAAAAACCAAATAGATATTCTTCAAATTGAATTAAAAACACCTTTAAAACCCAAAGGTTCTTATACTATTAAGCTAGAGTATTTAGTAAAAATTCCTAATGCAAAATTTACCAGCTATGGTATTACCGATGATGGTGAAATTAACTTAAGATATTGGTATATAACACCTGCTGTTTATAATGGTGAATGGCAACATTATAGCAACAAAAACTTAGATGATTTATTTATTCCTAAATCAGATATCACATTAGAAATAACACACCCAAATGGATATACTTTAACCTCAGAATTAGACATAGATAAAACAGACCAACTAGCAACAAAACAAATAGTTAGCCTATCAGGAGAAAATCGCATCAACAATAAATTATTTTTAAATAAATCATCTAGTTTCAGGACGATTCAAGATGAAAATTTTTCAATTATTTCAAATATAAATGATAAAAATCTTGAAGTTATTGAGAAAGTATTAATCACAGAAAAAGTAAAAGACTTCATTTTCGAAAATCTTGGTGAATACCCACATAAAAAGTTACTTTTAAGTCAAATTGATTATGATAAAGATCCTATTTATGGTTTAAATTTTTTGCCAAGTTTTATAAAAACTTACCCAGATAGTTTTCAATATGAGTTACAATTTCTAAAAATAGCAATACACAATTATTTAGAAAACACCCTTCTAATTAATCCGCGAAAAGAACAATGGCTAATTGATGGTATTCATATTTATTACTTAATGAAATATGTAGATGAATACTATCCAAACATGAAGTTTTTAGGAAACATAGCTGATATATGGGGTGTACGATCTTTTCATGCTGCTGACATGAAATTTAATGATAAATATGTGCTATCCTACATGTTAATGGCAAGAACTAATAGAGATCAACCATTAACTATGGCTAAGGATTCTTTATTAAAGTTTAATAAAAATATTGCCAATAAATTTAAAGCTGGAGTAGGACTTAAATATTTAGATGATTTTGTAAATAGTGACATTGTTGAAAATAGTATAGAATCATTTTTAAAAAAAAATAAACTACAACAAACCAACGTAAAAGACTTTGAGAATTTTATAAAGAGCAAAACAAATAAAAATATTGATTGGTTTTTTGAAGACTACTTAAGTACAAGAAAAAAAATAGATTTTAAAATAAAAAAAGTAAGCAAAACCGAAGACTCTATTACAATTACCATTAAGAACAAAAGTTCAAATAAAATGCCTGTTTCGTTATACACATTAAATAATGATAGTATAACCTCAAAAATATGGATCGAAAATATTAATAAAAACAAAACTATTACAATACCTAGATTAGATGCAAATAAGTTAGTACTTAACTACAACAACACGATTCCTGAGTTTAATTTGAGAGACAATTGGAAATCCTTAAAAGGCTTCTTTTTTAACAACAAACCTTTACAATTTCGATTATTTCAAGATATCGAAGACCCAAATTACAACCAAGTGTTTTTTATGCCAATTGCAGAGTTTAATAATATTTACGATGGTATAACTTTAGGCGCGAAGGCATACAACAAAACGGTTTTAAGAAAGCTTTTTAATTACAAAATAGCACCTCGTTATTCATTTAAATCAAGATCGTTAACTGGTGCTGCATCGGCATTTAAAAGTCATTATATTAAAGATAAAGACTTATACGCAATTCATTATGGTATAGCCGGCAGCTACAGCTCATATGCAGAAGATTTGTTTGTGAGACAAATTACACCTTCAGTTCAATTTGTTTTTAGAAAAAACGATGATTTTAGATCTAATAAAAGGCAATGGTTAAGCATAAGACATGTAAATATTCATAGAGATCAAGACGTAAATAATACTTTAGCTTCAGACGAGCCAAATTATAGTGTATTTAATGTACGGTATGTTAATTCTAACGACAATTTAATTAATTATAGTAAATGGTATTCAGATTTTCAAATTGGTGAGAAATTTAGTAAAATCTCCTTGAATTATGAATTTAGACGGTTGTTTGAAAGCAATAGGCAATTAAACATTAGAGCATTTGCAGGAGCATTTTTAAGAAACAAAACCGATATAGGTTCAGATTTCTTTAGTTTTGCTCTCGACAGACCAACCGATTATTTATTTGATTATAATTACCTAGGGCGTTCTGAAGCCTCAGGAATATTTAGTCAGCAATTTATTGAAGCTGAAGGCGGTTTTAAATCAAAATTAGAATCACCCTTTGCTAATCAATGGATTACCACGCTAAATACAAGTACAACACTTTGGAGATATATTCTTGCCTATGGTGATGTTGGCTTAGTAAAAAACAAATTTAGAACACCCAATTTTGTTTACGACTCTGGTATACGAATAAACTTAGTAACAGATTATTTTGAAGTTTACTTTCCGCTTTACTCAAATTTAGGTTGGGAAATTGGTCAACCGAATTACGATCAAAGAATACGTTTTAAATTTACTGCAGATCCTCAAGCGCTATTAGGGCTATTTAGAAGACGCTGGTTTTAAAGGTTGTTATTAAATTATAATGAGTAATTTAATGTTTTCATTAAATATTTAGTAATTTTAAAAGCCTATTACCCAAAATAATAGTGATTTACTATATTTTTTAGGTTAAAATAAATTGCAAAAAAGCGCTTTATTAACTACTTTTGCAAAACTAAAGCATGAACCTATGCAACCCATAACCAACTTGGAAAACAATTTATCATTCGAAGATTTTAAAGCGGAAGTCATTAAAGACTATAAAACCGCCATGATAAGTCGAGAATGTAGTTTACTTGGGCGTCGTGAAGTATTAACAGGCAAAGCTAAGTTTGGTATTTTTGGTGATGGTAAAGAAGTACCTCAATTAGCCATGGCAAAAGCGTTTAAAAAAGGCGATTGGAGATCTGGTTACTACAGAGACCAAACCTTTATGATGGCCATAGGAGAACTGACACCAGAGCAGTTTTTTGCAGGTTTATATGCAAATACTAATATTGATTTAGAACCTATGTCTGCTGGCAGGCAAATGGGTGGTCATTTTGTAACACATAGTTTAAATGATAATGGAAGCTGGAAAGATTTAACAAACCAGTACAATTCTAGTGCAGACATCTCTCCTACTGCCGGGCAAATGCCTAGACTATTAGGTTTGGCTCAAGCATCAAAAATTTTCAGAGAAGTTGAAGGTATTAATACAACTGGATTTTCTAAAGAAGGTAATGAAGTTGCTTGGGGAACTATAGGAAACGCTAGCACAAGTGAAGGTTTGTTTTTTGAAACTATAAACGCTGCTGGTGTTCTACAAGTTCCTATGATCATAAGTGTATGGGATGATGAGTATGGTATATCTGTTCACGCAAAGCACCAAACTACAAAAGAAAATATTTCTGAAATATTAAAAGGATTCCAAAGAGATAAAAACTCTAAAGGCTACGAAATTTTAAGAGTTAAAGGCTGGGATTATGCCAACCTTATAGAAACCTATCAAGAAGCTGGAGCAATTGCCAGAGAAGAGCACGTGCCTGTACTAATACATGTGCAAGAACTTACACAGCCGCAAGGGCACTCCACATCAGGTTCTCATGAACGTTACAAAAATACTGAACGTTTAGAATGGGAAGCAAAAAACGATTGCAATCTTAAATTGCGCAAATGGATTATTGAAAGTGGCATTGCTACTAACGAAACACTTGTTGAAATTGAAAGATCTGCTAAAAGAGATGTAAGAGAAGCTAAAAAGAATGCTTGGAATACGTTTTTAAGACCCATAAAAAAAGAACAAGAAGAGTTAATTTCAATATTAAAACAAGTAAAAGCAGTAAGTGTTAATGGTGTTTTTATTGCTAAACTAAAAGATAGCTTAGCAAATATAGACGAGCCTACAAGAAAAGACATATTATCGCATGCTAGAAAAGCTTTAAGGTATATTGTTGAAGAAAATTTTCAAGAGAAAAAAACATTAAGCAAATGGATTGATTCCATTTTTCAACATGCACAACCAAAATTTAGTTCGCATCTATATTCTGAAACACAACGCTCTAATACAAGAATAAAAGAAATAAAAGCCACTTATGATGATGGCGCAGAACAAGTAGATGGTAGAATTATTCTCCGTGATAATTTTGATGCCATTTTCAGTAGTTATCCAGAAGCATTGGTTTTTGGCGAAGATACTGGTAATATTGGTGATGTTAATCAAGGCTTAGAAGGCTTACAGGAAAAATATGGTGAGCTTCGTGTTGCAGATACAGGCATTAGAGAAGCAAGTATTATTGGACAAGGGATTGGCATGGCACTTCGAGGCTTAAGACCAATTGCTGAGATTCAATATTTAGACTATATACTGTATGCTTTACAAATTATAAGCGACGATTTAGCCACATTACATTACAGAACAAAAGGAAAGCAAAAAGCGCCCTTAATTATTAGAACGCGCGGCCATAGACTTGAAGGTATTTGGCATTCGGGTTCGCAAATGGGTGGTATTTTAAATTTAGTAAAAGGTGTTAATTTATTAGTGCCAAGAAACATGACTAAAGCCGCTGGTTTCTACAATACACTTTTACTTGGTGACGATCCAGCTATAGTAGTAGAATGTTTAAACGGTTACAGACTTAAAGAAAAAATGCCTAATAATTTAGGCAACCTTAAAACACCTATTGGCGTTGTTGAAACCGTAAAAGAAGGAACAGATATTACTTTAGTGTCTTATGGTTCTACACTCCGCATTGTTCAACAAACTGCGAAAGATTTATTAGCAGTTGGTATTGATGCAGAGATTATTGATGTGCAATCATTAATGCCTTTTGATTTAAACCAGGATATTGTAAAAAGCATAGCCAAAACAAATAGAGTCATGATTATTGACGAAGATGTTCCTGGTGGTGCTTCTGCTTATATTTTAGATAAGATATTAAACGAACAAAACGCATTTCAATATTTAGATAGCGCACCAAAAACCTTAACAGCAAAAGCTCATAGACCCGCTTATGGGAATGACGGTGACTACTTCTCAAAACCATCTGCAGAAGATATTTTTGAAGCCATTTATGATGTCATGCACGAATTGAGTCCTAATGATTTTCCTAAACTGGAGATAACTCAATTTTAAAATATAAATATTTAAAACCATTGCACTTGTAATGGTTTTTTTATATTTATAAATAAATCAAAACAAGTTCATGAAAGCTGTTTCTGTTGTTACTATAAAAAAAGAATTAAAGCATTTATCTTCCGCTGAATTATCAGAATTATGCCTGCGATTATCAAGATTTAAAAAGGAAAACAAAGAACTCCTCACCTATTTGCTTTTTGAGTCTGAAAATGAAGCTGGATATATTGAAAGTGTAAAACATTACATGGATGATGAGTTTGAATTGATTAATACGGATAGCTATTTCTATATTAGAAAAAGCACTCGAAAAATACTTAGAAACGTTAAAAAGTATATACGTTACTCACAAAAAAAAGAAACCGAAGTAGAACTACTTATCTATTTCTGTGAAAAACTAAGAGATTTTAAACCTAGCATAAAACGAAGCACACAACTTCAAAACATGTATAACCGTCAAATTTTATTAGCTAAAAAAACAATTGATAAATTACATGAAGATTTACAATATGACTTTAATTTGATGCTGGAAAATTTATAAAACATTAATTATGGACAACAAATACGCATCTATTATATCTAGAGTTAAAGCATTAGTAATAGATAGTATTATACTTATATTATTAATGTATTCTGCTACTGAAATATTCGGCCTATTCGATAATATTCCAAACTATTTAAGAATTGGAGTATTCGTATTTCTTTTCTTATTGTATGAACCCATACTGGTTTCAGTATTTGGAGCTACAATTGGTCACTTTTTTAATGATATTGAAGTTAAAAGAGAAAGTAACGAAAATAAGAACTTAAACTTACCTTTTGCAATTGCTAGATTCATAACAAAATTATTTTTAGGTTGGATATCTTTACTAACCGTAAATAGCACCAAAAAAAAGCAAGCTATTCATGATTATGTGGGGCAATCTGTTGTAAAACCCTATAAAAACAAAAAATAGTATAGAGTTATATTAATTCATTAATTTGGTTTAACAAACACCTTTTCTATTTTTTTAATACCTTTTCTTCTTCATAAGAAAGCAAAAGAAGCACTAAACTATTACCGTAACTTGCTTCATAGAATCTATTATTTGAAATCATACCAATACACCAACAAAACACAAGGCTTTGTTTGAATGCTAGCAGCAATATTTTATCTTTGCCAGTTCAAATAAGATATTGATTTATGAAAATTTCATATAACTGGTTAAAACAGTTTTTAAATACAGACTGGACACCAGAACAAACTAGCGAATTACTTACAGATTTAGGACTAGAGGTTGAAGGTCTAGAAGCCTACCAATCGGTTAAAGGCGGACTAGAAGGTGTTGTGGTTGGCGAAGTTTTAACATGCATTAAACACCCAAATGCAGATAAGCTTAAAGTAACTACAGTAAATATTGGAGGTGAATCGCCTTTGCAAATTGTTTGTGGAGCTCCTAATGTAGCTGCTGGACAAAAAGTACCTGTAGCAACCATAGGCACAACTCTTTATACTGAAGAAGGTGAATCTTGGACCATTAAAAAAGGTAAGATTAGAGGAGAAGAAAGTTTTGGAATGATTTGTGCCGAAGATGAACTAGGTTTAGGAAATTCTCATGACGGTATTTTAGTTTTAGATGATGCTGTTGAAGTTGGCACACTTGCTGCTGATATTTTCGATATTGAAAACGATCAAGTTTTTGAAATTGGTTTAACACCAAACCGTGCTGATGCTATGAGCCATTTAGGTACAGCTCGCGATTTAAAAGCTGGATTAATACAAAAAGAAATTAATTTAGAATTAATAACCCCATCTGTGAGTGCTTTTCATGTTGAAAATCGTACTTTGAAAATAGATATAGATGTTATAAATAAAGATTTAGCCCCACGTTATTGTGGTGTTTCTATTTCTGGATTAAAAGTTGCCGAGTCTCCAGCCTGGTTACAACACCGTTTAAAAGCTATTGGTTTAAGCCCAATAAATAATATTGTAGATGCCACCAATTATGTATTACACGATTTAGGGCAGCCTTTACATGCTTTTGATGCTGTAAAAATCTCTGGAAATAAAATTGAAGTAAAAACCTTAAAAGCAGGCACAAAATTCACCACTTTAGATGGTGTTGAACGCGAATTACACGAAGACGATTTAATGATTTGCGATGCCGAAAAACCAATGTGTATTGCTGGCGTTTTTGGTGGTATTGATTCTGGAGTTACAGAAAACACAACAAGTATTTTCTTAGAAAGTGCTTACTTTAACCCTGTTAGTGTTAGAAAATCTGCTAAACGTCATGCATTAAATACTGATGCTTCTTTTAGATTTGAGCGTGGTATTGATCCAAACATATGTGAATACGCGTTAAAACGTGCTGCTTTATTAATTCAAGAGATTGCTGGTGGTGAAATTACTAGCGATATTATTGATGTTTATCCTAATAAAATTAAGGATTTTGAAGTGCGTTTAAGTTTTGAAAATGCTAAAAAACTAATTGGCGAAGAAATTCCTAAAGAAACTATAAAACGCATTTTAACCTCTTTAGATATAAAAGTAAATAATGTTACAGAAACTGGATTAGGCTTGACTGTTCCTGCCTTTAGAAACGATGTTATTAGAGAAGCAGATGTTATAGAAGAAATCTTAAGGGTTTATGGTTATAACAATATTGAAACCACAAAAAAACTAAACGCTTCTATATCTACGACAACACGTTTTGAAGATCATAAAATTCAAAATATTATTGGTAATCAATTAGCTGCGCAAGGTTTTTATGAAATCCTTTCAAACTCGCTAACTACTCCTAATTATGCTGCATTAAGCGAGCAATTAAAAGAAGAACACAATATAACCATGCTTAACCCATTAAGTAATGATTTATCTGTATTAAGACAATCATTACTATTTTCTGGTTTAGAAGCTGTATCCTTTAATATTAATAGAAAACGCTCTGATTTAAGGTTGTTTGAATTTGGAAAAACATATCATGGTTATGATGATAAACGTGAAGAATTCAAGCACTTGTCTGTTTTTATAACCGGAAATCAAATATCTGAAAACTGGCATGAAAAGAGTAAAAAGAGTGATTTCTTTTTAATGAAGGGCCAAATTATTTCAATTCTTGAACGTTTAGGGATTTCTAGGTTTAATGAATCTCCTATAAAAAGTGATTTATTTGCTGAAGGTTTAAGTCTTGGTCTAGGAAAAAATAAACTTGTTGAATTTGGATTGGTTAAAAAGCAAATATTAAAACATTTTGACATTTCTCAAGATGTTATTTATGCAGATTTTAAATGGGATACCATTTTAGACTTAGTGAAGCACAATAAAATTAAGTTTAAAGCTATACCTAAATATCCAGAAGTAAGACGTGATTTTGCGTTGCTTTTAGATGACAATGTAACTTTTGAATCTATTTATAAGCTAGCAAAACAAAGCGAAAAACAATTACTTAGAGGTATTAATTTATTTGATGTATACCAAGGTAAAAACTTACCAAAAGGCAAAAAGAGTTACGCTGTTAGCTTTACTTTACAAGATGAAAACAAAACGCTTACCGATAAGCAAATTGATAAGATTATGAACAAACTACAACAGAGTTTTGAAAAACAACTGGGTGCAGAATTGAGATAATCTTCACTTACAAAAAAACAAAAAGCCGACAATTGTCGGCTTTTTTTATATAAAGAAATTTCGTATCTTTAAAATAGAACTTTAAATCATATAGTTATGCCTGATTCTAATTATATTAAAATTTATTCGGGAGATTCAATACGTGCTCATCGAATAGCATCTGAACTAGAAAAATCAGATATTATACCAGTTCTTAAAGATCAAACAGATTCTGGTTTGCTCCCAATCTTTGGAGCGTCAAATTCAATTTTAAAACTAGTTTACGTTCATAAAGATGAATTTGATAAGGCTAAAAATATAGTTGAAAATTTAAGCTCAGAATTACAAGAGTAAATTTATAGCCTATCTAATAAAACTTAATCAGCATTTACTATTTCAACAAAAAACTTGTTAATTTTTTACAAAATTAACAAGTTTTTATCTTTAAAATCCTTATCTTTAATTAAGAACCTTTTAAAACTTTAAATTATGTCTAATTATATAAAAGTATTTACGGGGAACTTTATTGAAGTTCAACGCATTTTTAGATTACTTGAAGAAGTAAATATTTGTGCAATAATTAAAGATGAATCTGAATCTGGCAGACTTGCTGGTTTTGGCTCTTCAATTTTAGGTTTGCAAGAAATTCATGTACATAAAGATGAACTTACTAGAGTTAAACCTATTATTGAAAATGCAACTTCCCAATTAGAGTTCGATTAAGCTGTTAATTACGAATACATTTTATCACGTAATTCTTTTATCTTTTTATCCTGCATATATTCATCGAACGTTGTATAACGGTCAATAACTCCATTTGGGGTTAACTCTACTACTCTATTGGCAACGGTTTGCGCAAACTCATGATCGTGAGTTGTAAATAAAATAGTGCCTTTAAAGTTTTTAAGTGAGTTATTAAATGCTGTAATACTTTCTAGATCCAAGTGGTTTGTAGGTTCGTCTAACTGCAATACATTAGCTCTCATCATCATCATTCTTGATAACATACACCTCACTTTTTCACCTCCAGATAAAACAGAAGATTTTTTAAAAGCTTCTTCTCCACTAAAAATCATTTTACCTAGAAAACCACGAATATTAACCTCTTCGCGTTCTTCTTCGGTAGTTGCATATTGACGCAACCAATCAATTAAAGTCAATTCGTTATTAAAAAAAGCATCATTATCTAATGGCAAGTAAGACTGCGTTGTGGTTACACCCCACATAAATTTACCAGAATCAGCTTTTTCATTATTATTCAGTATTTGATAAAATGCTGTTGTTGCTCTAGAATCTCTAGAGAACACGACTACTTTATCTCCTTTTGCCAAATTTAAATCAATGTCTTTAAATAGCACATCGCCTTCAAGCGAAGCTGTTAAGCCTTCAACATTAAGTATTTGATCTCCTGCTTCTCTTTCGCGTTCAAAAATAATAGCAGGGTAACGACGACTGGTTCTTCTAATGTCGGCAATATTTAGCTTTTCAATCATTTTTTTTCTACTCGTTGCTTGTTTACTTTTTGCAACGTTAGCAGAAAAACGACGAATAAATTCTTCTAACTCCTTTTTCTTCTCTTCTGCCTTTTTATTTTGTTGTGCATGTTGTCTAGCTGCTAATTGAGAAGATTCATACCAAAACGTATAGTTACCAGAATAGTGGTTTATTTTTCCGAAATCAATATCAGATATATGCGTACAAACAGCATCTAAGAAGTGTCTATCGTGAGATACTACAATCACACAATTATCATAATTTGCTAAGAAATTCTCTAACCAAGAAATTGTTTCATAATCTAAATCGTTGGTTGGCTCATCCATTATCAACACATCTGGATTTCCAAATAAAGCTTGTGCTAATAATACACGTACTTTTTGCTTACCATCTAAATCGGCCATTAATGAATAATGAAATTCTTCTTTAATACCTAAGTTAGACAACATAGAAGCCGCATTACTATCGGCATTCCAGCCATCCATTTCTTCAAACTTAACTTGAAGTTCTCCTATTTTTTCAGCATTTTCATCTGAATAATCAGCATACAACGCATCAATTTCTGTTTTAATTTTAAATAATGGTTTATTACCCATTAATATCGTTTCTAAAACGGTATGCTCATCATATAAATTATGATTTTGCTCTAAAACAGACATACGCTTACCGGACTCTAAAGATACATGTCCTGAAGTTGCCTCTTGCTTACCCGAAATAATCTTTAAAAATGTAGATTTTCCAGATCCGTTAGCACCAATAATGCCATAGCAATTACCATTATTAAATGTGGTATTTACTTCATCAAAAAGCACGCGTTTACCGAACTGAACAGAAAGATTTGATACTGATAACATAAAGGATTATTTAATTTTTTGCAAAAGTAAAAAATTACATTGGTAAGTCGAAAACTTAACACCTCTAATTTTAGGTATTTAAAGCAATCTGATACACTTTTGATTAGTAAATATTTAACAACGCATTAACAGGACTTTATAAATACAAGCTATATTTTTGTTAGTACAAATGACTCAGAAGGGATTTATGAAGTTATACTTTACAATTACTTGTATTCTTTTAACATTATTAAGTTGCAAAAAAGACAAAAAGGATACCATTGCTTTAGATTATGCATATATAGGTGGTGAAATAATTAACCCAAATACTAAATATATTGTTTTATCGAAAGATGAAACGGTTATTGACACCGTAGATCTTGATGGTAGAAATAGATTCATTTATAAAATTGATAAGCTAAATGATGGCTTATATACGTTTAGACATGGAGGCGAGTATCAATTAATTCTGCTTGAACAAGAAGATAGTCTATTGCTTAGACTTAATACTCTAGATTTTGATGAATCGTTAGTTTATAGTGGTAATGGCGGTAAAAAGAACAATTATTTTATTAATGAGTTCATTAAAAACGAAGGAGAAGAGAAATACATTGTTGAGCTATGTCAGCTTGACGGCGAAACATTCCAAAAACGTGTAGACTCAATAAAAGCTTCAAAAGAAAAAGCATTAGAAAATTTTGCTAATAAATATGAACCCTCTCAGTTATTCTTAAGAATAGCTAAGGCAAATATTGATTATTCTTACTATTCCAGTAAAGAAGCTTACCCCTTTATGCATTATGGTAAAAACAAAGCTGCAGTTTTAAAATCTTTGCCAGATAATTTTTATGACTATAGAAAAGACATTAACTATAATGATTCATTTTTAATCCATAATTTTAATTACAATAAATTCTTAAGGTCTAATTTTAATAACTTAACGCTTGAGACTCATGATAAACATGAGACAAACGCCTGCTACGACAGAAAGTCTTTATGTTATAATTTAGATAGATTAAAACTCATTGATAGTTTAATTTTAAATCCAACTATTAAAGATGATTTATTATATCATTTTACAATGGGTTACCTTTCAAGAAATAAAAACATAGCAGATAATAGCAAACTTTTAAAATCTTATTTAGAAAAAAGTAAGAGTGAAAAAGGTAAAAAAATGATGTCGCGTTATACAATCAATTCTAATGTTTTAAAAGAAGGCTCAAGAATCCCAAACATTAAAATAATAAACTACAAAAACAATGTGCTTAGTCTAGCATCGCAAATAAATTCGCCAACTGTCTTGAGTTTTTGGTCTCACAAGTACCGCAAACACTTTAAAGAAACGCATTTCAAGCTAAAAGAATTAAAAATAAAATACCCGGAAGTTACTTTTATTACTATTAATATGGATGATTCTGATTTATCAAAATCTAAAAAGTTCTTAGAAAGTAATGGTTTTTATAGCGCAGAAGAATTTAAGTTTAAAAACCCTGAAGAATCATTAGATATATTAGCTATTTACCCTATGACAAAAACCATATTGGTTGATAAAAACAAAAAAATTGTTAATAGTAATACTAATTTATTTTCAGTTCACTTTGAAGAACAATTACTTGGCTTGATAAATAGGTAAGCTATAATTTATAATGGTTCATTAGCATTTTCTCATAGACCTTGTCTGGTAAAATTCGTTTTAAAACGATAGAAAATTTCTGAAGAAACTCCCCTACTTTATAATGTCCTTTTGGGTTTGGTGTATTAATAATTTTATAAATCGCTTTAGCCATAATATCCGGATTGCTACCATTATCAACATGCGTATTCATTAAATCTAAAGTATCTCCATATGGTTTCTTATATGGCGAAGCATCAAGTAATGGTGCATGGTATCTACCAGCTGCAATATTGGTTGCAAAATCTCCAGGCGCTACATTGGTCATTTTTATATTGAAGTCCTTAATTTCCATTCTAAAAGCCTCAGTTAAAAGCTCAAGAGCTCCTTTACTCGCACTATAAACACCTCTATAGGGTAACCCCATATAACCGGCAATAGAAGTTACATTAATGATTAATCCGGAATGTTGTTTACGCATTTGTGGCAATACAGCCTTAATAACATTGATTGGGCCAAAAAAATTAGTTTCAAAATTGTTTTTAATTTCATCGTTTGGCGTTTCCTCTATTGGTCCTGTAATTCCTGCACCAGCATTATTTATTACAACATCTAATTTGCCTTCTTTATTAATAATGGTTTGCACAGTTTCAGAAATTGTTCCTTCATCTTTTACATCAAGTCCTAAAATTGGAAACTTACTTTGCTTATACTTCTCAGGATTTCTGCTGGTTCCGTAAACGATAAAGTCTTTTTCAATTAAAAACTCACCTATAGATTTACCAATGCCAGATGAACCACCAGTAATTAAAACAACTTTAGACATAATAAAAGAAATTACAAATATAAAGTACCAAATTACAAAATTGAAACGATAAGAATACGTAAATTTTGGGCACAAAAAAAGGCAAGCTACCTACATCACACCGCTACGACCATTTACCTTTGCTTCGTTCCCGACCTGGAGGATTCAACAGGAGCTGGTTGTGTAGGACTTGCCAGCTGCAAAGATACAACCTTTTAAAAATTTCACAATGATTTTTTAAACTGATTTTAAATAAATATCTTGCTATAAATTATAATATTAAAATGAATACATTCAAATATCTCACAATCATATTTTTAAGTGGATTATTAATCTCTTGTGGGTCTAATTCTGGTCAGAAAAAAAGCGATTTTATTATAAAAACTAATGCCGAAAAAGGTAATATAGCGAATAATAAAACTCTAAAACTGTCTTTAGAGAACAAAAAAAGCCACACCATTGATTCTGTTATATATGTTTTAGACGGAAAAAAAATCGATGCCAATTCTAATTTAACCAATTTTAAATTAGGAAAACAAACTATTGAGGCTACCGTTTATTTTGAAGATGAAAAGCAAACAATAACGTCTACAGTAACGATTTTAAATAGTGAGTTACCAAAAGTGTATACTTATAAAATTATTAATGAATACCCTCATGATATTACATCTTACACTCAAGGCTTAGAGTTTTATAATGATACGCTTTATGAAAGTACAGGACAGTTAAAAGAATCTAAACTTAGAAAATTAGATTATAAAACGGGGAAAGTTATTAAAAACATAAATTTAGCCGATGAGTATTTTGGTGAAGGTTTAACCATTTTAAACAACAAGGTGTTTCAATTAACATGGCAAAAAGGAACTGGTTTTGTTTATGATGTAAATACGTTTGAAAAATTAAGCAGCTTTAAATACGGAAACAGTAAAGAAGGCTGGGGATTATGCCATTTTAACAACACCATTTATAAAAGTGATGGAACCGAAAAAATATGGTTACTAAATTCTGAAACTTTAGCTGAACAAGAATACATTCAAGTCTATACAAACAAAGGTAAAATAGTTGGTATAAATGAAATGGAATGGATTGATGGAAAAATATACGCTAACCGTTACCAAAAAGATGGTGTCGCTATAATTAACCCGAAAAATGGTGCTATTATTGGTGTTGTAGATTTTAAACCTTTAAAAAAGTTAGTAACTCAACATGAAGGTTTAGATGTTTTAAATGGTATTGCATACAACCCAAAAACGAAAACTATATTTGTAACTGGTAAACGTTGGGATAAACTGTTTGAAGTGGAAATTATAGAGAAATAGAATCACAAAAAAATATTAAAAACTGGTTTAGACTTTATCGTTTAAACCAGTTTTTAGTTATAACCTGTTCTGTTTTTTTATTTCCTTTATGGATGTATTCGTTCTTTATGGCATGGTATTCATAATCTTTCCCCCAAGTTTCATAATGCTTAGAAACGGCTTTTATAGCATCACAAATAAATTCAATTTCATTATTCGTCATTGTTGGGTGAATTGACATTCGTATCCAACCCGGACGATCCATTAAGCAACCTTCAAGTATTTTTTCCTCAATGGCTTTAGAAGTTAGTTGATCTACATGCAATAAATAATGCCCATAAGTTCCAGCACAAGAACAACCACCACGAGATTGAACTCCAAACTTGTCATTTAAAAGTTTTACAATTAAATTATAATGAACATTATCAATATAGAACGAAAACACGCCTAACCTATCTTTATGTTCAGGAGCTAATATTTTAAGGTTTTCAATTTTAGAAAGCCTATCAAACACCATAGCATTCAATTCATGTTCTCGATCTAAAATATTCTGAACACCCATTTCTTCTTTCAACTGAATAGAAAGTGCAATTCGAATAGCTTGTAAAAACCCAGGAGTACCGCCATCTTCTCTGGTTTCAATATCATCTATATAATCATGATTTCCCCATGGGTTTGTATAACTTACCGTTCCGCCACCTGGATTATCTGGAACTACATTTTTATATAATTTTTTATTGAATACTAAGACTCCAGATGAACCTGGACCTCCTAAGAATTTATGCGGTGAAAAGGTAATAGCATCCAGATATTCTTCTTCATCTTTTGGATGCATATTAATGCTTACATAAGGTGCAGAACAGGCAAAATCTACAAAACACAAACCATTATTTTGATGCATTATTTTTGCAATTTCATGATAGTTTGTTCTGATTCCTGTTACATTAGAGCACCCTGTAATTGCGGCAATTTTAATAGGACAATCGTTATATTTATCAATAAGTGCTTTTAACTTTATTGCACAAGGTAAACCAGCGTCATTTGAAGGTATCACTTCTACCCTAGCAATAGTTTCTAGCCACGAAGTTTGATTAGAATGATGCTCCATATGCGACACAAAAATGATTGGACGTTTTGCTTCAGGAATTGTAATATCGTCCTTTAAGTTTTCACTAAGCTTAAGCCCTAAAATACGCTGAAACTTATTTATTGCACCTGTCATTCCTGTACCAACAGTAATGAGTACATCATCTTTTGAAGCGTTAACATGATGCTTAATAATATTTCTAGCTTCATGATAAGCCAATGTCATTGTAGAACCAGTAATGGATGTTTCGGTATGTGTATTTGCTACAAATGGTCCAATTTCGTTAAGTAATTTTTCTTCTATTGGCCTGTATAACCTTCCGCTTGCTGTCCAATCAGCATATATTATTTTTTTTCTTCCGTAAGGTGATTCGAAATAATGATCTGCTCCAACAATATTATTCCTAAACTTATCAAAATATTGTTCAAGTTTTGAAGTCTGATTTGTAGAACTCATAATGTTAGACTATTAAATAATCATCTTTTAGTGTTGCAAGTAAAAATTAGGTATCTAAATGAAATTACATGTTTAACGCATCAAATATTTCTATTAGTTTTTTATCTGAAGGTCTTGGCGCATTATCATTAACAACATTACCATTAGGATCAATTAAAATAAACCTTGGAATTGTTGATACCTTAAAATCTCTTGCAAATTTTTGGTCGCCTTTTGCATATAATTGTATACCGGTTAATTCCTTTTCTTTAACCATAGCCTTCCATGCTTCGTAAGCATTGGCACTATCTAAGGAAATACTAACAAATGCTATGTTTTTATCATGATACGCTTTCTCTACTCTTTTTAATGCTGGAATTTCAGCTTTACATGGGCCGCACCAAGTTGCCCATAAATCTATATAAACATACTTGCCTTTTAAATCGTCTAAAGATGTATTACCACCTGCATAATTTTCGTAGTCATTAAATTTGGGTGCTGCTTTACCTATAAAAAGAGATGTCTCTTCACTTCTATCATTAACTGTTTTTATTTCTTCTTCTATAGCTTCAGGCTTTTTTTCTTCTTCTTTTTTACAAGAAGTAAATGCTAGAACAATTGCTAATACGTATACTATTTTTTTCATAATCTTAATTTATTGTTTCTTAAAAACTTGTAAACCTTCTTCTAAAAACTCGGCATAATCAGCTTCATCTGGCGTATAACCAACTGGTTCATTTAAAACTTTAGTCCCATCAGCATTCAGCAATACATAATAAGGTTGAGAATTAGACTTAAAAAATTGTGTTTGAAAATTAGCCCATTTATGACCGTAGTTTTTCAATAATCGTTTACCACCGTTAACTCTATTAACTTCAATCTTTTCATCGGTTGGCAACTCTTTTTTATCATCTACATACAGCGAAATCAAAACATATTCGTTTCTAAGATAATTATCAATTTTCTCTAATGGCCAAACATGCTCTTCCATCTTACGGCAGTTTACACAAGCATATCCTGTAAAATCAATCATGATTGGCTTATTAACTTGTTTTGCATAAGCAATACCTTCCTTTAAATCTTTAAACGTTTTTAAGTTATTTGTTGATGCACTAGGATGCATCCAACTATAACCAACAGGTGGCGCTAAACCACTTAATAAAGTTAACGGTGTAAAGGTTTTAGTTTCTTTATTTACCATAAAACCTGATGCCAAATAAATAGCAAAGGCAGCTACTAAAATACCACCAGCAATTCTTGAAAATGATAGTTTTTTAATTGGAGAATCGTGAGGAAACTTAATTTTCCCGAATAAATAAAGTGCTAAACCAGCAAAAATGATAATCCAAAGTATTAAGAAAGGCTCTATTTTTAACAGTCCCCAATGTTTTACTAAATCGGCATTTGATAAGAACTTAAACGCTAAGGCTAGCTCTAAAAACCCTAAGATAACTTTGGTAGTATTTAACCAGCCACCAGATTTTGGCAACGCATTCATCATATTAGGAAACATCGCAAATAATGCAAAAGGTAAACCTAATGATACTCCAAAACCTGCCATGCCTGCTGTAAGTTGCCATGCACCACCATCGGCAGTTAAAGAACCTGCTAAAAGCGATCCTAAAATAGGACCTGTACAAGAGAATGAAACAATGGCTAAGGTTAATGCCATAAAGAAAATACCAATAATACCACCTGTATTTTCACCTTGCGTTGTTTTGTTTGTCCAACTTGCAGGTAAGGTTAATTCGTAATACCCAAAGAATGAAAAAGCAAAAAACACAAAAACGATAAAGAATATAACATTCAACCAAACATTCGTTGATATTTCATTTAAAATATCTGGGTTAACCGAATCTAAAAGATGAAAAGGAACACTTAGTATTAAATAGACTAAAAGTATAAAGAAACCATACAACAAAGCTTTGCCTACACCAGAGCTTTTATCACCACCTTTTTTAGTAAAGAAGCTTACTGTAAGCGGAATCATCGGGAATACACAAGGTGTTAAAAGCGCTAATAAACCGCCTAAAAACCCTAGTCCAAAAATAGTCCAAAGCGATTTTTTTTCTTCAATTTTACCAGACACTAAAGTAATATCTTTAGGTGTCATACCGTAAAGTGTATTGTTTACAGAATTGTTATCAATCGCAACTACTTCATTAGAATCTGCATTATTTACACTTCCGTTAATATTAAAAACCAGCTCTACTTCTGTTGGTGGTAAGCATCTAGAGTCATCGCAAACCATAAACTCTACAAAACCATTTACTGTTTTTACATCGCCAGTTAATTTTACTTTTTGAATGAAATTTGCTGATTTTTCGAAGAATTTAATTTTCATTTGAAAAACGGGATCATCTACAATATACCCCTCCTCTTCGCTTGTATTACCAACAAACTTAAACGCGCCGTTAGCATCATCAAACATAAACGTTGTTGGTATTGGACCATCTTGAGGAACATCTTGCGAATATAAATGCCAACCAGACTTAATAGTTGCCGTACTTATTAAATTGTACTCTGTATCTGAAATTTTCTCAACAGCCGTTTTCCATTTAACGGGCTCTAATATTTGAGAATGACCTACTGTAAAAGCTATTAAAGCAAATACAAGGAGTATGCGTTTTATCATTTATAATGGTATTTTATTTATTCTTATTGCAAATCGAAGACTAGTATTGCAGGATCTGGCATGATGCATTTAGAATCATCACAAACCATATAATTTACTTCTGAGTTAACTTTAAAAGGTAGTTTACCTTTAAGCTTAATACGTTGCCTAAACCTAGTTTCATTTTCAAAATACTTCACTTTCATATTAAAAGTAGGATCATCAACTACTTTTCCTTCTTCTTCTTGAGTATTACCTTTTTTTAGGTATTTACTATTTCCTTCAAAAGAAAACTGAGTAGAAACTGGTCCACCTTCAGGAACATTTTGAGAATATAAATGCCATGTATCATCAATAGTTGCTGTAGCTATAAGTTCGTATTCTGTATTAGATATTTTTTTTACTGATGTAGACCATTTTACAGGCTCCAAAATTTGAGAAAACACACTTGTTGTAATCAAAAATAATACACTAAAAAATATATGTTTCATAACGGTTTGTTTTTATTCAATTAATTGAATCTAATAATTCACTAAAAGCAAAAATAGTAAGAAAGATTTTGTCTATCTAAACATTAAGACAGCAAATACCTACAACCCTTACTAATATATTGTTAAAGTTTAAATACAACGTACAAAAAGCGCACCATAACAGGTGCGCTTTAAAATAAAGACTATTTATTTTTTAAAATCTAACAGAGACCTTTCCTCTTAAAAAGAAAGGTGCCCCTGGTGTAAAATGTATTTCTTCAACCGAGTTTGGTTCGTTAAACAATCTACTTTCTGTTGCAAATTGTGTTTCATTCCATTCGGTATCAAGCAGGTTTTCAACAATCAATCCGAAGGTCCAGTTTTTATGCGTGTAATTCATATTAAAATCGGTTACAATATACCCGTCGGCAACAATAGAATTATCTTCGTTTGCAGGTCTGTCTTTTATAAATCTGTAACTAAGTCCTCCTGAAAAATTGTTTAACCCTTTAATATTTAAACTTCCACTAGATGTTAAATCTGGTGCCAACGGAATATAATCTTCTCCACTTGATTCTTCTGCGCTTCTAGCATACGTGTAATTAACATCGGTATTAAAAAATAGCCAATCATTAAATTGATAACGCAAACCAAAATCGACACCATAACGCTTTGTTTTTCCGCTAGGCTCAACAATACCAGCATCGCCAACATACACAAACTCTTGTTGCAAAAATAAGCTCCATAATGCAGCGTTAATAACCAACCTGTCTGCTGGTTTACTAATAAAACCTATATCTGTACCAAAAGCCGTTGGCAAAATTTCTTTACCATTATTGGCTGTTACTACTCTCGTATCGTTTGAATGATACCCTAAACCTGTTTTAGCAAATAATTGAAGTTTTGGTGAAGATGCGTAAATAAAATTCAGTTTTGGACTTAGCAACACCTTGTTTTCGCTTTTATTATCATACGTTTCGGTAAGTAAATTTTCATAATCAAAATTGAAATAATCTAACCTCAGCCCAGGATTAATAGTCCATTTATTCTTCTTGTATGTTAAATTAGCAAAAGAAAACCCGTTTAACTCATCAACATTTCCAAAGGCTAACCGTTCTAGTAATTCGTCCCTGTTTTTGGTTCTTGATAACTGCACATCGTTAACATCGTCATATCTAAAACCAACACCTAATTCGTATTTTAATTGTGCGTCGTGGTCTTCAAGATGAAAAGTATGATCGAAAACCGATTTAGCACCAATAATCGTTCTGTTTTCATATTGACGAATTTGATCTCCGTTTACAGGATCTTCTAAAAAGAATGTAAAGTTTGAAAACAATTCGAAATCGTATTTAGACACATAAGCCAATGATTTTATTGCTGAATGTTCATCTAGTTGCTTTTTATGGCTTAACCAAATGTTGGTTCTACTTGTATTACCACCTTCAGTATCATCAATAGCTCCAAACCTACCAATTTGTCCGCTTTCAACAGCACGCACAGGTATTTGCCCTGATGCATCCCATTTACTTTGAAAGTGAGAAAGTGCCATATTAAATTCTTGATCTTTGTAATTATTAAAATTATAACGTCCCATAATATTAATACGATTAAAGTTTTGTGGCGATTCAAAAACACCATCAGAAAGCATTAATTCTGAAGCTAAGTATGCCGAACTATTTTCTTCATCAACTAGTTTAACCATACTTAACGCCCGTAGGGTATTAAACTGCCCTGCCTCTAAAGAAATGACATTATCTTTAATAGTATTTTTGGTATTTATATCAACATAACCTGCTGTATTAAAATTACCTTTATCTGCATAATATGAACCTTTTGCAAAGTCTATATTATCAATAGTTTCAGGAATTATAAAGTGCATATCTGCATAAGCTTGACCATGCGCATGCGATACCATATTTACAGGCATGCCATCAACATCTATAGCGATATCTGTTCCGTGATCAATATCAAAACCTCTTAAAAATATTTGTTCGGCTTTTCCGCCTCCTGCATGTTGCCCGATGATTAAACCCGGAATTTTTCTTAAAACTTCCTGTGATGATTTTACGGGACTTGTTTTTAAATCTAGGTTTAAGAATGTACTTAGTGTATTGACTTTTGAAACTATTAAAACTTGATCTAATGAAGCCGAAGAAATGATCATGGATATATCTACCGTATTATCTAAATGCGATTCATTGATCACTAAGTCTTGATTTTCGTAACCTAGTTGATAGAAAGAAACTACATCGTCTATAGAGATGTCATCAATTTCAAAATATCCCGACACATTAGTATAGGTGTATGTTCCTGTAGTTTTATTATAAACCCCTACACCTTGTAAAGGTTTTTCATTTTCTTTTGAAATAACTATCCCTCTTAGCTCATGGGCGTGCATAACTATTGAAGAAAACATTAATAAAGTGGCTAGTAACTTTCTTTTTAATTTAAACATATTTTAGTGTTTTTATCCGGTTCAAAAATACTTACGAAAAAATATTAGTGGCGGTTTTAAAAAAACACAAAATTATATTTATTTGATAAATAATTAAAAAAAGTTAAGACTTATACTACTTTTTTAAAGCAATTATTTTCTAACAGCACTTTGCGTACAAGGGCAATTACTTATACCCTGTAAAAAGTTCAACCCGATGGTTACAACATGTGTACCAGAGTTATATGCAGAAAGATCGTTTGTAGTAACTTGATAAGCATAACCAAAATAGAAAATTGACTTTTGGAAACCTACCATTGGCCCAACGTTTAAAGGTTTTAAGAATTGATCGTTTAAGAATCGATATGAAATTCCTGCCCAAAAGTAATCGTAGTCTCTATTGTATTTTCTAAACTTGAAATTAACATCTGTACTTGAACGTTTATCACTCGTAAACATTTGGTAATAGATTGAAGGTTCAAACTCTAAACCACTCTTTTTTGGCCCTTTAAAAGTGTAACCCGAATACACTTGATAGTTTAAAAGTAAATTAGGCTCTGAAATACGTACCGTTTCATCCAATTTCTTATCTAATATATTATTTACATTAAAGCTTAAAAATGCACCTTTATACCTCAGCAAAGTACCAACATCAAAGTTATTATTACTAGTTCTTCTATCGTCAGTAACAAACGGGTCTATAATAGGATTTTCATGTGTTGTTTGAAAATTATCGATGTCAATTCTAAAATTATTTAAGTTATATGAAATACCAAAAGATAAATATAGTTTTGAATAATAGTCTAAAACCAAATGATGCGCAAAAGAAATTTTCCCTCCAGATTGTATGGTATTACCGTTTCTATCGTTATAAAAAGATACACCAACACCGGTACGATCTGCAATTCTAACATCGGCATAAACAGATTGATTATCTGGAGCATTTTTTATACCAACCCATTGCGTAAGTCCGTTAGCTCTAATTTTTAAATTATCGCCAATACCAGCATATGTTGGAGATACCACAAAATCGTTATCTGCCAAATACTGAGTAAAAACAGGTAAATTCAACTCTTGGCTAAAACTATTCGTTATAACCAGAAGAAGTAAACCTATATATATATTCTTTAATTGCATATACTTTCGTTTTGGGGATTTTATTACCTGTACAATGTAAAATGACCAACAAATTCTCGTTTGTCTCTTGGTTCATTCAGTTTTACAACGTACCAGTAATCTCCAGAAGGCAATTCTTTGCCTTTGTACTTTCCATCCCACTTGTCTCCTATCTTTAAGGTAGCTATTTTTCGTCCATATCTATCAAAAATATCGAAGGTCAAGTTTCTATATTGTTCTGCACAACCTGGTTCCCAATAATCTAAATTTCCGTCGTCATTTGGTGTAAAGTAGTTTGGGATACAAACATCTACATATTCAAAAAATCGTGTTGCAGATACCTCACAACCATTAGCATCAATAACTGTAACCGTATATTCTCCAGCTTCAAAAATTAAAAATGTATTCTCGTTTCCATTAGACTGGCCGTTAAATATAAATTCATAAGGTTCAGAACCTCCAGAGGCAGTAGCCACAATTTCATTTAATCCACCATCGCTTAAACCTAAAGCTAAAGGCTGAAAGGCTTCAATTTCAAAAGGGATACCGTTATCTGTAATTTGAACACAACCATTTGGATGACGCACTTCTATAAAATGATCTCCTGTAGATAAATTTTCAAATACTCCAGTTCCAGTTGCAAAAGCACCGCCATCTAAAGCGTATTCTAAAACAGAAGTATCAGTTATACTAGAATCTACAGTTACAGTAACACTATTAGTAACTGTATTAGTGTTATTAGCTATATCATTAACACATTCGTAATTTATATTTGCTAATGGTTCTATAATAACGGGTTCTGCTAATGGAATTGAAAATGGACTATCACCAATGCAACTTCCGCTATCTAAAACATAAACCATTTTTTCTCCACCTTCTAAATCTTCAAATGTATAAGACGTTGTACCAAGTGGTAATGATATATAAGTGATATCATCTAAACTCACGCTATATGGTGGTTCACCTCCTAATATCTGGATAGTAAACTCTCCTGTTGAGTAACCATCACAAGGTGCTTCACTAATTATGGTATACGTAAAACCTAATGGTGCTGGCTGATCTATGTCAAAGTTATAAGTTACATAACAACCTAATTCATCTTGTACAACAATATCATAATTTCCAGGAGCAAGGTTTTCAACAGTTTCAACATTAAAGAATTGATCTAATTGAGGTGAAATGGCATACTTTATAATTCCTGTTCCTCCAGAAGTTGTTATTTCTAGCACCCCATCATTTTCGCCATTACAAGTCACATCAATAGGATTGAATGTAACATCTAAAGGTTCTGCTGCATTTGTAATTGGAGCCATTGCTGAAACTTCTAAACAATCTCCGCTATCCACTTGTACTTGATAATTTCCAACTGGAAGGTTTGTAAAAACGCCTGGACTATCTTGAGTTACAGGTGTAATAGGCATTCCTGAAGTATCTTGTAACGTATATACATAACTACCCATACCACCTTCCGCGGAAGCGATAATAGTTCCATTATCATCTCCGGCACAACTTATTACAGCATTTGTAGTATCTAAACTTACTGTTAAACTTGGTAATGGATCGTTTGCTATTTCATTTGAAACCGTTGCTGAACAACCGTTAGCATCTCTAACATAATAACGATACGTTCCTGTAGCAACTGGAAAAGTTACTGAAGTTGTAAACGTTCCTATAATTGTTGTAAATGCTGCCGTTTCGCTATATTCATAACTTCCTGTGCCGCCTGTTGCACTTAATGTTAACGTTGTTTCTGTTGTACACGTTTGAGATGTTGCTTTAACTAAACTAGCTTCAACTTCTGTAGGTTGTGATATAATAACATTGGCAGATGTGAATTCACAATTATAACCATCGGTAACAACAACATTATAAGTTCCAGCTGATAAACCGTTAAAATCTGGTGATGTTTGAGGTCCCGAAGAACTTACTGTTGGCGATATCATATTTAGCGTGTAGCTATAATTAGTAGTTTCTCCACCTGTTAATGCGCTTACGGTTATGGTAGCATTAGCATCTCCAAAACATGATAATAAACTTGGAGTTGCTGAAATTGTAGCATCTATTGGTGTTGGTAAAACAAGTGGTATGTTTTCTGAAACAATACATCCGCCAGCATCTCTAACATTAACAGTATATGAACCAGCTGATAAATTTGTAAATGTTCCGTTAGAAGAATAGGCAACTGTTGCTGTTCCTGTTAATTCGTATTCATAAGATCCCCATCCTCCTTTAGCTTTGGCAGTAATTGTTCCCTTATCATCATCACAGGTTACGCTAGATGTTTCTAAAGCTATTAAATCTAAAGCTTCTGTTGGTGATGGAATGATAACACTTGATGTTGCCGAACAAAACGGACTCGCCGTTTCTGTAATAACTACAGAATATGTTCCTGCTAAAAGTCCTGAAACCAATTCTGGGTTTGTTGATGTATTTGCATTAACGACTCCAAAAACTGAAGTAGATGCGCTATCGAAAACCTCGTAAGTATACGCTCCAGAATAGCCATTCACATTAAGCTCAAAAGCACCATTGTTATCTCCAAAACAGGTGACTTGAGTTGATAACGTTGAAATTGTTGGAGGTACTGCTTCTGATACTACAACAGTAACATCTTCAAAACACGTTGTTACTGTATCTGTAATTGTAACCGTATAAGTTCCTGATGGCACTCCAGAAAACTCGTTTCCTGATAACGAAATAGATGCTGGGTTTGGACTTATTGTATAAGCAAAATTACCTGTTCCTCCAGAACCTGTTATAGTTATTATACCATCGTCATCATTACATGTTGGCAATGTTGTTATTGCTGGAATTATTTCTATTGGCGCTTCAATATCTACTGAAATTAAATTACCACAACCATTTGCATCTTGTATCTCTATAGTATGTAATCCTGATGCTAAATTTGAAACTGTAAAAGGTGCTGTATTAGATTGAAAAGCACCACCATCAATACTAAAACTATATGGTGCAATACCCGCTGTTGTTAGTGTAACATCAATTTCAAAATTACCTTCTGTAACTGTACATTGGTTATTTAATGTTGCATCAATTACTGGTTCTGGTTCTGAATCTAAAACAATTACAGGTGTAGATTGTATACAACCATATGCATCTTGCACATGCACATAATAACTATTCGCATTTGCACTAAAAGTACTTGCTGAAGCCCATAAAAGATCTGTTGGTACTGGAGGTGTTGCCGATGTTGTTAATTGATAAACATAAGGCGGTGTACCGTCTGTAGCGATTGCGCTAATAATTCCTGAATTTGGATTACAATTTGCATCTTTATCTACTGAAGCTGTAATGTTTAAGGCTAGTGCCGATTCTGTAATATTAAAAGGTATGGTTACAACACTACACCCTGCGTTTGGACCTGAAGCTTCGGTAATCAAAACAAAATAATTCCCAAAAGGTAATGGCCCTAAGTTAGCTACACTAAGTGAGGCTCCTGCTGGCACAGTTCCTGTTCCATTAACAGTTGTTGATGTTGTAGATAATGAATTAAATATTTCATAAGATATATTAGTAGGCGTGGCATAAATACTATTTATTGTAAATGAAACATTTCCATCTGCACTCCCTACACAACTTATATTATTTGGAGTTAGGGCATTTGCTGTTAATGTAGAATTTGTTGGAATAGGTGAAGTTGCTGTTTCATAATAATAGCATCCAGTTAATTCATCAAAAACTATAAATGTATAGGTAACGCCTGGTAATAAATTCGTGAATGTAGTTTGTCCGCTGCCAACTGCATCTTCATCTTGCCATGGGAAAGTAGTTGGAGATGAGTAGGTCATTCCAGGGCCCGTATAAATAGCAAAATGATATGGTCCACTTCCTGCTAATGTTGTTCCAACACTAACTACAGCCTCTCCTCCAGTTAAGCAATCTACACTAGAATCTATTGAAATATCCAAATCATCTGGCGGAGATGCTACTAAAATGTTATCTTCAATTCTTGTACATCCGTTCGCATCTGTAATAATTATTTCATATAATCCAAAGTCAACAACCTCAAAAACTTGAGTTGTACCTGTTTGATTAGTCACTTGATTATCATAACCATTTACTCCTGTTACATGATAGGTATAATTAGGAGTACCTCCACTCACAGAGTTTATAATAATTCTTCCTAATGATACGCCACCTGTACTACATGAAATAGGATCAACACTAAAGGACAAATCAATTGGAGTTGGATCTGAAATAGTTATTGTGTCTGTATCAATACAAGAATTTGCATCTGTTAACGTAATGGTATAAACTCCTGCCGGTAAACTTGATGTTTGTGTACCGTAATCTGTTGATGTGGTATCATTATTAACATTAATTACAAAAGGTGCTGTACCAACTGCATTATTAATAGTTATATCTATAGCAGCATTACTATCTCCGCTACATAAAATGGGTTGTGTTTGTACTACTGAAATAATTTCTGGTAACGAAATAGCATTAATAGTTTGCACTCCAGATTCTGAAATACATCCATTAGCATCGGTAATTTGAAATTGGTAAGTTCCATCTGAAGTTGCTGTATGTGTAAACGATGTTCCAGCTACTGAATTTGTTCCACTATAAGCACCTCCATTAAATGAAACTACATAAGTAAAAGGCGCCGTTCCGCCAGCAATTGCTCCTGTTATAAGCCCATCTGGTGACGCTGTACAATCTAAAGTTTTAGTGATAACTGTACTTACCGTAGTTGTTGGTAATGGCGCAATAGTATATGTTTCGCTATACACACAATCATTAGCATCTTTAACTTGAAACGTATAAGTATCTGGTGATAATCCAGCAAAAATATTTGATGTTTGATATGCTGTTGCAGAACCCGTTGGCGCAATAATTTGATATTCTAAAGTAGGTGAACCACCTGTTGTTCCTGCTATAGTTACATCAGATGTTAAAGCAGGACAACTTAAAGGTGTGCTACTAAAATCCATATCTGTTGGTGGATTAAGTGCTATAATTGTAATTGGAGATGCAATAAACGCACAGCCACTAGAATCTCTTACAGTAACGGTATAAGCACCTTCTATTAAACCTGTAAATGTTGCTCCTGCTTGAAAGTTTACGCCATCCAAACTATAAGTATACGGAGCAGTTCCACCAGTTACTCCAGAAACCGTAATTACACCACCTGAAGTACAACTATATGGCGTTGTTAAAGTGGCTGTACCTATAACTGTAGCAAGCGTATCTATTGTAATGGTTTGCGGTGTTGTTGTACACACATCTGGCCCAACACTATATTGCACAACTGCTTGATAAGTGCCTTCTGCTAATCCAGTAAACACATTCGAATTTGAAAATGTTACGCCATTATCAATACTATATTCTAGAGTATTTCCATTAGGATTTGTAACGTTAAACGTTATGGTACCCACATCGGCTGTATCAGAACAGGCAATATCGGTAGCATCAACTGTAAAGTCCGGAGCAAGAATAGCGTCAACAGTAATTGAAGTTTCCGCAGTACAGTTATTAGAATCTACAACTCTAACATTAAATACGCCTGCACTCGAAACTGTTATTGTTGGTATGGTTTGAAAATCTGTCGCACCATTTACAAAATAGAAATACGGTGCTGTTCCTCCAATAGGATATACCGTAATTTCACCATCTGTACACGTTAATGGTGTGGTTAATGCAGATGTAGCTTCTAATAAATCTGGTTCAATAATTTCAATATCTTCTGTATGCACACAACCATCTTCTGTAGAAACATCGATAGTATACAATCCTGGATTTAAGTTTTCAAACTCATAATTATTAGGCGTTATGGGTCCAACACTATTTACAGTAGTGCCACCTTCTGAAATTGAAAAATAATATTGCGGACGCACATCATTTGCAGCTATTGAAATACTACCTAAATCGCCATTACAAAGCGGTTGATCTATTATTGTTGAAACAGTAAAATCTGTTTGTCTAATTTGAACATCTGGTACGCTAAAAATACAAGGGTTTGGATCTACCCCTATTTGTTTTATGTATATTTCGTAAATACCAGGTGTATTAACTGAAAATGTATTACTTGTTTGAAAGTTTACACCATCAATACTAAACTCATATCCACTAGGTACACTTCCAACAACAATTTCACCTGGGGTTGTACAGTAAATATCTCTTGAAGTTACAGTTGGTACTAATAGATTGGTATAAATATTAAAATAAAACTGATTAAAACAACCGCCATCATAGTTTAGTGTTAGTCTATACTGACCAGCAGTATCAGCTAAAAAATTTGGTCCAGTTCCAACTTGATTCCATGTACATGCTGTATCCTCATTAGCACAATTAATATTAGCAACTGCAGTACAACTGTTTTCGTCTAGTTGTTCCCAAATAATAGATGTTGCATCTGTAATATGGGTTTCAATAAGTCTAGGCCCATTTCCGCCGCACAAGAATATATTTGGTAATTCTTTACCATCATTAGGACAAATAGCCACTTCATCTGCAAAAGGAATTACAGGGTTGGTTACATCTACTCCAAAGGTTATAACCTCAAAAACTTGTTCTGTAGATTGACATGGTGCTATAGCTGTATTACTTACATAATATGTTCCCGTTTCGGTAACTGTAATAGACTGCGTTGTTCCAATTACTGGCGTTCCCGTTGGGCTTGTAGACCATGAGTAAGAATCATAACCACTTCCAGAAGTTAAAACCGTACTTGCACCACAAAGAATAACTTCTTCTTCGAATACACAATCAATATCTGCTAAAAAGTTTGTTGCTCCTGGGGTTAATAAACAACCTGTATTGGTGCTAAAACTAGGATCGTCTGATATCGTAAACGTAGGATTTAATGTTCCGTTATAAGTTGAAAACGCTTGATTACTAATAATATTAGAACACGCATCTGTTAATAAACTACAGGTTGAAACCACAGTAACTTTAAAACGAATTTCTTGTACTGGTTCACCTTCTTCAACAACTGAATTATCTACACTAAAAATAATTTCTCTTGTTGCTGGGTCATAACTTTGAACAATTACACCCGGAGGTAATGAAACAATATCTCCTGGGTAATTAAATATAATATTTGTTGGAAGAATATCTCTAATTATAAGATTTGTTGCATTATCATTACCTGTATTTTGAAAACCTATAACATAATTTAATTCATCTCCTAAATCAACTAACATACCGCCAATGTCATTTCCAGAAGCATCTTCAACAATTTTTGTCAATACAATATTTGGTTCAATAATATCAACAGCCAAAGAGAAAAAATAAGGAAAATAAGTATCTCCATTAGTTTCTAAACGCACGGTAGCAGATGTAGCATCGTTTGCTATAACTGCATTTCCTGGATTTGGAACCACAATAACTCCAGTATCAAATCCTAAAGTGTTGGTGCTATTAGGGTTTCTATTGGTTACTGGTAAAGCGCTTAATTGAGTAACCGAACTATTAAAAAAGTTAGTTGCTGGACGATCTACTGTAGATAAATTTAAGCCATTAAGCAACAATTGATCTCCCAAAATTGGACTATCCCCTTCTAAAGTAGCAAATGCAAAATTTGCTCTAACAGGCGCTGGCGCAGGAATTGTTCTAAAACCAGAAACAGGAATTTCTAATATAGGATTATTAGCTTCAGTACTGATTGCACTAAAACCATCAAAACTAGTAATAGACTTACCAGGTAATGTAGGATCTTCATAAACAATGTAAAGCGACCAACCAGCTGAATGCCCCGTATAGTTTCCAAAATTTCTAGTTCGCCCTTGGGCACTAGAAACATTTGCTACGGTATAAGTACCTAGGTCTGTTCCCAAACTAGTAACAATATCTGTTACATCTGCAAAACATGCATATGGAAAACTATCTCCAGCATCTACAGATGATCCGTTAGCATCAAAAATTATAGTTCCTACAATATCATTATAACCCCCTGTTGGGCCTTTAAACTTAACGTTGGTAAATGACTCTGAACCTTCTGTTACCGCACCCCAATATAACCCTGCATGTATGATTCTATAACATCCTGGATTAGGAATTGTTAAATCTGCACTTGAAGAACTAAATGTTGTTGGATCGCCATCAATATCAATATAAACCATGTCTACATTGTGATTGTAAACACTACCATCATTAAACGCATTGTTGTCTGGGCCTAATATGTTATTTCCAATTAATTGGATATCACCTTTTAAATCTTGATTAAATCTAGGTGTAAAAGGAACAAAATTTTGAGCAAACAGTTGCATACTCAACAAGAGTAGCATTAAAATTAGCCCATTGTTTACATAAGTAGTTTTGTTCATGGTTGATAATATTAATTTACTACGGTCTAGTTGGGACAAAATAGAAAGCAGTATAACAAGTATTCAACACATTAATATAGATTATTTCTTACAAATAAATATTTTTATCTAATTTTAACGTAATTAAACGGTATAAATATCGTAAATATATTTGTATTTGGTATAAGGAGCGTAGCTATTTTTAAACAGTTTATCGAAATATAACAACTTTAATCGATGAATTACATGATCTATGTAGTAATAATTACACAATAGCAATTATTTATGCATTTAAATTAATTCATTGATAATTGGAAAGTTAATTCGCTTAAAAAAATGATAAGACAAATTTGAGTAGAGTGAATAAAGATATAATCAGTTTTACTTAACTATTTAATTTTCAATTTTAACCATTGCCATTTTACCATTAAATGGTTTATTTCCTTTATTTGTATCTAATACATTTTTAGCTTGACTAATATTATTAAACTTCTCGTAATATATATAATACTTACTCGTATTTACATCAAAGAAGAAATTGATATCTTTTTCTCCTGATGCTACTGCTTTTCTTAAAAACTCATCTCTTTTACTAACGTCATTATGCACAGCTACAACTAGGTAATAACCTTCTTCTACATGATTAACATCTTTTACAATTTGAATGTTACTAAGTGGTTCTCCATAATCAAAATCATCTTTTGTTAATGGTTCAGTACTTGGTTCTGTAAATTTCTTAATACTAGCTAAGGCAGCTCTATCTTTACTATATCTATCATCATCATTATCATAAGCTGCTCGTTTTATCCTTCTGTTTCTTTCAAAATCTGTTGCTAATTTAATATCATTTAATGCTCCTGTTAAATTTTGTTTTATATTCTTAGCTTGTAATTGTTCAGATTTTAATTTTTCTATTGTTTTAGCATATTCAATATTTACAGCATCATTTTTATCTTTTACTCTTTTTAGTCTATCCTTATATAATGTTTCAATCTCAGCAATTTTAGTATTTCCTAATTCAATAGAATTATCAATTTTTAATTTTAAACTTTCAATTTCAGCATTTTCTGCTGATACACTCTTGAAAGCTTTTGGAGCGCTTACAATCCCTTTTTCACTTAAATCATTTTCTTTTTTTAGATCGTCTAAATCTTGCTGTTTTACAGCTACTTTATCGTTCAGTTTCTTAAACAACACTTGTTGAGCATTATTAGAAGCTTCATTGGACTTTTTAAATTTAATTAAAACTTCATCCAAAGGTATCTCATCAATTTGCAATTCTTTTTCCGCTTTAATTTTAGTTTCTTCAGCTAATTTGGCCTTAGCAGCTTCCTCTGCTTTTATTCTTGCAGCTTCTACAACTCGTGCTTGTTCTGCCTGAACGGCTTTTACTCTAGCCTCTTCTGCTAATTTAGCCTGAGCTTCTTCTTCTGCCTTTATTTTTGCGGCTTCTGCCACTCGTGCTTGCTCTGCCTGAACGGCTTTTACTCTAGCTTCTTCTGCTAATTTAGCCTGAGCTTCTTCTTCTGCCTTTACTCTTGCTACTTCTGCCACTCGTGCTTGTTCTGCCTGAACGGCTTTAACCCTAGCTTCTTCTGCTAATTTAGCCTGAGCTTCTTCTTCTTCTGACTTTATTCTTGCGGCTTCTGCCACTCGTGCTTGCTCTGCCTGAACGGCTTTTACTCTAGCCTCTTCTGCTAATTTGGCCTGAGCTTCTTCTTCTGACTTTATTCTTGCGGCTTCTGCTACTCGGGCTTGTTCTGCCTGAACGGCTTTTACTCTAGCTTCTTCTACTAATTTAGCCTGAGCTTCTTCTTCTGACTTTATTTTTGCGGCTTCTGCTACTCGAGCTTGTTCTGCCTGAACGGCTTTTACTCTAGCTTCTTCTGCTAATTTAGCCTGAGCTTCTTCTTCTTTCTTTATTCTTGAGGCTTCTGCTACTCGAGCTTGTTCTGCCTGAACGGCTTTAACCCTAGCTTCTTCTGATAATTTAGCCTGAGCTTCTTCTTCTGACTTTATTCTTGCGGCTTCTGCTACTCGTGCTTGTTCTGCCTGAACGGCTTTTACTCTAGCTTCTTCTGCTAATTTAGCCTGAGCTTCTTCTTCTGCCTTTATTTTTGCTACTTCTGCTACTCGTGCTTGTTCTGCCTGAACGGCTTTAACCCTAGCTTCTTCTGCTAATTTAGCCTGAGCTTCTTCTTCTGTCTTTATTCTTGCGGCTTCTGCTACTCGTGCTTGTTCTGCCTGAACGGCTTTTACTCTAGCCTCTTCTGCTAATTTGGCCTGAGCTTCTTCTTCTGCCTTTATTCTTGCGGCTTCTGCTAATTTGGCCTGAGCTTCTTCTTCCGCCTTTATTCTTGCGGCTTCTGCTACTCGGGCTTGTTCTTCTTGAACGGCTTTTACTCTAGCCTCTTCTGCTAATTTGGCCTGAGCTTCTTCTTCTGCCTTTATTCTTGCGGCTTCTGCCACTCGTGCTTGTTCTGCCTGAACGGCTTTTACTCTAGCCTCTTCTGCTAATTTGGCCTGAGCTTCTTCTTCCGCCTTTATTCTTGCGGCTTCTGTCACTCGTGCTTGCTCTGCCTGAACGGCTTTTACTCTAGCCTCTTCTGCTAATTTAGTCTGAGCTTCTTCTTCTGATTTTATTCTTGCGGTTTCTGCTACTCGGGCTTGCTCTGCCTGAACGGCTTTTACTCTAGCCTCTTCTGCTAATTTAGCCTGAGCTTCTTCTTCTGACTTTATTCTTGCCGCTTCTGCTACTCGTGCTTGTTCTGCCTGAACGGCTTTTATTCTAGCCTCTTCTGCTAATTTAGCCTGAGCTTCTTCTTCTGCCTTTATTCTTGCGGCTTCTGCTACTCGGGCTTGTTCTGCCTGAACGGCTTTTACTCTAGCTTCTTCTACTAATCTAACCTGAGCTTCTTCTTCTGTCTTTATTCTTGCGGCTTCTGCATCTATATCAGAATTAGCATCAATATTTTCAACTACATCAGGCTCAATCTTTTTAGTGGTTCGTGATTTTGATGATTTTCTTCGTTTAACAACCCTTCTATTTTTATTTTTTGATGATATTAATAATGATTCCTCGTCATCATCACCACTATAATCATATTGGTAATCATTTTTAAATTTATATGCTATAGTAATATCGTGAGAGTTTCCAAAAGTAGAAAACCCACCAACGCCTTTCTCATAATTATATTCAAGAGCTATTTGGGGACTAATATTTAAACCAATACCCACAGACATTGCATACAAACTGTTATATCCTGCTTGTGCCCAAACACCTTTTGGTACCATTAACATAACCATTCCTGATACTACAGTTTGATCTTTTCTAAATTCAGAACTTATCAATCCAGAAAATCTACTCTCATCAAAAAAACCACGATTATTCATATAACCGGTATACATGATATGTGCTTGAATACCTTTTTCAGGATCGTCTTCAATTATGGAAGCATTCGTTAAATTATAAGAAACTATATTTTTTAAAGAAACACCAAAGTCAAAAAACTCAGTTCCGTAGTTAACTCCCGGATTTATTGTTATTATTGAGGTAGAAGGCACATTATCTAATGAAGAATCTTCGGAATATATAATAACATCACCCCTATTTAGTCCACTTTTATAGAATGCAAGGTTAGTACCAAAAGTCAAATTACTATCTCTATCAAGAACAGCATTATATGCAAAATTCACAATACCTCCAAAAGTGGATAAAACACCATAATTTTGCTGATATAAACTAACTCCTGCTCCTATATTTTCTTGAAACCTACCAGAATATCCAAATAAATAAGTTTGTGGCGCATTATCAAATTGAACCCATTCTCTTTTATTATTAAAACTGATATATTTATTTTGTTCTCGAACAAAACTAAAGGTTGGATTTATAAATTGTCTATTAAATTTTAAAGAATTTCTAACAGGCATATTAAATGCGACAACACCATCTTCTTGAGAATAAAGTTGCTGTGCAATACAGAAAAATAAAACGATATGTAGGATGTATTTTTTCATTCTACTTGACGACTGTTATTGATCCTTTTTTTGATTTACCATCGGACGTGGTGATGATATAATAATAAACAGGCGTTATAGATGTATAATCAAGCTGACTTTCTGGCCAATTATTTAAATAGTTATTAGTATTAAATACCACTTTACCTTGTGAACTGAGTATAATAACTTCGGTATTTGTACCGCTAGTATATTTTCTCGGGATTAACCATGTATCGTTTATTCCATCACCATTAGGGCTAATTAAATTTGGTATAACATCAAAACTGGGAAAAGCAAGCCTTACTGTAAAACTAAACTCTGTAGAAGCATTACATCCTGTTGTTTGTGTTACAATAGCCTTATAAGTACCTGTTTGCTTAACATTAAAAATATTACTGTTTGCCCCATCAATTAACCCACCATTTAAATACCATTTATATACTGGATTATTTGCTGTGGTTGTAATTGTTACAGTTAAAGGTTCATCTTCATCAACATTAACAAAATCATCAACATCAATACTACTAGTAAAACCTGTGTTTTCAAGGTTTATAGATGCACTTGTCATACAATTACCTAAATCTATACTCACAGAATATTCACCAGAATCATTAGTCTCATACATCTGATTTGTTTCACCTGGAATAGCTTCACCATCTTTAAACCATTGATAAGTATTTCCATTAATAGCACTTAAAACAGTTGGTCCATCTGCAGAGCAATATGGGTTACCTAAACTAGAATTAATGCTACTTGTTGATCCAGAGGTAGCTTCACTAACAGTTACACGGTTAGAGAAAGAATTTGATGTACACGTACCGTAATTAGTTTCTACAAAATAGGTTCCTGGTTGGTTTACAGATAAAGTTTCTCCATCTGCTACAAATTCAAAAATAGATGAAATAACATCTATTACTTTATACCATTTATACGTTAATGAAGGATATTGTAATGGAGAGTCGTTTGTTGAACCACCTGGATTATCAATAGATAACAGATAACTGCCACCAGAACAATAAGCACCTGTAGAAATTAGATTATTTATTGAGAATGGGCTGTCTTGAGTTTTATAATACGCTGCAAATGCATTTGAACTTGAGCTAATAGAAACGGGAGCCGTACTTCTTACTCGTAATCTAAAAGCTTCGCCGGCAGTATCAGTAGGAATAGAAAAGTTAAAATTTACAGGTGAAGTGGTTACACTACCTGCGGTAGAGGTATAAATAACTGTTGGATTTGAAAAACTCCCCATACCATCAGACATTTCAACAATAAACTGATTTGAAGATTCTAATCCAGATTCTGGTGTAAAAGTAAAAGCAGCATCATACGTATTAAATGATGAGCTTGCGCAAAGTTGTGTTACTATATCGGTAAAACTAGGTTTACTTATTACTATTTGTGCATGTAAGGTTTTGTTTAAAGAAATAACCAAAAAAACAATGACATAAAATAGAGTAAAATTCCTCATACAGTTTTATTTAGAAAATAACTTCGTCTACAACATACATTAGAGTTAAAAGAGTTTCAAAAATTTATTAAGGCATAAACATGAAAGGAAAAACCAACGTATCATTAATTATAGTTTTTTAATCGATTCTTAAATCTGGATCAACTTCGTTAGATGCAATTATTTTATTAATACGTAATCTAAAATCTGGTGTTCTTTTATTGTTTGAATCAATAAACGTTTCGTAATTATCGCCTTTAGAGTACACATTAAAAAAGGCACTATTACCATACCAGTTCTCTAAGTCTTCATTATTAGAATTATATTCTACAAATATGTTACCATTACAATTATTAAATAACATGGCGTTGAAGTTAATTTTATTTAAATTACTTTGGTTTAATGTGATTTTTTCGTCTAAAATAACAGCAGGATTAAATCCAGATATAACACTTTTATCTATATCTAATGATGCATTATTCCCCATATAAATAGCTTCTTTAACCAAGTTCATTTTAATATCTGTTTTTAAATCTTCACTAGTATTTAAAAAAGTTACATTTTGAGCTTTAACCCAAGTTTCCTTCTTAGAAAAATCAAATTCTTGCTTTTCATCATAGGATCTTATATCTAAACATATAGAACCTTCTCCTTTTGAAGAATAAGGAGATCTTACCGCTAAAGAATTAACGATTGTTGAGCGCGAACCAAAATTAAATTTAAAGTCTGTTCCATGATTTTTATAAGACACCATTTTTTTTAACATTAAACTACCTCCATAAACATCAATACCGTTCCCTGCTGAGTTGCTAACCATAATTCTCGATAATTCTGTTTCTCTGCCAACACTAGCCAAAAACAAGCCACTAAAATAAGTGTCTTCAGAAACCCTTCTACCCGCATATTCTATTCTAACAAACGATATAATACCTGAACTACTCTTATTATCATCACCTCCGTAAATTGTATTGATATAGTCTTTTGCACTCAAATCATTAAAAAGCATAGAAGCAGAACCTGAACCAAGTTTGTTTATTGGTGCATTACCTAAAACGACTAATCCGCCCCAATCACCGGGTCTTTTAACACCTCTGTTGGATGTAAATATTATTGGGTCCGTTTCTGTTCCCTTCGCTTCTATAATCGAGCCTCTGGAAATTGTTAAAGAACCTTTAGATTCAAAATCCCCCAAAATAACTGTACCCGATTCAATGGTAAGTGTAGCATTATTTGTTACAAAGACATTACCTAGAAGCAAGTAAACTTCTCTTTTATACAACTTAGTATCTTCTGTAATATTACCAGTTAATATTTTGGTAGGTTCTCCATAATCGTTTTGATGTGGTGCAAAATCTGTCCAGTTATTAAGCCAATTTTCTTCACTATAAATTCCTTTTTCCTGTTGAGCAAAACTATTTGCTATAACAAAAAGAAATATGAAAATGATTTGGGCAATTTTTTTCATAGTCAAATATTTTAATAAATAACTAAATGAAACCTGTTATTTAATTAATAATCAAAACTACAAATTAATCTACGAAATACCAATTATTTCGCTGAAATACACAAAATATACAGTTTGCTATAGATTAATAATCGATAAAATGCAAAAAGAATAAATAAAAATTATAAATATTTTGGATTTTTGAAGATTAAAAGAATAATCACAAAATAAATATCAACCTTAAATCTTAAATAAAAGAGTTAATAATTCCAAACCAGAATTTATCGAAAATCGTTATACTGATGAAGCGATTTCATTATTTCTTCATAAAATAATATTCCAGCAATTAGATTTCCTGTATCAGAATAGGGCAAATATTCGCTATGAAATTCTCCTGCCTTTTTTAGGTAATCATCTGTAGATTCAAATTGATTATCTAGTGCTTTTTTATTATCATTATTAGTAGGAATACCTAAAGAAGACATTGTTATTCCTGGCTTTGTCGCAAATGCAACATAAGGCAATGTTCTAACTAACACCTCTATTCTTTCAGAATATAATACAATTAATTCGCCTTTTTGCATACGCTCAAGCTCACTTTTATTATGATACTTTTTAATTGTAACTTTTTCACTAATGAAACTTTTTGGGGCTTTCTTTTTTTGAGCAAAACCAATGCTTGTAAAAAAGAATAATCCTAAACTGAATAAAACAATCTTCAATTTCATGATATAGATTTAGGGGTTTAAAACACAAATTTATGCAAATAAACGTTAAAAACAATCGTTTTGTCGATTTATTTTTATTTTACACAAACAAAAGTAAGACTATGCTTTCTTTTTGTTTGTGGCTAGATCGAATTAAACCTTGATAATAAACCAAACAATGAAATAAAATTAATGATTAAAAAGATAATTAACTCTTTTTAAAAGCTTTACCTCTATAGTAAGCTAAGACAGAAACCACTAATACTAATGCAACTAAAACATAAATAAAGGTTGGAATAGGTAATGGATCTCCTGCAGCATAACTATGAAGCCCAGAGAGGTAATAATTTACCCCAAAAGATGTCATGATAATAGAACCAAAAGCAAAGACACTAGCTGTATTTAATATATAGTTACTTTTTAAATTAGGAATTAAACGAAGGTGTAAAACAATTACATAAACAATTACGCTAATTAATGCCCATGTTTCTTTTGGGTCCCATGCCCAATAGCGCCCCCAAGATTCATTAGCCCAAATACCTCCTAAAAATGTCCCTACGGCTAGCACAAACACACCTATTGTCATAGATATTTCATTAATATAGGTGAGCTCTTTTATTCTAATATCTATTTCTTTCTGAGATTTTTTAGTTTTAAAAATCATGAGTAATAATGCCATAAAACCTAAAATGGCTGAGAGTGCTAATGGCGCATAACTACTAACAATTGTAGCGACATGAATTTTTAACCAAAATGATTTTAAAACAGGCATTAAGTTTGTGATTTCTGGACTTAACCAATCTAAATAACTAACAAACAATAAAGCTCCAGAAAAAAGTGTAGCCAAAGGCAAACTGAAATCAGATTTTCTAAATGTTAACAACCCACAAAGTATTAACACCCAAGAGACAAATACTAACATTTCGTAACCGTTACTCCATGGTGCATGTTGCGCCACATACCAACGTAAAATTATGTTTCCTGTAAACATAAGAAAACTTACTAACGTAATAATTACCAATCCATTCCATAAGAAATCAAGAGCCTTTTTCTTAGTAAAAATCTTTGTAATAGCTAAAACTAAAAGTATGATTCCTAAAACAAAAAACACCTGAAATAACCAAAAATTTAAATTAAGTTGGTTATACCATAACTCTGCCTCTACTCGCTTACGACTTGGAATAATTTCTTTCCCTAAAACATCTTGAAACGTTTTTATATACTCTAAATTTTCGCTGGCAGCAACCCAATTTTTTTCGTTTACATTTTTAAAATAAGTAGGTATAATTTGTTGTGCAAATTGTCCATCCTCACTCGGAAAATCTTTAAAATGATGTGTTTGACTATGCCATTTATTATTCTCATCATTACTATTTGGGAAAATTTTCAAATAGTTTCCAGAAAACACATTGTACAGAATATTAAAGCGTTCATCTACCTTTAAAATTTCTTTATCAAACTCATTTCGCTCTGCTGGTTTCTTTTTATTAGCTTCTTCTACAACATCTGTAAGTATGTATTTTCCTTTCTCACCTAACAATTCTGTGAACGATACCAAACCATCCTCACTAATATTTAAAGCACTTAATAATTCACCTCCTTTTTTTGAATCTACTTTAATTAGAGGTATATATTGCCAAATATTTGAAGCCGATTGCATCGATAAAAAGGCTTGATTTGAACTAAATCTGATACTTTCTCCATGCTCAGTAAACTTAAAATATGGCTTTCGCGTTAGCTTTCTTAAAAACTCAGAAGCTAATGTATTCATTGGTTTTATTCGTCCATCTAAATCTTGAACCATTAAACGTCCAAACAATTCGGCATGTTGTTCATTAACTTCAAGGTGCCCAACCATTTCTAAGTTAATAGTTGGTTTTCCTTCTTGAGAAAAACAAATACTTGTAAAAGAAAAGAAAAGGAGAATTAGTGTGGCACTTTTAAGTTTCAATTTTTTTAATTTTTTATTAATTAATGTAAAGCGAGAAGTTTTACCAAAAAGTGTAAAAAACATCCCTATCATCATTAAAAAATAGCCTAAATAAGTTACGTTTGTTCCCAATGCATCATGGTTTACAGCCAAAACAGTTCCCAATTCATCTGTATCATAACTTGCTTGAAAAAATCGATAGCCTTTATAATCTAAAACGTTATTCATAAAAATACGGTGAGGTATTTCTGTATTATCGTCAATCACTTTTACTTCACTAGCATAAGCAGAAGGGCTTGTAGATCCAGGATAACGTTCTAATTGAAAATCGTCTAAATGAATAGAAAATGGCGCAATTATAGGTTCGGCTCCATAAGATAAATTCAATTTAATGTTATTAACTTCAATATCGTGCTGCACCGGTAAAAAGCCTTCGCGGTATAATAAAGTAACTTGCTTGGTTTGTTCACCAACTTTAACATTTACTACTAGAGCATCATCCTTTTGCTCGTCGTTATCTTTTGGCTTTTCTGAAGCACTTACTAATACTATTTCACCTTTTGGGTGATACGATAGCGGTACAAAAGAGGCATCGCCATCACGATATAAGGTTCGTAATTGTATGGTATGTAAACTATCTTTCACTATAGTACTAGCTGTTTCTGTCGCCATAACAAATGTGCTTAAATCTCTTGGAGATAGAATACTAAAAACACCATCTTTTTCTGTTATATTAATTACGCCGTCTTCTTTAACATAGAAACCTACCTTATGCTTATGGGCACCTATAGCCTCAACCTCTCCCTTTTCAAGAAACACAGTTTCTCTGCCATTACCAGCAGAAACTACCATTTGAATCATGGCTTTTCCATTTTCTGAGTCATCTTTTATTTCAGGAATGGCATCTGCAACAAATTCATTATATGATATTGAAATAGGTGTATTATTAAAGTCTGTATTAATACTAAAATCGTTATTACTTATAGGAGAAAAGCTTAACCTTTTCTTTATGGTTTTAGTTGTTGTACCGTCAGATAAATGAATATGAAGATAGTTATTATCAGATATAATAACATTTGATGATGCACCCTCGCGAATACGCATAATACCTCCATAAGAAGCATAGCGTGTAATACCTGCTCCTAGCAAAATTATTATAAATGCTAAATGAAATGTTAATAGCGCCCATTTTTCGATTCGCCAAAGTTTGTATTTATAAATACTAAGTATAAAACTTATACCTAGACCTAGCATAACTAACTCAAACCACCAAGCATCATAAATAATTTTCCAAGCCGTAGCTGTACCATAATCGTTTTCTACAAATGTTGCTGTAGCCATAGAAATGGCAAAAACGAATAATAAAAAGACTGCTAATTTAGGTGAAGAAAAAAGACGTAAAAGTTTATTCATTGTAATTTACATGTATTATTAAACAAAAAGATACCTTACTTTTAATTAATAAGGTATCTTTTATTATGTTTTACTTTTTATTATTTAGCTACTGAAGACACAGTATTTATTGGTAATTTATCTTCACGAGCTTTAGCCTTTTCAAGCCATTGTGGTAACAAATTCTTTTTAAACTCTGCTTTTTCAGCTCTCAATTTATCCATATCTAAGCCAATAAATTCTTGTGCTTTTTCTTTTGTTGAGATATCTGGCATATCAATGGCTTTGTTATGTCCTAAATCTGCTAATAATCTAGCTAATTTAACACGTGCTTCTTGAGCAATAACTAAACCGCTACCAATAACTCTTGCAGTTTCAACTGGAGAGTGAAACGATGCACCGTGAGATGCAGCAGAATAATCCCATCGCCATTGACCATGACGAATATCTGTTAATATAGGCTTCATTTGAGCTTCTGTTGCTCCTAAGTCCCAACATTTCTTAGCTTCTAAATGTGCTTTTACCAAAAGATCTTCTAATTTTAGTCGGTTTTCTGATGCTTTACGTTGTCTTTCATAAACATTAGCAATTAACTTATTAGATTCTTCTCTATGACATACTTGGCATGCATTAGATGTATTATTTAAAGGTGATTGAATATGGTGGTCTGTGAATTTTTGTCCACCTTCACTTTTATATGGCATATGGCAATCTGCGCAAGATACGCCTCTATCAGCATGAACTCCAGTAGAAAATGTTTCATAACCTGGGTGCTGTGCTTTTAACATTGGTGTTTTACTTAATTTATGTGTCCAATCTGCGAATTCTAAATTATCATAGTAATTCTCCATATCTTCAACTGTCATACCATCTTTCCAAGGGAATGTTAAATAAGGCACACCTTCTTTTCCTGGAATTTTCTTATCGAAATAATACTCAACATGGCATTGTGCACAAACTAAAGAACGCATTTCATTATGAGTCGCTTGGTTAATATCTTTACCCATAGCATCAAAAGCCTCAACAAGTGCTGGTCTTGATATACGAAGCTTCATAGTTTTTGAATCATGACAATCTGCACAACCAATTGGGTTTACAACTTCTTCACCTTTATCTGCCCATTTTCCGCTATAAAATTCAGAAATACCAATTTCATTCATTAAACGTGGTACATCTGGACCTTTACATGTCCAACATGTTGCTGGCATTGGGCCATCTCCTTTTCCTTTTGGTCCTCCTGTTCTTAAAGAGTTTTGAATATCTTCAACAGCATAAGCGTGTCCTCTACCTTGATTATAATCTTTAGAGAAACCATAACCTGCAAAAAGAATGACTAGATTTGGATCTTCTTCTAAAACATCTCTCATCGCAGAACCACCTTGCATAGATGCAAACGATGTATCTGCAGTTTGTAACCAAGACTGATATTCTAAAGGAAAGTTTTCTCCCCAAACAGCATTTCTTGGTTCATTTTCAGCAATATCTACACTTGGCGTATACTTATACTTTGCCTCTGATTTTCTATTAACAATACTTGACGCTAATAGCCCTAGTAAAAAAACCACAACAATGGTTATAATAAATAATACTTTGTTTTTCATTTCTATGCGTTTTAATCTTTAAGTTGTTCTTCCATCCAATCAGGAATAACAAGTTCTTCTTGGTCTGTTGGTAATGGTGCAATATTATATTTTATGGTAGATATACCATGTACTTTTCCGTGTGGTACCAGTTTGTGACAACTCCAACATTGTCTCCCTGTTCTATTTTCTCGATGGCCTTCTATCCAACCATCATATTTTACTTGTGTAACTTGTTGAACATGGCATCGAATACAATTGTTTTGAACAACCTCTTGCGATGCTTCTTTCATTTCTATAACATCTGGTTCTGCTCGTGCTGTAAAAACTGATGCATGATATAATCCGTCTTTAGCCTTAAAATAATACTTATTAAAAACATTATCATGAGGTACATGACAGTCATTACAATTAGCCCATTCACGATGAGAACTATGCATCCAACTGTTATAAACAGGTGTCATAACATGACAGTTTACACAGGCTTGAGGATCGTCAGACATATAAGATGTTATCTTAGATTCTTTTGCCATAAATAAACCCAAGCCAATTATTACACCAATAAAAATAACTGCTGTAGTTCGCCATTTGGTGGCTTTAGGTGGTAATATATTTTTAGAAGGTTCCAATACTATCTAATTTATTTACTTTTAAATAAAGTTGGTTGTACTTTTAATTGTATCCAACCCCAATTATTTGTGTTATCATTTGGTAATCCTGCTTTTATTAAACTCATACTATCTGAGGCTAACATATGTGAATAACCAATACTTAATGTAACATCTTGAGATAAATTTCTATTATAAACAATATCTAACTCTGTTCCTAAATATTTATCCGCACTATTCGTTAAATCAGCATTTGTTAAAAAATAATGTGCTTTAGTAAGCAATGACGCTTTTTCTCCTGATTTAAAAACTAATTTAGCATAAAAATCGTTAAGTCCAACATTATTTCCATGATTTCCAACATAAAAATAATCCATAAAGCCATTAAACTTATGATTTGTTCCGTATAGTGGAAGGAATGATTTGTTTTTTGTATCACCATCTTGATTAGTTCCGCTTAACATTTCAAAACCTAAAGCAAACAATGTTTTTGCAGGTTTATAGCTAGCTTCTAAAGCCAATTGATAGGCACTTAAATCTGTTGTATCATTTGATTTTCCAAACTGGTAATATGCCGATCCATTAAACTTTACATTATTAATAGGAAAGGTAAAATACGATCCGGCTGTTTGTCTATAAAAAACACCATCTGCCATGTCTGAATTTATACCAGTAAGATTTTGAAACCCTGTATTAAGAAACAGGAAACTTGCTGAGCTGTTTTCCCATTTCTTTTTAAGATATGCAAATTGCATAGCTTTATAAGTAGCTGCTCCTTGTATTGTATACACATTACCTACTGAACTTTGTGAATCTTGACTAAAAGCAAAACCAAAGTCTGCAATAAAGCTATCTTTCTTATACTTTATTAATGCAGCATCATGAAAACGACCTTGCATGGCCCAATCTAAACCACCTAAAATACGTTGGTCATCATAAGATAAAACTTGGCGACCTAATTTTGTAGACCAATTTTCATTTACACGGTATTCAATCCAAGCTTGAAATAGAGAAAACGAGTTATTACTATCTGTAGCATCTATTTGTCTAGTATCTCCCCATGTGCTAACATCTTGAATACTCATCATTACATCTAGCTTATCTAAACTATATTTAAAGTTAAGTCGAGATCTTTGTACTACAAATGCTCCAGGCTCAGCATTATCAGGGAATAAATTATTAAATCCGTGTCGATACTCAAAGCGTGGCCTTATGTCCGCTCCTATTTCTAATTGCGCAATTGCAATTTGAGATGAAAAAAACAGAAAGAAAAATAAAATAATTTTAACGAAGGTGAGTTGGTTTTTATGCATTATAATTTTAGTTTGGTTTGGTAATGCAAAGCTGATAATTGTTATCACTATAGAATATGACAATTATCATAAAATACTAATTAAAAACAAAAACTGAAAGACATAGAACATTCCAAATTAGAATGCATTAATAAATTAGCCTATCTTAATTTTGTTGAAAATTTAAGATAGGCTAAACATAATTCTTGGTTAATTAACCAAATTAATATTAAAACAGCTTTTTATAATAATCATCAGCCATTCTTTTTGTAGTAAATTCTGGAATAACATCATCTATTGCATTAAAAACAATATCCTGCCATTTCTTAGGATTATCATAATATGTTGGAATAACCTTAGTTTCTAAAATATGATATAAATTATTGGCATCGATTTTGTCTTGATCCCAAATAGGCAAATGGTGGTCTAAAGCTGGTAAGACGAAACAGTTTTTCTCGTCCTTTTGAAATTCTGGAATCCAGCCGTCATTTGTTGATACATTTACAGACCCATTCATAGCTGCCGTCATACCACTTGTACCAGAGGCTTCACGAGTAATTCTTGGTGTATTTAACCAAACATCTGATCCAGATTTTAGTTTTTTAGATAATTCTATTTCATAACCAATCAAAACGGCAATATTAGGTTGACTTTTTGATTGATGAACTAAATGGTTAAAAGTATCTATGGCATTATAATCAAATGGATAAGGTTTACCGGCCCAAATAATCTGCACCGGATATTTTTCGTTTGATACGAGTCTTTTAAAACGATTAAAATCATGTAATAATAAATCTGCTCTTTTATACTCTGCAAAACGTCTTGCCCAAACAATTGTTAAAACATTCGGGTCGAATTTCTTGTTAGTTTGCTGAGATACAACATCACATAATTCCTTTTTTAATTCTGTTTTACGTTTTTTATAAGCTTTGGCGTTTTTCTTTAAACTTGTTTTCTTGATTGTTTCATCTTGCCAAAACTTTTGATTTTGCGCATTGGTAATTGGTATTATCTTACTAATACCATCGTAATCTTTCCACATATCATTCGCCACAATAGCATGCAATTTTGAAACCGCATTGGCTTTTTTTGCCATCCGCAAAGCGGAGATGGTATAATTTATCATACCGTCATTAACCATTTCCTTTTCAAGTTCTTCATTAGAAAGTGTTTTACCAAAAAAACCACATCTATTTAAATGTCGGGCTTCGCGTTCTTCATTTCCTGCCTTTTCAGGAGTATGTGTAGTAAATACCATTTGGCTTTTTTTAACACCTCTATCTCTTAAATAGTAAAATGCTGGTAGCGCATGCCCTTCATTTAAGTGATATGTATCAGCTCCGCCTAAAGCTTCAACTACTTTTGCTCCTCCAATACCTAACACAATACTTTGTGAAATACGAGTTACTGGATTACGGTCATATAAATGATTGGTAATAGTTCTGGATAAATGATCGTTTCCATCTACATCCGTACTTAAAAAATACATGGGTACCGTTCCGAAAATTTCGGGTTTTAAAACATAGGCTCTAACTTTTACATGTGGATTGTCATGAAGTTTAATTTCTACTTCTATTCCAGTATCTTCAAGAAAATCGAAATGTTTTTCATTAAATTCGGTTCTCAAGGTTTGGTCGTCGTTTCTCGCTTGGTCATAATAGCCATATTTCCAAAGCATTCCAACACCAATCATATTCTGTTTTAATTCAAAACCAGATCGCATGTGAGACCCTGCCAAAAAACCGAGTCCACCAGAATAAATATTAAAAGCTTGATCGATTCCAAACTCCATACTAAAATAGGCTACTTTCTTGTTATAATCTTTTGCAGGTTTATACGGATGATACCATTTGCAATATTTATTAATCATAATTGTATATAATTTTAAGTCATAAACTTATCAATAATTACCTTTTAGATTCATGATTTTTATCATAAGACCTAATTGATAATTTTGAAAAAATAATTTTTGAAAGTTTAGGAATGACTTTTATTTATTAACCATAAACACTCCAGAAACATAAGGGAACACCATCAATGTCTGATGGCTATGATTGTAACCAAAAGGTATTAACAGAGCGTATAAATGGTGTTTTAAAACAAGAATTCTCATTTTATAAATGCAATAATGCTAAAGGATTAAAACAATTTGTAAAAAAATCACTAAAACTTATAATAATAAAATACCACATTTGAGTCTTAACATGAAAACACCTAATTTTATACTCAATAAAAAACCAGAGAAGTTAACTTCTCTGGCTTAATTTATGTAAAAACTGTCAACCTTTTTTAGGACGACTCATAATTACTTCACAAAAACTTTTAAAAAAGAATATGGAAAAACACCAAGTGAATTTATAAAAGATAACCATTAAAACAGTATTATTAATATATAAAACGTTTATGAGCAAATTACAAGACTTCCAAAAATTAGTTATTTCTAATGCTGCTAATGCAACAGGGTTAAAAGTTGGGGACAAAGCGCCAGATTTTATATTACCAAATGCATTAGGACATTTAATTCCACTTTCAGATTGTTTAAAAACAGGACCAGTTGTATTAAAATTTTACAGAGGTGAATGGTGCCCAATTTGTAATCTTGATTTGAGAAATTTTCAACAATATATAAATCAATTCAATACATTAAACACAAAAATAATAGCCATAAGTCCGCAAAAGCCTGATGATACCTTAACTATTACACAAAAAAACGAACTTGGTTTTGAAGTGTTAAGTGACAGCAATCAAGACGTTATTAAGGCATATAACTTACAATTTAACCCCGGTGAAGATTACCACCAAAGGCGTGATCTTTCTCTTGAAAATGGAGATGGATCAATAACACTTCCTGTGCCAGCAACTTTTGTAATTGATACAGATTTCACAATAATTGCTTCTCACGTAGAGGCTAATTATACAGAACGTATGTCGCCATCAGAAGTTTTAAAGGTTGTTCAAGAGATGAATTAAAATACACTTTAAAAGCATGCTAGTTACTTAAAATAATATATTAAACCGGTATGCTTTTACTTCCCGATACAGAAGTTAGCAAAAATATTACCTAGTAGATCATCGTTAGTAATCTCACCTGTAATTTCACCAAAATAGTATAACGCTTGACGAATATCTATAGCCATTAAATCGCCAGACAAACCAGATTCTAGACCTTGTTTAACTTTATCGATTTCTTCAAAAGCTTTTAATAAAGAATCGTAATGACGTGAATTGGTTACAATAGTATCGTTATTTCTCAACGCTCCAGTATTAACAAAGCTTAAAAGTTTGTCCTTTAATTCATCTACGCCTATGCCATTTTTTGCAGATAATAAATGAATTTCTGGAATATCATTTTCTACAAATTTAATTTGATTTTCATTTAACTTATCAACTTTATTGGCGATAATAAGCAATGGCTTAAGTGGGTATTTATTTTTAATTTTCTCAACTTCAATTTTAAATGAATGCACAAAAGATTCATCTTTAAAATTTGTGCTATCAGCAATAAAAATAACCACTTGAGCTTGATCTATTTTTTCGAATGTTTTTTTAATCCCTATACTCTCAACCACATCTTTAGTTTCTCGAATACCGGCGGTATCAATAAACCTAAACCCTATACCTCCTATTGAAATTTCGTCTTCAATAGTATCTCTAGTGGTTCCTGCAATATGAGAAACTATAGCACGCTCTTCATTTAAAAGTGCATTTAAGAGTGTAGATTTTCCAACATTGGGTTCTCCTACAATAGCCACAGGAATTCCGTTTTTAATCACGTTACCAACAGCAAAGCTATCTATTAATCGTTTTAAAACAAATTGAATACGTTCAACTAAATCTTTAAATTGACCTCTATCTGCAAACTCTACATCTTCTTCAGCAAAATCGAGTTCTAACTCAATTAATGATGCAAAATTTAATAGTTCTTCACGAAGTTTAGCAATCTCTGAAGAAAACCCACCTCGCATTTGTTGCATCGCAATTTGATGAGACGCTTCATTATCACTTGAAATTAAATCGGCTACAGCTTCCGCTTGCGATAAATCTAATTTCGCATTTAAAAATGCACGAAGCGTAAACTCCCCAGCGGTTGCCATTCTGCAACCTTTTCTAACAAATAACTGTATAATTTCTTGTTGTATATAATTAGAGCCATGACATGATACTTCTACAACATCTTCACCTGTATAAGAATTAGGGTTTTTAAAAACAGATACTAAAACTTCGTCAATAGTTCTGCCGTTATCAATAATATGCCCTAAATGGATGGTATGAGTTTTTTGGACGCTAAGCGTCTTTTGGCTTTTTACAGATTTAAAACATGAGTCTGTAATCTTAATTGCATCGCTTCCAGATAGCCTAATTACAGCAATGGCACCTGCACCAGATGGTGTTGCTAAAGCTACAATGGTGTCTTGATTTATCATACGGCAAAAATACTAAATTAGAAAATGAAATTTAACACAAAACATTTTAGTAAATCTGTAAAATTACCTTCTTTAATTTATTAATTAAACAAATGTTAAAGGTCGTATTGATTTTACCATTATATACTAAGTAACAAATTATTCAAAAAAATGAATATTCAATATAATAGATAAGCAAAAACACAAGTATTTACATGTTTTTTACTCACAACAAGTAAATTTCATAATAATCGGGATTACATATATTTAACACATATATATTATGCAGGCATAGTATATTTGCAAACGCATTTTTTAATCCGGATGTGACGAAAATATATATTATGTGTCACAATAACAGACACTTACAAATCACTAATTAATTTTTTAACGCCCCTATAACAACGAGGTATAAATTTGCAAAATATGAAAATAGTTGAATCTGATTTTTCTGACCAAATTATAAAGTTCGTAAAGAACCAATTAGGCAATATCTTTTTCTTTAATCATATTGCCGTTGTAGAACTTCATGAAGGCATTCATTTTGATAAGAGTAATGCCCATGTCATAATAAACGAATTAAATTCATATTTTGGAAATTCACAACCTTATGGTGTTATTGCCAATAGAATTAATTCATATTCCATAAATCTTTTAGAGACTACACTGTACAAAAAATTAGCAAAAAACTTATTTGCTTACGGTGTTGTTGGTCATGACCTACCTAGTAAAATGAATGCAGAAATAGAAAGTGGTTTTTGTAGTTCAGAAAAAGTAGATTACGATACTATTTCCGAAGCCATTAACACAGTTTATAATAAAATAAAAAATAGTGGCGCCTTTACTTTAAATTAAATAAATACCATCAGGTTTTATTTCAATTAAACGCTTTTTATATAAAGTTCCAACAGCTTTTTTAAAGTTCTTTTTACTCATTTGCAATACATCTTTAATAGCCTCAGGACTCGATTTATCTGTTAAGTTTAAAAACCCACTATTATCTTGTAGCTCTTTCATAATACGGTCTGCGTTGGGCTCTATATTTCTATAACCAACTTGTCCTAATGCAATATCAAGTTTATTACCAGGGCGTATTTTTTTAACAATACCTTTAAGTTTATCGCCAATACTTAAATCCCTAAAAATACTGTCTTTATAAATTAAGCCAATGTGTGTTTTATTCACAATAACATTCATCCCAATATCAGACGGATGCGAAACAATTAAATCAACCTCTTCAAACTCACTAACAGTAAGCTCACTATTATCTAAAAAACGGTTGGTTTTACTAGAAGCTACTAACCTTTCGGTCTTTTCGTCCAAGTAGCAATGCACCAAATACCAACCTCCAGATTTCATTTTAAAAGCTTGCTCACTAAACGGGCAAAACAATTCTTTAACCAATCCCCAATCTAAAAAAGCACCATAATCCGTTACTTGGTTACAACGTAATAAAGCAAATTCACCGCGCTTAACATACGGCATATCTGTAGAGGCTACAGGGCGCTCCTCATTATCCAAATACACAAAAACATCAAGTTTTTCCCAAATCTTAAAATTCTCTGGCACATAACGGTTTGGCAATAATACTTGGTTATCCTCATCATCAACCAAATATATACCATGGTCAGTTTCTCGAAGTATTTCTAATGTATTTATTTCCCCTAATTTTATCATGCCACAAAGGTAACATTTTTTAAATCTTACCCTAAGTAAAACTAAGGCAACTTAAAGTGCATTCTATAAATTATTTGGGCGTATCCCTATCGGGTCGGGCTTTCACTACTCGCTTCCTCCTACGTCGGCGAGCTCAAACATACCGTTCAATCCCTTACGCACTTTTTGCAGCAACAGTATAACAAGCAAACAATAATCCATACCCTATAATTTTAGCACAAAAAAAGCGCTACAATTATGTAGCGCTTAAATATTTTATATAAACTGAGTTTTAGTAAATAGACTCTTTACCAAAATGTTTTGTAAGCATATAATAAACAACAGCTCTGTATTTGTTACGGTTAGATTTACCATAAGTCTCCATAACAGATGCAATAGCTTCGTCTAATTTAGGTCCATCACTTAATCCTAATTTCTTAATTAAGAAATTATTTTTAACAGTAGCTAACTCAGAATCGTCAGATCCAGATACAGTAGCAGCATCTTTATTATAAATAGATGGCCCACAACCAATAGTTACTTTTTTTAATAAATCCATGTCTGCGTTAATTCCGCATTTGTCTTTTAAATCTGCAGCATATTTTACAATAAGCTCATCTCTTTTACTCATAATTATATAGTTTTATATGTTAGAAAATAATTTAATTGTTGTCCGTTATAAAGATAACTATATTTTAGACACATTAAATATCAAATCGTCACATTATTACTTAATAAATTCAAAATAATTTAATAGAACTTCATCATTAACATGTTTAGGTGTAAAAACCTCTAGTAATTTTGGTGCATTGTCATCAAAATAAAAAGATTCCAAACTAGCTTTAAGACTCGCTTCATTATCTGCAGAATCGTACTTAAAACCATACATATTACATAAATGCTCGGCAGTTAAATTATGATTGGTTTCAAAATACGTATCGAAATTCTCAGTATTTTTATGTCCTGGTAATATTCTAAAAATACCACCACCTTGATTATTCACAATTATAATCCTGAAATTTTTTGGAATATAATTATTCCAAAGCGCATTACTATCGTAAAAGAAACTTAAGTCGCCTGTTACAAAAATCGTTGGTTTTTCATTAGCAACCGCGCAACCAATAGCTGTAGATGTGCTCCCATCAATACCACTAGTACCTCGATTACAAAACACGGCAATACTTTTATTTATTTTAAATAATTGGGTATAACGAATGGTAGAACTATTTCCAGATTGTAAAATATAATCTTTAGGAATCGATTTTAAAACACTATTAAACACCTTAAAATCTGAAAACGGGATAGCTTCCATATACGCTTTATGGCGTTTTGTTCTGTGTTGCTTAACGGCTGCCCAAGTTGCATTATAATCGCTCTTTACATAATGTGTTACCTTTGGTAAAAAAGCTTCAAAAAAAGCATTTGGCGATTTTTTAATGTGATTGTCCAAACAAAAAAACGTATCGTTAGCATCTTTACTATCAATATGCCAATGGTGTTTGGGTTTATACTTTCGTAAAAATTGTTTTATTCGTTTCGAAACAATTAAACCTCCAAAAGTTAGCAAAATATCGGGCTGTAAATTTTTCTTTTCAGCATCATTAAGTGGGGTAATTAACTTATCAATACTCGGAAAAAAACTAGAGTGATGTATGTTAGATGTGGTTTCTGTTAGTACAATTACACTATCATCTTCGGCCAATTCATCTAACCACTTTTGTTCTATTTCATTTGGTCCATTAACCCCTACCAAAATCATTTTTTTAGAAGCTGTATTCCAATCTTCAAAACAAGATTGCAATACATAATCCTCAATAGCTTCTGGCTTAATAGTAACTTCTGTAGCTTTAGGAGCAACACTTAATTTGTCAACGGTGTCATAAAGCGGTTCATCAAAAGGCACATTAATATGCACAGGTCCTTTTTTTAGGTTTGCAAAATTTATAGCAGTATTTATTTCTTCTTCATTATAGGTTTGAATATCCTTTTGTAAGCCCAACAAACGTTCAAACTTATTCTCTAAATTTTTAAAAATAGGAAGCTCTTCATCAGTAGGCACTTGTTTTTCATCTTTTATATCCAACTTTAAATTAGCCGAATATAAAATATGATTTTCAAAAACGTTTTTCTGGTTTATGGTTTGCCCATCGCCAATGCCAACCAAATGTTTAGGTCTATCTGCCGATAAAACAACCAACGGAATATCGCTAAAAAAAGCTTCAGAAACTGCTGGGTAATAATTCAATAAAGCACTCCCCGAAGTACAAACAACAGCTACCGACTCTTTTAATTGTTGCGCAATACCCAATGCAAAAAATGCAGCACAACGCTCGTCTACAATACTGTAACATTTAAAAAAATTGTCATGTGTAAAACCTATAGTTAAAGGCGCATTTCTACTTCCTGGAGAAATAACAATATGCTTTACACCTTTGGCTTTACAAAGTTGTATAACGGTTTGAGCAAGCGGAATTTTTGGGTAAATCATGTAGCAATTTTGAACTTCAAAAATACAAAATAGCCATTTAAATTACCACTTATAGAATAGATTTAATCACTAATGATTTTGATACAGTTTCTGCCCATTCACTTTCGGCATTAGAGCTTTCGGTAATACCACCTCCTACATAAATAATCGCCTCTTGGTCTTTAAGTTGCATACACCGTAAATTAACATATAACTGTGTGCTTTTTCTAGTTACAGCATAAGCCCTATTTTCAATGTTGCGTTTGCTAGATCGTGGTGCAATGGTTTTCTCTCCATTTAATTCGCCTAAAAAACCCGTATAGAATTCGCGGTTATAATTCTCATTTTCCAAAATAAATTGTTTCGCCATTTGTTTTGGCAATCCGCAAACCGCTGGTGTTGGGTGTAAAGCTTCTATAACTTGTTTTAAAGGTGTGTTTTGTTTTAACTGTGCGGAAATCATGGTTTTTAAATGTACCAAATTACCAGCCTTTACCGTTTCAACATCCGATACTTTAAAACTATCAACCGATGGTTTTAAGTTGTCAATTATAAAATCGGTTACAAACTGCTGTTCTTGTTGCTCTTTATCTTGCCAAACCACATCTAAACTGCCTTTATAATCTTGTGTGCCAGCCAATGCCATTATTGAAAACCTGCTACCTTCTATTTTAATTAAAGTTTCTGGCGTAGCACCTAACCACAACCCAACTTTTGGATGATACCAACAATATACAAATGCCGATGTATAGGTCTTTAAAAGCTGTTTAAAAATAGTAAACGGATTACCTTCTGAAAGCGGCACCTTTTCTTGTCTTGATAAAACAACTTTCTTTAAGTCTGAATTATTAATTGCTTCAACACCTTGTTTTACGAGTTTAATGTGAACATTTTTAGATGCTGTTGAAACGGCATTATTCACTAAGCGAATTCCAGCATTCGCAGGAATAACAACCTGCTCTGAAATACTTATAACTTCTGAAAATTCATCGGGAATCAACACCGTTTTTTCAAGAGCATCAAACGGCGAAAACACAAAACCGGTTTCATTAAAATCTTTTGTATAATGTAAACTCGAATCGTTTTGCAACCGTGCAGAAACAATCCCTTGATTAGGTTTTCTATAGGTTACAAAAGGTAATTTATTTATAAAATGCGCTTCAATACGCTCAAAAAAATCGTTTGAAGTCATGTTTATTTTTTAGGCAAAGTAATGGTAGATAACTTACAGATCGATATTAGGTTATCGGCTTCATCCGTTACACGAATATCTATTAATTGTGTGGTTCTACCTTTGTGTAAAAATGTAGCTTTGGCATAAACAAAACCTTCTGTTATGCTCTTTAAATGGTTGGCTGTAATTTCAATACCACGAACAAAAAATTTATCGGTATCTATAAAAATATGCGACGCAAAACTCCCTACACTTTCTGCTAAAGCTGCGGTAGCACCACCATGCAAAACACCGTCTGGCTGATGCACTCTAGGCGTAACAGGCATTCTAGCAACCAAAGTATCTTCACTATAATCTATAATTTCAATATTTAAGGTTTCCATTAAGGTGTTTTTACAAGCTTTATTCGCTTGTTCCAACATATCTTTTTTAGATAATTGCATAGAATAGTTTATTTTTATTGGATCAGATTTCCCGATATTTTTATCGAGATTTCCGTTGAAATTATCATTCCCGAGAAATCGCGAATCTGAATAAAGACTTTCTTTATTCGCAGTTGTAAAAGTACAAAATGCTTGGATAATGTTTAGTAAATAAAATTCAAATAATGAGATTCCTTCTTCGCCAGAATGACAAAACGAGGGAATAACAAAATATAACTATGAAAACACCAACTCTAGAAAACAACCGTGTTAAACTTTCGCCTTTAAGTTTAGAAAACTACACGCAGCTCATAGACATTGCAAAACAAGAAAACTTGGTGCAATACTCGCCAAGTAAAATAGACACCGAAGAAGATTTAAAAACCTATGTAAAAACCGCATTAAAAAGGGCTGAAGAAAATAAGGCCTTACCCTTTATTATTTACGATAAAGAAAAACAGGCTTACGCTGGTTGTACGCGTTTCGGGCATATAAATGCACACAATAAGGTTTTATTTATTGGTTGGACTTGGATTGGGCGCGAATTTCAAAGTACGGGTTTAAACATGAATATGAAGTTTTTAATGCTGCAATACGCCTTTGAAACTCTAAAGTTTGATAAAGTTGGTTTTACAATTGACGAACGTAACATACGCTCGAGAAAAGCCGTTGAAAAAATTGGCTGCACGCTTGAAGGTATTTTGAGAAACGATATTCTTATGCTTGATGGTTTTAAGCGTAGCACCTGTTGCTATGGTATTTTAAAGGAAGAATGGGACGGTATTAAAAACGGCGTTTTTAAAGACTTTTTCTAAGTAAATGACAAAAACATTTTTAAGGCTAGTAAGTACTATGCCTTAAAATTATATAAGAAAAATGGCTCCATGATTAAAAACACCGCTAAAGTCCCCTCAAGGGGACAATCTTCCAATTGAACTGAGTGATTTGTCCCCTTGAGGGGACTTTAGGGGTGTAAACCATCAATACTTGTAACGTTTAAAACACGATATTGCTAGAAAGGATATAAGCGATTTGAATTTATAAATATAATTCTATAGACAATGAGGTTCCTCATGCTTCGGAATGACAAAATGAAGTAAAATCCCAACTTGTCATTCCAACAACGGAGGAATCTCATAATAGGTTTTAAAAATCGTATTAAAAAGATTAAATACTTATTCTCGATACAAATTTCACTCATTTCAATCGCAAAATTCACTCCAATTGACAGCATTTATTTAAAATACAAGTTCTAACTCGTTTTCTGTAAACTTTTATTTTTTGCCTTTAAAATAGCCAATTGCTTTTCTAAAAAGGTAATAACATCGTCTGTTTTATGACTGGCTTTGGTTGCCACATTTACAAATTCTTTTTTTATTACTTCTTTACCAGAAGTCGCTGTTTTGCTTAAATCGTCTTTAACTTCTTTAGCATCACTAACAAACTGATCTTTAATAGTTGTTGCTTCTTTCTTTAATTTGTCTCTTGTGGCACTACCCTTTTCTGGTGCCAACAAAACACCAATGGTAGCCCCAATGGCTGTACCTGCTATTATACCTAGAGTTATAGTTGCTTTATTTATTATCATTTTTTTCTTGTTTTAAATGGGTTCTACTTATATGTAGTAAAACTTCTTATTTTGTTACAAACAAATTCTATTCCAAGGAGTTATAAAATTGTAGAATAATGAAAAAAACACCTCCCAAAAACTTGAAAGGTGTTCCATTATTAAATTTTAACTATAAACTATTCAGCTAATTTCTTACCTGTAATTTCACGTCCGCCTTGCAATAGCGTTACACTATCTACAACTCCAGCTTCATTTTTATTAAAGGTTAATTGGGCTGTAACTACTTTTAAATAAAATTCGGTTTCAGATTTTGGAAACACATCAAACACCGGTTGCCCTGTGGCTTGTGTTTTTAATTGACTACCTTCTCTAGTAACGGTTAAAACAAAGCCTGGCATGAGTTCGTACTTGCCTAAATAGGTGTCTAAAATAGCCTCTGAGACTTTAATTTCTTTTACCAAATCGCTAACATCATCTCCCAAATCTTTTAAATGTTCTATACCGCTTTGGTTATTTGGGTTTAGCTCTACCGATTTTCTATAGTTTTTAATAGCTAAATCGTTTTGCCCTAAAGTCATTAAAGCTTCACCATAACTATCATATGCGTTTGATGATTTTGGAAAGGCTTCAATAATAAGTTCGAATACTTTAGCAGCTTCTTCAACTTTTTCATTCCTCATTAACTTATACCCCATATCATTCATCTCACTTTCACTTAAAGTATAAGTTTCATTAGCTTTAATACTTTTATAATGGGTAATTCCTGCGTCTATGCCTTCAATTTCAATAACATCATAAACAGCATCTGCAACCGATTTTTTAGGCATACTATATTCTTTATCATTTATAATACCTAGAATGGCTTTAGTCATACTTTGCAACGGTGCGCCGCCTGTATTATTTAATAGCACAATTAACGATTTGTCTGATGGTGTTCTAGCAATATTGGTATTAAAGCCATTTATACCACCACCATGGGCAATAACGTAAATACTATCTTTAGATTTACCGAGGTTTTCGTAACCTACGCCCCAACCATACGCATAATGGTTATCTCCCCAAGCGGAGATATAGGGTTTAAAAAATAAATCCATATATTTCTTAGACAGTATTTTGTTGCCGTATAAGGCTTGATCCCAAAGGTATAAATCTTCGGCTGTAGAATACATCGAGCCCGCAGCATACGGAATAGACATATCTAAATATGCCGAATTCACATAACCACCACCTTGTTTTTCGTAACCTGTGGCTCTGTTTTTTAAAATATCTGCATGATTATCGTAACCCGTAGCAGTCATGTTTAAGGGCGTGAAAATCTTTTCATGAAGTTGTTCTTCATAAGTGTTTCCTGTTAGTTTTTCTACAATAACACCTAAAAGGAAATAACCAGAATTACTATAACTAAATTGCTTTCCTGGTTCGAAATCTAGTTCTTTTTCATAAAACTTTTTGACGAATTCGTCTGGTGTATATGGATTACGACTTTCTTCCTCAAAAAACTTAGGAAACGATGTGTAATTTGGTATGCCAGAGGTGTGTGTTAAAAGATGATGCACCGTAATTATATCTCCTGTTTCCTTTGGATACTCTGGAAGGTATGTGCTAATAGGTGCTTGTAAATCTAATTTACCCGCTTCTGCCAATTGTAAAATAAGCATGGCTGAAAATTGTTTGGTAATAGAGCCTAAACGGTGTTTAGTATTTGGCGCATTAGGAATATCCCATTCCATATTTGCCATTCCGTAGCCTTTTTTAAAAATAACTTTTCCCTTTTTTGATACTAAAACAGAGCCGTTAAACTTGCCGTAGTCTTGATATTTACTAATAAGCTGATCTATTTTTTCGGCTTTTGATTGCGAAAAAGAAACGCTACTACATACTAATAACGCCAGCAAAAACAAAGCTTGTTTTGCGTGTGAAAAATCGAATTGTGATTTCATAAGATGATTTTTTGATTGATGAATTTTATTTTGATTGTTTATGTATGACGTTAAACAACCCGAATAAGTTACAAAAAATCAATAAAAACTTTTCATTCCATTTTGAAACTCTAATTAGAATCGCCCAAACTTAACTTGTATGCCATAACTCTGTTATGAAAAAAGGTTGGTACAAGTAAGGTTTGAGTTTCTGGAATATAATCTATATCGGCAGCCGATATGTTTTGCTCTCTGGTATCTAAAAGCTTAACGGCAGACCAATCTTTAGCATAGATATAAAAAATCTGTCCGCTCCAACCCGTTGTTATGAAATCTCCATTATCTAAACGTACAATCCCGTCAGCCTTACCAATGTCTTTTGTAAGCATTTTAAAACTAGGAGCTTCATGGTTTACCAAACCGAAAACAGATTCGGCAAAATCGGCATAATAAACACCTTCTTTTTGCCATAATAACCCGTTGAGTCTTTTCCCTTCTGGGTTTGAAGCAAAAACGGTTAAGCGTCCATTTTCTAATTTATGAATCTTGTTAGAGTTAGATCCCGAACTGTAAACAACACCTTCTGGACTTAAGGTTATATCGTTTAATTGCGGGTTATTTTCAATAGTATAAATCTTTGATTTCTTTCTGCTTTCTATGTCTACTTCTATTAAATCATCAATATCATTGACGTATAATTTACCGTTATATAATCCCAGCCCCTTTGGTGCGTTTAAACCTTCTAACCATTTTAATTTGGTTATTTCGCCTTTGGCGTTTATTGTAGAAATGAAACCATTGTTATCTTTTTCCCATGGGCCATTATTTACATTAGCTACATAAATAGTTTGCGATGCTTTATCATACAAAACCGATTCGCAAGTCGTTAATAGTGAATCTGTTTGCCATATTAATTCTAAACTCGGTGTTTTAATAGTTTTAATAACTTCTACCTCTTTGGGTTGCGCTTTCTTTTTACCACAAGAAAAAATTAGACTTAAGCTTAAGCAGCTTAATACTATGTATTTGAAATTCATTTGGAAAGGTTTTTAGTTATTTATTATATCTACGAAATTATTGAAATTATAATACTAAACCAATTACAAATCTTTTTTATAACGCTTTATCATAGCGTCCCTAGATTCTGGAGTTTCTTTAGAACCTAATTGATCTTTAAGCATTTGCCCCATGGTTGGAAATGATTCTCTTTCAATTTGAGCTGATGCATCCCATAATTTAGAACGCATAAAGGCTTTAGCACAATGCAGAAAAGCTTCTTCGACTGAAATCACTACGCAGGCTTTAGGTAGATTTTGTTCTTCTGTAAACACCTTTAAATATTCAGTATCGGTAGATAAGTAAGCGCTTCCGTTTATACGCAAAGTTTCATCAACACCTGGGATTAAAAACAATAATCCAATACGGCCAGTTTCAACAATATTACAAATACTATCTACTCTATAATTACCCTTAGCATCAGGGATAACAAGTGTTGTTTTATCTATTACTTTAACGAATCCAGGAACGCCGCCTCGTGGCGAAGCATCCATTTTTCCTTTGCTACTAGAAGTAGACATGACTAAAAAAGGTGACGTTTCAATAAAATTTATGGCGTGCTTTTCTAATTGACATAGTACTTTCGCTTTTGCTCTTCCACTTGGGTGGCCATATAATTCACGAAGTTGGTCTATATTTTCTATTTTCATTAATAATTATATTATTATGACAATCAAATTTAATAATTTTAAAATCTATACTTATATTTATCAATATGTTTAATACTAAGGTTCTTGCTTTACTAATTGCTTTTACGATTACAAGTTTTTGTAGCGCCCAGTTTGTATCTAAAGATGATAGATTACATTTTGGTGCTGGGTTTATAGTTTCAGGAGGCACTTACACCTATGTTTATTCAAAAACAAAAAATAAGAAAAAGGCTTTTTGGTACAGCATTGCTGCTGCCTCTATAGTAGGGCTTTCTAAAGAGTTTTATGACGGATATATTATAGATGGCAGATTTGATAGTGGTGAGATGGTTGCAACCTCTTTTGGTGGTTTAGTAGCAAGTACAACACTTAACATATTTATTGGCAAAAATAAAAACAAAACCCTTAAAAACATAGCTATGGTTAATTAACTAACTTATTTACAATAGCTCTTGTTGGTAGAATTTTAGTAGTGTGTTCTATACTTGGCCCAGCAACCCAAACCGTTTTATAGGTCGCTTTTGTTGCTGCGTTTTTTGTCGCATTCATACCTATTGAAAAGCGAATCATTTTTACCCACTTTTTAAGTTTCTTATTCTTGTTTAAAACAGATTCTAACCAAGTCTGTTTCGTACCTATTTTTTTAACATAATCGGTATTGATTACCGTACATGGTGTTCCTGAAATACGCTCGGTCATAACAATATCTTTAGCGCCATAATCGACACAAGCTTGCTTATACTCATTTGTAACACCAGCCTCGATTGAAGCTATAAATGGACTTCCAACCGAAACACCTTCTGCTCCGTAGCTCAACATCTCATCAATATCGGCCTTACACCCGACACCTCCAGCTGAAATTACCGGAATACTACAATTTGCACTTAATTCTTTTATTAATACCTCCGGCGATAAGTTGCCTCGATGTCCACCAGCTTCATTATTTACCGCAATAATAGCATCGGCGCCTAAGCCTTCTACTTTTTTAGCAAAGCGTAAATCGGTTACATCACAAAATACTTTTATACCGGCTTTATGCGCTTGATTAATAGTTTCTTCTGGACTGCCTAAAGAGGTGATTATAAAATCGCAACCTTCTTCACAAATCACTTCTAACTGCCCTTTATATTTTACGTTAGATTTGTTTACGATAAGATTAAACCCAAAAGCACCGCCTTCTGGCTTAACAGCTTTTAATTCTCTTAAAGCCATTCGTAATTCATCTAAAGTCCTATAATTTAAAGCCGGAATACACCCAGAAATACCGCCAAGCATCGCTTCTTTAACCATGGCAACATTGGATACCAAAAACATGGGTGCTTGAATTATTGGATATTTAATATTTAAAAGTTGAGTAAGTTTGGTTACCATGATAATTTTTTTTCAAATATAGTAAAATATTATGCATGCATAATACCTAGTAATCAATTAGTTATAGTTTTTGACAACAAAAATTTAGTTAAATAACTGGTTTTATGACTTTTATCATTTTTTTACTATGCATGCATAGTTAATTTTGAGCTTTAAATAATAATATCCTATGTCATGAAAAAATTAGTCCTTGGTTTATTTATTTTTGGATTAACCATCCAAGTCAATGCTCAAACAGTTGAACTTTCAGAAACTATTATATCAATAAATTCAGAATATATGCATTCTATTGATTCTGAAAATACATGCACATATGTTAAAAAATTAGAACAAGCACTTTTAGAATATAACCCTTCTAACTTGTCTGATTTATATGATTCTAAAAATGATATTTATAATGTTACTTTTCAAATTCCTGAAGGACGCATAGTTGCATCTTTTAATAAAGACGGTAAAATTGTGAAAACTCACGAAAAATATAATAACATAAGATTACCTGAAGCTGTAATTGCTTCTATCTCTGAAAAATACCCAAAAAGTAACATTATTGAAGATGTTTATGTTATTAAATTTCATTGTGATGAAGACGCTCGAGAACAAGTTTACAAAGTGACATTAAAAAATGATGGCGAGAACATAATAACAGTTAGAACCAATAATAAAGGTGAGTTTATCTAATCTTTAAAACGGTAATAGCCACATTTTAAATACGCGCCTTCGGGAAAGCCAATTGGATGATCTGTGTCATGTTCTGTCTTTAAAACGACATTAAACCGTCTGTTTGACGACGCTAATGTTTGACTATTAATATCTAGAAATTGCTGAGCCAAAACTCTGGAAGAACATGACGCTAAAACTAATAAGCCGTTTTTAGCGGTTAGCTTTGCACCTAAGTCTGCTAATTGCGCATATTTCTTTTTTGCTAGTTCAATTTCCGAGGCTTGTTTTGCGAAACTTGGTGGGTCGATAACGACTACATCAAAGGTTACTCTATTTTTTATGAGTTGTTTTAATTCCGCGAAAGCGTCGCCAGCAATGGTTTTATGATTACCTGCGTAATTATTTAGTTTACCGTTTTCAATAGCAATTTCTAAAGCTTGTTTACTTATATCTAAACTTGTTACTTCTTTGGCGCCGTTAGCTAGAGCATGTACTGAGAATCCGCCAGCATAACTAAACACATCTAAAACCGTTTTACTTTTACTCCACTCACCTACTTGCTTTCTATTGGCACGATGGTCTAAAAAATAACCTGTTTTGTGGCCTTTAATAACGTTTGCCGAAAAGTTAACACCGTGTTCTACAAATTCTACAACTTCGTTTTCTAAGGTTCCAAAAACGACTTCACCATTTTCAAGTTTATGTGCTTTTGATTGTTCTAAACTTCTGCTTAACCTAACAACTACGGTTTCTGCCCCTGAAGTTTCCTGTAAACTTGGAATAATCGTTTCTAAATAAGGCAACCAGATTTCAGAATATATTTTTACTACTAATACCGAAGCATAAACATCTGCTATTAAGCCGGGAAAACCATCGTTCTCTCCAAAAAGGAGTCGATAACTATTGGTATTAGTTCTTAATAAAGGTTGTCTTTTATTATAAGCTTCTGCTATTTTATTTTGAAAAAATGCACCATTAATTTCTGCTTTCTCATGGCTGCTATGTAGCATTTTTATTCGTATTGGCGAATTGGCATCATATAAGCCAAGTCCAACAACACGGTTTTTGTTTTTACTGAAAATGATTGCTAAATCTCCTGATTTGGCATCGTCATTAATTTTGGTGATGTTATTTGAAAACACCCATGGATGCCCTTGAACAACAAACTGTTCGCCTTTTGCATTTAATTTTACTGCAAGACGCTTAGGTTGGTAATTTGACTTTATCTTATTTGAAAAGGACATTAAGTAAACTTATTTAAAAAAGAAATTGACTTTGCAAAGAAACGGTTTTATTTGTTCATTTGGTCTTGAAACACTATTTCGCTTTCTGGAATGTCTAGTAGACATTTTTAGCTAAATTAAAAATCAAAAAATCGTTGATTCTGACGCTGTCGAAACTTCAAGTTATATTAAACATTATAGTTGATTAAAAACAAAAAAACGCAACCATTTCTGATTGCGTTTTTACTTCAAGCTTCAGTCTTCCGACTTCAAGCTTTTATTACTACTTCACTTCTTCGAAGTCTACGTCTTCAACATCATTACCTTCAGCTTGTGCATCACCTGCACCAGCATCTGGTCCTGGTTGCTCACCACCTTGCGCTTCGGCTTGTGCTTTATACATTTCTTCTGAAGCTACTTTCCAAGCTTCGTTAATTTTATCTAAAGCTGGAGTTATAACTTCTAAATCTTTAGATTCATAAGCCGTTTTTAACTCAGCTAAAGCATCAACGATTGGTTGTTTTTTATCTTCCGATAATTTATCACCAAACTCTTCTAATTGCTTTTCTGTTTGGAAAATCATTCCATCTGCTTCATTTAATTTATCAGCAGTTTCTTTCGCAGCTTTATCCGCTTCAGCATTTGCTTCAGCATCAGCTTTCATTTTCTCGATTTCCTCTTCGCTTAATCCAGAAGAAGCCTCGATACGAATATCTTGTTTCTTACCAGTTGCTTTATCTTCAGCAGATACTTTAATGATACCATTGGCATCAATATCAAACGTTACTTCAATTTGTGGCGTTCCACGTCTTGCTGGTGGAATATCACTTAAATGGAAACGTCCAATTGTTTTATTATCAGCAGCCATGGCGCGTTCACCTTGTAATACGTGAATTTCTACAGATGGTTGATTATCTGCCGCTGTAGAGAATACTTGAGATTTCTTAGTAGGAATCGTTGTATTCGCTTCAATAAGCTTAGTAAATACGTTACCCATAGTTTCAATACCAAGAGATAAAGGTGTTACATCTAAAAGTAATACATCTTTAACATCTCCAGTTAAAACACCACCTTGAATACCAGCTCCTAAAGAAACAACTTCATCAGGATTTACACCTTTACTTGGTGCTTTTCCAAAGAATTTCTCTACGGCAGCTTGTACTGCAGGAATACGTGTAGAACCACCTACTAAAATAACTTCGTCAATATCAGATTTAGATAAACCAGCAGCTTTTAAAGCAGACTCACATGGCTCGATAGTACGTTTTACTAAATCGTCGATTAATTGCTCGAATTTAGAACGTGTTAATGTGCGCACTAAGTGTTTTGGTCCACTTGCAGTAGCTGTAATATAAGGTAAGTTAATTTCTGTTTGTGCAGAAGATGATAATTTAATCTTCGCTTTTTCAGCAGCTTCTTTTAAACGTTGTAAAGACATTGGGTCTTTACGTAAATCCATATTCTCATCCGCTTGAAACTCATCTGCTAACCAGTTAATAATTTTCTCATCAACATCATCACCACCTAAGTGTGTATCACCATCAGTAGACAATACTTCAAATACACCATCTCCTAATTCAAGGATAGATACATCATGTGTTCCTCCACCAAAATCAAATACAACTATTTTTTGGTCTGTACCTTTTTTGTCCATACCGTAAGCCAAAGCAGCCGCAGTAGGTTCGTTAATAATACGCTCTACTTTTAAACCAGCAATCTCACCAGCTTCTTTAGTAGCTTGACGTTGCGAATCATTAAAGTAAGCAGGCACCGTAATTACTGCTCTAGAAACATCTGTTCCTAAATAATCTTCAGCAGTTTTCTTCATTTTTTGAAGAATCATTGCCGATAATTCTTGTGGCGTATATAAACGACCATCAATATCTACTCTAGGTGTATCATTATCACCTTTTACTACTTTATATGGTACACGTTCTGCCTCTTTTTTAGACTCAGAATATTTATTACCCATAAAACGTTTAATAGAATAAACCGTTTTAGTTGGGTTTGTAACTGCTTGTCTTTTTGCAGGGTCACCAACTTTAATCTCTCCTCCTTCTACAAAGGCAATTACAGATGGTGTAGTACGTTTACCTTCCGCGTTTGGGATAACAACAGGCTCGTTACCTTCCATTACAGAAACGCAAGAGTTAGTTGTTCCTAAATCGATTCCAATAATTTTACTCATAATATTTTTTATTTATTGTGTTGAATGTTCATTTTTAATTTCAAGTTGAATAAGTCAATCTTTATGCCAACAAAAAAAATATGTCATAGTGTCATATTTATTTAAGTTAGCAGTCACAGTCGAAGTAGGCAATCTATCTTCGGTCATTGGTCTTCTGTCAATTCTTGTTTTTTTTTGGGCGCAACCGCAAAGGTCGGGCTTTACGTTGCAAGTCCTCGCACCTCCAAAGTCGGGCTGTGGGCTTTCCTCTGCAATCCCTTGCACGGGTTTAATTGCAGTATATTTTCTTAAAAGCTATTTTTTAGTTTTAATTAGCAGTCACAGTTTTTCTACTCTGTCAAACTCAAAAAACTTTATTTTTTTATCATTTTTAATACTCCCATTTTTTTGTTTTTTTAAACGCAACTTTTTTATATTGTAGCATCTTCTAAAAAAAGTATTATGAAGAAACTCATTTTAGCATTATTAATATGTACTGCATTTTCATGTGATCAAGAAGAAACCTCAGAGTACAATTCTAGTTTAGAGGAATGGAATACACTCAAAAAACAAAATAACGACTCATATACTTACACAACAAGCACGTCATCTTGGGTAGGCTATGGAACAAATACAACTTTAATTATTCAAAAAGGCACAGTAATTTCAAGAGCTTACGAAGCTTTCCAATTTGATGAATCAAATGGTAGTAAAATAATAACCGATTCTTATCTTGAAACTTCAAAAGATTTAAATACACATGAAAATGGTTTTGCTACATTAACCATGGATGAATTATACAATTCTTGTATTGAAAATTATCTTTCAGTAAATAAAAACCACAATACCATATATTTTGAAACTAATAATTTTGGTATTCTATCTAATTGTGGGTTTGTTCCTGATAATTGTGCCGATGATTGCTTTAGAGGATTCAGAATTTCTCTTTTCGAATGGTTATAGATTAGAGTTTAAGTTATTATCGTCATTCTTTTAATTTACATATTTTTTTAAAAGTTTAATTATTACTTTTACAGCATATCATAAACATTAAAAAATGTCTGTAGCAAAAAAAGAATATAAACGCATTACCGTTAAAACATTAGTAGATATGAAAGCCAATGGCGAAAAAATATCTATGTTAACCGCCTACGATTATACTATGGCAAAAATTGTAGATGGTGCTGGTATCGATGTTATTCTTGTAGGCGATTCTGCAAGTAATGTTATGGCTGGTCATGAAACTACGTTACCCATTACCTTAGATCAAATGATTTATCATGCGTCTTCTGTAATTAGAGCCATAGATAGATGTTTAGTTGTAGTAGATTTACCTTTTGGGAGCTACCAGAGTGATCCCAAAGAAGCCTTGCGTTCTGCCATTAGGATTATGAAAGAAAGTGGCGCACACTCGGTTAAAATGGAAGGCGGTAAAGAAATTAAAGAATCTATTAAACGTATTTTAAATGCTGGTATTCCTGTAATGGGACATTTAGGTTTAACACCACAATCTATTTATAAATTTGGAACTTATACTGTTCGTGCCAAAGAAGAAGAAGAAGCAGATAGGCTTATTAAAGATGCCAAAATGCTCGAAAAAGTAGGTTGTTTTGCTATTGTTTTAGAAAAAATTCCTGCTAAACTTGCTAAACAAGTAGCCGAAAGTGTTAGTATTCCAATTATTGGTATTGGTGCTGGGCCAGATGTAGACGGACAAGTTTTAGTATTACACGATATGCTTGGTATGACGCATGAGTTTAACCCACGCTTTTTACGCCGTTACCTAAGTTTATATGACGAAATGACTACAGCAATTTCACAATATGTTGATGATGTGAAATCTCAGGATTTCCCAAATGCAAGTGAGAAATATTAATATCGATTATTCGATTTTTGGGTTGCTAGATTTTTCAAAGATTACTCCAATAAATCTAAACATCATACCTGTCGTTTAATACTATAGATACTAATATATGCATCGATTTAAAGACCTGGAATTCTGGAAAAAGAGTAGATTATCAAGAAGCTTAGAATCTATCATAAAAATGACCTCAAAGTTTAAATCCACTCTAAAATAATCCAAAAATCTAGAAATCGAGTGATCCAAAAACCCAAAACTCTTTCCAATAAAGACAATCTTCAAGTTTTACACGAAGACAACCACTTAATTATTGTAAACAAACGCGCTGGCGATATTGTACAAGGTGATAAAACTGGCGACAAACCTCTTAGTGACGTAGTTAAAGACTACATTAAAGACAAATATAACAAACCAGGAAACGTTTATTTAGGAACCGTGCATAGGTTAGATAGGCCTACAACTGGTCTTGTTATTTTTGCAAAAACAAGCAAAGCCTTACCAAGGTTAAACAAACTATTTGTTTCAAAAGATATTAATAAAACCTATTGGGCGCTTGTGAAAAACGAACCTTCAAAACAAGAAGACACCCTTATTAATTGGCTAAAAAAGAATCCTAAAAACAACAAATCTAAAGCGTATATAAAAGAAGTTCCAGAAAGTAAAAAAGCCATTCTTCATTATAAAGTATTAAAAAAGCTAGATAACTATTTTCTGCTTGAAGTTAATTTAGAAACTGGCAGACACCACCAAATACGTGTGCAATTATCAAATATAGGCTGCCCAATTAAAGGCGATTTAAAATATGGTTTTGATAGAAGTAATAAAGATGCAAGCATCAGTTTACACGCTAGACACATCGAGTTTATACACCCTGTAAAAAACGAACCTATTTCAATTGATGCGCCTTTACCAAATGATGCCATTTGGAGAGCTTGTCTTTAAATTTTCATATCTTTAAAATAAAATTTTGAAATCAATTTCAGAAATAGTTCACGCTCAAAAGGCTTTCTTTAAGTCTCAGAAAACAAAAGATATAAATTACAGACTATATCTTTTAAAAATCTTAAAAGCAGAAATTCTAGCAAACGAGCAGGCCATTTTAGAAGCTCTAAATTCAGATTTTAAAAAATCACATTTTGAAGGGTATTTAAGCGAAATAGGAATTGTTCTTTCTGAAGTAAACCTTGCGATTAAAAATTTAAAAAAATGGGCTAAACCAAAACGTATAAAAGCCTCTTTATTAACATTTCCTTCAAAAGACTATATCTACAAAGAGCCTTTTGGAACTGTGCTAATTATAGCGCCTTGGAATTATCCATTTCTTTTAGCCATAGAACCTTTAATAATGGCTATTGCAGCTGGAAATACTGTAGTTTTAAAGCCAAGCGAATTAACTACCAATACATCAAAAATAATTACAAAAATAATTCAAAAGGTTTTTCCTGAAACCATAGCAACCTCGATTGAAGGTGGTGTTGAAACTTCTACAGAATTATTATCTCAAAAATGGGATTATATCTTTTTTACAGGAAGCACAACAGTTGGTAAAATTGTTGCAAAAGCCGCCGCAAACCATTTAACTCCTTTGACTTTAGAATTAGGTGGAAAATCGCCTTGTATTATTGATGATACCGTTAATTTTAATCTTGTTGCCCAAAGATTAGTTTGGGGCAAATTATTAAATGGCGGACAAACCTGTATTGCTCCAGATTATGTAATTGTAAAGTCTAATAAAAAACAAGATCTTATTACAGCTCTAAAAGCCGAGATAATTAAAAGATATGGTAATAACCCAAAAGAATCTCCAGACTTCCCGAGAATAGTTAATAAGAAGAACATTTTAAGACTTTCTAATTTACTAAAAGAATCGACTATTATTTTTGGTGGTGAAATGGATGAAAACGAATGTTACATCGCCCCTACTTTACTAGACGAACCAGATTTAGATACACCAGTTATGCAAGAAGAAATATTTGGTCCTATTTTACCAATATTAACATTTAATACTCAAAAAGATATTGATAGAATCATTTGGAATTTAGATAAACCCTTGTCTCTATATGTCTTTTCTAAAAACAAAACTTTTATAAAAGAAACTATTAATAAATTTAGCTTTGGCGGTGGGGTTGTTAATGATTTACTTATTCATTTTGGAAACCACAGACTTCCATTTGGAGGTGTTGGATCTAGTGGATTAGGGCAATACCACGGCAAGTATGGCTTTGATACCTTTTCGAATACGAAACCTATTGTAAAACGGGGCAATTGGATTGATCCTCCTGTACGCTACGCACCTTACAAAGGAAAACTGAAGTTCTTAAAAACAATGTTTAAATATTTTGGGTAAGATTCCTTATCATGTCGAAATGAGTTACAATTGAGACATCTCATAAAATGATTTGTTGGTTATTTTGATTATGCGATTTCTCTAAGCCTCGAAATGACAATAGAGCGTTTAATATAAAGGATAATCTAAGACCAATTCTACACCTTTTCCTGGTTTAGAGTTTAAATTTAAACTCGCATTAATTAACGCTGCTCTACTTTTCATATTAATTAAGCCAGATCCCTTTTCTATCTCGTTAATATCAAACCCTTTACCATCATCTGTAGCTGTTATAGTTAACTTTTCAGGTTTGTAATCGAGAGTAATACCAATGTTTTTAGCTTGAGAATATTTAACTGAATTTGATAAAAACTCTTGAAGTATTCTAAAGATTATAATTTCATGTTTTCTATCATTAAAATTGACTTTATCACCAATTATTTTGAGTTCTGCAGATGCAAACTTCATTTTTTTCATTCGATCCAATTCATTGGTAATGGATTTTTCAAAACCAATATTTAGAATAACATCATTATTTAATGTTTTTGAAAGTGCCCTAACTTCTTTTAACCCATTGCTTAAGGCTTCTGAGGTGTCTTTAAACTTTTCTTTAACATCATCTGCAACTTGCATTTTTAAAATACTTAATTGCATACTAGCAAAAGACAATAACTGCCCTACATTATCATGTAACTCCCAGCCAATATTTTTTAAGGTTTGCTCTTGAGCCTCGGTTTGTGCTTGTACAATTTCTGCTTCAAAAGCTTGCTGCTGTTTTATTCTATCTTGAAGTAGTTTGTTTTTTCGCTTTTGAAACACAACAAAAAATACAATAACTAAAGATGTAATGATGATTAATACTAATATCATATACACTAATAAATAGCGTTCTGAAGCTGTACTAGCTAATTTTTCTGCGGTCTGCACCATATTAAAGCAAAGGTAAAAGTTGAATACATAACTATATTAGCAAATAAATAAATTTGCCATTTTAAAAAAATGAAATTCCAATCTTTATTTGAATTATAAATATCATAAAACACTAAAGGGGTAATAATAAGCCACCATATAAAAATAGCAGCACTAATATAAAAGTTAATGGATTTATAAAAGGTTAATATTTTATCACTTAATAATATTTCAATGAAATAAAATATAGTGCATAAAAAAATAATTATAGCACCTAAAACACTAATTATAGGAAAAAAACGAATAAAATAATCACTCCAGTTGAAAACTACATATAAAATGGAAAAAAACAAAAAACCATAACCAGTATATTTAACTATAGCTTTTAAAAAAACATCACCTATAATTCTAAAGTAAAAAAATGCAAAAAAAACTGGAGCACCTATCTTCCAATATATGGTATATAACCAAAAGTTTTTAGCTAAAACAGAATCTTCTAAAAAACTTAAAAAGCCATTATTATAAATATGCTTAACATAATTAGATCCAATAAAATCAAAAATAGTCAGGTAAACTAAAAACCATATAAAATATTTAGCAACTGTTAGTTTATACTTTTTATAAAGTATTAAACCTGTAACAGCTGCTAAGATTTCTACACTAAAAGTAATAGTGCTATAATATTCTAATAAAAAGTCATTCATTAATACTATTGTGGATACCCTCCATTACCATTGCCTCCTTCATTTAAAGGTGGTCCAGGAATATCACCATCACTAGGTGGTAAAAATATATTTAAACTGCTTGCTTTAGATTTGTTTCTTGGTCCTGTTGGCACAATAAACATGGTGTTTCGATTCTTTTTTATTGGATCTTTAACATTACCATAGTTACCTAAATAAACACGAACTCCAGTCATGGTGTAACCTAAACTATCAGATTTTGCTTGTGCATAAGCTAAATACTCATTAACTTCCTTTAAAGACCACCATACAGAACGTGTTTTCTTTCTAGAACCCTCAATTTCAATTAAAGAATCTATTTCAGTAGGGTTATTATTTGCCCAATTTTTACTCAATATTTTTGCTTGAGCTACAGAAATAGTGTCTTTAGGTGTTTTATTTTCAGCATGCATTGTTGGCATATCGCCTACTGGTCGAGGACAAAAATAATACGTTAATACTGCTCCAATAATAAATCCAAGGATAATTGGTCCTAATTTTTTCATGTTTTAAGTTAGTTTTTGGTTAATAATAGCTGCTTAAAAATAGTAAAAAGATTTAACTACCGTAGTTTTAAGTGGTAAAAAAGCGCATTTCGTCGATAATTTATGTTGGAAATCCTAACATAGATCCCATTCCGACAGTAAACAGCCAACAGCCGTAAATGGCATGCTCTATAGATATTAAAAGTGTTGATTGTGTTTGTTTAAATGTATACGCAAATAATAAACCACCAATAAAGGTTAATATAAGTACCAATACACTACCAAAAAACAGGTGTGCTAAAGCAAATAATATTGCATTTAAAAACAAGAAAAGAGATTGGTTTTTAAACAAACTACGGTATCTCCTAAAAAAAAATGTTCTATAAAGTAATTCTTGCGGATACACAGAAAAAAAACTATAAATAAAAAGCAACATGAGCCATTTTAGGGGTTTGTTTAATAATACACTAAAAAGAGATTCACTATCGGTTACCCAAACAAATACTGTAGTTATAATAGCTATAAATATGAATTTGATACTTGTTAATTTCCAAAAGGGCTGCCATTTTATGGTTTTAGATATTTTAAATTTTAAATGCTCAACCTTTAACAATACATAAGTTACATATAGAAAGCCAAAAAGCCCGATACTTAATTTAAGCCAAGGAGAATACTCCAGCACAAAACTTATAGGAATGACTATAAATATGATAAAAAGTTCTATAATTTTATAGGTAACAGATTTCATTTAGAAACTAATAGCGTTAGTATACTTTACTTCGGTAATAACAAACATACTGTGTGTACTACCAATATGGTTTAAATTTGTTAGCTTATTTACCATAAACTCTCTGTATTCGGCCATGTTTTTAACAATAATTTTAAGTAAATAATCGTAATCGCCACTTAAATGGTAACACTCTAAAACCTCATTTATGGAAGTGACTTCTTTCTCGAAGCGTTTTACAAATTCTTGACTGTGTTGCACAAGTTTTACATGACAAAATACAACAAAATTCCTTCCCACTTTTTCTTTATCTACTACAGCAACATAACTATTTATATAGCCTTCTCTTTCTAACTTTTTAATACGCTCGTAAACCGCAGTTACAGACAAGCCTAATTTATTAGACAGTTCTTTATTGGTTTGTTTACTATCCTTTTGAAGGTGTTCTAGTAGTTTTTTGTCGGTTGAATCGAAAATCATGATTTAAAATATATCGTTAAAAGAGATTAATACCATCCTGAAATAAAATTAAAATCTAAAATAATGAATTTTTTAGATTTATTTTCTAATAAAATAAATAACTGTTGTTTTTTAAACTAACATTAATGAATATTGTATAAATACTAAAACCAATTCTATGTCTTTTAATCTAGCAAATAACATACAAGATTTACAATATTTTGGAGAGTTTGGAGGTGTTAATCCTTCAATTTCCGATTCGTCTACTTACACTTTTCTCTCTGCCAAAACCATGTTTGATACGTTTGAAGGTAATGCAGATGGGTGCTACTTATATTCTCGCCATTCTACACCATCAAACTTATATTTAGGTGAAGCATTAGCTGCTATGGAAGGCACAGAAACTGCTAATGTAACGGCCTCTGGAATGGGTGCAATAACATCTGTAATTATGCAACTATGTAATGCCGGAGATCATATAGTTTCTAGTAGAACCATTTACGGAGGCACTTATGCATTTCTTAAAAATTTTACTCCAAAATTTAATATTGAAACATCTTTTGTTAATATTACCAAACTTGATGTTGTTGAAGCTTCCATAACTAAAAACACAAAAATTATATACTGCGAAGCGGTAAGTAACCCATTATTAGAGGTTGCGGATATTAGTGGTTTAGCAAATATTGCAAAAAAACACGGCTTAAAATTAGTAGTTGATAATACGTTTTCGCCATTATCTATTTCGCCAGCAAAATTTGGTGCAGATATTGTAATACACAGTTTAACAAAATTTATAAATGGTTCTAGTGATACTGTTGGCGGTGTAGTTTGTAGCTCTCAAGATTTTATAAATGAAATGAGAAACGTAAACGACGGTGCTTCTATGCTTTTAGGAGCAACCATGGATAGTTTGAGAGCGGCTTCGATATTAAAAAACCTAAGAACCTTGCATATTAGAATGCAGCAGCACAGTAAAAATGGTTTATTTCTTGCCGAAAAATTTGAAGCCGATGGTTTAAAAACGGTTTATCCGGGATTGAAATCGCATCCTTCACATGAATTATTTAAGAGCATGATGAATAAGGATTACGGCTTTGGGGGCATGCTTACCATTGATGTTGGTTCTTTAGAAAAAGCTAACGCGCTTATGGAGCTTATGCAAAGTAAAAAACTAGGTTATTTAGCGGTTAGTCTCGGGTTTTATAAAACGTTGTTTAGCGCGCCTGGAAGTTCTACTTCTTCAGAAATCCCAGAAAATGAGCAAAAGGAAATGGGCTTAAGTAATGGTTTAATTCGTTTCTCTATTGGTTTGGATGCTGATATTGAGCGCAGTTATACGGTTATGCGAGAATGTATGGTTGAATTAGGTATTTTTTAGCATTTAAGTAATATTGAAATTTGGAACTTTTTTTGTCTCTCAAATCTGCCTGCTGGCAGGCAGGGACACTAAGTCACGATGTATCGTGGAAAAAACGGATTTTTGTTTGGTTATGGTTTAAGCGGATGGGTGCGCAAGGGATAGTAGTGGAAAGCCCACAGCCCGACATTAGGAGGTGCGAGGACTTATAACGGATAGCCCGACCCTTGTGGTTGCGCCATAAAAATAGAATTCCAGAAGGGCTTTATAATTTTATTTTTCTAAAAGTAATTTTTCAATACGTTCTAATCGTTTTTCTAAAGCTTGGATATTTGCGTCTTGAGATTGAATTTTCTCTTCTTTTTCTTCTAGCTTTTTATTTAACTCTACGATATATAAAAACTGTTCTTCAATTTTTTCTAGATTGCTAATTGTTGCATCTGTTAAATCTAATTTAAAGCCATTTTTCATTACTTCACTATAAGATTTAACACCTGGTAAATGCCCGTTTTTCTTAACAAATAACTCTGCACTCTCCAAAGAATTAAACTTGTAATCCTTTTTTATTAGTGAAGCGCCATTAAAATAATCTTCGAAAACATAATCTGGATAAGTAGTATTTGTTCCTGTTGCTAAAAAACTATTTGCTTTTACCACTCCCGAAGTTACAACCTCTGTTACAGATCCATTACCTAACCTTATTTGATTAGATGCCGTAGGTGACGCTTGATACCCAATACCAACTGCATTAGATTTTCCGTTATCGATTGTTATGTTATTACCTAGTGCTACTACGTTTTGGGCATTACCAGAAATATTATTACTATTACCTAAGGCAATACTATTTGTAACACCATTGCTAATATTAGAACCATTACCCAATATGGTTGAATTATTTGCTGAACCAAAAACTCTAGCTTGGTAACCTAAAGCGGTAGATCTTGTAGAACTCCCATTAACATAAGTGCCGTTACCAATGGCTAATGCTTCTGTTGCATCAACCTGTGCGGCATCTCCAATAGCTATACTACCTTGTTGTTCTACCTTAGAATTACTACCAATAGCAATAGCGTCTTGCGCGTTTGACTCACTATTTCTACCAATTGAAGTTGCTTGATAACCTGAAGCGGTAGCAATACTTCCAAAAGCAAGGGAATATGTTGCTGTAGCTGTAGATTGCTCTCCTATTGATGTTGAGCGATCTCCTGTAGCCTCTGTTGAACTCCCTATAGCTATTGAATTACTAGTTGAAACTAAAGCTGAATTTCCTATAGAAATTGAATCGACCCCATTAACACTAGCTGAAGAACCAATTGCCACGGCATTATTTGCTGCACTTGAAGAATTACTTCCTAGAGCCACAGCATCATTCGCTGTTGCTTCACTACTGTAACCAAGCGCTGTAGATCTTACCGCTACCGATTGCGCATCTCCGCCAAAAGCTAAACCATATTGTAGAGTAGCGTCACTATTTGCTCCAATAGCAACAGCCCCTAGTCCATTACTTCCTGTATTCCTTCCAATTGAAATTGAGTTTGTTCCGTAGGCATCCGAATTTCTTCCTATTGAAATAGCATCTTGTTGTGTTGCCTCGGCGTTATTACCTATAGCTACTACAGATTGTAAATTGTTATTTGTCGCATCTGCATCAACACCAATATAGGTGTTAAAATCTCCATTTGTATTAGTATCGCCAGAAGCATATCCTATAGCCGTATTTCTGCCTCCTAAGTTATTATGTAACGCATTTTGACCTACGGCAGTATTTCTAATACCCGTTGTAGTGGCAGTTAAAGCACTTGCACCTATAGCAGTATTACTAGAGCCAGATGTATTTGCTGCTAAACTACTAACCCCAAAAGCCGTATTGGATGTATGTAATAATCCAGAAGCTATATTATTTCTTTTAAAAACTAAATCTTGATTATTAGTTGTTCCTAAAAAATGTGTGCTACTATTAGTATTACCATTACCACTTATGGTCCAGCCAGTTTGTTGTAAAAATCGAATCCAATCTGTTTGAGCATTATCCCAATAATAAAATCCCGAAGAATAATCTTTAGCTGTACCATTAATATTTATTGCTGTTTGATCTAAATTAAGATATACCATCATAGAATTTTGATCGGCAATAGGATTAGTAGCAGGAAAAACATTTATTCTAGGAACTAAAAAACCATCGTTAGATGCTGGAGCAGTAACTGATGTTGGAGAAACATCTAAAGCTGCTTTAGGAGTTGTATTGTTTATACCAACTTGACTATAATTAATTGATACACAAAACAATAATATTATGTGTAAGTAATTTTTCATAAATAAAATAGGTTACTAATTTTGAGGTATGCAAATATAAAATAGCCAATCGTAAATGTTTCATTAAAAGTATACTAAAACACCATATGCCGACCAAACAACACAAAAATCAGTCTAAAAAACGAAATAATAAACCTACAAAAAAACCAATCATTAATCTTAAATGCCTTTAATGCGTTCCCATAAAGACGCCATAACATCTCCTAGACTATCAAATTTGGGTTTGAAAGGCTTCATGTTTAATCTGTTTTTGTCTTTGTAAAGTAACAGACTAAATACGGAGGTATTCGGATTATCAAGATCTAAAAGCGGATAACGCAAATCGTTGTATTGATATTCGTTTTCATTGAGTTTATAAACGCTGTAATATTGATTGCTAAACCATGCTAAATCATTAATATCTTTAAACTCTGAAGGCTTTAAATCCCGTTGTTTGGGAATTTCTCTGAAATTTAAAAACCGCCTTTTTGTATCCAATAAAGAATAATCAGAAATAAAATATGATGTTTCTGTTTCTACTATACCATACCACAATATGTTATTAAAAATGGCTGGTTGGGTACTAAACCTCATATCATTTATTTCACTATCTCTTAACGATTTCTTGAAAACAGAATCTATATAGAGTTTATTACACAATGTAAAAAGCATGTATAAAGAACTAATGCCAATCCCCCATTTTAACCATATACGCCTTCTAAAAGTTGTGCGTTTATAAAACATTAATACCAGCATGCAAATTAAAAATGGCAATGTATATAATGGATCTACAACCGCAATATTATTTAACGCGACCCTGTAATTGCTAAAAGGAGCAAATAACTGCGTTCCATAAGGAGTAAAACAATCTAAAATTGGATGGGTAAATAATGACCAAAAGCATAAATTAATCCAATCTTTTTGAGTTGTTGTATTAAAACGCTTTCCAGAATTATAAATTTTATAAAACAACCAACCTAATAAAAAAGCAGCAATTACAGAAAACAGTATGGAATGCATAAAACCTCTATGGAACAGCATGGCATCAATTTCGTTACCGTAAAGCCAACTACCTATTATTACATCTAAATCTGGAATAGTACCGCCAATGGCACCAAATAATAAGGCTTTATTTCCTATTTTCTTTCCTAGAATAGCTTCTCCACAAGCCGCACCTAAAACTATTTGAGTTAATGAATCCATATAAGTTGGTAAAGTTAACCAACTATTTTATATAGGAAACTAAATATGAAATTCGTCTTAGCCATACTAATTCACTCTAACTTGTTTTAACTGTAAATTCCGTTAAATCTAAAAGCTAAAATTGTTCTGGTTAGAATAGCGACTATGTTAACCAAAATTTTGATATATGGATTATTATCTTTCGCTCTATGAAAAGTTATAAAGCAAGCCTAACTGAACACCATAAAACCTATATCTCCATTTTCAAAAAATCTTCGAGTATCACAATGATGAATAGCACTAATCTCTTCTACAAAAAACTATTTTTCATAAATAATTTTATTTGAATCTATTTGCCGCCAATAAGTTCCATCACTTCGAAGCTTAATGGAAGTTTCACCATTTATTGATTCAGAAGCTTCATCAGATAAGTTATTGTAACTGGAAATAGTTTGAATAATATTAGTAGGGTTTTTAATAATATAAACCCGTCCTATACAAGAACTTGCTTTAGGCAATGTAATATTATGGTTTCCAGAAATTACAATAGTATAATGTGTTTCATCCAAAGTAAGGTTTTCAACTGTTGTTGTAACGTTTAAAGACAAAGAATCTTTAGCGTCTTGTGCTGTAATAGGGTAAGCAGTTGCAATTCCTACTTGCGCCACTAACTTTAAACAAAAAAACAGAAAGAACAGGGAGACAATTTTTTTCATTATTAGTATTTTAATAATTCTTCTATAATAAATAATGTTTCAAAATAGAAATTTTTGATATTTTTCTAAGCTTCATTTTCTACTTTTGTTTCCTCTTTCATATTTTTAAAAGAAATTGTTTTTGAATCTGATTCATTGTATATCATGAAATATAAAATAACAAATGCAAATAAAAGTGATAAAGCGAAAAACATAATTAGAAATTTTAAGGGTTGTTATAGTTAAGACGCTAATAATCAAATAAGTCACATTTATTTTTAAAATATCTGTTGAAATAAACCCTCAACCCCCCTACAACAATACATAATATTAGGATTACAAAAATAAAAATAATGAAGCCAACACTTTACAACTTATAGATTAAAGGCTAATTAAATAATTTATTATTTATGTAAGATTATTAGTTAATATTGAGTTTAAAAACATAAAATATCCTGTTTTTATTCCGTTACTCGAAAATAAAGTAGGTTTAGCATAAATTTTGATGAGTTTAAAATCTATATGCCTAAAATTGCGTTTTGAAATGAATATTTTAATGGATTAACCACTATTAAAAGTTAAAAATATAAATGAATTCGAAAGCCATATATGCAACTACAGTAAAACCAATTGGTGATTTTATTGGGGCATTTTGTCTTGCAATTATTTTAGTTGTTCCGTTTTTATTAATATGGCTAATTTTATATATTAGTGGTACTAAATCACCCATCTTCAAACAAGATAGACCTGGTAAAAATGAAAAGATTTTTAACATTTTGAAATTCAAGACCATGACAGATGAAAAGGACTCTAATGGTGCACTTTTACCTGATGAAAAAAGAACTACAAAGCTGGGTAACTTTCTTAGAAAAACCTCATTGGATGAAATTCCGCAAATTATCAATATTTTAAGAGGCGATATGAGTTTTGTTGGACCAAGACCACTTAGAACCCGTTATTTACCTTATTATACTAAAGAAGAATTAGTAAGACATTTTATAAAACCGGGCATTACTGGACTCGCTCAAGTATCTGGTAGAAATGCTCTAAACTGGGATGATAAACTAAAATACGATATTAATTATTTTAACCAAATATCATTCATGTTAGATATTAAAATTCTATTTAAAACATTTTTAAAGATTTTTAATTCTTCTGAAATTAATTTAAATATCGAAAATTCAAATTTTGATGAATATCGAAAAAATAAACTTAAAACATAGCTATAAGAAATGAACGTAATATTTACATGTTCTGGTAGAAGAAACTATCTTATTAGTTATTTCAAGTCAGTTTTAGGGAGAGAAGTAACAACAATCGCTTTAGATTCCCAAGCTTCAGCAACAGCACTTCAAGTTGCCGACATTGCAATTGTAGTTCCTGAAATATCATCAGATGACTATATTATCGAATTAAAAAAGATAGTTACTAAATATAAGGCAGATGCCATAATCCCATTAAATGATCTAGAATTCCCTTTACTATTAGAACATAAAAATAGTTTGGAGGAGCTTGGAGCAAAAGTGTTCATTTCAAATGAAGAAACAGTAAATATCGCTTTAGATAAATGGGAAAGCTATAAGTTTTTTAAATCGGAAGGTTTTAACACTCCTAAAACTTTTTTGAAAATTGAAAATGCGATTTCTTCAATTGAAACTAATGAAATAACATTTCCATTAATAGTTAAACCAAGATGGGGAAGCGCTTCTATAGACATTCATGTTGTTAACTCAATAGAAGAATTAAATCTAGCTTATAAACTTCAAAAATTTAAGCGTAGTTCTTTGATTTTCGAAACACTAAACAAAGATAATTCTGAAGACTTTATTTTAATACAAGAATTTATTAAAGGGCAGGAATATGGCATGGATATTCTAAACGATTTAGAAGGAAACTTTGTTGATGTTTTTGTTAGAAAAAAAATAGCTATGCGATCTGGAGAAACAGATAAAGCCATTACTATTGATAATAAAAGCTTTAAAGAAGTAGGCGGAAAATTAGCTAAAGTAACAAAGCATATAGGTGTTATTGATTGTGATTTTTTTGTTGTAAACGATCAGATTTATATTCTAGAAATTAACCCTAGGTTTGGTGGTGGTTATCCATTTACACACGAAGCCGGTGTTAATATTCCAGCAATATATATTTCATGGCTTTCTGGAAATAGCGATATTAAAAAATACCTAAACTATAATACTGGGCAAGAATTCGCTAAATATAGCGAAATAATGAAGTTAGAATAATATAAAAAAATCCGTTTTGCAACTTGTAAAAAACACATCAATTTGCATACTTAAGGTTAAAATCGTAACATTACGAGACAAAAATTCTCCTTATGCAAGACGACAATAATATTTCTGAATTTAAAGCCAAAGATCAAAACATTATAGAAAATAAAGTGCTTAATTTTTCAGAAGCTCTTATTCCAGTCGTTTTTTTAATGGCATTACTTTTTTACAATATCATATTTGCAGATGGTGAACTCTTAGGCGAATATTCCAATCAATTTATTTTACTTATAGGAGGTGTAATTGCGGCGGCAGTAGGTTTTTTTAAGAAGGTTTCAATTCATCGAATGGGTTCTGAAATTTGGGAGAACTTAAAAAGTGTTTTTGTTCCCATAATAATTTTATTTTTAGTTGGTGCATTATCTGGCACTTGGCTAGTAAGTGGAGTTATTCCAGCTATGGTATATTATGGTTTAGAAGTTTTAAGCCCAGAAATATTTTTACCTGCCTCGGTAATTATTGCAGCAGTAATATCTATCGCAACAGGAAGTTCATGGACAACCTCTGCAACCGTTGGTATTGCTTTGGTTGGTATAGGAACCGCTTTAGGTATAAACCCAGGCATGATTGCAGGTGCCGTTATCTCGGGAGCGTATTTTGGAGATAAAATGTCACCACTTAGTGATACGACTAACCTTGCTCCTGCCATGGCTGGCACAGATTTGTTTACACATATAAAGTATATGTCTATTACTACTGTTCCAACTATAATAATAACACTAATAGTATTTAGTATTTTAAGTTTTAGCATTACTACTTCTGGAAGTGCAGATGTAAGTAGCTTATTAAACACTATTAATACCACTTTTAATATTACACCTTGGTTATTTTTAGTACCGTTGGCCGTAATTGGATTAATACTACTAAAAACAAAACCTTTAATAGCATTAAGCTCTGGTGTTTTATTAGCCGCAGTATTCGCTTTTATTTTTCAACCAGACATTCTAAATGGCTTAGGAGACTCTAAACTATCGTCTATAATAATATCCATTTTTACAGATACTCAAATTACTACTTCAAATGAGAAGTTAAACGACCTATTTTCTTCTGGTGGTATGAAAGGCATGCTTTGGACTATTTATTTAATTATTTGCGCCATGGTTTTTGGAGGTATCATGGATGGTATTGGTGCACTTTCTAGAATTACAAGTGCATTATTATCTGTAGCCACATCTGTTTTTGGTTTATTTGCAAGTACCGTTTTAAGCTGCTTAGGTTTAAACGCCATAGCATCAGATCAATATTTAGCCATTGTTATACCTGGAAAAATGTTCAAAAAAGCTTTTGAAGATAAAGGTTTAGCACCCGAAAATTTAAGTAGAACATTAGAAGACTCGGGTACAGTAACCTCGGTATTAATTCCTTGGAACACCTGTGGGGCTTACCAATCTGGTGTGTTGGGTGTTGGCGTTGGCGAATATTTATTTTATGCCATTTTTAACTGGCTAAGCCCATTTACCACACTATTTTTTGCGGCATTAAACTTAAAAATCAGACAGTTAAAATCTAAAAAATAAATCTAAACTATACCAAACAAGTCTTAATATAAATTATATCTATTACTTGATAAAAATTTAAAATTTTATTAATTATAATAACGCATTTTCAAGTGTATATTTGCACTAGAAAAAAACAAATCTTAATAATATAAAATTTTAAAGAAATGGCATTAGTAGGAAAAAAATTCCCAGATTTAAACGTTGACGCAATGAATGAAATGGGCGATACTTTTAAAGTAAACGTTCTTGAAGAAGCAGTTAACAACAAGAAAAAAGTAGTTCTATTTTGGTACCCAAAAGATTTCACTTTTGTATGTCCAACAGAATTACATGCATTTCAAGCCGCTTTAGGTGAATTCGAAAAAAGAAACACTATTGTAATTGGTGCATCTTGCGATACTCCAGAAGTACACTTTGCATGGTTAAGCGCAGCTAAAGATAACGGTGGTATTGAAGGTGTAACTTACCCAATTTTAGCAGATAGCAACAGAAACTTATCTAGCGTTTTAGGTATTTTAGATATCACGAACGAAACTTACGACGAAGAAACAGGAACTGTTCAAGTTGAGGGTGATAACGTAACCTACAGAGCAACTTATATTATTGATGAAGATGGTGTTGTACAACACGAAAGCATAAACAACATGCCTTTAGGAAGAAATGTTGGTGAATATATTCGTTTAGTAGATGCGTTAACACACGTACAAGAAAAAGGAGAAGTTTGTCCTGCAAACTGGGAAGAAGGTAAAGATGCAATGAGCGCTAATGCAAAAGCAACAGCTGAGTATTTAGCTGCACAATCAAACTAAAATATTTTATCATCATGATTAAAGAATTAAGCGAAGATAACTTACAGAGCATTATTGCCGAAAACGATACCGTAGTGGTTCAATATTCAGCAACATGGTGTGGTAACTGTCGTATCATGAAACCAAAAGTAAAAAAATTAGCTTCTGAAACGGAAGCCGTTACTTTTGTTATCGCTGACGCGGAAAAGTTCCCAGAAAGTAGAACGTTAGCAACTGTTGATAATTTACCAACCTTTGCAACCTTCAAAAATGGCGCATTTGTAAACCAAGTGCAAACCAATAAGTTTGATGTTTTAAAAGATTTAGTAAATGAAGTTACCAGTAATTAAACACTTAACGCAGTTTATTGAAGACAACGATGAAGATTTTGTTGTTGAAACCATTGAAACTCTAGAAGCCTTAACAGAAGTACCATCGTTAAAAGACGAAGAACTAGATGTTATTGGTGAACTAATATCAAACATGTATGGTGCTATTGAAGTTAATAAAATGACTCAAGATGGCACGCCTAAAAAAGAAGCTTTAAATAGTTTTATGAGCCGAGTTATGGGTTCTATTGACAAATAATTGAAAAAGAAAAATTTAAAAACCATCTTGTGAAAACAAGATGGTTTTTTATTGGCACCAAAACAAATGAACTTTAGACTACTTTTTTTATGCTTTTTCGCATATTTTATAGGGAATACTCAAAATCCAGTTACAAATGGTAGTGATTGGTCGGTATCTAACCTAACACCTCAAAATGCTTTAGATTTTCCGTATACCCTTTTAAACGGACCCAACAATAGTCTTTGGGTTACTGAACGGGAAGGAAAGAAATTAGTAAAAGTTGATAAAAGTTCTGGTAATGTAACAACTATATTAGATTTATCATCTGAAACTCCAGCTGTACATCAAAGCAAAGGACAAGATGGTCTTTTGGGAATGGCAATACACCCAGATTTATTAGCAGATATTACAACAACAACTAATAATTATGTGTATTTAGCCTATACATATGATATTGACACTTCAGACGATAATGATGATAATACAGAAGATGACGTGGACCGAAAACTAAGAATTGTTCGTTATACTTATAATAATAGTTTAGAAATGTTTGATAACAATTCTGATTTCGAAATTATTTCTGGATTAGATGCCAGTAATGATCATAATTCTGGAAAATTAGTCATTGGCCCAGATTTAAAACTTTATTATTCTATAGGTGATCAAGGAGCAAATCAATTTGGTAATGCATGTAACCCTATACGCTCTCAAGACTTACCTACCTCGGTTACAGATTTTGGTACATATAAAGGAAAAATACTTCGCTTTAATTTAGACGGCACAATCCCAAATGATAATCCGACTTTTAATTCTGTACAAAGTCATGTATACACTTATGGTCATAGAAATGCTCAGGGTATAGTTTTTGGATCTAATGGTAAGTTATACTCATCTGAACATGGTGGCAAAGTAGATGACGAAATAAATATAATTGAAGCTGGTAAAAATTATGGATGGCCAGAAATTGCTGGTGGCTATGATAATAATGGTTACACATATTGCAATTGGGCCTCTACTCCAGGCGGATGTTCTAGTAATGGTTTTAGCAACCATAACTGCCCTAGTAACGTTACAGCAATGACTGAGTTTGCTTCTCATCCAACAATGCCATCAGATTTTATGGCACCAATGGGCACCTACGGAAGTACATCTACTTCTGAACCAACTGGAGGATGGCTAAGTTGGCCAACAGTTGCGCCTTCAAGTATAAGTATTTATGAAGGAGGAGTAATCCCTAATTGGGGAACATCTTTACTTATACCAACTTTAAAAAGAGGAACAATATTTAGAGTAAAACTAGATGATTCAGGAAACACCATTGATGGTAATCCAACACTTATGGATGACAGCGTTTACGAAGAGTGGCATTCATCTAACGACAGATATAGAGATATTGTTGCAGATCAAGATGGTGTCACATTTTGGGCCATTACAGATAACTCTGGCGGAACTTCAGGACCTTCGGGTAGCAGCAATGTAGGTGTAACTAATAAAGGAGTTGTTATGAAAATTGAATTTGTTGGACAGACACTAAGTAACAACATATTAGAAAGTGATTCAAATATAGCTCTACATCCAAACCCAGCAACCGAAAGTTTTAATATTTCGTTTGATGATAATATATACGAGACTATAGATCTCGAAATTATTGATATGAGCGGTAGAATTGTTAAAAAAATAGACAAAATTCATAATGAAGAAAACATCATTTTAAATGAATTAAAAAGTGGTCTATTCATTGTTTACATTCTAAAAAACAACATAAAAATTGATAGTAAAAAATTGATTATTAATTAAATTATTTAAGGTCAATTATTAATATTAAGACAACAGAACTATATACACCTAAGTGATTTATTAATGGAAATTATAGAGGTCTTTATTCATGATTAATTTAAATACATACTATGTTAAAAGTTTTTCTATAGCTTTAAATCCTTTTTCTTTGGCATAATCCATAGCAATTTTGCCTTCTTTATTCATTATAGTTTTATCTGCTTTATACTCTAATAATAAAACAACCATATCGGTTTGATTATACATAGTTGCAAAAATTAATGGCGTAATGCCAAGGTTATTTTTTGTGTTTATATTGGCTCCTTTTTTTATTAAAAGCAATGCCAAATCGGTATTTCCTTTAAAAGCAACACCTAAAAGCGCCGTATTTCCAGAAGCATCTTTAGCATCAACTTCTGTATTAAACCCGAGTAAAGCTTCAACACAATCTTTTTTATCAAAATATGTAGCAAAAATTAGAGGGGAAAAACCCCTAGCATCTTTGATATTTACCAAACCTAGATTTCTTTCTATTAGTGCTTTAACATGGTCTGCTTTACCGTTTTTAATGGCATTAAAAAACAACTCTGTTTCGTTCATAATTCTATTATCAAAAAAGGAATGGATTTTTCAACCCACTCCTTCGTAACATTATTTTCAATTATTCTTATTTCAAATCAAAACGATCTAAATTCATCACTTTAGTCCACGCTGCTACAAAATCTTTAACAAACTTTTCTTTGTTATCATCTTGGGCATAAACTTCACTATAAGCCCTAAGTATGGAATTAGAACCAAATACTAAATCTACGCGAGTTGCTGTATATTTAACAGCACCTGTTTTACGGTTTTTAATTTCGTAAGTGCCGTTTTCTAAAGGTTTCCATTCAAAAATCATATCGGTAAGATTCACAAAGAAATCGTTAGTTAATGCGCCTTCATTTTCTGTAAAAACACCATGCTTTGTTCCGCCATAATTCGTTCCCATTACACGCATCCCTCCAACTAAAACGGTCATTTCAGCAGCTGTTAAACCAAGTAATTGAGTGCGATCTAATAAGATTTCTTCAGGACTTACAACATATTCTTTTTTCTGGTAGTTTCTATAACCATCAACTACAGATTCCATAGACTCAAAAGACTCCACATCTGTCATATCTTGAGTTGCATCTCCTCTACCTGGTGCAAATGGCACTTCAATATCCATTCCAGCGTTTTTAATAGCTTTTTCAACACCTATATTACCAGCTAGCACAATAGTATCTGCAACGCTAATTCCAAATTCCGCAGCAATTGGTTCTAGAACAGAAAGTACCTTTTGCAATTTTACAGGCTCATTGCCTTCCCAGTTTTTCTGTGGGTCTAGACGTATACGAGCACCGTTTGCTCCACCTCTAAAATCTGAACCTCTAAAAGTTTTTGCACTATCCCAAGCTGTAGATACTAATTCTGAAACACTTAAATCTGTAGCTGCAATTTTAGCTTTTACTGCATCAACATTAAAATCATAATTTCCTTTTGGTACAGGGTCTTGCCATATTAGTTCTTCCTGTGGCACATCTGGTCCAAACCAACGGTCTTTAGGTCCCATATCACGATGCGTTAATTTAAACCAAGCACGTGCAAAGGCATCAGAAAAGGCATCAAAATCATTCATGAATTTTAATGAAATTTCTCTATAGATTGGGTCCATTTTCATAGCCATATCCGCATCGGTCATCATCGGGTTCAGTCTAGTTGTTAAATCTTCAACATCAACAGGTTTATCTTCTTCTTTAATACTAACAGGTTCCCATTGATCGGCTCCAGCAGGACTTTTTCTTGATTCCCACTCATGATTAAATAACATTTCGAAAAAACCATTATCCCATTTCGTTGGGTGCGTTGTCCAAGCTCCTTCTAATCCACTCGTTACTGTATATCTTCCTTTGCCAGATTTTGTAGGATTTGACCATCCTAAACCTTGCTCTTCAACACCCGCTGCTTCAGGTTCTGGACCTAGAATACTAGCATCTCCATTACCATGTGTTTTTCCTACTGTATGACCACCAGCTGTTAACGCAACTGTTTCTTCATCATTCATCGCCATACGTTTAAAGGTTTCTCTAACCTGTTCAGCAGTTTTTAAAGGATCCTGTTTACCATTTACACCTTCTGGGTTTACGTAAATTAATCCCATTTGAACAGCTGCTAACGGATTTTCCATAGTATCTGGTGCATCAACATTGCCATAACGTTCATCACTTGGTGCTAACCACTCTTTTTCTGCTCCCCAATACACATCTTTTTCTGGGTGCCATATGTCTTCACGTCCAAAGGCAAAACCATACGTTTTTAGCCCCATATTTTCGTAAGCAATATTTCCAGCAAGAATAATAAGATCTGCCCAACTTACTTTATTACCATATTTTTTCTTAATAGGCCATAGCAAACGTCTCGCCTTATCTAAACTAACATTATCTGGCCAAGAGTTAAGTGGTGCAAAACGTTGATTTCCTGTACCTCCGCCTCCACGTCCATCTGCCAATCTATATGAACCTGCAGCATGCCAAGCCATTCTAATCATTAATCCACCGTAGTGCCCCCAATCTGCAGGCCACCAATCTTGACTATCGGTCATAAAATCATGAAGATCTTTTTTAAGTCCTTCTACGTCTAAAGTTTTTAATGCCTCTTGATAATCAAAATCTTCGCCCAGAATGTTTGTTTTTGTATCGTGCTGATGCAAAATATCGAGATTTAATGTGTTAGGCCACCAATCTGTTACTGTTTTTTCGGTTGTAGTAATAGCACCTTGCATAAAAGGGCACTTACCAATATCGCCGCTGTTGTTATGATCCATAAAATATAATTTTTAAATTAGAGAAATGTTTATAATGTAAAAATAAAACCTCTATAGCTTCAACCAAACCATAATTAATTCTTATGACTTATACATTAATCAATAAAATTTATTGATAACAATAATATCATAAGGTTTCCTTATAAAGATAAAAAAAATTAAACTATTACATAAAATCAATTTGTTAATTAAAGCATATTTTTTTTACTTAATTTATAAAATGATTAAAAAAAACAGCTCAGTAAATCAGTCGCACGTGCTAAATATTCTTATTTTTATAAAAATTTAAAAACATAAAAAATGGCTAAAGTAACTTTAAAAGGAAACCCAATAAATACGTCAAGTAATTTACCAGAAATAGGAACAAAAGGTCCTAATTTCTTACTAACAGCAACAGACTTATCTGTTCATAGCTTAACTAATTATGCAGGAAACAAATTAGTTTTAAACATTTTTCCAAGTATAGATACAGGTACTTGCGCTCAATCTGTTAGAACATTTAACCAGGAAGCAAGCGAATTAGAAAACACAAAAGTACTATGCATATCTCGTGATTTACCATTTGCTCAAAAACGTTTTTGCGGTGCTGAAGGTCTAGAGAATGTTGTTAACTTATCTGATTTTAAAGATGGAAGTTTCGGAAAAGCATATGGATTAGATTTTATTGATGGCCCATTAGAAGGTTTACATTCACGTTGTGTAGTTGTTTTAGATGAAAACGGTACTGTAAAATATACAGAACAAGTAAACGAAATTGTAGACGAACCAAATTATAAAGCCGCTTTAGAAGCATTACAAGATGCCTAAAAAAGAAGAGTCCTTTTTTGTTAATAGAATAAAAAGTGTTGGTTATGCCTTTAAAGGTGCTGTTTTACTTTTAAAAACCGAGGCCAGTATAAAAGTCCAGTTTTTTATAGCCTTAATTGTTACAGCTGCTGGATTCTACTTTAATATTTCTACAACCGAATGGACTATTCAACTATTAACAATTGGCTTAATAATAAGTATGGAAGGTATAAATACAGCTATTGAAGCTATTGCTGATTTTATTCACCCCGAACATCATGAAAAAATTGGTTTAATAAAAGATATTGCGGCAGGGGCTGTTTTTATAGCCTCTGTATTCGCATGTCTTATAGGGCTTATTATTTATCTTCCTAAAATTTTTTAAAATACTATTACCCCTAGATTAAACGTTAGTAATTTGTATTTTTGTTGAGTTGTATAAACAACCACATTTTCAAATAACAACCTATTAATGGCCAAAAGCAGAACTAAAGCTAAAAAAGCACCTATAAAAAAACTTAAAAAACCAAACTTTAAGCTATCTAGCCAACAAAAATTGGTACTAGGTAGTTTTTTGGTAATTGCTGGGCTTTTATTATTTATTGCTTTTGTCTCCTTTATATTTACCGGAGAAGCAGACCAAAGTACATTGGCAGATTTTTCTAATCGAGACGTTAAAACTAAAAACTGGTTAAGTAAATCTGGTGCGTGGTTAAGCGATTTCTTTATACAGCGTGGTTTTGGCGTTGCCTCTTTTATTTTTTCGGGATTAATTTTCTTGTCTGGTATTTATGTTTTGATGAACATAGACAAAGTAAAACTTAGAAAACATTGGTTTTGGGGAATTCTTATTATTATTTGGTCTTCAATTTTACTAGGTTTCGTTGGAGATAAAAATGATATACTTGGTGGAACTATTGGTTTTGAAATTAATAGTTTCCTTCAAGATTTTATTGGAAAAATAGGCGTTTCATTATTATTAGTATTTGGCTTAATCACCTATCTAGCTATGCGTTTTAAAGTTACTTTTGAGAGCTTTACTAGATTTTTTAAATCAGCGAAAAAAGATATTAAAAGCGAACTATCAGATATGAAAGAAGACGTTGTTGTCCCTTTCGATAACAGTTTATCTGATGAAGCTGAAGCTATAAAAACAGCACATGAAATTTCATTAGAAAACAAAACTCCAATTACTAAACCTGCTGTTAAACCTAAACCAGAACCTGCACCACTAGAAGTAAAAATACCTGAACCTGAAGTTGAAGAAGAACCAGAATTAGAAATAAAAGTTGAAGATGTAAAAGAGGAAAAATCTGAAACCGACAACCTAGCAAATAAATTAGTTGAAGATTTCGGCCAGTTTGACCCTACTTTAGAATTAGCAAAATATCAATTCCCAACACTTGATTTATTAAAGAAATACGACACAGAAGGTATTACCATTAATCAAGAGGAGTTAGAAGAAAACAAGAATAGAATTGTTGATACATTAAACAATTATAAAATTGGTATCTCAAGCATTAAAGCTACTATTGGCCCAACGGTTACCTTATACGAAATTGTTCCAGAAGCTGGAATTCGTATTTCAAAAATTAAAAATCTTGAAGATGATATTGCCTTATCACTTTCAGCATTAGGTATTCGTATTATTGCTCCAATTCCTGGAAAAGGAACTATAGGTATAGAAGTACCAAATAAAAATTCGACCATAGTGTCTATGCGTTCTGTAATTGCTTCAAAGAAATTTCAAGCTTCAGAAATGCAATTACCTATTGCATTAGGTAAAACCATTAGCAACGAAACATTTGTTGTGGATTTAGCAAAAATGCCTCACTTATTAATGGCAGGTGCTACAGGTCAAGGTAAATCGGTTGGATTAAATGCTGTTTTAACATCACTACTTTATAAAAAGCACCCAGCCGAAGTTAAATTTGTGTTGGTTGACCCGAAGAAAGTAGAACTTACGCTTTTTAATAAAATTGAACGTCATTATTTAGCTAAACTCCCAGACGAGGCGGAAGCTATTATTACAGATAACACTAAAGTTATCCATACGCTAAATTCATTGTGTATAGAGATGGATAACCGCTACGAAATGTTAAAAAATGCACTTTGTAGAAACATAGCTGAATACAATGCAAAATTTAAGGCTAGAAAATTAAACCCTAACGATGGGCATCAATTTTTACCATATATTGTTTTAGTAGTAGATGAGTTTGCCGATTTAATAATGACAGCTGGCAAAGAAGTTGAAACACCAGTTGCAAGACTAGCACAATTAGCCCGTGCCATTGGTATTCACTTAATTATTGCAACGCAACGTCCGTCTGTAAATGTTATTACAGGTATTATTAAAGCCAATTTCCCTGCGCGTATTGCCTTTAGAGTATCTAGTAAAATTGATTCTCGTACCATTCTAGATGCTGGTGGAGCAGATCAACTTATTGGTCGTGGAGATATGCTTTACACGCAGGGTAATGACATGATAAGAATACAATGTGCATTTGTTGATACACCAGAGGTTGAAAAAATAGTAGATTTTATTGGTGCTCAAAAAGCCTATCCAGATGCTTATTTACTTCCAGAGTATGTTGGTGAAGAAAGTGGCACAGGTCTTGATATAGACATATCAGATAGAGATAAACTATTTAAAGATGCAGCTATTGTAATTGTAACAGCCCAGCAAGGCTCGGCTTCGTTATTACAACGTAAGTTAAAATTAGGTTACAATAGAGCTGGTAGAATTATAGACCAGTTAGAAGCTTCGGGAATAGTTGGACCTTTTGAAGGTAGTAAAGCAAGACAAGTTTTAGTACCAGATTTAATAGCATTAGATAAACATTTAGAAGACGAATTATAATTATAAATGAAAATGAAAAAATTCTTAACCTTATTATTAATTACACTTTCCATTAATACTTTTGCTCAAAACAAAGCAAAGACTTTATTAAACGAAGTTTCTGCTAAAGTAAAAAGCTACGATAACATTTCTTTAGACTTTAAATACACTTTAGAAAACCTTTCTGAAAACATAAAACAAGAAACCAAAGGAGATGTTGTAATGCAAGGCGATAAATACAGATTAAACATTCTTGGAGTCACTAGACTTTTTGATGGAAGCGCTATGTATTCTATAAGTACTGAAGATGAAGAAGTAACAATCACATCAAATATTGATGATGAAAATGATGCAATAACACCAAGTAAAATGTTATCTTTTTATGAAGAAGGACACACTTACAAACTTGATATTGAACAAGATATAAACGGAAGAAAAATACAATATGTGAAGCTTACTCCTATCGATTCGAATTCTGAAATAAAAAGTATTCTATTAGGTATTGATGCATCAACAAAACACATCTACAACTTAATCCAGATAGGTGAAAATGGTACAAAAACAACGCTTACTGTTAATTCTTTTAAAACAAACGAGCCTTTATCAAAAACCTTATTTACCTTTGACGCCAATAAGTATAAAGATTATTACATCAATAAATTAGATTAGGTACCACGGGTGAAAATTCTAGATCGATACATAATAACTACTTACCTTAAAACTTTTCTCAGCGTGTTTGTTATACTCATGCTGATTTTTGTTTTACAAACAGTATGGCTATATATTAAGGAGCTAGCTGGTAAAGATTTAGACATTATAGTTATTGTTAAGTTTTTAGCTTATTTCATGCCAAAACTAATTCCATTAGTTTTACCGCTTACTATCCTTTTAGCCTCTATCATGGTATTTGGGAGTTTTGCAGAAAACTACGAGTTTGCAGCCATGAAATCTACAGGCATTTCATTACAACGTGCCATGTCTGGCCTTAGTGTTTTTATTGTTGGTTTAGGTATTATCACTTTTTTATTTTCAAACAATGTAATTCCTTGGGCAGAATTAAACTCCTATAATTTAAGAAGAAACATTGCAAAAATAAAACCCTCTATGGCCATTGCAGAAGGGCAATTTAACGCTATAGAATCTACAAATTACAATATTAAAGTAGAAAAGAAAAGTGGAGATAGAAATCAATATCTTGAAAATGTAACCATACATGTAAAAGGCGATAATGGCAGAACGAATGCTACCGTTATAAAATCTAAAACTGGTGAACTTGCAAGTAGCGAAAACTCTAATGTTTTAAAGCTTATTTTAAATGATGGGCATTTCTACAATGATGTTACTCCTAAAAAAAGAGCAGACAGAAACAAAAAACCTTTTGCAAAAAGTAAGTTTGAAACCAAGATTATAAATATTGATTTATCGCAAATGAATAATGTCGATTTTGATGAACAATCGCAAACCGACAAATACAACATGTTAGATATTAGCGGGTTAAACAAAACAATAGATTCGCTAGTTATTAAATATAATGATGAGCATGATGCTTTTGCAACTAATCTACAATTAAGATCTGGCTTAAATAAACCTCCCCCAACCAGTAAAAAGGTTGTTGATTCCTTGCGGTATACCGGACCAATTTTAGAACTTTTTAACACTCAAAATAAAAAAACACTAGTTGATGTTGCATCAAAATCTATGATAAGCTCGAAACAACTTATTATATCAAAAGAGAACACCACGAAAAACTCTAAAATTTATCTTAATAAACATATCATTTCACTACACGAAAAATTTGCATTAGGTTTTGCTTGTGTAATCCTCTTTTTTGTTGGCGCACCGTTAGGAGCTTTAATAAGAAAAGGTGGTATTGGTTTACCCATGGTTATTGCCATTCTTTTATTTTTAACCTATCACTTTATTGGTATTTTTGCTACAAATAGTGCTAAATCTGGAGATTTTAATCCTATTCTAGCACCTTGGGTTTCAACCTTAGTTATGTTACCACTTAGTATATTTTTAACTAAAAGAGCTACTGCAGATAGAGGTTTATTTGATTTTAGTAGCATATCCGAACCTTTCAAAAAGATTTTTAAAATAAAAGAAAAAGATAGTGTTGATTATAAATACTTGTTAGATTATACCAATGAAGAACTTGTAGATACAATCAACAATTATGAATCTCTAGGACACAATGAGACTACAAGATACAAAGCCATTGAGACTTTAAAAGCTAGAGATTTTTCAACATCAGACTTAAGAGCTAGTGGTATAAATATTGATAAAAATTATGATACTTCCGAAACTATAAAACAAGATTATATCGACCATTCAAAGTTCGCGCTAGTATTATATATTATAGGGGTAGCATTGTTAATTTTATTCTTTGTATTTAAAAACAACAAACTACTACCTCTAGCAACAGCTTCTATACAATTAAGCATTATTTCTTTAGTTTTATACGTTGTATATTATATAAAATCGATTATTAATACATTTCAGTTTTATAATCACATTAATAAAAAACAGAATAAACCCAATGTATTCCTATTAATACTTGGGCTTCCTTTTTACTTCGTTGCGTATCTATTTTTGAATGAGAAAATGAAAAGCGACTTAAAAGCAAATTGCTTAGAATCTTTAAAATAAGCCATATCTTTGTACTATGATGGTTAATACTATGACACAAAAAGTAAAACAAAAGTTTCAACTTAATACAATACACGAGGCTATTGACGATATAAGAAACGGAAAGGTTATTATAGTTGTTGATGATGAAAATCGTGAAAACGAAGGCGATTTTTTGGCTGCTGCCGATATGGTAACTCCAGAAATGATAAACTTTATGGCTACACATGGAAGAGGTCTTATTTGTGCGCCATTAACAGAAAACAGGTGTAAAGAGCTTGAATTAAACATGATGGTTCGAAATAATACTGATCCTATGGAAACTGCCTTTACAGTATCTGTAGATTTGAGAGGTGGCGGTATTACAACAGGGATTTCAGCAAGCGATAGAGCAAAAACAGTACAAGCATTAATTAATGACGATACCAAACCTTTTGAGCTGGCAAGACCAGGGCATATATTCCCTTTAGTTGCTAAAGAAGGTGGTGTTTTACGCAGAACAGGACATACAGAGGCTGCGATAGATTTTGCAAGATTAGCAGGCTTAAACCCCGCAGGAGTGATTGTAGAAATCATGAATGAGGACGGCAGTATGGCACGTTTACCACAGCTTATTGAGGTTGCAAAAAAACTAGATTTAAAAATTGTATCTATTGAAGATTTAGTAGCCTATAGAATGCAGCATGACTCGTTGATAGAGAAAAAAGAAGATTTTCAAATTGAAACACGTTTTGGAAGTTTTAGATTAAGAGCGTACAAACAAACTACCAACAATCAAGTACATATAGCCTTAACTAAAGGACAATGGTCTACTGATGAAGATGTATTAACTCGAATAAACTCTACATTAATAAATAACGACATATTAGGTACGTTAACCAATAATGCCGATCAACAATTAGACGATATGTTTAAGGTTGTTAATGATGCTGGCAAAGGCGCTATTATATTTATAAATCAAGAATCTCAATCTATGAATATATTAAGCAGATTGGCATTTCTTAAAGAACATCAAGCAGCGAATGAAGTAGCCAAAGCACCAAAAATTAATATGGATCATAGAGATTTTGGTATTGGCGCTCAAATACTTCATGATTTAAACATTCACAAGCTTCGTTTGATATCAAATTCTGAACAATCTAAACGTGTTGGCTTGATTGGTTATGGAATTGAGATTGTAGAGTATGTTAAGTATTAATGAATAACAACGCGTTTGCTTACAAATTGATTATCTACTGAGTACATTTTAAGAATATAAATGCCAGAGTTGTAATTTTCGACATTAATTTTATTCAAATAAGACGATTTAAAAACTTGCTTTCCTAACACATCATATATTTCAATTTTTGTTAATGGAATATCAGAATTAATATGTATCACCTCTGATGCTGGATTTGGATAAATTTTAATCTTAAGTGCAGAAACTTCAGCTTCATTAATTCCTAAAGCCGACCTCAACAAATCTCCATTTATGAAGCCTTCCGAAAGATAAACATCACTTGATGATAACTCTTGCACATTAACTTCACCAATAGTATAGAGCATTTGTATACCTCCTGCATTTGTTAATTCGCCTCCACTATCAATACTAAACTTATCTATAGATTGAGCACTTGCCATAAATACTAAGAAGTACGCAATTGAAAAGAAATATTTTGTTTTCATAATTATGATGTTTATTCAGTTTTTAAAATTCTTTATCGTAATAATAAATTAGTTATTAGCTTCAATTTTTTCTACTCTAGAGATGAGATTATTGACTGTGTTTTCCAACGATGAATTATCTGCAGATAATATTTCGATTTGATTATTTTGCGCTTCAAGTACCGTTTGCTGTTCTTGCAATGCTTTTATTAATATTGGAATCAACTCAATGTAAGACAACGACAATATATCTTGCGCTTCAACATAATGTGTAATACTTGGGAAAATTTCTTGTACTTCTTGGGAGATTAAACCCAAGTTACGCTTAGTGTCCTTTTGGTCTTTCATTAAATAACTTACCGGATTAAGTTGCATAATTTTTTTGAGTGTGCCATTTTCTAAAGCAGTAATATCTTTTTTTAAACGTCTGTCTGAGACTGTAACATAGGCTCCAGATGTTTCATGAAAATAACTAGTATATATACCATTTCGATAAAGCACAAGCGCACCTAGATTGTTTACATGAAATTGCCACGATTTATCACTATTTAAATTTTTTATACTAATGGCATTGGTGAGATTTGATGGTGTTAGCCCTCCATCTTGATGCGCTACTTCAAATAAACTTTGTGGGCTTGAAGTATTAATACCTGTTTTACTATTTTTTAAAATAGTAAAAGCATCATCTCTATTTGTGCTTGACGTGCCATTACCTACAACAAACAAACGATCGTTTTCTTCCCAACTTTCTATACCCGTTGGTTCATAGGTTGTATTATATCTACCGATAGCCAATTCTGCATAAGATGGAGCTTCTGTTCCATAGCCCATTGCTGTTGAATAAGGTCCTGAAGCTTCTGAACCATAGCCCATTGCAGTAGAATAATTTCCTGAAGCTTCTGAACCATAGCCCATTACTGTTGAAAAATCTCCTGAAGCTGTTGTTACACTCCCCATGGCTGTAGAAGAATATCCTGAAGCTTCTGAACCATAGCCCATTGCAGTAGAATAATTTCCTGAAGCTTCTGAACCATAGCCCATTACTGTTGAAAAATCTCCTGAAGCTGTTGTTCCACTCCCCATGGCTGTAGACCAATCTCCTGAAGCTGTTGTTCCACTCCCCATGGCTGTGGAGTAATCTCCTAAAGCCTTTGCGTACAATCCCATTCCTGTTGAATACTGGCCTGAAGCTTCTGTGTAAACTCCCATTGCAAAAGAAGCATAGCCTCTAGCACCATATAAATCTGAATTTTCAACGCTAATACTTAAATCAATAGCGCTGTATCCAATAGAACCAAAGTTTTCAGGATTACTACCTATTAATCTCCAACCTATTCCATTACCTTCGTCTATAGTTTCTAAACCTGTAGGTATGGTGTTTGGTTGATTAATTAAATCGTTATAATCGCCACTAAATACATTTTCGGCCACAGCCGCAGTTTCTGCATGTTTTGCGTAAGGAACTGCTGTAAACTCGGTAGCATCAAAATTTATAGTACCTCCACTATAGGTAATACTTGTTTGTAAAAAATGAGCATATTTACCCCATTCTATAGTACTAAAGTCGCCTATATTTGGTGTGGTAGCCGTACCTATGTTTAGTATTACAAGCCCACTATTATTTGTTGTGTAATTATGTTCTTCTTGATATACTACAGCTCCTGTTTCTGTATTTTGATGGATGCTAAATTGTACTGTCATGTAAGTATTGCTTAGTACATTGCCATCGGTATCTTTTAAAATTGCTTTGTAGTTAATGCCTTGTTGGGCAAAGCTTGATACTGAAATTAAAAGCCCGATAATTATTTTAATAGTGTTTTTCATAATGTTTGTTTTCATGATTTTTAGTCTAATTATTTTTAGTACCAAACAACTTTTCTGAATCAGAATACCCAATACCACTAAAGTTTATTGGTGTAAAGGTTACTTCGCTCATGGATGCATCCTCTAAATTGCCTTCATCAAAACGGATTTTCATTTTTGTAACTTGGGCTCTACCTGATGCTGTTGGTTTAGATAAATCTATAGTTCCTGAAATTTCGCTTTCTGGTAAACGCTTTCCACCTTCATTCAAAAGCTGATACATGGCACCCATTCTACCACCTCCCTTTTTGGGCGTTTTTAAAATGGCTGTTACTTTTTCTAACTTATTGGTTTCTCCATCGTAAAAAAGCTGAACACTTTCCTTTCCTTTATCTAATTGCTTAGTAAAGGTGATTATAGCTGTGCGTTTTTTTGTTTTTTTATGTCTACTTACAATTCCAGAAGCTTTGGTGTAAGCCCAATCTTCACCATTGATTTTGCACAAAAAAGTGCCTGTTTTATCAGTTTTTGGTTTTGCGACAATCTCTTTATTTGAAACCGCTATCGTTTCATTTTCAATATTTTGGTTTTTGGTTTCTTCTTTACAAGATGACATAACAAAGACCAATAATGATAGCATTATATATTTTTTCATGAGTCTATTTTTTTATTACAAATACGTTGAATTAATTATTTACAAACCCTTAAAGTTGTTGATGCTAATGAGACACTATTGGCAGAAACCGTATTTTTAGATTTCAATAATGGTCGGATGGCGTCATTAAATAGACGTTTAGTAACATCGGTTGTAAAAACTCTTATCATTTCATCATTTACAAGTCTATTAACATCGTTGGTTAGTTTTGGAATTACTCTAGCCAAACCATTGCCTTCTAGCCTCCCTATCATTTTTACTTCTCTCACTTCAAAAGATACAGACCTTTGAAATGTTATTGGTTTTAATGTAAAACGTAATATTTGTGGCCCTCTCCATTCTATATCTGGTGCTCTTCTATCTCTAGACATTTTTATACAGCCACCACATATTCCCTTTAACTCTATACCGTTATTATCAAATTTTACATCTAGTATAAAACTGTTTTTCTTAGAATCATACCAAAAATTACTATCAATACGCCTTACGTCTTCAAAATAATATGTCCAAGTTCTACTTACAGGGCTTATTTTTAAATCTTTAAGGTCAAGATTTTGTCGCGTTCCATTTATAGCTAAAAACCCATCAGTTCGATCTAGTTTTATGTCTAATCTTGGTTTTACTTTTTTATTTAAATAACTAGCTATTTCCTTCGTGTTTATGTCAGTACATTGTGCTGTTAGGTTTATTGAAACCATTAAAACCATAATACAAGTGCTTGCTAAAATTTTCATTTTTTTTTAGTTTTTAATTAATACTTTTTTTGTTTCTATATGATTACCACAATCTATTTTAGCGATATACATTCCTGATTCTAATTGACTTACATTGAGTGTGGTTTGTTTTTTTTGAAACATTATTTGTTTCCCTTGAAGATTAAATAGTGTTACAGAATTAACCGTTTCGTCTGAATTTATATTTAAAAACTCTGAAGCTGGATTTGGATATATAAGAACCATGGGGTTTTCATGAAATTCATTGCTACTTAAAACTTCTGGTTGCGACCAATAAGTAACAATGCGTAAAAACCCTCTCCAAACATTAGGTGTTGCATCTGTATTCCAACTTTGGTAGATAAATTCTATTTCGTTATCGTTAGCATCATAGGTTTTTAGGTGCCTATACTTATTTTCCCAAACATCAGCGCTACTACTCCACTCTTGTATTATAAATTCGGTTTGGTTACCGTTTTCATAGCTATACAACCAACGATCTACGTTTCTATATTCAGACGTAAACCAAAGTTGAGTTATACTTTCCTCTATAAGTCCCTCTGGAGTGTAGTTGTTAGCCGTTTTTTTATATGGAGCACTAGAAAACTCACCAGTACTAGAATTATAACCATAGTACTCAACATCTGTTAACTGCCTATCCGTATTGTATGTGTAATCTATTTTTTCGTCATTTTCCCAAACGGCAACATCTCGATAATATACCTCGCCTATTTGGTAATCAACTAAACTGTCTGCATAATTATTAGTAGTACGCTCTTGTGGGATAAACATATTAGATGATGTATCATAGGCTTCGGTGGTAGTTGTACTTAAAAAATTATCAATATAACTTTTAAATTCTCTTTGGTAATTTTGCCAAGCCTCACTATAGTATAAATCATATTTATGTACAATTTCATTGCCATCATCATCATAGGTGTAGGCGTGCCTATATTTATCATTCCAACCGCTATTTGGGCTATTCCAGTTTTGTTGTATATTACTTTCTAACTGGTTTTCTGGCGTGTAAATTTTATTAAACTGATAATAATTAACCCAATTAGCACCTGTTAGAAATTGCCTGCGAAAATTAGTTTCTTTAACACCGCCATTATCGTAAGTGAGATACTCTCTAGTATTGTGTAGCCAATTGTTATTATAATTATCCCATTGAAATAGGTGAATAGAATCTTTTCTGAACTCTGCTTGAGCATTAAAATTTAGAATTCCTAAAAAAAAGGTAAAAACCCATAAAGTGTAACATTGTTTCATTTCTCTCTATTTATTAAAGTGTATTTCTTTTATAACTTTATTCTTATGAATAATTTTTAAAATGTATGTACCATCATCTAAGTGGTTTACATTTAAGTATATGTTATGCTTTGGGAGAGATTCTATTTTACCATTAAACGTTTTGTTTTTATGTGCCACTTGTTAATTAGGTAAATACTATTGCTACTAATTATTCCAAATGTAAAACACCTACAACCCATTGGATATAAGATATGTAACAATGAATATAACATATGTAACAAGCCAGTAATAGCCTGCCTTAAGAAAGAAGTTTTAAGTGTGTTTATTTACAAACGTCCAAATTATGGCATTATAAATTTTCAAGAAATCGCAAATAGTATCTTATAATATTTGTAGAAAAAAGATGAGTATTTGTTAAACTGTTACTTACTTTCATGTTTTTTAGAAAACTCGGTTGGTGTACAGTTATAAGCCTCTTTAAAACATTTTGTAAAATAAGAATGATCGTTAAAACCAACCGAATACCCAACTTGAGATATGTTTATATCGGAGGTTTTTAATAGTTCTGCAGCTAGTTTTAAACGTTGCGACCTAACAAACTCTGATGCCGATAAACCAGTAAGTGCTTTTATTTTTCTATGCAGTTGCATCCGGCTCATACCAACAGCTTTACTAAAATTTTCGATATTAAAGGAAGATTCTACAAGGTTTGCTTCTAGAACTTCTTGAACCTTAGTTAAGAATTGCTCATCTAGATTAGTAACCGCAATATCTTTAGGGGTTAAGATTATTTCCTGACTATATCTACTTTGAAGTTTACGCCTAATATCTATAAGATTAGACACTTTAGTTTTTAAAAGTTTAGAGTTAAAAGGTTTTGTAATATAGTCATCGGCGCCTATTTCTAAACCTTCTAATTCGTTTTTATCGCCTGCTTTTGCGGTTAATAAAACAACAGGAATATGACTTGTAAGCTCATTATTTTTTAAAGTTTTAGTAAGCTCGACACCATCTTTAACAGGCATCATAATATCAGATATTATAATATCTGGTACATGCTTAATAGCCAAATCAATACCTATTTGTCCGTTTTCGGCAGTAATAATATTATAAAAATCTTGAAATGTTTGTTTAAGTAAAACTCTAACATCTACATTGTCTTCAACTATTAAAAGGATTGGTTTGTCGTTCTCTTCAAATACATCATCTATAACGTTAACTGTTTCTAGTTTAGTTGGTTCGTAATCAATATTAATTCCAGATGATTCTACAAATACTTCATTTTTAAAACTGTTTTTATCTACTGGCAATTTTACTAAGAAGTTAATCCATGTGTTAGGTTTACTTTCTACTTTTATAGTTCCTTTATGAAGCTCCACCAATTCCTTAACTAAAGCAAGACCAATACCAGTACCTTGATTACGCTCATCGGTTTGATAAAATCGAGTAAAAATAGTGTCCTGCTGTTCTTTTGTTAATCCAATACCTATATTTTTTACACTAAATTGCCAGATATTGTTTTCTATAAACGCGTTACAAATTACTGTACCATTATTAGGCGTATATTTTATAGCGTTAGATAATAAATTTATTGTTATTTTTTCTAGTGCATCCTTATCAAACCAAGTATCGTTATTACTTTTTTCAATTTGAAGTTGATAATCAATATTGTTTTGTTTTGCAGAATAAATAAAAGATTCGGCAAGTCCAGAAATAAGGTTTTGAATGTTTCCTTTTTGAATATGAAGTTTTAATTGTCCTGCATCTATTTTTGAAAGGTCTAATAATTGATTAACTAACCCCAATAACCTATCGGAATTACGCTTAGCCATTACAAATTGCTCTCGCTTTTTATCTGAAAGTGATTCATCATCAATAGCTTCATCAATTGGATTAGTTATTAACGTCAATGGTGTTCGAAACTCGTGAGAGATGTTTGCAAAGAAGTTTGATTTTGCAGAGTCTAATTCTTTTAACTTGATATTTGTTTTTTGACGGTTTCTATAAAGCACGAAAAGAAACAATCCTGCAATTGTAGTAAGTGACAAACCGCCAACTAATAGATTGCGTTGGCTTTTCTGTTTTTGTTCATTTAAAGCCTTTTCTGATTTTAATAAGGCTATTTCTTGTTCTTTCTTTTCGGTTTGGTATTTGGTTTCTAATCTTCTAGAGGTGTTACGGTTAGCTTTTTTGTTAAGTTCAATTTTAAGATTATAAGCTTGTTTATAATAATTTTTAGATTTTTCATGATTACCTAAATTATCATAACAAATAGCAAGATCTCTCAAGCACCTATGATACACTTCATTATCAACTTGATTTGATTTCTCTAGCAATATTCTAGATTCTTCTAGATAAGTCGAGGCTTTCTTATAATCATACTTATCATATCTTAAAAAATGTCCATAATAATACTTAGCTTTGGCCATGGCGTAATCATTATTTTTATCTGATAAATATTGAATAGCCTTATACCTCGTTTCGTCTGCTTTATCTATACTATCTAATTCAAGATAAATAGCCGATTTAATTAAATACATCCGAGAAACGTACTTTTGCTTATCTTTTTTTAAATAATAATCAAGAGCTAAATTTGTGTAAGTCATAGCTTCAGTATACTCATTTCTCATCTGAGCAAGATCTGCTAAATGGGCATGAGTATAATTAATAGCATCTTGAGAATTAATTTTTTTTGCCCTTTTTAATGCTTGCAGCGCAATATCATAAGCCAAATTAGTACTATCATAAGTAAAAGATAACTTAGAAATTTCAGCTCTTTTATTAAGGGATTGAATGGTTGTAAAATTATCATAACTATTAATCTTAGCTATAGAATCAACTTTTAAAAAAAAGGGTAAGGCCATAGCTTCTTCGCTTTGATTGAAAAAAATATTACCTCTTGTGAAATAAATTTCAATTAAAGATTTCCAATCTTTATTTTTTAATGCTAATTGTTCAGAATAACCTATATAATCTGTTGAATCTAATTTCTTCAAGAAATCTTTACTTTGCGCTGCTAATAATGCAGAAGCAATTGTGAGTGAATCGTTTTTTAAATTTTTTAAAAGTTGAAATGATTTTTTACTTGAGACATACGCGCTATCATATTTTTCGTTTTCAAAAAATGTTTTTGATTTATTAAATAGGTCTGATGACAAAAACTCCTTATTAGAACTTTGCCCAAAAAAACAATTAGGTATTAGGAATAGAATTATTAAATAACGGTAACACATTGTAGCTTATAATTTATAAATAAATATACGCAATTATATAATAAACAAGCGGTTATAAATATAACCAATGTAACAAGAAGATGTTACATTAACAATAGTGCATTATTTTAAAGTATTAAAAACTAGCTTTAATAACCTTAACCATTTTTACTGCACGATCTCTTACCTCCTGCTCTGTCCAAGATAATTTTATTAAACAGGAAATATTTCTTGATATAAATTCATCAGATTTTGAAAAGTCTTTGGTTTTAAGATATTCTAAACCATCCGTAACTTCTTTAGAAATTGGAAATAAAGATTTTAAATCTTTTAAGTGATTCCATTCTTTTATATAATGCCAGTTGTTATTAAAATAATTCCAACAAACATCTATTCCGTTTTCTTTAAAGCCTTGCAAAACTTTGTTTACTGTATCTAAGTTTGGTAAAAAGAAGTTGAAGAATGCACCACTTTCTACACCGCCTTCGGGTACCGTTCTAAACGTAACTTCTGGAATTTCTGATAAAGCTTCTTGAAGAATATTAAAGTTTCTTTTTTGAATTTCTAAAAATTCTGGTAACCGTTTTACTTGCGCTAGTCCTACAGCTGCATGCAATTCTGATATTCTGAAATTATACCCTAAAAACGGATGTGTTTCTGCTCCTCTATCATTACCAACATGATCGTGGCCATGATCGCTATAATGGTCTGCATTTATGTAATACTCTTTATTATTTGTTATAACCGCTCCGCCTTCTCCACAGGTTATGGTTTTAACAAAATCGAATGAGAAACATCCTAAATCGCCAATGCTTCCTAATGGTTTCCCTTTATAAGTCCCGCCAATAGCTTGACAAGCATCTTCTACTAATAAGATATTGTGTTTTGTTGCAATGGTTTGCAAGGCATCCATATTACCCATACTACCACACATTTGCACGACCATAATGGCCTTTGTTTTTGGTGTTATAGCAGCTTCAACCGCTTTTGGGTTTAAGCATAAGGTGTCGTCTATGTCTACTAGAATAGGAATGGCTCCCAACATCATAATAGCTTCGAAACTAGCCACAAAGGTAAATGTTGGCATAATAACCTCATCTCCTGCGCCAACGCCAGCTGATGCTAATGCTACTGATACGGCAGCTGTTCCGCTAGAAACTAGTTGTACGTGTTTGGATTGAAATGTGTTTTGTAGTTCTGCTTCTAATTCTTTGGCTTTCCAATGGCCATTACGCATACCATCAAAACCGTAGCGCATAAGCACGCCATTATCTAAAACATCATTTACTTGTTTTCTTTCTAAATCTCCAAATAATTCAAATCCTGGCATATTGTATTTTGTTTTATGTTGATTGGGACGTTGATTTTGCGTTAGGGATTGAGGTTTTGTTGAAGCTCTCCCGATTTTTTATCGGGAAGCGACTACCGAAAGCCCGACCCTTGTGGTAACGCCCAAATTATTTACATGTTTATTATGGTTTCGCTAATTGGTTTTCTTACTTTTTTTAATGTTGAAAACATATCGTCCTCATCACGATACCCAATTGGTAAAAGGAGTACCGATTTTAATCCTTTTTGGTCTAATTTAAGAATTTTGTCGTATTCTGATGGTAAAAATCCTTCCATTGGGCATGAGTCTATACCTTCTAGGGCACAAACCGCCATTAAATTACCAAGTGCGATATAGGCTTGATTGGTAGACCATTGCTGGCGTTCTTGTACAGACTTAACTTGCATCATATTAATTAAATCTTCTCGATAGGGTTTTAATATGCTTTCTGGCGTGTTACGAATGTGTTTTATATTATTGTAATAGGTTTTTACATCGTTATCTTCAATATCTTTTTGAATACAAATTACTAGCAAGTGCGAAGCATTGAGAACTTGTTTTTGGTTGTATGATAATGCTACTAGCGGTTCTCTAACTTTTTTATCTTCAATTACTACTAACTTTATCGTTTGCAACCCGAACGATGTTGCTGTAAGATTAAAAGCTTCTGTTATAATATTTAATTTTGCGTTTGACAACTTTTTTGTTGCATCGAACTTTTTTGTGGCATAGCGCCACTTAAGCTGTTTTATGGTATCCATTCTGGTATAATCTATTTCTGCAAAAATACGGTTTGCTGTTTTCTTTTTATGGTTATTAGTTCATAAAATATGAACATTGAAAAATACATGAAATTTATTTTGAAAAAGTTAAGTTTTTATTTGAATAGAATGAAAAAGGCTCTTATATTTGCACCCGCATTCAGGCAAATAGCTTGATGAGGCACTCAAGGAGAATTGGCAGAGTGGTCGAATGCGGCAGTCTTGAAAACTGTTGAGGGTCACACCTCCGGGGGTTCGAATCCCTCATTCTCCGCCAAGATTTATTCAAAATCGACGAAAGTCCTGTAAACTCAATGTTTATGGGACTTTTTATTTTACCCAAAACATCAAAATATGTATTAAAAACCATTCTGTTGGTGACCTATTAGGTGACCTTTTTATAACCTTAATTAGGTCACCTAATTGTTTATAACTGTTTATAAATCAGTATAATATATCAATTAAAAGACCTCAATATTTTGTAAATTAATGTATAATTAAAGGTCACCAGAATGAACAAAACATTTGGATTATTATTCTACTTAAAAAAGAGTAAAGTAGATGCACAGGGCAAATGCCCTATTTACCTACGTATTACCATAGATGGTAAGCGTACAGAGATTAGTACAAAACGTACCATTGAAATTGAGAAATGGAGCGTTGAAGCTAATAAAGCTATTGGAAGAACTGAAGATATACGAGAACTAAATGCCTATTTAGATTCACTTACTACAAAAGTATATCAAAGCCAAAGAGACTTAATTCAAGATAACAAGGAGGTTACAACCGAAACCCTTAAAAACAAGTTTTTAGGTGTTGAGGAAAAACAAAGAACACTCATAACCATCTTTAATAATCACAACAAGCAAGTTGAAAAATTAGTTGGTAGAGAGTTTTCAGCAGGAACTTTAGAACGCTATAAAACTGTATGTAAGCATCTGCAAGAGTTTATGCAACATCAGTACAATGTAAGTGATATACCTGTAAACAGAATAGACCACAAGTATATAACAGATTTTGAGTTCTATTTAAAAACCGTTAGAAACTGCGGGCATAATAGCACAATCAAGTATATCAAGAATTTTAAAAAGATAGCACGTATAGCAATAGCTAATGATTGGATTAAAAAAGACCCATTTCTAAATTATAAAGTCCGTTTAAAAGAAGTGGAACGTCAATTTCTTTCAGAAGAAGAAATACAAACAATGCTCGAAAAAGAGTTACACACCAATAGATTAGAGCAAGTAAGAGACATTTTTATATTCTGCTGTTTTACTGGTTTAGCATACAGCGACGTTAAGAAGCTCTCAAAAGACAATTTGGTATTTGGTATTGATGGCGATAATTGGATAAAGACAAAGCGTACTAAAACAGATACACGCAGTAACATTCCACTACTTCCAACCGCTTTAGAAATTATAAAGAAATATGAGAATCATCCAGAGGCAGTTACAAAAGATGTTTTACTTCCTGTATTGAGCAATCAAAAGTCTAATGCCTATTTAAAAGAGATAGCAGACTTGTGTGGTATCAATAAAAACTTAACCACCCATTTAGCTCGTCATACGTTTGCAACTACTGTAACATTGTCTAACGGTGTGCCAATGGAATCAGTAAGCAAAATGTTAGGGCATAAATCACTTAAAACGACACAGCACTATGCTAAAATATTGGATAGAAAAGTAAGCGATGATATGGCAATTTTGAAACAAAAGTTTGCTGATAAAAATACTCGACCAAACACCAATAAGATAGCCCAATAACAATTTAATCTAAAAATAGAGATTTATACCTGAAACTGCCTGTAATACAGGTGGTTTCTTGTTAAAAAGTTCACCTATTTCGTTAATAACTGTCAATAACTTTTCATTTATAAAAGGTGATTTTGGCGTATATTGTATGTTAGAAATCAGGTAGTTAATACCTATTAATATTTTTTATATAGAATGACATTTGAAGTAATTACAAAGGATGATTTAAAGACTCTAAAACAGGAAATCATTACAGAACTTAAGACAATTTTAGGAAGCCAAACAGAGCAAAAAAAGTGGTTAAAATCAGCGGACGTACGTGAGCTATTAAATATCTCACCAGGTACGTTGCAAAATTTACGAATCAATGGTACACTACCCTTTACCAAAATGGGTAAAACAATGTACTATGAGTATGACGATGTAGTTAGAATTTTAACCCAAAACAAGAGTGCTTAATGAGATTATACATACCAGAGAATTTAGACATAGACCAAATTGTTTATGATTACCCACCTAATTTTAAAAAGTACAAACACAAAAGAGATAAGCTATTATATGTTATTCACTTAATAAATGCGCTTACACTCTACAACAAAGATTTAATGTATGATGACTTTGTATCTATAAGTGCAAAAATCTTACAGGACAAAATCTCAAACTATAAAGAGTACTTAAACTATCTTATCAACTTTGCGAAAATTATAGAAACAGATAATCAATACTTTGTTGGCTCAAAATCAAAAGGGTTTAGACTTACTGAAAAATACAGATGCGAAGTAGCTATTCATTCTATTAGCGACCAAACATTTCACAGGAAATTAAAAGTTGAACGTAACAATAGAGCAGTTTCAGTAAACCATCTAAACTACCTAACAAAATGGTTTGATGAAAAATTAGAAATTGATATTGATTACGTCAATAATTTTTTAGCCGAAGAATATGCGTTGAAGAAAGACAACAAATCTTTGTGGCAATCCAAAAAGTTTAATAACTATGGTAAGGTCGAAGTCAAATATAAAAGACCTATTGACCAATTAAATCACGCAAAAATTAGCGTAGAAAAAATAAGCCGTAAAGATTATTATTTGTTGCACGATGATAATGTATATCGCTTCCATTCCAATCTTACTAATATGCGAAGCGTTATCAGAAATGCAGTAACGTATGATGGCCAAAAATTAATTTCGATAGATATTAAAAATAGCCAACCTTATTTAAGCACTATATTGTTGAGTCGCTCGTTCTGGATTGAGCAAAAAAATGAGCCAAATACACAAAAAGAGTTATCAATCAGATTCGACGACCCCAAAAACCGACCTTTTTATTCTTTTAATAGTATAAATGATAATAATTATAAGGTTGATGGTAAGATTGATGATAGATTGAGTATATCTCACATAAAGGTACACGATACTGATTCTTACATTATGTTAGGAGATATTGATAAAACCCTTATGAATAATGAGTTTAGTCAGTATATAAATCTTGTGGTGAGTGGGACACTTTATGAGTTTTTAGAACAACAATTTAGTCTACGTTTAGGGGAAACATTCTCAAACCGTAAGGAAGTAAAAACAGCAGTATTTCAAGTGCTATTTACAGATAATAGGTTTTTGGGGCAAGAGGATGCAAAACCAAAGAAGATATTTAAGGAAATGTTCCCAAACGTATATGAGGTGTTTAGACAGATTAAGAGTAAAGATAAATCACTACTTCCAAGATTGTTGCAGAGTATTGAGAGTTACTTAATGATAAATGTTATAGCAAAGCGTATATCAATAGAATATCCAGATGCACCAATATATACAATACACGATAGTATTTCTACAACAGAAGAATATGTAGATGTGGTTGAAACTATAATGACAGAGGAGTTATCTAAAGCCATAGGTCACGCACCTAAATTAGCTCGTGAGGAATGGTGTAAAAGTAATATGGCAAAACATCTTGAAACTATAAAGGAGAAAGCTAAAGTTGTGGCTTAAATAAAATAATTGCACAACCATTGCATCATTAAATTTTTATCTTTGTAACTGTGAAATTTATAACAATCATATTATCCTTAATCATACTATTGCTTTCAGCAAAGCCTTGTTCTGATGGTCAAAATCTTGAAGACCAGCATCAAGACGAGATAAGTGTTAATCACAACCACCAAGAAGATAGTGACGATTCTTGTCCTGTAACTTGTATTTGTAATTGTTGTGGTATGGCAATTACTTATGAACCAATCAAGACATTTGATTTAAAACTCAATATTGAAATCTCATCGGAGTTAATTTCTACATATCAACCTATTTACTGGTTTAACTTCCTTTCCAACATTTGGCAACCGCCACAAGTAATAAGCTAAAACAAATCGATTTTAAATCAATTATTTAGTTAATTACAAATACAATTCAATGAATAAATACATATTGAGCATAAAGCTCATATTAATACTTTGCCTATCGTTACAGGCACAAACATCAAACATACAAATTAAAGTCATAACAGAAGCGGAAAACGAGCCTTTAATGGGTGCTACGGTTTACTTTGAAGCATTAGAAAAAGGTTCTGTAACTAATTTTGATGGTATTGCAGAATTTACAGAAATACCAGACGGTCAGCACCAAATAATAATTTCCTTTTTAGGTTTTGAAACATTTGAGACAACAATTCAAATTCCAAGTAATAATGAATTAATGTTTAAACTAAAAGAGGGCGGTAATCAATTAGATGCTGTAGTACTGCAATCTACAAGAAGCACAAGAACAGTACGAAAAATACCTACACGTATAGAGTTTATAGGTGCAGAAGAATTAGGAGAAAAAGCAATAATGAACCCTACTAATATTTCTATGGTGCTTCGTGAAAGTACAGGAATACAGATGCAACAAACATCATTAAGTAGTGGAAGTACCAATATTCGTATTCAAGGATTGGATGGTAGATACACACAGCTTTTAAGAGATGGATTTCCATTATATGGTGGTTTTTCAAGTGGATTAAGTATTTTACAAATACCACCTTTAGATTTACAACAATTTGAGATTATTAAAGGAAGTTCATCAACACTTTATGGTGGAGGTGCTATTGCAGGATTAGTAAATATGGTATCTAAAACACCAGACGAAGAACCTGCATTAGATATAATGCTCACGCAGACACAAGCGTTAGGAAGTACAGCCAATGTATTTTATAGCAAACGAAATGAAAAATTTGGTGTTTCACTTTATGGCTCTGGTCATTATCAAAAAGCATACGACCCAGAAGATGATGGCTTTAGCAACCTACCAAAAACAACGTCAATTTCTTTTAATCCTAAACTGTTTTATTATCCATCAGATAAAACAACGCTTTGGTTTGGATTAAACGGAACGTACGATGATAGAATTGGTGGAGATATTACCAAAATTGAAAGTGGTGAAGAAGGTATTCATCAATATACAGAAGAAAACAATTTAAAACGATTAAGCAGTCAATTGGTATATCAAACACAATTAGATTCCGTTAGTTCAGTAGAGTTTAAAAATAGTGTCTCTTTTTTCGATAGGAATTTAACCGTTCCGGATTTCAATTTTGATGGCAAACAGACAAATACGTTTACTGAAATCACATATAATACAGCATCAGAAAAAACGGATTGGATAGTTGGAGCTAATCTTTATACCTCAAATTTCGATGAAAATGATAACGCACCACTACAGAGAGACCAAAAAGATGTAACCTTTGGCGCATTTGCAAATAATATTTATGATTTATCAGATAATTGGATATTAGAAACAGGATTAAGAGCAGATTATAATACGGATTTCGGTTTCTTTCCACTTCCAAGAATTTCATTACTCTACAAAAATGATAGTGGATTTTCAAGTAGAATTGGTGGAGGTTTAGGGTATAAGATTCCAGATATTTTTACAGAGGAAGCCGAATATATCAATTTTGAAAATGTGCTTGCTATAGATAAATCAACAGTAGATGCAGAACGTTCATATGGTGTTAATTTCGATGTAAACTATCAAACACGATTATTGGATGAGATTGGTTTTTCTATAAACCAATTATTCTATGTGACTGCTATTAATGATGGACTACTTTTAAATTCTACAGATAACGGTTTATTTCAGTTTGAAAATGCATCAGATGAAATATTCAGTAAAGGAGCAGAAACCAATATAAAATTTACTTACAAAGACTTTAGGTGGTTTTTAAACTATGCGCTTATTGATACCAAACTAAATTATTTACCTGGCAATCCACAAAAGCCATTAACAGCAAAGCATAACGCAGGTAGTGTTTTAATGTACGAATCTGAAAAATGGCGTATTGGTTATGAAACCTTTTATACAGGAAAACAATTCTTATCCAATGGTACAGAAACTACAGACTTTGTAACTATGGGTTTATTGGTGATGCGTAATTTTAAATTAGGAAGTGTATTTGTGAATTTTGAGAATTTTACAGATAGAAGACAAAGCAGGTTTTCACCTTTAGTTTTACCGCCACACGACAATCCTGTTTTTCCAGAGATTTATGCACCTACAGATGGTTTTATATTTAGTGTAGGTCTTATTATTAAACCATTTGGAAACGAAGACCACGATTAAATATGGAAACAATAGAACAAGTATTAGAGTCAAAAAATATTCGTGTTACAGCAATGCGTATGTTAATTTATAAGTTTCTTGCAGAAAAAGAGATAGCGGTAACATTGAGTGATATTGAAAATGCTTTTGAAAAAGCAGATAGAACTACCTTGTACAGAACTATTAAAACTTTTGAAGAAAAGGATATTGTGCATCAAATAGACGATGGCACAGGGATAACAAAATATGCGTTATGCGAAAAGGGATGTAATTGTGATATAAAAACCGATTTACACTTACATTTCCATTGTAACAATTGCAATGAAACCATTTGCCTAACAGAACATAAAATACCGCAAATTAAAGTACCTGATGGTTTTGTGTCAGAGAATGTAAATTTGGTGGTAAAAGGTATTTGCGATAAGTGTAGTGGCTAATAATTGCACTTCCATTGCACTTACTATTAAAGTACATTTATCCAAAATTAGTGGATATGAAGTTTAATACTAAAATACCTAAACATCTTAAACAGGCGTATAACGAAGAATTAAAACTATACAGTTTCTGTTTAGAAAATAAGCATTTTGGCAATGCTTGGTATCATTTAGAACGCAGTCATATCATAGGGCAATCTTATCCAATAGAACATACCTATTCACATTGGTTAATGCTAAAATTTGGATTTAGACAAAAAGATACTAAAGAAGTAATAGGTCAAATAGTTAGGTTGTTTGTGGGTGGCTGGAAATCATTTATAAATCACGTTCCACTTGGTAATACAGGTGGAGCAAACGTGCCACCATTAAAACGGATGCCTATTCCCAATGACATTGAAAAATTATTAGATATTAAATGAAAAAAAAGAAAGTCAATTTAAGAGATTTAAAACCAAATTCAGAAGAACAACATTCTCACGATGATGGTCACGACCACGGAAATGGAAGTGCATTCAAAACATACATTCCTGCTATTATAAGTTTTGTTATGTTAATGGTAGGTATCGCTGTAGATTATTTTGATGCGATTCCTCAATTTGAAGGATGGATTAGAGTAGTTTGGTACACTTTAGCATATATTCCAGTTGGGTTTCCTGTAATTAAAGAAGGATGGAAAAGCCTTATAAAAGGCGATGTTTTTACCGAGTTCTTTTTGATGTCTATTGCCACAATTGGTGCGTTTATTATTGGTGAATATCCTGAAGGTGTTGCAGTAATGCTATTTTATGCAGTAGGAGAATTATTTCAAAACGCAGCAGTTAATAGAGCAAAAGGAAACATTAAAGCCTTATTGGATGTTAGACCAAAAGAAGCTAATGTATTTCGTGATGGTGATTATATAAGTGCGTCGCCAGAAGCTGTAAATATTGGCGAGAAAATACAAATTCGAGTAGGTGAAAAAATTCCATTGGATGGTATTTTATTATCCGAAAAAGCATCGTTAAATACAGCAGCTTTAACAGGAGAAAGCAAACCAGATTCTATTCAGAAAGATGCAAAGGTTTACGCAGGTAGTATCAATTTGGAAAGTGTTATTGAAGTTGAGGTAACCAACACCTTTGAAGATAGTTCTATTGCGAGAATATTAGACTTGGTTCAAAATGCTACAGCACGTAAATCTAAAACAGAATTATTTATTAGGCAGTTTGCTCGTATCTACACACCAATTGTTGTGTTTTTAGCTATTGGCGTAACTTTTATACCTTACTTTTTTGTAGATGATTATGTATTTCGAGATTGGTTATACAGAGCATTAATTTTCCTGGTAATATCTTGTCCTTGTGCGTTAGTGATTTCAATTCCATTAGGATATTTCGGTGGATTGGGAGCAGCTTCCAAAAATGGAATATTATTTAAAGGTGCTTCATTTTTAGATGCAATGACCAAGATAAATACTTTGGTAATGGACAAAACTGGAACCGTTACCAAAGGTGTATTTAAAATTAAAGAAGTAAAAGCAATCGGTTGGAATGAAACCGAATTTATGCGATACTTAATGGCGATGGAAGAGCAATCCACGCATCCAATTGCAAAAGCCATTTTAGAGTATAAAGCAGAAGGTGAAGATTATGAAGCTTCCGAAGTGTCTGAAATTGCAGGTAAAGGTTTAAAAGGCGTTGTTAATGATAAAACAGTTTTAGTAGGAAATAAAGCCTTAATGACTGCGAATAATATAAATGTTCCATCTGAAACGGAATCTATTGTAGAATCGATAGTATTAGTTGCAATCGATAATCAATTTGCAGGTTATGTAGTCATAGCAGATGAATTAAAAGAGGATGCAAAAGAAACTATTACAGCATTACACAAAGTAGGCATTAAAAATATTATGATGCTTTCTGGTGATAAAGATTCCATTACTCAACAAGTCGCTAAAGAACTAAATATTGAAAATGCTAAAGGTGGTTTATTACCAGAAGATAAGTTAAACGAAGTTGAAATTTTAAAGAAAAATCCTGAAAACAAAATAGCTTTTATAGGTGATGGTATAAACGACGCACCTGTTTTAGCAGCAAGTAACGTTGGTATTGCAATGGGTGGTTTAGGTAGTGATGTAGCTATTGAAACAGCAGATGTCATTATTCAAACAGACCAACCATCAAAAGTAGTGAGGGCTATTAGGATTAGTCGTTCTACACGTAAAATTGTTTGGCAGAATATCATTTTAGCATTTGGTGTTAAAGTTATTGTCTTGATTTTAGGAGCAGGTGGTTTAGCCACAATGTGGGAAGCTGTTTTTGCAGATGTAGGAGTAGCATTATTAGCAATTTTAAATGCAGTTCGATTACAACGAATGAGTTGGGATTAAGCAGATTAGTCAATTAAACTTCTGTTAAACAAAATCAATAGTTGTTAAAATTTCGTAACTTCGCAAACAGTATGAAGCAATTTTTCCATAAAATAATGTCTTTAGCAATGGCTTTTGTAGTGTTATTCTCTACAATGTCATTTACTGTGAATATGCATTATTGCGGAGAAACTTTAGTCGAAACTGCTATTTTTCAGAAGGCCAAAGGGTGCGGAATGGAAATGGAAAAGCCTTCAACCGAAGGATGTTCTATTACCAAGAAAAATTGTTGTGATGATAAACAATTAGCAATTGAAGGTCAAGACGAATTACAATTGCAAGTTGACAAAATCACGTTTGAGCAACAAGTATTCATCGCTTCATTTGTTTATACTTACATTAACCTTTTTGAAGGTTTAGACAGTAATGTATCTACCTACGAAGAATACAAACCACCACTCGTCATAAGGCAACTCTACAAGATTGACGAGACATACTTAATTTGATTTTTAAACAATAGACTCTTTTATCCTATGACTGCAATGTCGTAAGGATAATTTACTGTATTCGGTGTTTTTACAACACTATTGTCTAATTGTTTAAAATCAATCATATGCTAAATAAAAGCATCAAATTTTTAATAGAAAACAAACTCGTTGCAGTTTTACTACTTGTCCTTTTTATTGGATGGGGAACTGTTAATGCACCTTTTAATTGGGATACTGGTTTCTTACCAAGTAATCCAGTTGCTGTAGATGCCATACCAGATATAGGCGAAAACCAACAAATCGTTTTTACAAAATGGGATGGTCGCTCACCACAAGATATAGAAGACCAAATTACGTATCCATTAACCACATCCTTGTTAGGGATTCCTGGAGTAAAAACCATTCGTAGTTCCTCTATGTTCGGTTTTTCAAGTATCTATATCATTTTTGAAGAAGACATCGAATTTTACTGGAGTAGAAGTCGTATTCTCGAAAAACTTAATTCCTTGCCAAGTGGTTTATTACCCGAAGGTGTTAATCCTGCATTGGGTCCCGATGCCACAGGATTAGGACAAATATTTTGGTACACGCTTGAAGGTCGTGATGAGAACGGTAATGTAACAGGTGGTTGGGATTTGCAAGAATTGAGAAGTATTCAAGATTACTATGTAAAGTATGCGCTGTCCTCTGCAAGTGGTGTTTCAGAGGTTGCTTCTATTGGTGGTTATGTTCAAGAATATCAAGTGGACGTGAATCCAGAACTAATGCGTCAGTATAATATTGGATTACATCACGTTGTAAAAGCAGTTAAGGAAAGCAATAAAGACATTGGTGCACAGACTTTGGAAATTAACCAAGCCGAATATTTAGTTCGTGGTTTGGGTTATGTGAAATCCATTTCAGACATCGAAAATGCAGTAGTCACTTCAGAAGATTATACTTCAATTAGGATAAAGGATATTGGTAAAGTTTCATTAGGTCCTGCAACAAGACGTGGATTATTAGATAAGGAAGGAGCAGAAGTTGTTGGTGCTGTTGTTGTGGCTCGTTATGGTGCAAACCCAATGGAAGTCATCAATAATGTAAAAGAGAAAATTAACGAGTTAAGCGCAGGATTACCTTCAAAAGTTTTGGCAGATGGAAGAACATCGCAAGTAACCATAGTGCCTTTTTATGACAGAACAGAACTGATACAAGAAACTTTAGGTACACTCAATGAAGCCTTAACTCTTGAAATATTGATTACCATTTTGGTTATAATCATTATGGTGTTTAATCTTCGAGCTTCTGTCTTGATTTCAGGATTATTACCAGTTGCAGTCTTAATGGTATTTATTGCAATGAAACTCTTTGGCGTCGATGCTAATATTGTCGCTTTATCAGGTATTGCAATTGCTATCGGAACAATGGTCGATGTTGGTGTTATACTATCAGAAAATATCATTCGGCATTTAGATGAAGATGATGGAACACAATCCATTAATACAGTAGTTTACAACGCAACAGCCGAAGTTTCTGGTGCAATCGTAACCGCAGTAATGACTACAATTATAAGTTTCATTCCTGTATTTACAATGATTGGCGCTGAAGGTAAATTGTTCAGACCATTAGCATTCACAAAAACCTTTGCACTAACAGCATCCATTATAGTAGCATTGTTTTTAATTCCACCGTTTGCTGCATTTTTATTCAGAAAGAAAAGCATTAAAAACACTTTTAAATATGTTTTAAATGGTGTTTTAATAGCATTGGGAATCGTAGCCATAGTCTATGGATATTGGTTAGGATTAATTTTAATTGCGTTTGGGATTACAGCATTTCTCAATCTTCAAAATAAGTTAACTGACAAACAAGCTAACATTATCAATATCATTATTTCAGTATCAGCTATAATATTCTTATTAGCCGAATATTGGAGACCACTTGGCGTAGATAAAAGCATTTTCTGGAATCTTATTTTTGTAAGTGTTATTTGCTTTGGTTTATTAGGTGTTTTCTCATTATTTATCAAATATTACACACGTATTTTAAGGTGGTGTTTAGATAATAAGTTGCTCTTTTTATCAGTACCAACAGCAATTGTAATTGCAGGTTTTTTCATTATGAAAAATACAGGCAAAGAGTTTATGCCATCATTAAATGAAGGCTCATTTTTATTAATGCCAACCTCAATGCCTCATTCTGGCGTGGAAGAAAATAAAAGGGTTTTACAGCAATTGGATATGGCAGTTGCTAGTATTCCAGAGATTAAAACGGTAGTTGGAAAAGCAGGAAGAACAGAATCAGCATTAGACCCAGCGCCATTATCAATGTACGAGAATGTTATTCAGTATAAACCTGAATATATGCTGAATGAAAACGGAGAACGCCAGCGTTATAAAGTCAATGATGATGGCTTATTTGAGTTGAAAGATGGGCGATTTATCGCTAATCCGAATAATTCTGACAATGTCACTTTAAGCCCAGTCAAAAGGTCGCAATTAGTAGAAGATGACAATGGCGAGTTCTACCGTAATTGGCGACCAGAAATACAATCACCAGACGATATTTGGAATGAAATTGTTAAAGTTACCAAACTACCAGGCGTTACATCTGCACCAAAATTGCAACCTATTGAAACCCGATTAGTAATGCTACAAACTGGTATGCGTGCACCTATGGGAATAAAAGTTAAAGGTCAAGACTTAAAGCAGATTGAAGCGTTTGGTGTGCAATTAGAAAACATCATCAAGGAAGCTGAAGGTGTTAAAAAAGAAGCTGTTTTTGCAGACCGTATTGTTGGTAAACCCTATTTGTTAATTGATATTGATAGAGAGAAAATTGCACGTTATGGTATTTCAATACAAGATGTTCAAGATGTATTAAAAGTAGCAGTTGGTGGTATGGTCTTAACCCAAACGGTAGAAGGTCGAGAGCGATATGGTGTACGAGTACGATACCCAAGAGAATTACGAGCAAACCCAACAGACTTACAACAGATTTATGTGCCAGTTGAAAAAGGTAGTCCAATTCCATTAAGTGAATTGGCAACCATCCGATACGAACAAGGTCCGCAAGTCATTAAAAGCGAAGATACCTTTTTAGTTGGCTATGTGCTATTTGATAAAATGGACGGTTTTGCAGAAGTTAATGTGGTTGAAAATGCCCAAGCCTTAATTCAAGAAAAGATTGATAGTGGCGAATTAGTAGTCCCAAAAGGGATTAATTATCAATTTACAGGAACCTATGAAAATCAATTAAGAGCGGAAAAAACCTTATCGGTTGTTGTGCCTTTAGCATTGGCAATCATTTTCTTAATTCTGTATTTTCAATTTCGTTCGGTTGGAACGTCCTTAATGGTATTTACAGGTATTGCAGTAGCATTTGCAGGTGGTTTTATTATGATTTGGTTGTATGGTCAAGGATGGTTTTTAAACTTCAATGTCGCTGGTGAAAACCTACGCGATTTATTCCAAATGCACCCAATCAATTTAAGTGTTGCAGTTTGGGTTGGGTTTATTGCACTCTTCGGTATAGCAACCGATGATGGTGTAGTTATGGCAACGTATTTAACGCAAACTTTCGATAGAAACATACCAGATAATAAAAAGGAAGTAAGAGCATCTGTTGTAGAAGCAGGAGAAAAACGTATCAGACCTTGTTTAATGACTACTGCTACTACCATTTTGGCATTATTACCAGTATTAACCTCTACAGGACGAGGAAGCGATATTATGATTCCTATGGCAATACCAAGTTTTGGCGGAATGCTCATTGCCTTAATCACTTTGTTTGTTGTACCAGTATTGTACAGCTGGAAAGCCGAATTTCAACTTAAAAGAACATCAAAATGAAAAATATAATTCTAATAATCAGCATTTTGTTTGTTTCCGCTTTCGCGAAAGCACAAGAGCTTCAATCCTACATTCAAGAAGCAGAATCAAACAATCCAGAAATTCAAAAATTCGAGTTACAATACAAAAGAGCTTCCGAAAAAGTAAATGAGGTTAATACTATTCCTAATACCGAATTTGGAGTTGGTTATTTTGTAAGTGAACCAGAAACACGAACAGGAGCACAACGCTTTAAAGTATCGGCTAAACAAATGTTACCGTGGTTTGGGACTATTACTTCGAGAGAAAATTACGTGAGTTCATTGGCAGATGCTAAATACGAAGACATTGTCATCGCAAAGCGAAAACTAATGGCTTCGGTATCACAATCCTATTATAATCTATACGCCAACAAAGCAAAGCAAGAGGTTTTAACTGAAAACATCAAACTATTAGAAACTTACGAAACATTAGCACTAACATCTGTTGAGGTTGGTAAAGCATCCGCAGTAGATGTATTGCGTTTACAAATGCGCCAAAACGAAATGCAACAACTAAAAGATGTATTGCAACAACAATTTTTAGCAGAACAAACTAACTTCAATAATCTATTGAATAGAGATAATGATGTTACCGTGAATGTGGTAGATAGTTTAATGATACCTTCTGAAGACTTTGATATTACTTCTGAAAATTTAGCATTACATCCTGAATTACTAAAATATGATAAACTCTATCAATCCATAGAGCAATCAGAATTATTAAATCAAAAAGAAAGCATTCCAATGATTGGTTTTGGATTAGATTATATCAATGTTTCTGAAAGACCAAATATGGATTTCAGCGATAACGGAAAGGATATTGTAATGCCAATGGTTTCGGTATCTATCCCAATTTTCAATAAGAAATATAAATCCCAAACCAAGCAAAATGAGTTGCAACAACAAGAAATTACTGCCCAAAAACAAGAACGCTTAAATAATTTGGAAACACTTTTAGACAAGGCGATTAACGAGCGTATTTCAGAAAGAATAAGCTATGCAACCCAAACCAAAAACCTAAAGCAAGCCAAAGATGCAGAAGATATTTTAATCAAAAGCTACGAAACAGGAACGATTGATTTTAATGATGTTTTGGATATTCAAGAGTTGCAACTAAAATTTCAAATGAACCAAATAGAATCTGTGAAGACCTACTATGTGCAAAGTACAATGATTAATTATTTAACACAGCAATAATGAAATGAGCGGATGTATTATTATAAAACTATTCAAGATTTTAAAAAGCGAATTACATCTGACCATTAAAAAATAAATAACAACAGATGAAACACACATATCATATACACGGAATGACTTGCAACGGTTGTCGCAGTCACGTTGAAGAAACGCTCTCTAAAATAGAAGGAGTTTCGAAAGCAACAGTCGATTTAGATAAGACAGAAGCTACCATAGAAATGGAATCAAATATTCCTATAGAAAAGTTTCAAGAAGCCTTAAAAAAGGATGGTGACAGATACAGTATACATAAACAAGGTGAACAGCATCAACATTCAAAAGATAAAAAGAAAGAGCAACCCAACGGAAAAGGAAAAGGCACAGGCACATTTTATTGTCCTATGCATTGCGAAGGCGATAAAACGTATGATGAACCAGGCGATTGTCCTGTTTGCGGAATGGATTTGGTGGAAGAACAAAACCTATCAGCAACTTCAATGGAACAATGGACGTGTCCTATGCATCCTGAAATTGTAAAAGACGAAGCAGGTTCGTGTCCTATTTGTGGGATGGATTTAGTGCCAATGGAAGTAGATAGTTCAGCAGAAGAAAAAACGTATAAGAAGCTATTAAAGAAATTTTGGATAGCATCTGTATTCACATTACCCATTTTCTTAATTGCTATGAGCGAAATGCTTAATAACAATCCATTATATGATATAATGGAACAGAAAAATTGGAACTGGATTCAGTTTGTTTTATCCATTCCAGTAGTGTTTTATGCCACTTGGATGTTCTTTGAGCGTGCTTATAGAAGCATAAAAACGTGGAATCTCAATATGTTTACACTCATTGGGATTGGTGCAGGTGTGGCTTGGTTATTTAGTGTATTTGGGATGTTGTTTCCAGATGTATTTCCTGAACAATTTAAAACTGAATTAGGCGCAGTTCACGTCTATTTTGAAGCAGCAACAGTTATTCTGACTTTAGTGCTTTTAGGTCAATTGTTAGAAGCTCGTGCACATAGTAAAACCAATTCGGCAGTAAAAGAGTTACTAAAGTTAGCACCTAATAAAGCCATAAAAATAGTTGATGATGAAGAAGTTGAAGTCAGTATTGATGAGATAGAACTCAACGATATTCTCAAAGTAAAACCAGGCGATAAAATTCCTGTTGATGGTGTGATAATCGAAGGTGAAACAACCATTGACGAATCTATGATTACAGGTGAACCTATTCCTGTAAACAAAGCTGAAAATGATAAAGTAAGTAGCGGAACCATTAATGGGAATCAATCCTTTTTGATGAAAGCAGAAAAGGTAGGAAGTGATACATTACTCTCACAAATCATCCATATGGTGAATGATGCAAGTAGAAGTCGTGCACCAATTCAAAATTTAGCAGATAAAGTTTCAGGTTATTTTGTGCCAGTTGTAGTTCTTATTTCTATTATCACATTTATTGTATGGTCTATTTGGGGACCAGAACCAGTTTATGTGTATGCGTTTGTGAATGCAATTGCAGTACTAATCATTGCGTGTCCTTGTGCTTTAGGTTTAGCAACACCAATGTCTGTGATGGTTGGTGTGGGTAAAGGTGCTCAAAATGGTGTATTGATTAAAAATGCCGAAGCTCTTGAAAAAATGGATAAGGTAAATACGCTTATCGTTGACAAGACAGGCACAATTACCGAAGGAAAGCCAACAGTTGAAACCGTTGGTGCTTTTAATGATGCTTTAAGCGAAAAAGAAGTGTTACAATACATCGTGTCATTAAATACAAATAGCGAACATCCTTTAGCAGAAGCGACAGTTAAATATGGCAAAGAACACAACGCAGAAATTTTAAAGTCCGAAGATTTTAGTGCTGTTACAGGAAAAGGTGTTGAAGCTAAAATTGATGGAAAAAATGTAGCATTAGGTAATCCTAAAATGATGGAATATGCCAAAGCAGATATTACCTCTAAAATGAAAGACGAAGCTAAATCTTACCAAAAACAAGGCAAAACAGTTTCTTATTTGTCAATAGATGAAACCGTAGTTGGATATGTAGTTATAGGCGATAAGATAAAAGAAACAAGTGCTAAAGCCATTAAATCACTTCAAGATAAAGGGATAGATGTAATAATGCTAACAGGTGATAATCACGATACAGCACAAGCAGTAGCATCAGAACTAAATCTTGCAGATTTTAAAGCCAGTATGCTACCAGAAGACAAACTCAAAGAAGTAGAGAAACTACAAAAAAATGGAAAAGTAGTTGCTATGGCAGGTGATGGAATTAATGATGCACCAGCATTGGCAAAAAGTGATGTAGGTATTGCAATGGGAACAGGAACAGATGTAGCGATAGAAAGTGCTATGATAACTTTAGTAAAAGGCGATTTACACGGTATTGTAAAAGCAAAAAATTTAAGTAATGCTGTAATGAAGAACATTAAGCAAAACCTATTTTTTGCACTTATCTACAACACTTTAGGTGTGCCTATTGCAGCAGGTGTGTTGTTTCCATTCTTCGGAATACTACTCTCGCCAATGATAGCAGCTTTAGCAATGAGTTTTAGCTCTGTTTCGGTTATAGGTAACGCACTACGATTAAGAACAATTAAAGTATAACTATAAAATCAAATAATTATGAAAAATCCAAAAGAACACTCAAACAAAGGAAATTACAAAACCTTCTTTATAATGTTGGCTTGCTCATTTGTAGCAATGTACATCACAATGTATTTAAACACCTATTCCATAGACCACGTATGGTTTAGTTTAACACGATTCTATATGACGTGTTTAGGAATTTCAACAATGGCAGTAATAATGTGGTTTTTTATGCGAAAAATGTATAATGATAAAAAGAAGAATATCGCAATACTTGCAGGTAGTTTTATACTGTTTGTAGGTGCATTAGGGTTGGTAAGAACACAAGCACCAATTATTGGTGATGTCCTTTGGATGAAAGCAATGATACCACATCATTCTATCGCTATTTTAACAAGTGAAAGAGCAGATATTCAAGACCCAGAAGTTAAGAAATTAGCAGAAGACATTATAAAAGCACAACGTAAAGAAATAGGAGAAATGAAAGCAATGATAAAACGATTAGAGAATGAAAAATAATAAAATAGTCATATATATTGGCATACTCGTAGTAGGTGTGTTATTGGGTTGGTTGCTTTTTGGTGACTCATCAAATAAAGAAACGGAGCATAATCACGATGCGGTTGTAGCAACCAATCAAATGTGGACGTGTTCTATGCATCCACAAATTATGCAACCAGAATCAGGCGATTGTCCTATTTGTGGTATGGATTTAATTCCTGCTGATGGTGGAAGTGATGGTTTATTAGCAGACCAATTCAAATTGACTGAAAACGCAATGGCTTTAGCTAATATTCAAACATCTATTGTTGGTAAAGGCAATGTTGAAGGCAATACTATCAAATTATCTGGTAAAATTGCTGAAAACGAAGAAGCTAATGCAGTACAGGTAAGTTATTTCGCTGGAAGAATTGAACGTTTGAACGTGAGTTTTACAGGTGAAGAAATTCGTAAAGGTCAATTATTGGCAACCATTTATTCACCCGAATTGTATGCAGCGCAACAAGAATTAATTACAGCAGCATCTTTAAAAGAATCACAACCTGCTTTATACAAAGCAGTTCGTAATAAACTGAAATTATGGAAGCTCTCTGAAAATCAAATCAATCAGATTGAAGAAACAGGAAAAGTGAAAGAAAACTTTCCTGTGTATGCAACCGTTTCAGGAACTGTCACAGAAAAATTGGTAGAGCAAGGTGATTATATCAAACAAGGTCAACCTTTATTAAAAATTGCTAATCTTAACACAGTTTGGGGAAACTTTGATGTGTATGAAAATCAGATTGACCGCTTTAAAAAAGGACAGGAAGTCTTGATAACAACCAATGCTTATCCTAATAAAGAGTTTAAAGGTAAAGTAGATTTCATTGACCCAGTTTTAAACACGAAAACAAGAACTGTAATCTTGCGTGTGGTACTAAATAATAAGAATGATGTTTTTAAACCAGGAATGTTTGTAACGGCAAATATTGAAGGCAGTACAGCTAAAAATGACGACCTATTAACAATTCCTGCATCTGCTGTGTTATGGACAGGTGAACGTTCTGTGGTGTATCTTAAAACAAATCCAGACCAACCTATTTTTGAAATGCGTGAAATTAAATTAGGTAATCAAATTGGTAATGAATATGAAGTTGTAGAAGGTTTATTTGTTGGAAATGAAATAGTGACTAACGGAACATTTACAGTTGATGCAGCTGCACAATTACAAGGCAAAAAATCTATGATGAATAAAGATGGTGGTAAAGTAATGACTGGACACGAAGGTCATTTAGGTATGGATAACAATTCACCCAACAAAGAAAGTGACCACACTAATATGAATGAGCGTTTGAAAGTGTCAGAGAAATTTCAAGAGCAGTTAAAAGCTGTTTTCAATGCGTATATCAATTTAAAAGATGCTTTAGTAAAAGAAGATTCAAAAAGTACTTCAGCAAACGCAACAAGTCTATTGAACAATTTAAGTAAAGTAGATATGAAATTGTTGTCAGATAACAAGGCGCATAACCATTGGATGTCATTAGAAAAGGAAATAAAACCTTCAACGACCTCAATTTCTGAAACGTCCGATATAAAATCACAAAGAGACCATTTTAAACATTTATCATCACATCTAATCAATGCTGTACAACTATTTGGTATCAATGAAAAGGTCTATGTAGAATTTTGTCCAATGGCAGATAACAATAATGGTGCTTATTGGTTAAGCAAAGAAGAAAAAGTAATCAATCCATATTTTGGCGAAGCAATGCTAACCTGTGGTGAAGTAAAACAAGTAATAGAATAATAAATCAAGTAATAACAATTAAATTTTAAACAATGAATTTTTCAAAGAAAAATCACGAACACAAAAACAAAAATGTAATCGACGTGAGTAAAAAAGTAATTTTAAGTGTAGCTGTAATAGCAGCATTAGGTTTAACAAGTTGTAAAAACGAAACCAAAAAAGAAACAGAAACCACAACTACTGAAATGTCAAAAGATATGGCAATGACAGACCTGTCTTTTGGTGTAAGAGGAAATTGCGGAATGTGTAAAAACACTATCGAAAAAGCAGCTAACGGTGTTGAAGGTGTTGCAAGTGCTAATTGGGATGTCGATAAAAAGAAGATTGATGTGTCTTTTGATGATACAAAAACCGATGCAATGGCAATCCATAAAGCAATCGCAGCTTCAGGTTATGATACCGAAAAAGTAGCAGGTGATGAAGAAGCATATGATGGTTTACCAGGTTGTTGTAAATACGACCACGAAATGATGATGAATCAATCAGGTGAAACAAAAAGTGATGACCATTCAAATCACGACCATTAAGCAATAATGAAAGAGTCTTTTTCGGAAGGCTCTTTTTTATTCCCCACAACCCAAAATCCAGTTTTTTCGTACCTCAAAATCCTCTGTCTTTTGTGTTGTTCCGCTCACCTAACAAGTTTAGCGTTTTTTTGTCTTTAAGGTAATAGCATATTACAGCTTTGGTTTTCATAAAATCAAACCAAACTGCAATAAGCTATTCTGTTATTATTATATCATAAAACCCTAAACTCACCCAAGCTATGTTACATAATACAAGTTATAGTAGCAAAAATCCTTTCAAGGGTTTGCTATCGCAGTATTCTTATATTTTCGTAGCTATAACTGGTATTATGTAAAATATCCGCTTATCCCACGCTCACTTTGGAACACACAACCACATTCAGAACTATAATGAAACAGTAGTAAAATAGTAGGTTAGAATATTAGTTATCTCATTCATCTGCACAAAACCATCGTTAAGTCCAAGTATTCCTTACCTCAAGTCTTTGTTTGTTTCATTTCGTTAACAAACAATAATAATTACTTAAAAATGTTTTCTATTTTTCATTAAATAACTATTCACCTGTTCTTCAATATCATCTTGTGTCCATATTTTATTTTCTAACACCCAATTATTGATGACTTCCATATCAAAATAAATTCTTTTACCTCTTTTAGAATGTGGTATATTATTGGTACTTGTTAATTTATATAGATATGATTTGGAAACATCTAAATAGCTTGTAAGTTGTTTTAAATTCATAATTTTTGGTAAGTTGATGTTAGCTTCATTTCTTATGCTATTATTACTAATGTTTTCAAGTAGTCTTTCAATACGTTCTAATCGGTTATTTATAATTTCAAAAGGATTTTCCATAATAATAGATTTATAGTTTAGAGATAAAAATAAAAAAGAAAGCAAATATAGGCAGCTCGCATCAGCCAACGCTAAATACTGTAAAGGTCAAGCCCTATGGGTTTTGAATAAAATTTTTTTAAGGCACTTTAGTTATTTGTTTCAACTTTTTAGAATAAAAAACTTTTATCCAAAAACCTTGACAGCATTATCCTCGCTACCTTTTACATTGGCTGTCTTTTTTCTTTTCTTAAAAAAATTATAGCAAAAGAAAAAGCCCTACAATAAAAATTATAGGACTCTTTCAGCTTCAAAGGTCAGAATGAAACTTTTATGCTACTTCTACGATATTTAAAACGTTATATGCGCCATTTTTAAGCGGATATTGAACACCGTTAATCTCTTGGAAGAACTCAACCAATAAAACGAATATATCGTTTCCTGTGCCTGTTGGTACACCTGCAGGAGTTAGTGTTTGCGTTGCAGAGGTTGAATCTATCGGAATATTTACAGTTGGACTGTATTCGATTGCGTTATCTGTAGTATCAAAGTCAACTTTAAGAAATGCTGAACTTAAACTAACGTGAGTTGCGCCATTTGGATATGCAATATCATTGGCAGGCGTTAAATTTGGAATAGTTATTTCACCAGTTACACCATCTACAGTAAACGGAGCGAATAGAACAGAGCTTAATAACGCTCTATTATTAAAATCCAAGCCTTTTAAAGTGGTTTTGCCTTCAGGTGTTGCTAATCCCGTAGCCACATTTCTTTTTCCTCTTACAGAGGTTGTATCAAAGTTTTTAATTTGAGTCATTTTTTGGGTAACACGACTTGAAACACGATTGTCTTTTGCTCTAATCATTAAGTTTCTAACAGATGTTCTCAATAGCTTACCAGATGATGCAGAACTACCAAATTCTGAACCGTTTTCACGAGTACGCTCAAATGCTGGGTCATTTTGAATACGTTCTTTAGAAACACCGCCTTTGGTCTTTACTAAATAACCCTCTTTTGCTTTGTAAAAAGTTAGATTGTCTAACGTTCCTTCTAACTTAATAATACCTTTTAATTTTGCCATAACTAATATGTTTTTTGATGATGAATATCAAATATACGAGCTATTGACTGTCAATATATTAGAGTGCTTCCGTAGTGTTTATAAGTTGCCAAAACTTCCGATTTAGATAGTTTTTTCAATGGGATATTAGTCGTATATTGTATATATAAGTGCTTTATAGCTACGGTATAGATAAAGTATAGTTAGAGTATTAATTTTAAATTTAAAGTAAATGAGTAGAATCTGTATTTACCCTAAAGACGTGCAAGTGGTAACAGGAAAGAGTGAGCGTTATGGCAGAACAATAATCAAGACGATTAAAGAACGCCTAAACAAAGAAGCTCATCAGTTAGTTACTATCGATGAATTTTGCGACTTTATGGGCTTTGAAATCAGTAAAGTACAAGGATTAATCAAGTAAATTCCTTATCTTTACTAAAAGGTATAAAGGTGACCTATTAGGTGACCCAACAATGGTACAGGGCTGAAACAGTAATAAATAAAGGTACTACGAAAGAGGTTCACTTACCTCATTCTCCGCATAAAAAAACCCATAACGTTTGTTATGGGTTTTTTATTTTTATACATTATGTACTTTAACTATTTCGCTCGCTTCGTGTGTAATACTTTATAAATCCCTGAAAAGACTTCTAATTTCTGATGAAACCTTGGACTATTAAAATCCGTTAATTACCATTATAAATTTTAATACAGTAATAAAAAAAGAATCCCGCCAAGGCGGGATTCATAAATTGGAATATCAAACTAATAACATTATAAAATGTATTATATCCAATTCAACGATGAATTTTTATTTAAGAAACTTTGGCTGTATAATTAACATTGCCCAAGCCCAGTTTTGAGTAGATTTTACACCTGGTATATCAGCTATTTCACTTGGCTCAAAGAAATGAGAATATCCACCTACTAGCTTAAATTCTTTGAATTTTTTGGCTACAACTAAATCAAATTCTGTTCCTAACTCCTTACCATCAAACCCATCAACATCTTCAACTTCCGAAAAGAAATGACCTGTTAAACTAACTGCTAAACCAGATACTTTGGTAGCAAGAGAAACTTGAAAATCATTTAAACCACCTGCATTCGCATGGTTTCCTACATAAAATCTATCCATTAAACCATTAAAAGCATGGTTTGTTCCATATAGTGGGAAAAACGCAGCAGAATCATCTTTTCTACCCGAAATAGTTTCATAACCAGCTCCTAACGTTAATTTATCAGAAACTTTGTATTTAGCTAATATGCTTGCCAATAAAGCGCCTTTAACATCGGCCCCACCTATTCTTTCTCCTTCTTGAAGGTATAAATTCGCTGCTAAAGACAAATCTTTTACTTTATAATCTGCGTGTACACCTGCTGTAATTAAACTAGACTTATTAGAACCATCTACATTAGAATTTTGGTACGTATTAACTAACCCTAAGAACGATAAGTTAAGCATTTCACCTTTTGTATTGGCTCTTAAGAACATCATGTCTCTATAAGAAAACAATGTAGAATTATTATAAACTTCGTCAGTTGTAGTATTTAAAGATCCACCTATATCTAAACTGATTTTATTTTTCTTAAATTTATAAACGGCTGCATCGTGCGTTCTTGCTTGTTGTGCCCATCCTAAACCACCTAGAATTCTTTGATCGTCGTAAGATAATGGTTGACGACCTAATTTTAAACTTGAAAATTCTCCTAATTTTAAATCTGCCCAAGCTTCTTGTACTCTAAAATTTCCGTTACTAGCAGCTGATATTTGAGTTCTATCTCCAAAAAGAAACACTTCTTGAAAACTAGTAAATACCGTATAAGTTTCTGCTTTATAAGTAGCCTTTATTGCTGCTCTTACAGATGTGCTTATAAAACCTTCATCGGCATCTGTAGCCGTTTGTGCAGGAAACGTTCCTCCAGTATAATTACCACCGTTACCAAAATATTCTGAACGTGGCCTAAATTCTCCTTCTAATGAAAACTGCGCTTGAGCAAATTGAACCATCAATGCCATTAAGCCTATTATTACATATTGTTTTTTCATGTTTACTTGTTTTTAATTTTTGAGTTTTTGTTAATTTATAGTTGTAGTTATCCTGTAATTATGAAAAAACCATGCTTTCATAACCTTAAATAATACGTTGTAATTCGGTTTGTTTAATTTATTTAATGCTCTAAAAAGTCAATTAAATGTTTTCTATATTTGTAGTAATCATCGTGCTCTAAAACCGATTTTCTTGTTCGAGGTCTTTCAAAATTGATATCTAGAACATCACCAATTTTAGCTTTAGGCCCACTAGTCATCATCACTACTCTGTCTGCTAAAAAGATAGCCTCATCAACATCATGAGTAATCATAACCGCTGTAATTTTTTCTTTATTCCAAATTTCGATAAGTATATCTTGAAGTTCTCCTCTAGTTAAAGAATCTAACATCCCGAAAGGTTCATCAAGCAATAACACCTTTGGTTTAATAGCAAAGGCTCTTGCAATACCTACACGTTGTTGCATACCTTGAGATAATTCTGAAGCACGTTTATGAAACGAATCTTCCATACCTACCTTTTGTAAATAATACTTAGCAATATCGTTACGTTGTGCTTTAGAAGCATGCGGAAACACTTGATTTACGCCTAACATTACATTTTGTAAAGTGGTCATCCAAGGCATTAAACTTGGCGATTGAAAAATGACTCCTCTATCTGGCCCTGGCCCTTTAATATGTTTTCCTAGTACAGAAATGTTTCCTCCAGAAATTGGATTTAATCCTGCAATCATGGAAAGCATGGTTGTTTTTCCACAACCAGAATGACCAATAATCGTTACGAACTCTTCTTTACGTATTTGAAGATTTAAATCTTCAAGAACCACATAATCACCTTTTGGAGTTGGATATACTTTCTTAAGGTTTTTCAAATCCAACATCACTTCATTAGAAGGAAAAAGACCATTATCAGTAAAACTAGGCGTTTTTGTGTTTTCTATAATTGTACTCATATCTTTCTTATTTAAACTGATTAACAAAATCTTTAGGACTTAATTCCGGAAGTACATACTCTTGAGCAGATTCCGATTTTCTCTCATCACCAATATCCATTAAGTATTCAATAATGGCATTTCTAGTTTCCTTAAAACTAGCATTATCATTCATCTCCGTTTTATCACGCGGGCGTTCTAAATTAATTTTGAATTCAGGCCCAAGTGTTGCATTAGGTCCTGGACGTAGCGGAATAATACGATCTGCCATATAAATTCCTTCATCCACATCGTTAGTAATCAACAAAGCAGTACGCTTATCTTTCCCCCAAATATTTAAAATTTCATCTTGAAGATTCCCACGAGTTAAGGCATCTAATGCACCTAATGGCTCGTCCATAATAATCATCTCTGGTTTCATTGCTAAAGCTCTTGCAACAGCAACACGTTGGCGCATACCACCAGATAATTCTTTAGGACGTTTATTAATAGCTGGTGTTAAACTTACCATCTCCACATAGTTGGCAACAATCTCGTTTAACTCTTTCTTTGATTTTTTAGGAAAAGCCTCTTTAACAGCCATAAACACATTCTGACCAACAGTTAACCATGGCAACAAAGAGTAATTCTGAAAAATCACACCTCGCTCATGACTTGTGCCTTGTACAGGTTCTCCTTTAAACAAAACCTCGCCTTTTGTAGGTTCAATCAAACCATTTATCAAGTTTACTAAAGTTGTTTTCCCACTACCAGTAAACCCAACAATAGCAACAAACTCACCTTCTTCTATCTTCAAGTTAATGTTAGATAATACTTCGGTCTCGTTATCCCCTTTTCCGTAAGTCTTATAAATATTATTTAATTCTAAGTATGCCATTTTCTTATTTGTTTATCTGTTAATTTGTTGATGGGTTTAATCAATTACACTAGTAAACTTTTAAACAATTCAACGTATTTAGATTGCGTCCGTTTTATCAAAAGACACCCAGTTTTGAATAGTTAGCATTAAACGGTCTAATAAGAAACCTATAATACCAATTACAAACATGGCTACAATAATTTTTGCATTAGAATCGTTCGCACCATTTTGGAATTCTTCCCAAACAAATAATCCTAAACCAGGACTCTGTGCTAATAATTCAATGGCAATTAATACCATCCACGCTACAGATAACGTAATTTTTAAACCTGTAAAGATTAATGGTAAAGATGATGGTAAAACAACCTTAAATATTTTCTGAAAATTACCTAGTTTTAATACTTTAGCAACATTTATATAATCTTTATCAACCGATGATACACCCATTGCAGTATTTACTAAAGTGGCCCACATAGAACATAAACCAACACTAATAAATGAGATGGTAAACGAACTATCTTCATTCGAGTCTATCAACAACGTTTTTACAATCATAAAAACCAATAAATACCAAACTACTGGAGATACAGGTTTAAAAATTTGAATAAACCAGTTGAATGCACTTTTTAAAGTTGGACTCAGTCCAATAAATATTCCTAATGGCACAGCAATAAATAATGCTAATAAAAATCCAGCAAAAACTGTTTTTAAACTTCTAAATATTTGATCTACAAATGATGGTCTACCTGTATAAGTAATAGCATCTAATCCATCTGCAATACGTGTTTCATTTAGCGCTGCAGTTTTTTCTATAAACGCTGCTTTATCTGCTGCAATAATGTTATGATCTCTTAATAAAGATTTATATGAATCCCATACTTGACTAGGTGATGGCAACGTGTTAGGTTGACAACTAGAATCTCCCGATGCAATACATGCTTGCAATGCATCGGCAGCTTCTTGCCCTTGATCAGTTAAGGCTGTTTGAATTTTATGATCTGCTTCTATGTTATATAAGGATTTTGCCCCCATATGCCATAGACCAATAAACAATAAAATAGAAGCAAGTGGTACAATTGTTTTTCTTAAAAAGTTTTTAAAATCTTCTTTTTCTAGCTTCCCCGTAAATAGGTCTTTTGTTTTATTTAAAAAGCCTAAGCCCATAAATTTGGTTACTTTTCCTAATGTTATACTTTGCTTCATCGTTTTATTGTTTAATGTTAATCTGCTATTTATTGTACAGCTTTGTCTTTGTTTCCTATTTTGAAACTATTGATATATGAAATAGGATCTTTAGCATCGTAAGATGTTCCATCAATAAAGTCTGCTGTTGCTGGTTTATAGCCATCTGTTATTGGTATATCTCCAGCAGGAATATTTCCTTCTTCTACTAAAAGCTTAGCTGCTTTAGTCCAGATATCTGGTCTGTATATATCTTTAATAGTATTTCCATACCATTCTGCTGGTTTAGCTTCTGGAATTTGTCCCCATCTTCTCATTTGAGTTAAGAACCAAATACCATCAGAATAGAACGGATATGTTGCATTGTATTTATAGAATACATTAAAATCTTCCATGTCACGTTTATCTCCTTTTTCAAATTCGAAAGTACCTGTCATAGAGTTTGCTAATACAGCCTCTGGAGCACCTACGTATTGAGACATAGATAATATTTTTACTGCTTCTGGTCTGTTTGCTGGTTCATCTAACCATTTACCTGCTCTTATTAATGCTTTTGTAACAGCAATTGCAGTATTAGGATTTTCTTCAACAAATTTCTCTGTCATTACAAATACTTTTTCTGGGTTGTTTTTCCAGATATCATAATTTGTTACTACAGGTACACCAATACCTTTAAAAACAGCTTGTTGGTTCCATGGTTCACCTACACAGTATCCGTAAATTGTTCCTGCTTCAAGCGTTGCTGGCATTTGTGGCGGAGGCGTTACAGATAATAAAACCTCTGCATCAATTTGTCCTTGTACGTTATCTGCTGTATACATTCCTGGGTGTATTCCCGCTGCAGCTAACCAATATCTAATTTCATAGTTATGTGTAGAAACTGGAAATACCATACCCATTTTAAAGGCTTTTCCATTTGTTTTATACTCATCAATAACTGGTTTTAAAGCTTCTGCTTTTATTGGATGAACTGGCTTACCATCTGCTCCTTTTGGTACATTTGGTTTCATCTTAGACCAAACATCGTTTGATACTGTGATACCGTTACCATTTAAATCCATTGAAAACGGTGTTACTAATTTTGCTTGACGACCAAAACCAGCTCCTGCTGCAATTGGTTGCCCTGCTAACATGTGAGAACCATCTAACTGACCATCAATAACACGGTCTAATACATTTTTCCAGTTTGATTGTGCTTCTACAGAAACAAACAATCCTTCATCTTCAAAAAATCCTTTTTCCTTTGCAATCGCTAAAGGTGCCATATCTGTTAATTTGATAAACCCAAATGTTAATTGTGGTTTCTCTATAGCTAAGGTTTTTGTTTTAGAAGTTTCTGCAGTTGCGTTTTCTGCAATTGTGTTTTTCTTTTCTTTTCCACCACAAGCCATAAGTAAAGCTGCTATTGGTAAAATCCAAGTTGTTTTTTTAAATAGAGGTTTCATTTTATATACGTTTTAGTTAATCTAAGTATTAATACTTATTTAAGGCAAATATATAAGTAGATATACTTCTATTTCATGATTATACCCATGTTAAAACCTCTTTTTAAAACATAATAAAACCTGCTAAAAAACACATTATAATCACAAAGACCTACAAATCAATATCTTAAACAACCATATTAACATAAGTACACTTACTTAATATTACTTGAATTTGATTTAAATTACTTAGTAATACATTCTAACTACTAACACTTAATTAGTATATGAATGCGTTATGAAAAAGAAAGCCCACAGCGGAATCATGGAGCGAGGACTTGCATTGAAACATTTATGTCCATGAATTCAAAATTTTTAAAATAAAAATGCATGAATAAAAACCCAACCCTTGTGGTAACCTACTGCCGGCAGGCAGGCACAGAAATAATTGATTAAAACAACAGATTAACTATCTAAGAAATAGTTATGCTCACTAATTTCGTTTTTAAGAGTTTGCACATTAATAATACCAATTTTTTTTCCTTGTGTATTTATAAGACGCTCTTTTTTAAGTAAGGAGAACACCCGAATAACTTGCTCTTCTGTTGTGCCTGCATAATCTGCATACTCTTTTCTACTAAGAGGTAGGTTTATAAATCCTTTTAAATTGCCAAACTTACGGTGTATGTACAATAAGGTATCGATAACACGTTCGCGAACCGTCATTTGAGAAATGGACTTTACTTTGTTTTCGCTACGGTTGAGCTCGTTGGCGTAAAAGAGCATCATATCGTAAGCAAACTTTGGGTTTTTTAATAAAGTGTCTTGAAGATGTTCTTTAGAAAAATAATGTAACTCTGTGTCTTGAAGCGCTATAGCACCAATTGAATAATACTCTTGGGTACCAAAACCACGGTGCCCTATAATTTCGCAAGGTTTAGCAAATCGAACAATTTGCTGGCGCCCGTTTATACCCGTTCTAAAAACCTTAACGGTACCACTTTTTATAAAATATAGTCCATTTACTGGAGCGCCTTCTATAATGAATTGCTGTCCTTTTTTACATTTAAGCACCGTATTACTTTGTGGTAGTTTGGAAGAAAAAAGTACATCTGAGTTATTATGAATGAGGCAATTTGTTCGTCTGCAAATACCACAAGAACCATCTAAATTCGGTTTGATTTCTAATGGGTTAACTGCTGATTTTAGATGCATTACAAATTACATTTTAAATCAAAAATAAGTAATAATACTTAATAAATACAATTGAATACGTATTTTTAAGAGTTAATAAAAAAAACTGAGTCAAATTTTTAAAATCTAAATAATACATCAAAATTTTTATACTATTTGTATTTATAAAAACATTTTGATACCAATATTAAATATAAATTCGTTCCACTATGTTTTCAGGACTTAACCGTATTTAATTGCCGGGCAACTCTACTTATAAGGTAGAATGCATTCTTTACTAACACCTTTTAACATGGGGTCTAACCCTTTTACTATGGCTTGCTGCATAACTTTAGAATTATCTTTATGACATTGCAAACAAGCGCCCACCAAAAGAAGTCTTTTTTGTTCTTTCACATGAAATGGTCTGAAATCTGATCTTGTAGAATTTATTGTTTTTTTATCAACCTTTTTTAGAAAAGGAATCCAAGCATCTTCAGGCAAATTATCATGACTGTTTAATGCATATTCGGGTGTAAATACCCATTCGCCACTATGCCCTTTTATATCATAAACCAAGGTGCCATTGCCATAGCCTAAGGTAGCAGAATTTGAATGGCAAGAGGCACAATCACGCACTTCTTTTGTTGTTGTATGTGGTGAATTTGGTGCATATAATCTGTGAAACAAAAGTGATTCTTCTTTAGTTTTTTCACCATAACTGCCTAAATCTATGGTCATAATCATTCCTGGAATTGCAGGCTCTATATGTTTTCCTTCACTATTTTCACGAACTCCCATAGCTGGTAATGACGATGAGAATTCTGCAACATACTCTTTCCATTGGCCTTTGGTATATTTTTTATCTAACAAATCGAAAGCACTTTTCTCTTCTTTATCATAATCATTATGACACCCAATGCAACGTGGTGTCCATGAAGAATGACATGTTGCACAACTTACATTTTTATGGGCGTTATCTCTAGAACAAACATCGCCCTGAGGTTTTAAAGCGTGTAATGCGCCATCTTTTTTACCAATTAAATAAGCATCGCCAAGACTATCTACATAGGTATTCACTAATGGGTGATTATCCTTTTTAACTGCTATAATTTCCTTATCCTTATGTTTATAATTTCTATGAAAATAAACAAGCAAACTCTCAGTATCTAAGGAGTCGTATGGGATTGTATTCGGCTTCTCTTTAAAATGACAATCTATACATTGTACTTTTACAGCTTGCTCTTCGTGTGCATAGGTATTACCATCGCCCATAACTTCATGAGAAGAATGGCAATCTATACACAACATACCTTTTGTATGATGCACATCTTCTTCAATATATTTATAAACACGTTTATCTTCTAAAATCTTATAGCCTTGTTTGTTCTTTACATCGTTTTCATCCAGTAAGGTTTCTTGCAAGCCAATGTAATTTGTTGAAATTCTACTAGAACGGCTATGGCATCCAAAACAATGTGTATCATTAACAAAAATATCTGTTGAAGGATGTGTTTTTGGTAATTCTGCTTTATTTGAAGTTAAATAATTATCTAAGTCATTTTTTGCTTCATTTGAATAATTTAAATGACAGGCGTTACAACCTCCACCTCTACTCAATTGGCTTATAGAGCCAAAGCTTGTTTTCTCAGCTCCTAAATGACAATTTGCGCATAAATCTCTTAAATGTTTGTCTGATGCTGAGTTTTTAATATCCTTTATATGATAATGATAATCTAGGCTATCAGCTTCACCAAAAACAAATTTATCTACAGCTACAAGTCCACTATTTGTAGTCATTAAAGAGTTTTCTACTTTGTGTAATTCATTTGGATGACATGTACCACAGGTTTGTTTTGCATCCGATAAATTTCCTGGGATTAAAACCATGCCCTCATGAGCGTCTTCTTTATTAGATGAAGCAATATTTCCTAAATGACAACCGGCACAACCAATAATTTCTGGATTATGAAACTTTGAATAGCCTTTCGTGTTTTTATGACACAGAAAACATGATTCTTGAGCTGAAACTTCAACGTGTTCATTAGCACTTTCAACAACCGTTTTATAAACACCTTCAGACTCAAAACCTGATTTATTCTTAAAATATAGCAGTATTGAAAACAATAATATTACCACTATAAAAAACAATTTTGAAAATATTTTTTTCTTCATTCAATTATAAAACTATTCAAATTTACAACAATTTAAAAAGACAATTATCAAAACAATCTGAACACTAACAAAAGTATTCTTATGTAACATTTGTTACACATAAAACGCTGAATCAATGACAATTGTCATAATTTCAAAACCTCAACGACTCTATCTTTACTGGGTAAAAAAAGTAATCTATGAGGACTTCGAGGAGAAAATTTATTAAAATTTCCGCATTAGGTATAGGAGGACTTGCTACCTCTACTTCAGCGTTAAATCTTTTTGGTGAAAATTCATATCTAAATGAACAAGCAGCTATAAAGAATGCTCAAAATCTAAAAAAAACAGCCACGTATTGCGAGGTATGTTTTTGGAAATGTGCTGCTTGGGCCTATACAGATGAAGAAGGTAATGTTAAAAAAATTATAGGTAATGATGAAGATCCACATTGTAACGGACGCCTTTGCCCAAGAGGTACGGGTGGCGTAGGAATGTATCATGATGAAGACCGATTAAAAACGCCATTAATTAGAACAACTGTTGATGGTGAAGAAACGTTTAGAGAAGCGAGTTGGGACGAGGCTTTAGATTTAGTCGCAAGTAAATTTAAAAGCATTAAAGACAAATACGGCCCAGAATCCTTAGGGTTACTTAAACATGGATGTCCGGGTTGGCATTTTGAACATTTATTTAAAGCCTTTGGCTCTGATACTATTGCAGAACCAGCTTTTGCACAATGTAGAGGACCAAGAGAAACGGCTTTTGCTTTAACATATGGCGCTTGGGTTGGTTCGCCAGAACCAACAGATATAAGAGACACCAAGTGTTTAGTACTTATTGGTTCTCATATTGGTGAAAATATGCACAACACCCAAGTACAGGAAATGTCTGATGCTATAGATAACGGAGCTACTATTATAACTGTAGACCCAAGATTTTCTACAGCAGCAAGTAAATCGCAACATTGGTTAGCTATTAAACCCGCTACCGATATTGCTTTATTACTGTCGTGGATGCATGTATTAATTGAAGAAGAAATCTATGATAAAGCCTATGTTGAAAAATATGCTTTAGGCTTTGATGAATTAAAAGCCCATGTTAAACCATTTACTCCAGAATGGGCCTATGGTATTACCACCATAAAACCAGAAGAAATAAGAAAAACTGCAAGAGCTATGGCGCAGGCCGCTCCCGCTGTTATTGTGCACCCAGGAAGACACGTAGTATGGTATGGCGATGATACACAAAGAGAACGAGCTATTGCAATTTTAAACGGTTTACTAGGTTCATGGGGTCGTAAAGGAGGCTTTTATTTTAAAGAAAAAATATCTATTCCTAATTTTCCACATCCTCCATATCCGCATCCAAAATGGGATTGGAAAGATATAGGGAAAAATTACCCATTGGCGCAAATGGGATTAACGAATGAGATTATTAAATCTTCCATCCCAAAAGAAAATCCTGAATATCCTGTCAAGGCGTGGATGGTTGCAGGAACAAACTTATTAAAATCTATTCCAGACACTAAACAGTTAAAAGAAGCACTAGACGCATTAGAGTTTTTGGTGGTTATAGATACCATGCCAATGGATATAACTGGTTATGCAGATGTGATCTTACCCGAGTGCACCTACCTAGAACGTACCGACATTGTGCGTTCTGCAACCAACAGAGAACCCTCAATTGCGGTTAGATTTGCTGCAACAAAACCTAAATACAAAACAAAACCTGGAGCTTGGATTGCCAAAGAACTTGGTATGCGCTTAGGTCTAGAGGACTATTATAAATACAATGATTTTAATGAGGTTATTGATTGGCAACTTAAAGAGTTGGGTACTTCAAGAGAAGAAATGGAGAAAATTGGAGTGAAAAAATATCCTAGAAAATCTGGTTCTATGTATTTAAACGAAAATGAAGTTTATGAATTTGGAACTAATAGTGGCAAAATAGAATTCTACTCTAGAGAACTAGAAGACTTAGGTTTTGACCCTTTACCAAAATACACCCAACATCCTGAAGCACCACAAGGCTTTTATAGATTAAATTATGGAAGATCGCCTATGCACACCTTTAGTAGAACATCGAACAACCCTAATTTAACCGATTTAAAAAGTGAAAATAAACTTTGGGTAAATCCAAAAGTTGCCAGAATACTAGATTTAAAGAAAGACCAAGAGGTTTGGCTAAAAAACCAAGACGGCATTCTATCAGACTTTACTATAAAAGTAAGAGTAACCGAAAGGGTGCGGTGGGATTCGGTTTATATGGTTCATGGTTTTGGTATGAATAATAAAAAACTATCTAGAGCTTTTGGAAAAGGTGTTGATGATACACAAATGATTTCAAATATATTTATTGATCCAATTATGGGAGGAACAGGAATGCGAGGCAATTTTGTAACCATTTTAAAGGATAACCCACATAAAACTTCTGAGATATGAGATATGCCATGGTAATAGACACTTTAAAATGTGTTGGATGTAGTGATTGTGTGGTAGCATGCCAAACAGAAAACGATGTTCCAATTGGTTATTGCAGAGATTGGATAACAGAAACTGTAGATGGTACATATCCTAATATTGCTTTAGAATTAAAATCTGAAAGATGTAACCATTGTGCCAACGCACCTTGTGTAAGATGTTGCCCAACAGGCGCTAGCCATATAGTTGATGGTGGTATTGTTTTAGTAACAGCAGATGAATGTATTGGTTGCGGCGCTTGTATAGAATCATGTCCTTATGATGCGCGATATCAACACCCAGATGGTTATGTAGATAAATGCACATTTTGTCATCATAGACTTCAAAAAGGTCAACTTCCTGCATGCGTTTCTGTGTGCCCTACTAAATGTATGTATTTTGGAGATTTAGACAACCCAAATAGCGAAGTATCATTACTATTAAAGAATAGAAAATATAAAACGTTAGCGCCAGAAGCAGGTACAGATCCACATGTATTTTACTTAATTTAAAACCAATACGATGCAAGAAGAATTATTCACAAGCGGAAGACATATTCCAAACATTGATCCTTCATTAGAAATTTGGCATTGGCCAATATCTGTATATTTATTTTTAGGAGGCCTAGCTGCTGGTATATTATTTTTTGGAGCCTTACTCTATATATTAGGCAAAGAAGATGAATATCCAACGGCTGTAAAAACAGCATCTATTATTCCACCTATAGCATTATCATTAGGGCTATTGGCTTTAGTTTACGACTTAACGCACCCCTTATACACATGGCAATTATATACCACGTTTAGAATAGAATCTCCAATGTCTTGGGGCGCGTGGGTTTTGTTAATTACAACACCTTTATCTTTTCTTTGGACTTTTAGTTATTATCGAGAAGTTTATCCTAAACTGGAATCTAAATTAAAGGTGTTCAAAAAGTTTAAATTTTTAAACAGTTTTGAAAAATTCATCATAAAAAACAGAAAAAATATAGCCTATGCGCTAATTCCTTTGGCATTAGTTTTAGGTGTTTACACTGGTATTTTATTATCTGCTTTTAATGCAAGACCGCTTTGGAACAATGCTATTTTAGGCCCTTTATTTTTAGTATCTGGTTTATCTACAGGAGCTGCCGCTATTATTCTTTTATCAAAAAAGAAAACCGAAAAACATCTGTTTGGAAAAATTGATTTAGGCTTAATCATTATTGAATTAGCGCTAATCACTCATATGATTATGGGATACTATGCAGGCTCTCAAGTACAACTAGAAGCCATGCAATTATTAATAGCCGGAGATTTTACTTTAATGTTTTTTGGCTTTGTGGTTTTACTTGGGCTAATAGTCCCTGCAATACTTGAATTTATTGAGCTAATAGGCTTTAAAGTTCCTGTTGTAGTACCGGCTTTGTTGGTCATTATAGGCGGACTCATTTTCCGATTTGTTATGGTAGAAGCCGGACAATTAACAAGATTTCTTTATTAAAAAATATTAATTATGAATACAAAACTAAAGCAAAACAGTCATTTATATTGGAATCCATATTTTGGTGGCTTTCTACTTGGCATCATAATCATTTTTACCTTTTTACTAACTGGAAGAGGTTTAGGAGCAAGTGGTGCCATGAAAAGTAGTGTTGTTACCATTGTAGATAAAGTAGCTCCAACACATGCCGAAAACAACGCATACTATAGTCAATTTATAAAAGAAGAAGATACACCAATGAATACATGGTTGGTTTTTGAAGCCATAGGCGTACTAATTGGCGCATTTATTTCTGGAAGTTTAGCTGGCAGGATTAGATGGAGAGTGCAACATTCTCCTAAAATAACTAGCAAACGCCGATTAATTTTTGCTTTATCTGGAGGTATATTGTTTGGTTTAGGCGCTCAAATTGCTAGAGGTTGTACAAGTGGTGCTGCATTAAGTGGCATGGCTGTATTATCATCTGGAGGGTTTATAACTATGCTTGCCATTTTTGGCACAGGCTATATTGCGGCTTATTTCTTTAGAAAAAATTGGATTTAATTAAAAAATATAAAATATGGAATTTTTAATTTCTAGTAGTATTATTCCTGAACAATGGGATAGTATTGTTGCCATTTGTATTGGTATTGCTTTTGGATTTGTTTTAGAATCTTCTGGGTTTTCTTCTTCAAGAAAAATGGCAGGTGTTTTCTATGGCTATGATTTTGCAGTTTTAAAAGTATTTTTCACGGCTGCGGTAGTATCTGTAATTGGCATCTATTATTTAGATTATTTAGGCTATATAGATGTAGGACAGCTATACATACACCCCACTTATGTTTGGGCTGCAATAATTGGTGGCGCTATAATGGGAATAGGTTTCGTTGCCGGTGGCTTTTGCCCTGGAACCAGTTTATGCGGTGTAGCAATAGGAAAACTTGATGCTTGGGTTTATGTCTTAGGTATTTTGATTGGAATATTTATTTTCTCTGAATTGTACAACTTTATTGAACCTATTTATAACGGCTATTACTTAGGTAATATCACTTTAATTGACTCATTTGATTGGAATCCTTATTGGACAATTTTTATATTTTCCATAATAGCCATTGTGGCATTTGTAGTTGCAGACCTGGTTAGGAAAAAAATTAAAAAGGTGTTTTATTAATTAATAAACAATGTAAAGATGGTAAAGAAAAAAATTGCAAAAATTTTATCTTTTAGATACATAATGATGGCTGCCATACTTATTATTCTAGCCGGTGGTCTAGTTTTATTACCTAAATATGAAAAAAATGAAGGTATACCAGCCGATCAATTACTTGGCAATATAATAAGTCTTGAAAGATATATATCAACAGATCAAATATCTCATAAAATAATTAGTCAAGACCCTTCTTTCATATTAATTGATGTTAGAGATGAGAAAAGCTATAACAGATACACGCTTCCTAACGCTATAAATATTCCTTTAAAAAAATTACTTGATACGGAATTTGAATCTTATTTAAATCAAGACCAATATGACGTGGTATTTTTTTCGAATGATAATTTTTACGCAGATCAAGCTTGGAGTTTATGCAATAGATTAAACTATAGTAATTTACACGTTTTAAAAGGCGGTATAAACAAATGGTTTACAACAATTATTAATCCAACTAAACCTACCGAAAATATGCCTTCAAAAGCATTCGAATTATACACAACAAGAAAAGCCGCAAGCATGTTTTACGGGGTGGTTTATCCTGACCAAGTAAAAACAAAAAGTGTAAGTAAAAAAGCCCCTAAAAAAATAATTACAGTAAAGAAGAAAAAGAAAATTGCTGAAGGTGGTTGTTAACTTTAATTGAAGTTATAGTCTAGCATGACTGCTAAAAAACAATAGATATCTAACACATGAAAGAACTAGAAAAAACAAAACGTATATCAATAGCTTCAACACTTTTTATATTGATAATATTAATTGGACTTTTTACATTCAAAAGGCCTAAAAACACGTTTGCACATAACACTAAAGATACCCTCGAGAATATATCAAACAATAATTACTTTGTTAATCTTAAAAACATTAATAACCAAAACAATGTATTAATTGATATAAGAAGTGCCTTTGAATTTGAAAAAGGTCATTTAAATAATGCTATAAATATTCACACTCCCGATTTTTTAAATGAAGAACACTTAAACGTTTTTAAAGAATTAAAAAACACGAATAAAACAATTGTTCTATATGGTAATAACCCTCAAGAAACTAATTTACCATTTTTACTATTATATCAATTAGGGTTTGATACTACTAAAATACTAACTATTGAAATAGATTACGATCAAAATAAATTAATAACAAAAAATAGTGATATTGAAACAACAAAAGCAGATGTTGCCGCTTTTATACAGGAATCTGCTAAAAAGGCAAATATAAAAATAAAACCAAAAGTAGTGCCAGCTCCTAAAGTTGTAATTCCAATCAGAAAGAAAAAGAAATCAGCTGTAGAAGGCGGTTGCTAATTTCCAATAAAAAAATTACAAGATTTAAGATTGTAGCATTACAAAATGAAAAAAAACACAACATTTTTAAAAGAACAATTACACTTACATTTTAATAATGTATTTGAAAAAAGATTGATTAATGAGATAGCGAGAAATGGCACTTATGCCACTTATGATAAAAACGACCTTTTAATAGATATCGGGTTAGAAATGACTCATATTCCATTAATTATAAATGGTCTTGTTAAAATCTCAAGAGAAGACAATCACGAGAATGAGATTCTACTTTACTTTTTAGAAGAAGGCGATACTTGTGCTATTTCATTCATAAACTGTATACACCGAAACAAAAGCATGTTTAGAGCTACAGCCGAAGAAGACATTGAATGCATTATGTTCCCTGTTCATAAAATTGAAGAATGGATGGTTAAGTATAAAACTTGGCGCGTTTTTATTATTGACAGTTATCATAACAGGCTTGAAGAAATGCTTAGTGTTATAAAAGAATTGGCTTTTTTTAAGCTTGAAAGTCGTCTATACAAATACCTTTCCAATCAAGCTAAAATTAGACATAGCGAAGACTTATTAATTACTCATCAAGACATAGCAAACGATTTTAACACATCAAGAGTTGTCATTTCTCGAATTTTAAAAAGACTAGAACATGACGGAAAAATTAAACTTGAAAGAGGTAAAATACATATCTCTATTCCTTAAAATATAAATTGGTGAAATTTTAAAATTTAAATTTTTGAATAAAAACTAAATAATTTATACTGTTAAATTTCAATGAATAAACAAGAAATTATTTTAAAAGAAAAATTAAAGAATTATTATTCAGATATTTTTGAGGACGACTTAATCAATGAAATAATTAAAGTTGGTCATTTTGAGAAAATAAGAAGTGGAGAACTTTTAGTTGATATTGGTGATGCTATGACACATATTCCATTAATACTTAATGGTGTTGTAAAAATTATAAGAAAGGAAAAAGAAGGAGACGAAATAGTTCTTTACTTTTTAGAGCGTGGCGATACTTGTGCCATTTCGTTTGTAAACTGTATAAACAAGAAAAAAAGTGTTTTTAAAGGTATTGTAGATAAAGATGTTGAAGCGCTTTATATACCTATTGACATTATAGACGAATGGTTAATAAAATTCCAGTCTTGGCGTCATTTTATAATTGACAGCTACCATTTTAGATTGATAGAAATGGTTGATTCTATTGATAGTTTAGCATTTTTAAAAATGAACGAAAGGCTTTTAAAATACTTATCAGGTAAGGTTCAAATTAATCATAATATCGATCTTGAAATAACACATCAAGAAATTGCAAATGATTTAAATACCTCTAGAGTTGTTGTTACAAGACTTATAAAACAATTACATGATGAAGGTAAAATTAATTCAACCCGAAACCACATTAAAGTTTTAGAGTTTTATGAATAGAAAAAAAAGAGCTGTATTACTTCACCAAAATCTTTTTCTCAAAACTACTTTTTGGCGCTTCACATAATGAACATTCGTAAGTTTCTGGTAGGTTTTCAAAAGGTGTATTTGGTTGAATATTTTGTGTTATATCTCCATAAACTTCATTATAAACAGTCATACAATCTGAACATTGATAGACTTCTTCTTCTGAAGTTTCTTTAACTATTGTTTGTACATCTGCTTCCCTCTCTGTTCCTAATTGCTCAAAATACAATTGGCTTAATTCCATTAATAAACCTGGTAATTCTACCTTATCAACATCCTGAACATGAACAATATACTCTCTAGAGTTTGGGTCGAAATTTTTTGCATATAATAAATTATAGGTGTCTCTTATTTTAAAATCTCCAATACTTTCTGGTTGTCTATTTTTCTCGATTACTATGGACGTGAAATTATAAGAATCACTATCATAACTTGTAATACCAAAAGTTAAACCATAAGTACTAATATCGTTTTGATCAAAATTAGTAACTAAGTATTTTTTTAAGCTTAATGCATCTTTATCATTAACTGGTAAATGCCAATTCATCTCTAACATAGAGTGACGCACATTTATCCCATATTTACCTAAAAACTTTTCCCATTTTAATTTTGACTGTAACGGGATACCCTTTACAATAAATGATTTCCAAGGTGTGATAGAAATTTTACCAATTTTATTTTCTGAACATAACTCACACATGGCTTTTAAGAAAGGAATATCGTATCTGTTATTTCTCCAATATAAGCCTAACCAATAACGATCTGTACCAATACGATTCATGCCTTCATAATATGGAAATGGATAAAACGGAACTTCCAATGGTTTGTCGACTGTTCGGTTATTTGTATCTACTGCATCATTTACTAAATCGAAAACGGTCTCGATAGTTTCAGGCTCTTCTATCAAAATATTTTCGATAGCACATTCTATTTTCTCCATATCCCAGCTAAAAATAAGCGCAGGATACATTACTGTTTTTTCCCAACCAGGTAGCCTTAAATATAAATACCAATAATCTTCATGCTCTGAAGCTATAAAATTTACATTTCCAGTAAATAAAGGCACTAAACGTTGCTTTGGGTCTATAACGTTAATACGAAGCTTTGGCGTATGCTTAAACTGCTCTAAAACATACAAATACCTATCACTAGTTAACCATGATGTGCTCTGTAAAATCTCTGCAGAGACATAAGAAGATGCTATATTTTCTATACCATCGCGTTTAGGTTTTACAAATTGTATTTTATTAAACTGCTCAAACTTACTTTCATCTATAGCTTCAGGAAAAATTATATCTTGTCGAGAACCAAAAGAAATAGCATCTAAACCTAACGCTTCTGCAGCTTCACAAATGTATTTTAATTCTCCAGGTGATAACACACCGCCATTTATCATTAATCTGTATGGTTCATTCATTACGCTAATACTTTTGAGTTTTGAAGAATCTCGCGAACTTCAGTTTTACAACTACCACAACCTAAACCAGCACCTGTTTTATTACACAATTCTGTAAAATCTGTACAGCCACCAGAAATAGCTTCTTCTATATTACCTGTTCCAACTTGACTACAAGAACACACTAACTCACCTAACATTGGCACATCATTAGAAGAACCTCGAAGTAATTTGTCTCGTTTATCGGCCATCTCGATCTTACTTTCAATCATGGTTTTAAATTCGGCAAATTCATTTTTATCGCCCATTAAAACGGCACCTAGTAGTAAATCGTCTTTTACAATACACTTTTTATAGTAACGCTTTTTAATATCTGTAAAGATGATTTCTTCATAACTATCATCGTTATCTGGAACATTAATTTCACCAATACTACACAGACTTAAATCGTTGAATTTCAATATATTCATTAAAACAGAACCGTTATAAGAACAACTAATATCGCCTGCAATAAAGTTGGCTAAAATATTAGCTTGCTCTTCTGCTGCCGACGTAATTCCGAATAACTGATTGTTATATTCTGCTATTTCACCAATAGCAAATATATCTGGATGAGACGATTGCAGATGCTGATTTACCTTAACACCGCGTCCACAGGCAAGGCCGTTAGCTCTAGCCATTTCAATATTAGGAATAGTACCTATTGCATACACAATGGCATTTGCTGTTATAAACTTTCCACTTTTTAATGTGATGTTTAACTCACCCGTTTCATCATCATCAAACACGGTACTCACTTCATTATCAAAGTAAATTTGAATGCCACGTTCTTGAACATCTAAAGCTAATAATTTACTAGAAACTTTATCTAATTGACGCTCCATTAAACGAGAAGCACGCTGTACAATGGTAATTTTAGCGTTTTTATGCTTCATAGCTGCTGCAAGCTCTAAACCTAATAATCCACCTCCAACTATAACAACATGTTGCTCTTCTGGTGGTAAACCTGTAGCATCTAAATACGTTTTAAAACTATCGGCATCACTCTTATTTCGCATGGTAAAACGACCTGGTAAATCTATCTGAACATCTTTAGGTACAAATGCACGGCTTCCTGTTGCTAATATTAACTTATCGAAAGTGTGTGTTTCATTGGTATTGTCAATTACATATTTATCAACCTTACAAATTTCAGTAATATAGGTCTCTGGATGTAAATGAATATTTAACTTACTTAACTCTTTCTCTTTAATTTTTAATAGTTGCTCCCAAGACAATTCTTCGGTAACATACTCTGGTAATAAAACTCTATTGTAAAATAGATTAGGTTCTTTTGAAAACACATGAATTTCATCTGTTTCATTTTGCTCTCTATAATTTTGTATAAACCTAAATGCCGCTGCTCCTGCCCCAACAACAATAATCTTATCTACTGCTTTTTTATACTTAGCAACCGAAACCCTTGTGTATTTAAAGTCAGGTTCTTTAGATACAGGATCAATGTGTGTGTTAGTTAAATTATTGGCTCTATTTAAATTACTTTGCAATTGTTTACCCCAATGCATTGGTAAAAACACAACACCTCTTTTAATGGTGTCTGTAATTTTAGCTCGTACTCTTACTACACCATTTTCTCCTTTTATTTCTGTGATATCTCCATTCTTAATTTTATATAAAAAGGCATCTACTGGGTTGATTTCTAAAACAGGCGTAGGATAATGCGTTTTTAAACGTGATACCTTCCCTGTTTTAGTCATGGTATGCCATTGGTCTCGAATACGGCCTGTTGTTAAAATTAATGGAAACTCATTATTAGGTGCTAACGATGTGTTTAGTGTATTATTTGGTAAATTAAATTGTGCTTTTTTTGATGGTGTATAGAACTTTTTGTCTGCAAATAAACGTGGCGTTCCTTTATGTCTTAATTCTGGCACAGGCCATTGAAAAGTACCTTCATTTTTTAAACGATCATAATTCAAAAAGGACACATCAATATTTGTCCCTTTAGTCATAGATGCATACTCATCGTATATTTCGCTTGCATTGTTAAAATTAAAACCTCTAAAACCCATGCGCTGTGCAAAATCACAAAATATCTCAACATCTGGTCTTGCTTCTCCTGGAGCTTCAATTACTTTAGGTAAATGTGAAATTCGCCTTTCAGAATTCGTCATCGTTCCCTCCTTCTCCAACCAACTTGCAGCTGGTAAAACTAAATCTGCGAAAGCAACCGTATCCGACTTATGAGAAATATCTTGAACCACAACAAACTTTGAGTTTTTCATGGCTTTTTCTATACGATTTAAATTTGGCATACTAACTAAAGGATTAGTAGAAGCAATCCAAACGGCCTTAACTTTACCACTTTCTAGTGCATCAAATAATTCTGTAGCTGTTAATCCTGGTTTTGGGTTAATTTTATCTACACCCCAAAACTGAGCAACTTCACGACGATGTTCTTCATTGCCTAAATCTTTATGAACCGCTAACAGATTTGCCATACCGCCTACTTCGCGACCTCCCATAGCATTTGGCTGCCCTGTTAACGAGAAAGGCCCTGAACCTGGTTTTCCTACTTGTCCGGTAATTAGGGATAAATTTAGAAGTGATGTATTTTTGTCTGTTCCTATAACACTTTGATTAAGCCCCATAGTCCACATACTTATAAAACCTTTTGAAAGGCCAATAATATCGGCTGCTTTTCTTATATCTTTTTCTTCAACGCCACATATTTTAGAAGCCTGTTTTAAAGATGTTTTAAATATTAAATCTTTGTAAGCTTGAAAACCTTCGGTGTGATTATTTATAAAATCTTCATCAATTAAACCACGTTTATACAAGCATCTACCAATTGCGTTATTTAAAACAACATCGGTACCTGGAAGGATCTGTAAATGTAAATCGGCAAAATTAGCCGTATCAGTTTTTCGAGGATCAATCACAATAATTTTTACATCAGGATTTTCCTCTTTACGCTTTTCAATACGTCTGAATAAAATGGGATGACACCAAGCAGGATTAGCTCCGGTAATTAAAAAAGTATCTGCAAGTTCTATGTCTTCATAAGAAACTGGCACACTATCTTCACCAAATGTTTTCTTATAACCAACCACCGCAGAACTCATACATAATCTTGAATTCGTATCGATGTTATTTGTGCCAATAAACCCTTTAGTAAGTTTATTAGCAATATAATATTCTTCTGTTAAACTTTGTCCTGAAACATAAAAAGCAACACTATCTGGACCGTGCTTTTTAATAATTGATTTAAAAACACTTGAAGCTCTATCTAAAGCGTCGTCCCAACTTACACGCTCGCGCGGGTGAGAACGACTCCAACGCATTTCTGGGTATAAAATCCTATCGGAAGTATCATTTGCAACGTAATGCAAATTCATGCCTTTAGAACACAACATACCTTTGTTTACAGGATGATCTTTATCGCCTTCAACAAAAACCTTATCATTATTATCTTTTTTAACAATAATACCGCATCCTACACCACAATAGGAACACGTTGTTTTTACTTTGCTTTTAATCATATGGGACTTACATTTTACACTAAATAATACATTTTAAAATCAGAAAACAAATACTTGACTCATTATTCTGAATACCTTAAAAAAGGCATCTTATATTTATAAATTGATAAAAATGAACAAACTAAATAATTAATGTTACTTATCAATTTTAAAGCTTTTCGATTTTCTGCTTTCGCGGAATTCGAAACGTTTAACTTTTTACTTTTACAGGTATTAAATCTTCTGGGTTAATATTAGAATCTATTCTAGCAATGTTTTCATCTTCTTCAGAAAAACGAATTGTTAATGAAACAACAGCCGTAATAGCTACAACAATTCCTATTATAAAATAACCATTAGATACAGCTGATGCTGATGCGGCAGATTGTGCAGCGTTTATAACAGATTCTCCTAACCCTTGATTGGCAGCAATAGCTGCTTTTTCTGCAACTGCAGATTGCGACTTTAACAACATAGCTGCTAAAAATGCTCCTACATTACCACCTGCTCCTACAATTCCAGAAACAGATCCTATTGCTTTTTTATTTATAAATGGAACAACCGAAAACGTTGCGCCTTCTGCCATTTGCACAGACAAACTAAATAATATTAAAAATACGATACCAATAGCAATACTTGTTGTTGTAGAAAAAGTCATTAACATGGCAGCTTGTACTGCTAAAATTCCTGCTAAGAATAACACACGACCTCTTAAACCTTTAAGTTTACCAAATTTATCGCCAAAGAAACCACCTAAGGTTCTTGCAAAAATATTCATTAACGCGAATGATAAAACAATATTTCCTGCTGTTGCTCTTTCTAATTGAAAGGTGTTTTGCAAATAATCATCCATGGTACCATAAACTGTTAATTCAATACCGAAACATGCCGCATAAACAACAAATAGAATCCACGTTCTATAATCTTTTAATACGGTTGCAAAACTTACCTGATCTTTCTTTTTTTCAATTTTGATTCCAGATTCTTTTAACTCTTTAAAATTTCCTTGTGGTGTATCTTGGGTAAAAAAGAAATACACAATACCCATTAAGAAACAAACTATCCCTGCAATTACCATTGAATATCTCCAAGCTTCCCCTTCGGCAACACCAAAACCAATTACTGCAGCAGCAATTAACGGCATTCCTAATCTATTTGCTCCTCCACCAAGATTTCCCCATCCTGCAGAAGTCGCATTTGCTGTTCCAACAATATTTGGAGCAAACATTAAAGATGTATGCACTTGTGTGATTACAAAAGATGCGCCTATAAAACCAATAAATAATCTACATACCAAAAACTGAGTTGGCGTTTGTACCAATCCGCATAAAACTACTGGAATAGCTCCTAGCATTAATAACCAAGTATAACATAAACGAGGTCCGTATTTATCACATAATTTACCAATTAATAATCTTGCGAATACTGTTCCTGAAACTGCTAAAATAATTGAGTTCCATTTTTGGTCTGGCGTTAACCCTAAGTCCCTAACTACATCTGGCATAAACGGTACGATACCAAACCATGCGAAAAAACATAGAAAAAAGGATATTGCCGTTATCCAAAATGTACGAATAGATACATTTTTAAGATTGAATAAATTTAGTGTTGTTGATTTAGTTTGCGTTGTAGTATCCATAATTAAGTACTTTTATACGTACAAAACTACGTATTTATACTTAATTTTACACAACACTAAGTAAGTATTTCAAAAGAAATGTGAAATTAGTAACGAAAGAATATCAATTCTATAGAATTCCTAAAATGAGAGAAATTATTTAATTAGTTTTTGAGAATTTATAAATTAAGCTTACCCAAACAAAGCGGATATAACTGGTAAAATGAATAAAAAAATCTATTACCAGAAGATTCAACCTATTTTTTCTTCTTTTCATCTACGAAGGCATCATTATATTCAATTTCATCATCAACTTTACCTTTAAAAGCTTTAATCCAAGCATTACTAAAAATATTAATAACTGCTGGCCAAACACTACCTTCTACATTATTTAAATCACCTTCAATTGGAATTTTTGTTGCAAACGTATTCGTTTTTTGGTTTTTTAATATGAATTTAAAAAAGCCAACAAAACCTTCCCACAAAACATCTAAAAAGCTATCTCCTTTTCCTATTAATTTACTTTTTTCTAATAGGGGCTTCATATAGCCTTTTAAATAACCATCTGCAATTGCAATCTCACTAAACAGCTCAAATTTTCCGGCCGAAAAATCTATTCCTGCATAATGACGCGTAAAATCATTTAGAGCAGTTGCATTAGCTTTTTCTAAAGAAAACGAAACATCCATATCAGGAATTTCCTTAACTAAATTTATACGACCATCTAGCGTCATTTCCCCTTTACCTATAGAGTTACCCGTGGCATGAATTGGAGATGGTAAGGTTCTATTTTTTTCAACAACATTTCGCAAATTAGTTGCCGTGAGCTCCACATGATCAAAATGTAAATCAATATTTGGATCTGTTCCCAATTCGACATAAGCTATTTTACCTTCATGAATAGTAAATCTATTAATATCAATAGGCACAATATCTGTCAAGGCTTTCGTCCAATCATCAACATCAGCATCAGCTTCTGCAGCACTTTGATCTTCTACAACATAAATAACTTCAGGGTTGTGCATTACAATTTCACTAACTATTTTACCTTTAAATAGGGAACCCCATTCTATAGAAATATCATTTTTAGGAAAATTCAAAAATGGCACTTCAGTTTTAGCTTGTATCTTATTTAAATACATACCTTCAATAACATAGGCTCCGCGATATAATGCAATATCAATGTCTTTAACTTCACCATAAAACCCCGGTAAATCTGCTAAAGATTTATTAATTTGATTTTTAACTAATGTAGGTAGGTAAAATCTAAAAACAACTAGTATACCTAACACTATTAAAGGTATTGTATAACGTTTCTTTTTGTAAACTTTACGTTTTTTGGGGTTTTCCATTTGTGATTTTATTTACACATAAATAAAGAAAAGTATAATTGCGATAATTAAAACTTGTTAATGGCATAAGTATAACGCATTTGGAAATTAGCTTTTAATTTAAAAACGCATTAAACCAACCCGTATTCTTTAGCCTTATTACTTAATTCCATTAAGTTTTTTACCTCTAATTTTTTCATTAGATTAAAACGATGTACTTCGGCAGTACGCTTGCTAATATTAAGTTCATCAGCAATATCTTTATTGTTTTTTAATTGTAGAACTAAACCCAAAATTTGCTTTTCGCGTTTAGTAAGTTTGAACGGATCTTCTTTTATTTCAACCTTTGGTGTAACAGCAGTATTAGTATTACCACTAACAAAATTATTCATGATAATTGCAGACACATCTCCAGTAAAGTATTTACCACCAGAAGCTACTTTATTTACAGCTTTCAAAAACTCTTCTTTACTTGCACCTTTTAGCAAATAACCGTCTGCACCAGCCTGAATGGCTTGTACTACGTATTCTTCTGAATCGTGCATAGAAAGCACCAAAGTTCTAACATCTGTATACAACCTGTTAATCTCTCTAACAGCATCTATACCATTCATTTCTGGCATTCTAATATCAATAATTAATACATGAGGTTTGTTTCTAGCAACAACTTCTAGAGCTTCTTTTCCGTTAGAAGCTTCATCAATAACAACAATACCAGATTGATCTTCTAAGAGCGCTTTGATACCATCTCTTACCAAAACATGATCATCGGTTAAAACAACATTAATTATATCCATAAGTACAAATGTAATAAAATTACGTAATACTACGTATTTAACTCTTTAAAGCAGTTACTTGAATTTCAATTTTCATTTTTTCGTTTGCCAATCCAGCAGAAAGCATTGTTGCAGCTGGTTTAATAGCTCCAAAATATTTTTTAAGAATTGGCCAACACAACTCAAACTCATCGGCCTTTGGTAAAATATAAGTTACACGAACCACATCGGACAAACTCGCCTCTGCTTCTTTTAAAGTCTTTTTAATATTTAAGAGGCATTGTTCTGTTTGCTTAACTATATCTTCACTAATAGTCATAGTTTCATAATTATAACCCGTAGTGCCAGATACAAACACCCAATTATCTTGAACAACCGCCCTTGAATATCCAATTTTTTCTTCGAATGTAGAACCAGAATTTATTAGTTTTCTCATCTTAAATTTATATTTAATCTAGAGGAATATTCAATGTAACCCGAGTTCCTTTTCCTTCTTCAGAAGTTAAGAATAATCGCCCGTCAATATACTTGATACGCTCTTTCATAAAAGTCATACCCATACCTCCATCTCCTGTTTTAATAAGCTTAACTTTATCGGGGTTAAATCCTTTTCCGTTATCATCAATAACAATACTTAGTAATTTTTTACTGTGAGAAAGTGACACTATAATATGTGTAGATTCTGCATATTTTATGGCATTATTTATAGCTTCTTGCGTGATGCGATAGATATTAATTTCAGAAAGTGAATCAAGGCGTTGGTTAAAATCGGTCTTATTAAAAAGTACTATTTCTTTTCCAGTAAGCTTTCCTAGTTCGAGTGCTAATTTGGTAATTGCAGGTACAATACCATAATCGGTTAACTCTGGTGGCGTTAAATTAAATGTTGCTGTTCTAACACCTTTAATAATATTTGTTGTTAGTTCCTTTAAATGTTGAACTTTAGCCGTTGTTTTCTCAACATCTTTAGTATCAATACTCTCTAAATTATACTTTAAACCGGTAAGCATTTGCCCTATGCCATCATGCACGTCTTTTGCAATGCGGTTTTGCTCCTTTTCTTGATTTTCAATAATTTTACTAGAAATGATTTTTTGCTGATTCATCTTCTCATCAAAGCTTTTTTCAGTCAATCTATCTATTTCTAATTGGGCTATTTTTCGTTCTGTAATTTCTGAAGCAATAATTAATAACTCCGATTTATCTTCGGTGGGACTAAATGGAATTATTGCCATTTCTAACCAAATATCTTCACCTGCTTTTGTAGTTGATTTTACTTCACCCTGCCATCCCGTTTTTTTATGTGTAGCTATAATATCTTCTATTACCAATTGTTCACTTTCAACAGTAGACAATACATTCCAGAATAATACCGAATTATTAAACTTTGAAAAACTAAATAATCGTGAAAATTTATTTCCTATGTGTACTAAATTTCCGTTTGGCAAAATACGGGCAAATAGTAACGTATCATCCATAGCACGGCTTAAAGCCCGTAATTCTTTAATAGACTTCTCTTTAGCAATGCTCAACTCATCGGCATCGAAGGCCATCTTTTTTGCTTGTTTTTCAGCAGATAACAAATCGGCCAAAATAGATTTTACAGATTTTGCCGCTGGCCAAAAAATAAATAAAAATTCCCCAAAAAGAATGAGTAGTGTAAGTACTGTTAACCACATTTCTAATTGACGCAACCAAGCTACGTTATCTTCAGCCTCAACATCATATTGATTTACAATATCATCCATCATAGTTAAAAAAGTTGCTTCGTTAGCTTTTACTTTTTCAATATCTGAACTATAGAATTCTAAAGATAATGGTGGGTTATTTTCAATTTTATCTATAATAGATTTTGAAGCCTTACTAATAGTATCAAAAACAGGGTTTAATAAATTATACTTTTCAATTACCTTTTTACTATTCTTATTAGGTAGTCTCAAGCTATCATTTCCGTTTTGAAGCGCGTGATGAGACAACTCCCAAAGCTGAAGGGTTTCCTTAATTTTATTTTTTAGAAGGGTTATATTTTCAGGGTTAGTTTCTGCCGAAAGTGACACAATATCTTTAGTCAGTTTTTGACTTAACATACGTTGCCTTCCAGCAACATTTATAATTGTAGAATCACTTTCTTGACCACTAAGATGTGTCCTAATCAATATTTGACTTACAATTACTGAAACTGCAATTGTACTTAGTGCTATAATATATAAACGGCGTAGTTTATCAAAAGTCCTTTGGTCTAATGAATTACCGTTTTTTGTCATATTACATACGTATTGTTAAGAAATGGCTTGTTTTACTAAAGCTAAACCTTTTTCGGAAAACGGCAATTTTAAAGCTGCCTGATGCCCTTTATCAGACATTTTTACCCATGTTTTCTTCAAGATATCAATAATCTTCTCTTCACTATGCTTCTCTAAAAACTCATCATAATAATAATCTAAAAACACCAGGCAAATGGTATCTTCTAACTTTTGAGACTCTTCGTTTTTCTTTATTAGTTTTTTAAGAATAATAGCTTTAACGCGATCTGAAAATTGCTCATCAAAACCAACTTGCTTTAAAATATCTACAGTTAAATCGGCATGCATTTTTTTTAAGGTCTCACGCCATTTTAAATAGCCAACACGATCCATTGGGTATTCTTTACGTGCAATTTTCCAACGACAAATATGTTGTGCACGTGCTGCAATTTGAAGTGCTTTAGAAGCATCTGGATCAAACTGTAACAGTTTCCTTGTCATACGTTGAGAATACAATAATTCCTTAGGGTATTCTATACCAGCAACTTGGTATGTGTTTATATCTTCAGAGTTTGCTTTATCAATTAATGCAATTGCTGTTTCAAATCGTGTAGGTTTCATGTATGTATTACTTATCGTTAATCCGAGAAGCCAATATACACATTTTCTCCTTCAATTTTAACAGGATAAGTTGCAATAGCATCTAAATCGCCATTTAAATTTTCTCCATTTTCTAAAGAGAATGTTTTCTTATGAAGCGGACAAGCGACTTTGGGAGCTCCTTTATCATCACCAATCATACCTCTACTCAAAACCATTTCCATTTTATGCGGACATAAATTTTGACATGCATACCATGTATTTGTTCGTGCAAAGTTAAACACAGCTATTTGTTTGTCTTTATATTTTACACAAGCACCTCCATCTTTTGGAAAATCGTTTATTGAAGCGGCTTTAAACCAAACTTTTACATCTTCTAACTTAGTAGCTTTATATTTATCTAGAATTTCTTCCATCTTTTCTTACTTTAAAATTTTAGTACTATTTAATTAGTTCCATTGTTCTGGCATTTTTTGATCCCTTAAAGGAACAAAAACTAAGTTATCATCTTCTTCTTCACTATTTACAAAGTGATTAAAACGTTTCATCATTTCTGGATCGTTAACAGCTTGTGTCCACTCGCATTCAAACTTGTTAACTAAAGTTTGCATTTCTTCATCTAAATCGGCAGCAATACCTAATTTATCTTCAATAATAACTTCTCTTAAGTATTCTATACCGCCTTCTAAACGATCTTGCCAAGCAGCAGTACGTTGTAACGGTTTTGCTGTACGCATGTAGAACATTAAGTATCTATCTATATATTTAATTACCGTTTCATTATCAATTTGTTCTGCAAACAATTCTGCATGACGTGGTGTAGCTCCACCATTTCCTCCAAGGTAAAGGTTCCAACCACCTTCTACAGCAATTAAACCAAAATCTTTTCCTCGTGCTTCAGCGCATTCACGAATACATCCTGAAACACCACCCTTAATTTTGTGTGGCGCACGAATACCTCTATATCTATTCTCTAGTTCGATACCAAAACTCACACTTTCATCCATTCCGTAACGACACCATGTAGAACCTACACAGGTTTTAACGGTACGTAAAGATTTACCATAAGCATGACCACTTTCAAAACCATGAGCAATTAATTCTTTCCAGATTAATGGCAATTGATTTAATGTTGCACCAAATAAATCGATACGAACACCACCAGTTACCTTAGTATATAAATCGTATTTCTTAGCAATTTCTCCAAGAGCAATTAATTTGTCTGGTGTAATTTCTCCACCTGGTACACGAGGTACAACTGAATAAGTTCCATTACGCTGAATATTAGCTAAAAATCTATCATTCGAATCTTGAATAGCATATTCTTTATTAGCAGTATCTGCGTTTATACTTGCCATTAATGAAGCCACTAAAGGCTTACACAATTCGCAACCGTGACCACCAGTACCGTGATTATCTAAAACCTCGTTAAAAGTTGTATAGCCTTTTACTTGAATAATTTTATATAAATCTTGTCTATCTAGCTCAAAATGTTCGCAAACGCCAGCCTTAACAGTTATACCTAAAGATTTAAGTGTTGCATTGGTTAAATCGGTAACCATAGGTTTACAACCACCACATCCAGTTCCAGCTTTTGTGCAACTAACTACACCAGCTACATCTGTAGCTTCGCCGCTTTCAATAGCACCACATATTTGTCCTTTTGTAACACTCTCACAAGAACAAATTTGTGCTTCGTCTGGTAAATCCATAACGTCACCAAAAGATGCTCCACCATCACCAGAAGGTAAAATTAATTGTGCTGGATCTTCAGGAATTTTCATTCCGTTTAAATAAATTTGATGTAACATACTGTAATCGGCAGCATCACCAACTAGAATCCCTCCTAGAAGCGATTTCCCATCAAGACTTACATTAATTCTTTTATATAAATGTTGTGTTTTATTTTCAAAAATTATAGAGTGGCCTTTAGCAGCAGGCATAAACGGCTCTCCGAAACTCGCTACATCTACACCAATTAATTTTAATTTGGTAGACATATCAATTTCTGCTGGCATCAACGTCTCTGTATTACCTATAATTTGATCTACAGCAACTCCAGCCATATCATAACCGGGAGCAACTAAACCATATATCATTTGATTGTATAATGCAATCTCACCGATAGCATAAATATTCTCGTCTGATGTTTGCATTTTATTATCAACTACAATACCACCTCGAACACCAACTTCTAAACCAGAATTTTTCCCTAATTCATCTCTAGGTCGAATACCAGCAGAAACCACAAGCATATCAACTTCTAACATATCATCTTCACCAAACTCCATTCCTGTAATATGGTCATCACCTAGAATTTGATTGGTTGCTTTACTTAAATGAATATTTAAACCAATAGACTCTAATTTTAATTGTAATACTTGACTACTTCTAGAATCTAGTTGTCTTGGCATTAACTTAGGAGCGAACTCTACAATATGAGGTTCTAAACCCATATCCATAACCGCTTTACCAGCCTCTAAACCTAATAAACCACCTCCAAGAACCGCAGCTCTAGCATTTGGTTTTTCAGCTTTAAGCTTAGCAGCATATGCTAACATACCTTCTAAATCTTCAATAGTTCTATAAACAAAAACACCTTCCTTTTCAACACCTTTAATTGGTGGCACAAAAGGTGAAGACCCCGTTGCAAGAACCAAGTAATCATAAGAAAACTCACGATCTTTAGCAGTAGTTATCGTTTTTGATGCTCTGTTAATATCTGCAACACGCTCTCCTGTGATTAATTCTATATCGTTCTCTGCATACCATTCTGCCGGAGCCATTTCTAATGCTTTTGCATCTTGATTTTCAAAAAATTCACTTAAATGAACTCTATCGTAAGCAGGTCTTGGTTCTTCACCAAAAACTGTGATTTTAAAGTCTTTAGCTTCAGATTTCTCTACAAATTTCTCACAAAACTTGTAACCAACCATTCCGTTTCCAACAACAATAATATGCTTCATAAATTACGTATTTAAACACAAAACTAAGTATTTATACGTATTTTTAAGTGTATTTAATCAACAAATTTACGTAGTAAGCTTATTATTATTGATTTCATAATTTGACAATAACATATTTAGATATTAAACAAAATAAGCCATAATAATTAACAAAGAATGATAATTTCACAATGAGTATTTAAGTAGTACGACTAACACTAATTAGGATTGTATCTATTAATATGATCTAACTAAAACATCTGGTTAAGCTTTTTAATTAAAAGGTAATTGCAAAAAAAGTTTAGTTAAAACTGAACTTTTTTTTGCTTAAACAAGCTATGGTTAATTATGACAACACGAATTGTATTAAATACTTTTTTCTTTATGAACACTCAATCCAAACCATGTTATATAAACAAAACAAATTATCTATAAAAATAGTTAATAATAAATTTTTTGTTCAAACATAAAACGTCTAATTTTTGAGTAACTCTTTTTTATATCATATATTACTATATAATAATATTATAAATAACTTAGCTTAAAAAAAGCATTCAATTCAAACACAAATTACATTTAACAACTACACCCTATGATATCCTTAAGCACGTTAGATTATACATTGATTATTCTATTCTTTACAATTACGCTTTCTATAGGTGTTTATGTTTCAAAAAAAGCAGGGAAAAGTTCAAATGAATTTTTCCTTTCAGGGCGAACAATGCCTTGGTGGTTATTAGGTGTTTCTATGGTGGCTACAACATTTTCAACAGATACACCAAATTTAGTAACAGATATAGTAAGAACTAATGGTGTTTCAGGAAATTGGGTTTGGTGGGCTTTTTTACTTACGGGTTTATTAACAGTTTTTATTTATGCAAAACTTTGGCGTAAATCAAACGTAAATACTGATATAGAATTTTATGAATTTAGATATGGCGGAGCACCTGCTAAGTTTTTAAGAAAGTTTAGAGCTATTTATTTAGGTGTTATTTTCAATATTATTACGATGTCTGCAGTTACATTAGCCGCTATAAAAATTGGCGGTATTATGTTGGGACTTGAACCATGGCAAACTGTAGTAAGTGCTGGATTAATTACTGTTATCTTTAGCGCTATGGGTGGTTTTAAGGGTGTTGTTTACACCGATTTTATATTATTTTTTGTTGCAATGGGAGGCGCTATTGGTGCTGCTTATTATTTAGTTAATATTCCAGAAGTAGGTGGTATTGAAACCTTATTGATGAATGAAAACGTAACAGACAAACTTTCTATTTTACCTGATTTTAGCAATAAGCAAGCTTTAATAACATTGTTTATTATACCATTAGCAGTACAATGGTGGAGTTCTTGGTATCCAGGAGCAGAACCGGGTGGAGGTGGCTACATAGCACAACGAATGTTAGCAGCCAAAGATGAAAATCATGCCATAGGTGCGACTTTTTTCTTTAATATTATGCATTATGCTTTACGTCCTTGGCCATGGATTTTAGTGGCATTAGCATCATTAGTTGTATTTCCAGATTTAGCTAGTATTCAAGAAGCGTTTCCTAATATAGCTGATGACAAATTGGGACATGATTTAGCTTACTCTGCAATGCTCACTAAACTTCCAAGTGGCTTACTTGGTCTAGTATTAGCGTCATTAATAGCTGCCTATATGAGTACCATTTCAACACAGCTTAATTGGGGGGCTTCTTATATTGTTTATGATTTTTACAAACAACAAATTAACCCGAATGCTTCAGAAAAAAGATTGGTTGCTGTTGGTAGAATTTCTACGGTCGTTTTAATGGTATTTAGTGCAGTATTGGCGCTATTATTACAAAACGCACTACAATTATTTGAATTGTTATTAGTTTTTGGGGCTGGTACGGGCCTTATATTTATACTACGTTGGTTTTGGTGGCGTATTAATGCTTGGAGTGAAATTACTGCTATGTTTACTTCGGGAATCATCTCTATATTATTAAAACTAACACCCATAGGTGCTTATTTATTTAATTCAGAAACAGGTGCTTTTGATGATTATTTAGAATATCCTTTTGTTGTTTTAATTACAACAATTATATGGTTAATTGCAACCTTTATTACCCAACCAGAAAGCAAGGAAGTTTTACAAGGTTTTTACAAAAAAATCCAACCAGGTGGGCCTGGGTGGACAAAAATTATTAATGAAGCCGAAGCTAATAATATTAACATCAAAGGTTCGGATGAAGCATGGAGCGTTCCTTCTGGGATTCTTGCAATGTTTCTAGGTTGTATTTTAATTTACTCTTGTATGTTTGCGACAGGTTATTGGATTTATGGCGATTATGATTACGCAATAGCTTTAACAATTACAGCTTTAATTTCTGGTTATTTATTAAAAAGGATTTGGAAAAAAATTAAGACTTATATTTTGTAGCTTAGTGTATAAAAAAGATGTGCAAACTATACAAACCACTCACCTTTGTTGATTTTATATCAATCACAAAACACATTGTAAAACAAAAAAAACTGATAATTATTAAATTATCAGTTTTTTTGTTTTTCCTATTTCTAGGTAGTCGGGGTGGCAGGATTCGAACCTGCGGCCTCCACGTCCCAAACGTGGCGCGATAACCGGGCTACGCTACACCCCGAATAGTTATCTTTATTTAAATAAATTTGCGGAGAGACAGGGATTCGAACCCTGGGTACCTATTTCTAGGTACGACGATTTAGCAAACCGCTCCTTTCGGCCACTCAGGCACCTCTCCAGTAATAATGATATGAACGTTCACATTTAATTTAAATGCGGATGCAAATTTAGTTTTTCATCTTAAACAACACAAACATTTTTGTTCTTTTTTTTTAGATTTTATTCTGGATATTCAATTCTTAAATGGTAAATATTTGCAAGCTTGTGTTTTAGTACTTTTTTTATGGATTGAATTTCTTTAAAAGTAATGTTAGCATTTAAAAATTGCCCCTCTTCTATTTGCTTATTTATAATATTTTCAACAAAAGCTTCAATTTTAGTAGAAGTTGGCTCTTTTAAACTTTTGGATGCCGCTTCAATACTGTCACACATCATTAAAATAGCAGTTTCTTTACTAAATGGTTTTGGTCCTGGATAACTAAAATCGGTTTTATCTATCTCAACATCTGGAAAACCCTTTTTCTCCTGCATATAAAAATAATACACAACACTTGTTCCGTGGTGTGTTCTAATAAAATCAATAACTCTATCTGGTAAATTATTTTTTCTAGCTATTTCAATACCATTAAGAGCGTGGTTTATAATTATTTTTGCACTTTCTCGTGAAGACAACTCGTCATGTGGGTTAATACCTGTTGACTGGTTTTCGGTATAATAAGTAGGGTTCTTCATTTTACCAATATCGTGATACAATGCTCCTACCCTTACTAGCATGGCGTTTGCACCTATTTCATTAGCAGATGCTTCAGCTAAATTAGCAACGTTTAAAGAATGATGAAATGTGCCTGGTGCTTTATTTGATAACTCTTTAAGTAACTTGGTATTTGTATCAGAAAGTTCTAAAAGCGAAACATCTGAAACTAACCCAAAAAGTTTTTCATATGCATAAATTAATGGTTGCACAAACAAGGTCGCTAATCCACCTAACACAAACCAAATGAATGTTTCCCATTTAAGCGTTTCTATACTACCTTCATGAATTACAAAAAAAGCAAAATAAGCTATGATGTAAATTAGTGTAATTTGCCCTACTGAAATAAATAAATTGGCGCGCTTGTATAACTCTGAAACGGTTAGTATAGTTACTATCCCTGCTATAATTTGTAAAAACAAGTATTCGTAACTATTAGGCACTATAAAACCTAATAAAAGTACGGTAAGCACGTGCGCAAAAAGGCCAAGTCGCGCATCAAAAAATGCTTTAAACACCAACGGAAGAATACAAATTGGGACAATGTAAATATATTTTGAATCATAGTTTACCACTAAAGTAGTAATGAAAATCATCAATGATATATTAAAAAATATGAAGGTAACTTTTGTATTATTCTCGAAAACCTCCATTCTGTATTTTCTTAAAAACAAAAGCAACATTAGCAAAACTAAAGCCACTAATAAAGTATAAGCGAATAAAACCCAATTATAATTGGCTTCATTCCATACTTGAGACTCGTATTCAGACTGTAAAGATTTTAAAATTTGATACTTATCACCTTCAATCACTTCACCTTTAGAAACTATTAAAGTCTCCTTAGCAACACTTCCTCTAGTATATGAAATTCTGCTTAATTCATCTTGAATTGCTTTATCTGTAAACGCTTTATTATAGGTGATATTAGGCTCAATTAAATCGAAGCATAACGCCACAAATTTTGTTTTAAAATGAGTTAAGTTGTTTTTAGCCAAAACCTTTTCTATAACCCCGGTGACACCATCTTGTGGAATTAGATTTGAATAAAAACCATCTTGTTTCTTCTCTCTCCCATCAAGAATAACAATAGAACGGTCTTTAGAGAAATTATAATCATCACTTAAAACACCATATCGATACAACTCTGAAATAATACTTTGACCGGTATTGAATAATCTATTTGAAGCATAAGTAGGTATTGAATCAGAAAAAGCATCTTTAAACTGGTTCTTATAAGCACTATTAACCTTCTGCTGTATATTATTATCTAGATCAAAATAAAGGGTTGCATTTTCAGAAATCCTCTTTTTTTCTGAAGTAATTTCTTCGTCGGTCTTCTTTATGGCAAAATCAAAAGGCGCCTGTAAACTTTCAGACTGCCACGGCTTTCCTTTTTCAAAACTATATTTAAATTTTCCGCTTTTTGGAAACAAATAAACAATTAGAAAGGTTGTGCTAATAAATAATAGCACCTTATAAATCAAGGAATGGTTTTTATATAGTTTGTTTATGAAATCTTTCATGTGTCTGTATTCATTCCTTTTTTATATGTCACATGTAACACCCATGTAATCATTTCGTTAAATATTGAATTATAGTAATGGATGTTTCATCTAGAAATCAAATGTAATAAATTTATAAGCTTTCACCATTTTTTATAATAATCTATTCTTCCAAATTTTTACTAAAAAATCGTTATTTTCGCATAGACTAAACTAAAACTTTAGATAGATGAATAAAGAAGTCGTTATTGTTTCTGCTGCAAGAACTCCTATTGGAAGTTTTTTAGGTGCTTTATCTACAATACCCGCTCCTAAATTAGGCGCAATTGCAATAAAAGGTGCTTTGGAAAAAATAAATTTAAACGTAGATTTAGTTGATGAAGTTTTAATGGGTAACGTCGTGCAAGCTGGCACGGGTCAAGCGCCAGCAAGACAAGCAGCTATTTATGCGGGCATACCGAATACTGTGCCTTGTACAACTATAAACAAAGTTTGTGCCTCTGGTATGAAAACCGTAATGCAAGCGGCTCAATCTATTGCTTTAGGTGATGCCAATATTGTTGTTGCTGGTGGCATGGAAAACATGAGTTTAATCCCCCACTATTTGCACGCTAGAAGTGCTACAAAGTTTGGCCCAGCCACTTTGATTGATGGGTTACAAAAAGATGGATTAGTTGATGCTTACGACCAAAATGCTATGGGCGTGTGTGCCGATGTTTGTGCTACTAAATATGAATTTTCAAGAGAAGATCAAGATGCATATGCCATTCAATCATATAAACGTTCTGCTGCTGCCTGGGAAGCTGGTAAATTTAATAATGAAGTTGTACCTGTTAAAGTCCCTCAACGTCGCGGAGAGCCAATAATTGTTGTGAAAGATGAAGAGTACACCAATGTTAGATTAGATAAAATCCCTAATTTACGTCCAGCTTTTTCTAAAGATGGCACTGTTACTGCAGCAAATGCATCAACTATAAATGATGGTGCAGGTGCCATGATTTTAATGAGTAAAGAAAAAGCAGATGAATTAGGTTTAAAACCATTAGCCACTATAAAAAGTTATGCTGATGCTGCTCATGAACCAGAATGGTTCACAACGGCTCCCGCCAAAGCTCTACCAAAAGCACTTGATAAGGCTAAAATTAATATAAACGATGTTGACTTTTTTGAATTTAATGAAGCCTTTTCTATTGTTGGATTAGCTAATATGAAGATATTGGGGCTTAATGACAAAAACGTTAATGTTAATGGTGGCGCTGTATCTCTTGGTCATCCGCTTGGATGTTCTGGAGTTAGAATCCTAATTACATTATTAAATGTTTTAGAGCAAAATAATGCTAAAATTGGAGCTGCTGCAATTTGCAATGGTGGCGGAGGCGCTTCTGCAATGATTATAGAACGAAACTAAAACTATTAATGCAATACGGTATTTGTAATTTAAGCATTGTCCCGCTTCGAAATGAGCCTTCAGACATGAGTGAACTTGTATCACAAGTGCTTTATGGTGACTTTTTTAAAATTATTGAACAACGTAAACAATGGATTAAAATTAGATTAGCTTTTGATAAATACGAAGGCTGGATAGATAATAAACAATATACAGAAATATCGGAAGATCAATATAAATCGCTTCATGATGAACCACCAAAGCTATCCACAGATTTAGTTGAATTTATTGAAGATGAAAACAACCAATTATTCCCAATTTGCATAGGGTCTAGCTTAAACGGACTTTCAATTTTAAATCATAAATATGAAGGAGATTTCACTAATGATAAAACCGATAAAACTAACCTAATTAAAACGGCTTTTACATTTCTAAACTCACCTTATTTATGGGGAGGAAAAACACCTTTTGGAATTGATTGTTCTGGTTTTACGCAAATGGTATACAAACTAAATGGCTATAAATTATTACGTGATGCATCTCAACAAGCCACGCAAGGTGAAGCTTTAAGTTTTATTGAAGAAAGTGAACCTGGTGATTTAGCCTTTTTTGACAATAGCGAAGGGGTTATTATTCATGTAGGCATTATTATGAAAGACAATTATATTATACATGCCCACGGAAAAGTTCGAATAGATAGATTAGACCATTCAGGCATCTATAATGTAGATAAGAACACACACACGCATAAACTTAGAGTTATTAAAAAAATTATCTAGAACTTGTTTAAACTTTTTATTTGCTGAATATTTCGCTTAAATCCAAATAGCTTAAACGAGTTTATAAAAAATGCCGCTAATAAATTAGCGGCATTTTTTATATTTAATAATTTAATTACTCTTACTGTCCTCCAGTCATAGCATCTATTTTAGCAGTAATATCTTTAGCTTTTTGGCTTTCACCTAAAGCAAGATAAATATTTTTTAACTGCGTTAAAATATCTGACCCAGCACCTGAATTAGTACTCATAAAGCCAGTTAGAATATCTGCTGCTTTTTGAAATAAAGCGTTTTTTTCAACCTTTAGTTTTTCATACTTAGCATCATCAGCTTTACTCATTCCTAAATTACCCATATCCTCAATTACAACATTTCCTTTTTCGATGTATATGTTTGAAAGGTTTAATGCAGCATCAGAATAAGTAGGATCTAAGCTTAAAACCTTTTCAAAAGATTCCTGAGCTTTTGCAACATCCCCTTTATTCATATTTACTACACCTACATTATAGTGTAAAACTTCATTATCAGGTTGCTTTACAAGGGCTTCTTCAATTAAAGTTTTAAATTTATCTTCATCCTTTAATTGTAAATGAATATTAGCTTCATTAATTATTAAATCAACATTATCTGGGTTTTCTACCCTAGCATCTTTAATTGCAGAAAGCGCCTTTTCATTATCTCCATTAGAAATATAAATTAGCGCAATGTTTTTTACAATTTCTGGCTTCTTTGATTTAGACAAACGCTCTCCCGGCTTAATATGGCTTCCTCCTTTTACGTAAACATCACGTGTACCTTTATCTAAAACCACTTCTTTACCAGTCTCCTTATCTGTAGCATAATACTCTTTTTTCACATCAGTAAAACCTAAGTCTTTAAGCTCTTCATAAAGCACTAAAGCTCTATCGTACTCTTTTACGTTAACAGCTGTTGCTGCTGCGTAATAAAGAAATAGCGTATCTTTTTCAGTTACTCTATAAGCCTTTTCAAAATGCTTAGAAGCTTTAGAAAACTCCTTTTTCTCATAAGCTGTATTACCAGTTGTTAACAAACCATTAGTCATGTTTTGTTTTAGATCTTTAATTTCTGAGCTATAAGCTCCTTCTACATTACCTAAGCTTTCTAGTGCTGTATCAATATCAGCAATAGATGCTTTACCATTAGCATAAAAAGCTTTACCTTTTAAATAATAAAATTTTGCTTTAGATTTATCATCCATTGCAGATATTAAGCTTTCGGCTTGATTAACTGCAGCTTTTGCTTCCGTAAAATTGTTACTTTTAATAGCTTTCTCTAATGTTTTCAATTCCTTTTTTTGTGCAAATGAAAGTGCACTAATTGAAACAGTTAAAGCTATGAATAATTGTTTTTTCATTTTAAATAAAATTAAGTTTAAGATTCAGTGTTATTATCGTTTATATCATTATCAAGAGTTGTGCCATCTTCAGGAACATCAGTATTTTCAGTAACTTCCGATACAATTACATTTCCTTCTTCGTCTAATTCTACTTCATCCTCATCATGCATTACTTTTGCAACGGCAGCTATAGAATCGTTCCCTTTTAAGTTAATTAACTTAACACCTTGAGTGGCACGCCCCATAACTCTTAAATCTTTTACAGCCATTCTTATTGCTATTCCAGATTTGTTTATAATCATTAAGTCATCATCATCAGTTACATTCTTTATAGATACTAAATTACCTGTTTTTTCGGTAATAGAAATGGTTTTAACACCTTTTCCTCCACGATTGGTAATTCTATAATCTTCTAGACTAGAACGTTTACCATAACCGTTCTCAGAAACAACAAGTACGTTGCTCTCCATATCATCAACGGCAATCATACCAATAACCTCATCGGTTTTTTCATCTTGCAAACGAATACCTCTTACACCAGAAGCACCACGACCCATAGGACGTGTTTTAGCTTCTTCAAAACGTATTGCTTTACCAGATTTTAATGCTAACATCACTTGGCTTTCACCAGTTGTAAGTTTAGCTTCTAGTAAAACATCATCGTCTTTAATTGTAATAGCGTTAATACCGTTTGTTCTTGGTCTAGAATATTGCTCAAGCGAAGTTTTCTTAACTTGACCTTTCTTAGTAGCCATAATGACATAATGACTATTTATATACTCTTCATCTTTTAAATCTTGAGTACAAATGAAAGCCATAACTTTATCATCTTGCTCAATATTTATAAGGTTTTGAATTGCTCTTCCTTTTGAAGTTTTACTACCCTCTGGAATTTCGTAAACACGCATCCAGAAACATTTTCCTTTTTGAGTAAAGAACAACATATATTGATGGTTTGTACCAACAAATAGGTTTTCTAAGAAATCTTCATTACGAGTAGTTGACGCTTTTTGTCCTACACCTCCTCTATTTTGAGTTTTATATTCAGTAAGAGATGTACGCTTAATATAACCTGCATGAGAAATAGTGATAACCACTTTTTCGTTAGGAATCATATCTTCAATACTCAAGTCTCCTCCAGCATACTCGATAACAGAACGACGCTCATCTCCATACTTATCTCTTACAACTTCCAACTCTGCTTTTATGATATCCATTCTACGAACTTTATTATCTAAAATATCCTTTAGATCAATAATGGTTTTCATGATTTCATCATACTCTGCACGCAACTTATCTTGCTCTAAACCAGTTAACTGGCGCAGCCTCATCTCAACTATTGCTTTAGCTTGGATTTCAGACAGTTTAAAACGCTCAATTAAATTTGCTCTAGCTTCATCTGCGTTTGAAGACGCTCTAATTATCTTAATTACTTCATCAATATTATCTGAAGCAATAATTAAACCTTCAAGTATATGGGCTCTTTCCTCTGCTTTACGTAGTTCGTAAGTTGTTCTTCTTACAACAACCTCATGTCTATGTTCTACGAAATAATGAATCAATTCTTTTAGGTTTAACAACTGAGGTCGCCCATTAACAAGGGCGATGTTATTAACACTAAATGAGGATTGTAGCGCCGTATACTTAAATAATTTATTTAATACAATGTTAGGAATGGCATCACGTTTTAAAACGTAAACTATACGCATTCCATTTCTATCAGATTCATCACGAATAAGTGAAATACCTTCAAGCTTTTTATCATTAACTAAATCGGCCGTTTTTTTAATCATATCTGCCTTATTGACTTGATAAGGAATCTCATCAACAATAATACATTCACGACCATTAACCTCTTCTATGTTAGCTTTAGCTCGCATTACAATACGCCCACGACCTGTATGAAAAGCTTCTTTTACACCATCGTAACCATAAATGGTTCCTCCGGTTGGAAAATCTGGAGCTTTTACATGCTGCATAAGCTCATCTATTTCAATATCGTTATTTTCAATATATGCGATAGTACCATTAACAACTTCTGTCAAGTTATGAGGTGGCATATTAGTTGCCATACCTACAGCAATACCAGAAGCACCATTAACTAAAAGCCCAGGAATTCTTGTAGGCAAAACAGTTGGCTCTTGTAATGTATCGTCAAAATTTAGTTTATGATCTACGGTTTCCTTGTCAATATCTGCTAACATATCTTCAGATATCTTCTTCATTCGAGCTTCCGTATAACGCATTGCTGCAGGACTATCACCATCAATAGAACCAAAGTTTCCTTGCCCATCTACAAGCATATATCGTAAACTCCATTCTTGAGCCATACGCACCATAGCATCGTATACAGATGTATCACCGTGTGGGTGATACTTACCTAAAACCTCTCCAACTATTCTTGCAGATTTCTTATGTGCTGAATTTGCTCTAATTCCCAGTTCATGCATTCCATAAAGCACACGTCTGTGTACGGGTTTCAAACCATCTCTTACATCTGGTAAAGCACGTGACACAATGACTGACATTGAATAATCAATGTAAGCCAATTTCATCTCATCTTCAATATTAATAGGGATTAATTTTTCTCCTTCTGCCATAAATAAATTAATTTAATTTTATGTGATTTTACAAACATGCTAATATAAGAATTTCATTAGTCATAGTGAGATAAACCATATTCATTTTTCATGTAATTTATTAACAATTTACACGACTTATTTCGTTAATAAGTATGCATCATAATATTTTGATTTTATAAAGATTTTTTCGTCAATTAGCACGATACATACAATTTTAGGAATAGTTTTTGACATTAATTAAAATGTTTTACTATTTTTAATGCAGAAAGGACACGATTTATGGACGATAATTTTTCCCCAAGAGTAAAAGATGTGATTGCATATAGCAAAGAAGAAGCATTACGTTTAGGCCATGACTTTATTGGTACTGAACATTTAATGCTTGGACTTTTGCGTGATGGCAATGGAAAAGCAATAAATATTTTAAACGCCTTAGATATTGATTTAAATCATTTAAGGCGAAAAGTAGAGATATTAAGTCCTGCTAACCCAAATATAGCTATTGCTTCAAACCAAAAAAAGAACTTACATCTTACTAGGCAAGCAGAACGCGCTTTAAAAACTACGTTTTTAGAAGCTAAACTTTTTCAAAGTACATCAATTAACACAGCACATTTATTGTTATGTATTTTAAGAAATGAAAACGACCCCACTACCAAGCTTTTAAATAAGCTGAGAGTTTATTACGATAATGTTAAAGAACAATTTAAATCTATGATTACAAACGATAATGATTATATAGAACCAAAGTCTGAATTTCAAGACGACGATAAAAATCCTGAAGAAGATTCTACAAAGGACAATATATTTAATGCTCCAGCCGGGAAGTCTAACAAGAAGTCTAAAACACCTGTTTTAGATAATTTTGGACGTGATTTAACGGCTATGGCTGAAGAAGGGAAGCTAGACCCTGTGGTGGGTAGAGAAAAGGAAATCCAGCGTGTTTCACAGGTTTTAAGCAGAAGAAAGAAAAACAATCCGCTTTTAATTGGTGAACCAGGTGTTGGTAAATCTGCTATTGCCGAAGGTTTAGCCCTAAGAATTGTTAAAAGAAAAGTATCACGTATTTTATTTAATAAGCGCGTAGTTACGCTTGATTTAGCAAGTTTAGTTGCTGGCACAAAATACCGCGGGCAATTTGAAGAGCGCATGAAAGCCGTTATGAACGAGCTTGAAAAAAATGATGATGTCATTTTATTTATTGACGAAATACATACCATTGTTGGCGCTGGTGGTGCAACTGGAAGTTTAGATGCTTCAAACATGTTTAAACCCGCTTTAGCTAGAGGAGAAATACAATGTATTGGTGCAACCACTTTAGATGAATACAGACAATATATAGAGAAAGACGGAGCTTTAGAGCGTCGTTTTCAAAAGGTTATTGTAGAACCAACTACAGTTGATGAAACTATTGAAATTCTGAATAATATTAAAAGTAAATACGAAGAACATCATAATGTTGATTACACTCCTGGAGCTATTGAAGCTTGTGTGAAATTAACAAATAGGTACATGACAGAACGGTTTTTACCAGACAAAGCTATTGATGCCTTAGATGAAGCTGGTTCTCGAGTGCACATCACAAATATTGATGTGCCAAAGCAAATTATTGAGCTTGAAAAACAACTAGAAGACATTAAGGAATTAAAGAATACGGTTGTTAGAAAACAAAAATACGAGGAAGCTGCAAAACTTAGAGATGACGAAAAACGCATTGAAAAAGAATTAGCTGTTGCTCAAGAAAAATGGGAAGAAGACACTAAGCAACATCGAGA